>CABUIY010000041.1 GCA_902491765.1 uncultured Collinsella sp. | reverse complement strand
ACCGTCTCGTCCGTCGGCGAGATGATCACGCTAAAGAAGGCATCGCAACCGCGCAGCTGCTCCAGGCCCGAAAGGACGCGAGCGGCCGTCTCACTCGTGGCCGAGGTGATCGACAGCGCCATAAGCGTCTCGTCGGTGTGGAGGCGCGGGTTTTTGCTTCCCAGGAAATGCGTCTTGAGCTTGCTGATGGGCTCGATCGCCTCATCGCTAATGACCTCGAGCTCAAGGTCGACGCCCGAGACATGCTTGAGGGCGTTCATAATGAGCGAACTTGCGGCGCCCAGGCGCGTGGAGGTCTTACCGGTCACCACGGAGCCATCGGGCATGACCATGGCACCCACGGGACCACCCGTCAGCTGCTCCCTGGTGAGGGCCGCCGAGCGCGCCGGTGAGTAGTTCTTATCGATGCCGGCTTTCTTCATAATAATCTTGAGACGGTCGACTTGCTCATCGCCCACGCCGGTACGGCGCACATTTTCGACCGCGGTAAAGTAGCGGCGGACGATCTCCATCTTGGAAGCGTCGCGGCAGGCATCGTCATCGGTGATGGCAAAGCCGACCATATTGACGCCCATGTCCGTAGGGCTCTGGTAGGGGCTCTTGCCCAAGATCTTTTCCATCAGGGCACGGACTACCGGGAAGGCCTCGACGTCGCGGTTGTAGTTGACCGTGGTCTTGTTGTAGGCCTCAAGGTGGAACGAATCGATGATATTGGCGTCGTCGAGGTCAGCCGTGGCGGCCTCGTAGGCAATATTGACCGGATGCGTCAGAGGAAGATTCCAGACCGGGAAGGTCTCGAACTTGGCATAGCCGGCGGCGGTACCGTGCTTATGCTCGTGATACAGCTGCGAGAGGCAAGTGGCGAGCTTGCCCGAGCCGGGGCCGGGTGCCGTCACGACAACGAGTGGACGCGTGGTCTCGACAAACTCGTTCTTGCCGTAGCCTTCGTCAGAAACGATCAGATCGACATCGTGCGGATACCCCTCGATGGGATAGTGCAGCTTGGCGGGAATGCCGAGCGCGTTCAGGCGATTGCGGAACACATCGGCGGCGGGCTGGCCGGCGTACTGGGTGATGACCACGGCCGCGACGGCAAAGCCGTTGCCGCGGAACAGGTCAACCAGGCGCAGCACATCCTCGTCATAGGTAATGCCAAGGTCACCACGAGCCTTGTTTTTCTCGATGTGGTTCGCGTTGATCGCGATGATAACCTCGACATCGTCGGCGATGCTCTTGAGCATGCGGAACTTGCTGTCCGGTTCAAAACCCGGCAGCACGCGGCTCGCATGATAGTCATCGAACAGCTTACCGCCAAACTCCAAATAGAGCTTGCCACCAAACTGCGAGATGCGCTCCTTAATGTGAGCAGCCTGCAGCTCGATATACTTCGCGTTGTCGAAACCCTGGCGCATGTATGGCTCCCGTCCCGTTTCCATTTAATGTTCTAGGCGATTATAGCGGAGCCCGCCCTCCCCGATACCCAGACCATCAACAGGCACCAACCAAACACGCCCACCGCAACCACCGGGGACCCAGGATGGCTAATTTGAGGCGGGGAACAAGTCGCTCAGCACCAACGATGGCAGCGCCGCAGGTTGAGCATAAGCCAGACACTATGACCCAATCCGAGGGCACTAAAAAGATAGGAGCCCCCGCTCGTGA
>CABUIY010000040.1 GCA_902491765.1 uncultured Collinsella sp. | reverse complement strand
ATCGGCATTATGCTGCTCGGCGTGGAGCGCAACCCGGCGGGCATTGCCGACGCACGTCGCAATGCCGAGCTCAACGGCCTCACCCGCAGCGCTTGGTTTATGGCCGACGACGCCACCGATTACATCCTGGATGCCGCCGATAACAACGAGCGGGTCGATGTCCTTTCCATCGATCCGCCGCGCGCCGGCTCCACGCCCGAGTTCCTCGAAGCTGCCTGCGCGCTTAAGCCGCGCCGCATCACCTATATCAGCTGCAACCCCGTAACTCAAGAGCGCGACCTGCATCAGCTCCTCGACGGAGGCTATCGCCTGCTCAAGATCACGCCCGTCGACATGTTCCCTCATACCGACCACACCGAAACCGTAGCGGTCCTCGAACGCCGCTAACCAACCTCAGTAGATTTTTGGGACAAGAAAGGGGGCGACCCGCCTGGGCCGCCCCCTTCGCTTGGTTTATAAACTCCGCTACATCCCATTGCGCAGATCGCACACGCCGGCTGCCGCCATCTCGCGCAGCAGCGTCTCGCGGTCACGCGTCACGATCAAATCCAGCGGGAAGTGAATCTCGTCGAGCATCTTGCGCGCGTGATCGAGCTTGCCAATGGCCATGCCAATGTGGGCATCGGTCGACACGCCAATGCCCACGCCCAGCTCGGCGCAGCGCTCGGCAATCTTGCGGCATACGGCCCAATGCTCAGTGTCGACACCGTGTTCAAGACTATGGTTGTTGATCTCGATAATCTTGTGCTTGGCCTTAGCTGCCAACAGCACCTCGTCGATATCGAACGGCACACCCGAACGCCCCGTGTGGCCCAGCATGAACACCTTGGGGTGCTCCAGGGCATTGATATACATCTCGGTCGTCTGGGCCAGCGTCGCGCCCTCAGCAATCTGCGGATTATGCACGCTTGCAACCAAATAATCCAAATTACGCGTAACCAAATCGAACAGCGAATGCTGACGGCTGTACGAATCGCCGGCGATATCGAGCGTGACAGGAGTGTCCTCGCCAAACAGGCTTCCGTTCAGCGAAACGATATCGGCCTCGGCACCACGCAGCACCAGCACGCCGCTCCAAATGCGCGGCCAGATATCCTGGTTGATAAAGAACTGGTAACTGCGCAGGTCATTGGGGCAAGCCGTAACCATAGAGCTCAAATGGTCGGCAGATCCGAGCACCTGCAGACCACGCTCTGCCGCCCAGTACACATTCTCCTCAATGGTCGAATATGCATGCGCAGAGAACATCGTATGGGTATGAATGTCACAAGAAAGCAGGTAGGGCATCGGGTCTCCTTATCTGGCACGGCCGTCGCTTATATTCATTGTACGCATAGCCTTCGATAGTCGTAAAACCACTCCATCCCAAAGACACAACGTCCATGACAACGGGGTCCGGCTTAACACCAAACCCCGTTTCACGTAAAACATTGTAGGCAGAGCGCTTTACTTTTAACGATACTCGTCCGCCAACTGTTTCCAAGCGGGTAGCGAATTGACAATCGTTTCGTAGCTCACGCAATAGCCCAGGCGGAACCAACCCGGCATACCAAAGCTGTCCGAGGGAACCGCAAGCAACTCATACTTCTTTGCGCGCTCGCAAAACGCATTCGCATCGGGCTCGAGTGCCTTCACCCACAGGTAGAAAGCACCGTCCGGCTCAACATAGGTATAGCCGTAGTCCGTCAAAGCATCGGTGAGCGCCGTGCGGTTGCGGGCATAGGCCCCGACATCACTCGGCTCATCGATGCAATCGATGATCACGCGCTGGAAGAGTGCCGGTGCGCATACAAAACCCAGCGTACGGGCAGCGCCCGCAACAGCCGGCATCAGACGGGCAGCCTGCGGATTGGTGTTGGGAACCAAAATCCACCCCACGCGCTCACCCGGCAGCGACAGCGACTTGGAATACGAGTAGCACACGATGGTGTGCTCGTAGATCGAGGGCACCCAAGGCACCTCGGCACCGTACACGATCTCGCGGTACGGCTCATCCGAGATGAGCATAATCGGATTCTCGGGATCGCGCTGAGCGTTGGCCTCGCGCAGAACATTGGCCAGTCGCGTCAGCGTGTTGCGTGTATATACGGCACCAGTCGGATTGTTGGGCGAGTCGATGATGACGGCAGTCGTCTTATCGGTAATCGCCTTGAGCACGTTGTCCACGCTCAGCTGGAACGTATCTTCATCGGCGAGCGCCTCAACACACGTACAGCCGGCCTTCTCAATCCAAACGCGATACTCCGGAAAGTACGGGGCGATAACAATAACCTCGTCGCCCGGGTTCGTAACGGCGTTGAGCGTGCAGGTGAGCGAAGCCGCGGCACCCACCGTCATAAAGACGTCCTTACCCTCATAGTTCGTTCCAAAGCGGCGGTTGAGCGATTCGGCGACGGCTGCTCGACATTGCGGCAGGCCCGGAGCGGGGGTGTAGCCGTGCAACTGGTCACTCGGCAGCTCCAGGGCCTTCTTAATCGACTCAGCCACAGCAGCGGGCGCCGGAACGCTCGGATTGCCCAGCGAAAAATCGAATACGTTTTCCGCACCGATCTGCACCTTGCGCTCAAGGCCATAGCTAAAAATCTCACGGATGATGGAGCTTTCCGCGCCGCGAGCATACATAGTTTCGTTGATCATCTGTTCCCCTTTCGCATAGGCGCTATTGTACGCTTTAGTTGAGCAAAGTGCCGCAGCAATGTTGATTGGGGACAGACTTAAATGCGTGAAAACGCTCATTTAAGTCTGTCCCCAATCAACAGACGGCCCCATATCGCTCAAAAGAAAAAGCCTCCGCAGGTTTCCCCGCGGAGGCTTTCGCCACAAAGACTATTTGTCGGCGTCGGTGTCGGCATCGACGACGGCATGGTCATCGTCAGCATCATCGGATGCGGCTTCGGCATCCTCCTGCATGGCCGCCTGCGCAAAGGCCGCGGCATCAGCCGCCAGCTCCTCCTCGCTCATGCGAGGCGCGCGCTTCTTGGTCGGCATGCCGGCCGCCTTGGCATTGCGCTCCTCCTTGGCCGCCAGGATATCGCCCTCGCGCTCAAGGTAGGCGTCCCACTCGTTATCGAGCAGGGCATTCACGGCATCGCCCTCGACGGTCTCGCGCTCAAGCAGCACCTTCGCCATCAGATCGAGCTGATCGCGACGGGC
>CABUIY010000039.1 GCA_902491765.1 uncultured Collinsella sp. | reverse complement strand
CAGCCGAGCCGACTCACCCTCCAAATGTCCTATGCCACCACCCTACCCTCACGGGTGACTGTCCATGCACACCTTTCGGCGCACGTACGGATACGGGCGGCGAGAGGAAGAGACAAGCTTGTGAGGCAATTATTGAACCCCGCGGATGCAAAAAATTCGCTGCAGATCATAAGGCCTGCGGCGGTTTCGCCTCAATAAACAGTTGAGTAAATAGCTGAGCCTATCCCTCGATACGGCTCAAGAACTCGCGTGTACGATGCTCGCGCGGGTGATCGATAACCTGCTCGGCCGGACCCTCCTCGACAATGCGACCGCCGTCCATAAAGACCACGCGGTCGGCAACATCTCGCGCAAACTGCATTGCATGGGTCACGATCACCATCGTCATATTCTGCGCGGCCAGATCCTTGATGACACGCAGCACCTCGGCCGTCAGCTCGGGGTCGAGCGCCGAGGTCGGCTCGTCAAAGAATAAGATTTCCGGATCGAGCGCCAGGGCGCGGGCAATACTCACGCGCTGCTGTTGACCGCCCGAAAGCTCACACGGAACCTTGTTCTCGTTGCCCACAAGCCCCATCTGAGCAATCAATTCATGCGCACGAGCTTCCGCCTGCTCGCGCGGGCGCTTGAGCACGCGGATCGGCGCGTCGATGATGTTTTTCATCACGGTATAGTGCGGGAACAGGTTGTAATTTTGGAACACCAGGCCGAATCGCGAGCGCGCCTGCCTGGGCACATCGCCCTTCGCATAGACCGCGCCCGAACCCGCATCCGTCGCAACGGCAAGGTCACCAAACGAGAGCGAGCCTCCGTCGAGTGTCTCGAGCAGCGTGGCACACCGCAGCAGCGTGGACTTGCCGCCACCCGAAGGCCCGATAATCGCCACGACTTCGCCACGCTTTACCTCGAGCGAGATATCCTTGAGCACCTCATTGCCGCCAAACGCCTTACGCGCGTTCGATATATTCATTACCGAATTAATCATGGTAGTAATCCAATTTTTTCTCGGCGGCGCCCAGCAGCATCTCGACCACAAAGTTAAAGACCCAGTAGATCAACGCTGCAATCGCAAACGGCACCATGCTCACTTGCGAGGCGACCAGCGCCTTGGCCGTCGAGAACATCTCCCCCACGCCGATGGCAAACGCCAGCGACGTGTCCTTGACCAGCGTGATGATCTCGTTGCCCATCGCCGGCAGAATACGCTTGGCAACCTGCGGCATCACAATGTACAAAAACGTCTGCAGGCGCGAGTAGCCCAGCACCTCGGCGGCCTCGTATTGACCGCGCGGAATGGACTGCAGGCCCGAGCGATAGATCTCGGCAAAGTAACCGGCGTAGTTGATGATGAACGCTACGACGCACGCCGTCCACTTGGAATCGGGCGTGAGCGAAATGCCGAACACGTAGTACGGGGCAAAGTAGATGGCAAACATCTGCAGCATGAGCGGCGTGCCGCGCATAACCGAGATATAGATGCGCGCAATCCAGCGGAGCGGCGCAATTTTGCTCATGCGCATAAACGCCACGGGAATTCCCAGCGGAATCGACCCGAGCAGCGTCAGTACAAACAGCTGCAAACTGACCAAGAATCCCTGGCCAAGCATCTGCATCATGACCTGAATAGACATTACTTGAGCACCCAATTATCGAAAGACAAACCATAGCTTGAATATTTATCGCAGAGGTCCTTGACCGTGCCGTCCTCGTAGAGCGCCTTGAGCGACTCGGCCACAGCATCGGCCGACTTGGTGTCGCCCTTCTTAAAGCCAACGGCGTAGTGCTCGCTGGACAGCGGCTCATCAAGCTGCGTATAGGCATCGGGCTTGGCGGCAAGCTGATACTGGGCAATCGAAAGATCACACGCCACGGCATCGACCGCGCCGCTCTCGAGCTGCATAAACGCCGTGTTGTACTCACCGATGGTGTCGAGCGTGGCAAACGTCGCCGCCAGATCCTTCTGGTCACCCTCAAGTACATCCTGCGCAGCGGAATCGGTCTGAGTAATCACGGTCTTGCCGGCAAGATCGTCCCAGCTCTTGATGCCCGCATCCTTCTTGACCACGAGCACCTGCTCGTTGAGCATGTACGGCTCGGAGAACGTGTAGTCATCCTCACGGCCCTCCATGGTAAAGCCATTCCAGATGCAGTTGATGGCGCCCGAGTTAAGCAGCGTATCCTTGGCATCCCAGTCGATGGCCTCGTATTTGACCTCCCAGCCCTGCTTATCGGCAACAGCCTTGGCCAGATCGAGATCAAAGCCGGTGTACTCGCCATCGTCGCCCACAAAGCCGTACGGAGGATAGGACTTATCAAAGCCCACCACGAGCTTCTTGGACTCCGCAGCACCCTTCACATCCTTGGCCGCGGCAGAGCCTGCAGCGGAGCCCTTGCCGGCACCACCGCCGCAGCCGACAAGACCAAGGCCAAGCACCGTAGCGAGCGAGCCGGCTAGACCAACAAACTGACGACGAGACATATCGGTGTTCATGGTATTCCCCCTTGATGGCACTTTAGTTAGGTAAAGTGAGTCATGTAACGTTCAGAATCATACACTTTAGCGTGATAGAGCACAAGGGAGGGGTTGCCCGCTGGGCTCCGGGGCGGGGGTTAAGTTTCCTGCTCTACAGTCCTGCTCACGACGGAGGCCACATTAAGTGGCCTCCTGTTCGTGCGGAACTCGCGATAAACTTAATCCCCGCCCCGGAGCCCAGCGGGCAATCATCGTTGTACCTATCACTGATACCAATAAACCGCTTGCATATCGTCTGTTGGCTTGGCACGGTACAATGCTTGTAGCTTTAAATTAATAAATTAGTGGGGTTAATTCATGGCAGAATCTCGTGCGGAGCGTAAGGCTCGTCGTGCTTTGATCGAAGCAGCTGAGGGGTCGGAGGAGAAATCTTCTACGAAATCCAAGTCTTCTAAAGCTGCAAAAAGCAAATCGGCCAAGAGCAGGGCTAAGACCAAGCGTTCTGACTCTCGTCGAGGCGGAGACAAAGCGTCTCAGACTCGCTCCAAGCGTCCGCATAAAGATCCGGTTTCGCCTGCGCGTAAGGCTGTGGATCCCAAGTCTCCCTGTTCCATCATGAGAGCTTGTGGCGGATGCACGGCGCTCAATCGTCCTTATAAGAAGCAGTTGGCAGCCAAGCAGGCCGCCATGGAGGAGCTTTTTGCTACCCTTTGCGAGCGCGAGGGCATTAGCGTCGACCCCATTCGCGGTATGGGCGTCACCCTGGGCGACCCGGGCAAATATCCTGCGCCGCGTGGCTTTCGTCATAAGGCTGCCACTCCCTTTGCTCCCG
>CABUIY010000038.1 GCA_902491765.1 uncultured Collinsella sp. | reverse complement strand
TCACGAGCGGGGGCTCCTATCTTTTTAGTGCCCTCGGATTGGGTCATAGTGTCTGTCGGTACCAAAACATCGGTGTTGTCGAAGTAGTCATTGGGGACGTTCTTAAATGACTACATAGCATGAGAGTGGATAATCTCCCGGTTTGAGCCTGCATTCAAGCTCAAAGTGGGAGATTATCCACTCTCATTTGCTATGCGTCCGAAAATCCACGCTCGTTTGTTTTCTGCCTACATTTGGAGGAAGAACTCGTGGAGGCGAGTGTCGTCATCGAGCTCGGGGTGAAAGGTAATACCGAGCTGGTTGCCTTGGCGGGCGGCGACGATACGGCCGTCGACTTTCGCTAAGGCCTTGGCGTCGCCGTGGACCTCGACGATGCGGGGTGCACGGATAAATGTTAATGGCACTTCACCGTCGATGCCGGACACCTGGCCCTTGGTGCGAAAACTGCCGAGCTGTCTGCCATAAGCGTTGCGCTCAACGAGTACGTTCATGGTTGCTAGGCGCGGCGTTCCCTTATCGTCGTGGGCGGCAAGGTCGTGAGCCAGTAGAATCAGGCCGGCGCAGGTGCCCAGGACGGGCATGCCTTCAGCGATACGGGCACGAAGCTCCTCGAGCATGCCCAGCTCATCAAGCAGCTTCCCTTGAACGGTAGACTCGCCGCCGGGAAGTACCAGACGGTCAAAGTCCTGCTTCAAATCAGCCGCCTGCCTTAGCTCAATACAGCGTGCGCCCAGCTCGGATAGCCTTGCCTCGTGCTCGGCAAAAGCGCCTTGGACCGCCAGCACGGCGACCGTTTGGTCTGCATAATCGCTCATGTGCGATCCTTTCTGCTGGACTAGCGCCCGCGCTCTTCCATGATAATCTCGATCTCGTCGGCGTTGATGCCCACCATGGCCTCGCCCAGGTCCTCCGAAAGCTCGGCGATGAGCTTGGCATCGGTAAAGTTTGCCACGGCCTTGACGATGGCGGCGGCGCGCTTGGCGGGGTCGCCGCTCTTAAAGATGCCCGAGCCGACAAAGACGCCCTCGGCACCCAGCTGCATCATCAGCGCGGCGTCGGCGGGGGTCGCTACGCCGCCAGCGGCAAAGTTCACGACGGGAAGCTTACCCGTGGCATGGACCTCGCGCACCAGCTCGACCGGAACCTGCAGTTGCTTGGCTGCCTCAAAGAGCTCGTCGTCGCGCAGGGCAACTACGTCGCGGATCTGCTTTTGGATTTTGCGCATGTGACGCACGGCCTGAACGACGTCGCCCGTACCCGGCTCACCCTTGGTGCGAATCATCGTGGCGCCTTCGGCAACACGGCGCAGCGCCTCGCCCAGATCACGGGCGCCGCAGACAAACGGCACGTCAAACTGGGTCTTGTCGATATGATAGGCGTCGTCGGCGGGGGAGAGAACCTCGGACTCATCGATGTAGTCGATCTCGATGGCCTGAAGGACCTGCGCCTCGACGATGTGACCGATGCGGCACTTGGCCATGACGGGGATGGAGACGGCCTCCTGGATGCCCTTGATCATCTTGGGGTCGCTCATGCGCGAGACGCCGCCTGCGGCACGGATGTCGGCCGGGATGCGCTCGAGAGCCATGACGGCGCAGGCGCCTGCCTCCTCGGCGATGCGTGCCTGCTCGGGCGTGGTGACGTCCATGATGACGCCGCCCTTGAGCATCTGCGCGAGCTCGCGATTGAGTTTGACGCGATCGGCCTTGCTGTTCTGTTCTGCCATGGTTGCTCCCTTGGTTGGCATGTGCATTGCTTGACGGAACATCCTATCGGGGAGCTAGGTATGGCGAAATACTCAGTTTTCGAGATAATTACAAGGTCAGACTAATACCAGATTGAATGACCTAATAAGGTCAGGTGATAGGCTCATGCTTGACTACAATTTGGAAAAACGCGGCGAAGCATCGCTCTATGAGTATGTTTACCAGCAAATTCGAGATGATATCGTAGCTGGACGCATTGCGGCGGGGGAGCATCTGCCGTCCAAGCGCGCCTTTGCCAGTCATCTGGGAATCAGTGTTATTACCATCGAGAATGCATATAGCCAGTTACTCGCTGAGGGCTATATTTGCTCAATGCCGCGTCGTGGCTACTACGCTTGCGAGCTTCCGGATGCACCGGTTTTGCCTTTGGCTGCGGAGGGCATCGACCGAGATGCCATCTCTGTGGGCCCCAGCGTGCATGATGTCAACGGACAGGTCGAGCGATTTGACGCGCTTTCTCCTTCCGCTTTGGAGGCGGCGCGGCTTTGGCAAAGCGCACTGCGGGCGACGCTGGCATCCGAAGACGAGCGCGAGATCTTTTCGCCCGCACCGGCACAAGGCACCGCTCGGCTACGACGCGCAATCGCTCATCATCTGCGTGGAACGAGGGGCATGAATGTCGATTCCGATAACATTGTTATCGGTGCGGGCGCCCAGCTGCTCGATACCATGTTGGTTCAGCTGCTTGGAGCCGACAAGGTGTATGCCGTTGAGGATCCGGGCTATTTACGCCTGACGCGCATCTATCAGGCTATGGGCTGCAAAGTACGACATATCCCGTTGGATGATGAGGGCGTGGACTTGAGCACTCTGCAGAAAAGCGGGACCGATGTCCTTCACCTGATGCCGTCCCATCAGTATCCGACCGGCCTTGTGACGAGCATTGCGCGTCGCTACGCGCTGCTCAGCTGGGCCGCCGAGCTGCCGGGCAGGTATCTCATCGAAGATGACTTTGATTGCGAGTTTCGCCTTGCCGGCAAGCCGATTCCCGCGCTCGCATCAATCGATGCCGCTCATTCGGTTATCTACACCAACACGTTTTCGAAGAGCCTGTCATCGGCGTTGCGTCTAGCGTACATGGTGTTGCCCGATGAGCTAATGGAGCGGTTTAGGCGCAACCTTGGTTTTTACTCCTCGTCGGTGAGCTCTGTTGACCAGGTCGCTTTGGCGCGTTTGCTGGAATCGGGTGATTACGAGCGGCATGTGAACCGCGTGCGCGTTCGTGCTCGCGAGGCGCGTGATGGCCTGGCGGCGCTTGTGCGGAAGGCGTTTCCGGCAGGGGAGGTTTCGATTGAGCATGAGGACGCGGGCCTTTACTGCACCGTGGTTGCGGAGCGCGGAACGGACGGAAGCTCTTTTGCGCAGGCCCTCACGCGCTCGAGTATCCCTTTTGTCGATATCAGTGACTGTTATTGGTGTGCCGATGGCGCATCTGCCCCTGAAAACTCAAGTCAAATTCTTGTCCAGTATGACGATCTGAGTCCAAAAGTGCTAAATATCTTGGAATTGCAGCTCATGGGGGCACTCTGCAATCTAAGTGAGTAGACTTTTGGAACTTTGGCGACCAGGCAGTTTTGTAACAAGCTATCTACCTGCACTGATAATTGTTCTCGGGGGAAGCGGGCACTGCGGGGCGCGGCAACGG
>CABUIY010000037.1 GCA_902491765.1 uncultured Collinsella sp. | reverse complement strand
CAGAGGAGCGCGCCATCGTCAAGGCCGGCTGCCTGATCAACTACAACAAGTTCAAGGCCGCTGCCGAGTAACGCACTTAATTGTCCGCCCGGGGCTTACCCTTTCCCGCCCGCTCACGCGCTTCGCGAGGGTCGCGTTCGGGAAAGGGTAAGCCCTGGGCTACATTTCTGCGTTCTCGTTGGGTCTTGAGGGACGCCAATAAATAGACTTGCTTGATGCCGCCTCTGTTAATGGGGCGGCTTCTTTTTGTCGAAAACCACCACAAAGGGAACAGGCGCCTTTGTGGTGGTGGGGAACGAGCTCGATGTTGTTGTGATTGTTGAGCGGTATGTTAATGAGCGTCTCTACAGGATTTCATCTGGGCTGGCGGGCTTGATTGTTTTGGGGATGCCGAGTTTGGATGACGCGAAATCGTCAACATTGTCCTTAATTCCGTCTTTGGTGTAGACAGTGACCATATAGGTGCTGTGTCCGAATTCGCCCTTGTCGCGTGTTGCCCAGGCATCCCAGTAGGCGGCCCCGTTTCGCCCTTTGATTTTTCCGACACGGCGGAGTTCTGTTCGCTTTAATTTCCGGTTGCTATAGATGGTTCGACCGGCTTCCGCGGTGAGCCCGCACTGTCCAAGCAGCTTGTCGAGGACTTGGTTCATGTGGCGCTCATCGGTGTTTGGTGCGTAGTCGTAGGCGAGGGTGATGGAGTCGAGTGGCTGGTCGTCGATCAGATAGTTTAGCGCCTGAGGTTCAAGGCAGAAATAGGGGGAGCATCCGTCGACCTTGCCGAGCAACGGTAACTTGGACTGCCAACTTCCGGTGGGAATTGCATATTCGTAGAACACGCCACGGCAGACAAAGGAGAGCGAGGTGGCACGCGAGCCGGCGTCGATCATCCCGCAAAGATCGAAGGGCGAGGCGATACCAAAAGAAAAGGGCGTGATGACGATAAGGAAGAGCATCACGATGGGTATGGCGAGAATGGCGATGACGTTGCGCCCGGTGGAATGAGACGGCTTCATATGCGCTCCTCGAGACAAAGATCTGTTGAGGATAGGCAGAAATGGATATGTTCAGAGAACAATTCAAGTTTAATCTCATGGCGCGAGATGGTCGACCGTTAGCGTCGAAAACCACCACAAAGGTGCCTGTCCCCCTTGTGGTGGTGAGGAGCACGCGGCTTCTTTTGGTAATAGTGTTAGCTGGCAGTATCATTAGTGCAGGTGGCGAAGGTTTGCATTGTGGGGTGTTTTGCCGTGAGCCGTTCTGCCCGTATTGGATTGATTGTCTTGGCGTTTGCGATCGCTGTGGTTGGCGCGGGCGCTGTCGGTATGGCATTTCTACCTGCTGCGGTGACGGAGCCGGTGGTCAAGCCTGTGACTCAATCTGTCGAACTTCTGACCGGCGACGACAAGCCCGAGACCATTACCGTTGATTTTGATGAGCAGCCGGCTGTGCTGGGTATTAGCAATTATCCGCGTATTCAGCTTGGGGCCATGCGCTATACCACGGATACAAGCCTGATCGATAGGGCGTCTGAGCTACTCAAGGGCAAAACATTTAAGCGTTGGTACGGATATGCGTCCTATCGGGCAAAAGCGAACGACATGGTTGGCGGATGCCACTCTTCCATCGAGCTGGACACTGCAAACGGCGCAAAGTTATGTGATGTCTCGTACGATCCGGGCTACGAGGGCAATGAGGGTCCGGGCATCTACATCATGGACGGCGATGTCGCCTATGTCATGGAGGGCGACCAGACCGAGCTCAACGATTTTATGGGTCAGTGTATCCAAGATGCCTATAAACAGACCTGCTTGCCTGACCCGCAGACTGCACGCGATAGTGGGTCTGCCCGTACATGGCTGTTCGAGGATGAGATGCCCTGGACCGTCGAATCGGGAAGTACGGGTTCGGCGAAGGAGTAGAGACCGCGACCACCACAAAGGTGCCTGCCCTCTTTGTGGTGGTTCTCGGTTTGTCTCGACTTGTAACATCTTGGCCGCTAAAAGTGGGCCTGGTGTTACAGATTTAGATTTTCGATTCGGGTGTCTTCTGTTCGTCTCGATTTGTAACAGATAGGGCTCTATTTGCCGAGTAGATGTTACAGATTGAGACAAACGGGCGCCGTTGGTCATTTCGTCTCGATCTGTAACATCTGGAGCCAGAAACGGTCGATAGATGTTACAGATTGAGACGGTAGCGCACCTGTGCGGCGGCGGGCCGACATCTTTACCCCTATCTCTCAATCACTCAGAAAATCTTATATATAGAGACTTAGATTTGTGTATAAGATCGTACAAAGCTGGCAACAATACTTCTCGAACAACGTGAAGCCGCCCCGTAGGGCGGCCACCCCAAGAGAGGTGATTCCATGAGAATCGATAAGCTAGCAATGACATCGCGCGAGGCGCTGCAGACCGCCATGAGCACGGCTGCCGATGCGCAGGCCGGCGCGGTGGAGCCGATTCACCTGCTGTCTGCCCTGCTCGGTGCCGGTGAGCGCAATATCTCCGTGATCATTGAGCGCATCGGTGCCGACCCGGCTCAGCTTGCACGCTCCACACAGGATGCCATCGACCACGCGCCCAAGGTTTCGGGCGAGGGCCAGCAGATGGGCCTGTCCAATGAGCTCGTCCGCGTCATCGAGAAGGCCGAGAAGAAGGCCACCAAGATGGACGACAGCTTTGTGGTGACCGAGCATCTGCTGATGGCGCTTGCCGAGGACAAAGGCGAGGCGGGCCGCGTACTGCGCGACGCCGGCGTCACCAAGGAGCGCATCGAGCAGGTCTACGAGGAGCTGCGTGGCGATGACCGCGTGACATCTGCCGAGGACAAGACCCAGTTTGAGGCACTGGAGCAGTACGGTCGCAACATCTGCGATCTGGCCCGCGCCGGCAAGCTCGACCCGGTCATCGGCCGTACCGATGAGATTCGCCGCACCATCCAGGTCCTGTCCCGTCGCACCAAGAACAACCCCGTGCTCATCGGTGAGCCGGGCGTCGGCAAGACGGCCATCGTCGAGGGCATCGCCCAGCGTATCGTGGCCGGCGACGTGCCGAGCACCCTGCGCGACCGCGACCTTATCGAGCTCGACATGAGCGCGCTGGTCGCCGGCGCCAAGTACCGCGGCGAGTTCGAGGACCGCTTGAAGGCCGTGCTCAAGGAAGTGCAAAAGTCCGAGGGCAAGGTCATCCTGTTCATCGATGAGCTCCACACCATCGTGGGCGCGGGTGCCACCGAGGGCTCCATGGACGCCGGCAACATCCTGAAGCCCGCACTCGCCCGTGGCGACCTGCACGCGATCGGCGCGACCACGCTCGACGAATACCGCAAGTACATCGAGAAGGACGCGGCGCTCGCCCGTCGTTTCCAGACCGTTATGGTGAGCGAGCCTACCGTCGAGGACACCATTTCGATCCTGCGTGGTCTGAAGGAGAAGTACGAGATCTTCCACGGTGTGCATATCACCGATAGCGCGCTCGTGGCAGCTGCCGACCTCTCCGATCGCTACATCGCCGACCGCTTCCTGCCCGACAAGGCCATCGATCTGGTCGATGAGGCGGCAAGCCGCCTGCGCATGGAACTCGACAGCATGCCGGTCGAGATCGACGCCACCACGCGTCAGCTCACTCAGCTGCAGATCGAGGAACAGGCGCTCATGAAAGAGACCGATGACGCCTCCAAGGAGCGTCTGGAGGCCCTGCGCCAGGAGATTGCCGAGGTCCAGGAAAAACTCAACGTGCAAAAGGCCGGCTGGCTCAACCAGAAGAACGCCATTGACCACGTGCAGGAGCTTAAGAGCCAGCTTGACGAGGCCAAGAGCGAGGAGGAGCGTGCGACGCGCAACGGCGATTTGGGTCGTGCGTCCGAGCTGCGCTACTCCGTGATTCCGGGCCTGCAGCAGCAGATTCAGGATTCCGAGGCCGCGCTCGAGGCACAAAAGCAGCAGGACGGCGAGGGCCTGAACGAGCAGGTGACCTCCGATGAGATCGCCGAGGTTGTGAGCGCCTGGACCGGCGTGCCCGTGTCCAAGATGATGCAGGGCGAGCTCGACAAGCTGAAGGGCTTGGAGGGCGAGCTGCATAAGCGCGTCATCGGCCAGGACGAGGCCGTCTCCGCCGTCGCCGCAGCTGTGCGCCGCAGCCGTGCGGGCCTCTCCGATCCGGACAAGCCCATCGGCAGCTTCTTCTTCCTGGGCCCCACCGGCGTGGGCAAGACCGAGCTCGCCAAGGCGCTGGCCGAGTGCCTGTTCGATGACGAGCGCG
>CABUIY010000036.1 GCA_902491765.1 uncultured Collinsella sp. | reverse complement strand
CCGTTGCCGCGCCCCGCAGTGCCCGCTTCCCCCGAGAACAATTATCAGTGCAGGTCAAGGCCATCAAGCAACACTCTTGAAAGGTTGGGGGCTTAAGGGCTTTCTAAGGTTTGTGACGCGGATGTGGCTTGCCTGTGTGGGGCGTGTGGACGGCTCGTTCCTAGCGCTGCGGTGCGGCGGCGCGCACCTGCTCGATGACCTTTTCCATCGTGGCGTCGATGCGGTCTTTTTTGAGTTCGCATTCCCAGATGGTTATAGGCGTCCAGCCCATTTGAGTGAGTGCTGCCACGGCAGCGCGGTCGCGCTCGATGTTGCGACGGAACTTTGCCTCCCAAAACTCAACATTGCGCTTAGGCTGGCTTGGATTGCACTTAGGGCAGCGATGCCAAAAACAGCCGTTGACGAAGATGGCGATCTTGCGGCCGGGGAAGGCGATGTCGGGCTTGCCGGGAACCTTCCATTCCAAGCGATAGCCCGTAAGGCCCGCGGCGCGCAGACGCTGGCGAACGAGCAGCTCAGGCTTGGTGTTGGCGCGCTTGTTGCCCTTCATGGACTTTTTTATAGCGGCGCGACGGCGCACGAGTTCACGCTCGTCGGCGGAAAGGTCTGAGGTATCGATGCCGTCGAGTAGGCCGGGCTTGGGACGCTTCTTGCTGCGGCGCTTAGGTGCGCGCTTGGGTTTGGCGGCAGGCTCGTCAGCCATGGCGGTCCCAGCGTCGTTGTTGCTGCCGCTAGCTTCAAGCCGATCCTCCTTCAGCTCAATCAGGGCATCAATGAGCCCCTTGTCGGCGGGCATCCATTCCACCGTGGCAAGCGAGGTACGCGGAATCCAGCGGATATCGAGCTGGCGGTCGTGCTTCTGGGGCTCATCGGCTTCATCGGCGAGCGAGCAGTAGTAGCACTCCATCGAGAGATGAAAATCGGGGTAGTCATATTCAACGGTGTAGATATCGCGCAGGTTGGTGACTTTTACCTGTAGCTCTTCCATAAGCTCGCGTCGCACGGCGTCTTCGGGTGTTTCGCCGCGCATGAGCTTGCCGCCTGGGAACTCCCAAAGTCCCTGCATGTCGCCGTAGCCGCGCTGCACGGCAAGCAGCTCATCGGATCCTTCCTTGCGAATGATCCCAGCGGCAACATGAACAGTCTTCAACAGGAGTCCTCCCTTAACATCAACACATAACAGGGTGGCTACCCGTACCTTACACAACGGTAAGGCAAGCGTAAGCCATATCGATGGTAGCCGACTCGTCTTCTTGCGACTATAGATGCCGTAGACTAATCGCAAGAAAGGACTCGGTATGCAAACCACGCACATGGCGACCCCGGTACTGGAGGTCGCGCATCTCGAAAAGGCATATGGAGCGCTGGGCAACGTGACCCGTGCGCTCAACGACGTCAGCTTTACCGTCAACCGCGGCGAATTTGTGGGCATCATGGGCGCTTCGGGCTCGGGCAAGTCGACGTTGCTCAACTGCGTGTCGACCATCGATAGCGCCACGAGCGGCACGATCCGCATCAACGGGCAGGACGTGACGCGCATGAAGCAGGCCAAGCTCTCGCAGTTTCGCCGCGAGGAGCTCGGCTTTATCTTCCAGGACTCCAACCTGCTCGATACGCTCACGGCACGCGAGAACATCGCCCTGCCGCTCACCATTGCCCGCACAAACTCGGCAGAGATCTCGACCCGCGTGCAGGATGTGGCAGCGCGCCTGTCCATCAGTCAGGTGCTCGACAAGTATCCCTACCAGATGTCCGGCGGCCAGCAGCAGCGCGTTGCCGCGGCTCGCGCGCTCGTCACCGACCCCACCATGATCATGGCTGACGAGCCTACCGGCGCCCTCGATTCCAAGAGCGCCCGCCTGCTGCTCGAGAGCCTGGAGGCCCTGAATCGCCGCCTGCGCGCCACCGTGCTCATGGTCACACACGACAGCTTTGCCGCCAGCTACACGAGCCGTGTGCTGTTTATTCGCGACGGCAAGATCTTCACCGAGCTGCGCCGCGGCGACACCGACCACCGAGAGTTCTTCGACCGCATTATGGAGGTCGTTGCCATGATGGGCGGTGAGGGCTCCGATGCTCTGTAAACTCGCTTGGGGCAACGTCCGCCGCGCCGGCCGCGACTACCTCGTTTACTTGTTGACGCTCACCCTGGGCGTCACGGTCTTCTATGCCTTTAACACCGTCTCGATGCAGGTCGACATCGCCGGCATCGAGGAAGCGGGCTTGTCCGAGGTCATGGGTACCATGCTCGGCTACCTCACGTACTTTTTGGCCGGCGTCATGGCCTTTTTGATGGTGTACGCCAATAACTTCATCATGAAACGCCGCAAAAAGGAGTTTGGCCTGTACCAGGTACTCGGCATGGGGCGCGGGCGCGTCGCCACGATTATGGCGCTCGAGACTGTGATCGTTTCGGTCGGCGCCTTTGTCGCCGGCATCGTGCTGGGCGTGGGGCTCTCTCAGCTCATGGTATTCTTTACGGCCTCGCTCTTTAAGACACAGATCGCCAATTTCCACTTCTTCTTCTCGGTGCATGCGTTCAACCTGACCCTTGCCTGCATGCTCGTAATGTTTGTGCTCACGTTGCTGCTGAACCTTCTCGCCGTGCGTCGCACCAAACTCATCGAGCTTATGGGTGCCGAGCGTCGCAACGAGAGCATCAAGACACGCAACCCCTGGATCGCGATTGCCATCTTTGCCGTGGGCGTGGTGCTGGTGGGCGTGGCCTATTACCGTCTGCTACGTGATGGGTTCCCGGTCACCGCGACGGACAGCAAGCTGCAAGAGGCCATGAACCAGTTTGGCATCACGACCGCTATGGTTACCGTGGGCACCTTTGCCCTGTTCTGGGGACTCTCGGGCATGCTCATCAAGCTGCTGCAGAGCCTGCGCGGTGTGTATTGGCGCGGTCTCAACATGTTTACCGTGCGCCAGCTTGCGGCCAAGGTCAACACGGTGTGCTTTTCGATGGGCGTCATCGCGATGATCCTGTTTTTGGCCATCACCTCGGTGACGTGCGGCATGTCGATCGCCAACGTGATGAACGAGAATCTGGAGCGCTATACGCCGGCTGATATGTCGCAGACGTATATCTACTACACGCCCGATGATCTCGACCGTTACAAAGAGTATGCTGACCCGTCTGAGGCCGATCGTATGGTGCCGGCCGACGCAACGGTCGACTTGTACTCTGCGTGGCATGGTGAGCTTGCCGATCCGGACAATGATACGGAGAGTATTTATGGTAAGTCGGCGGACAACAGCGTCGAGACCGGCAAGAAGGTCAATATCGCCGATGTTGCCGGTGAGCATGTGCAGATCGATTCGTATCTGAGTTATCCGCTTGGCGGCTCGGATCCTTCGGTGACTCCAAGTGAGATGTGCAAGATCATGGGCGAAAAGCTCCCGAAGGCGCTCGAGGGTAGCAACGCCGACACGACAGGCCTGTCTGTGACGCCGGCAAGTCAGTACAACAAATTGCGTCAGATGATGGGCAAGGAGCCGGTGCACATCGGTCACGACCAGTATCTGCTCACGTGTGATATGGGCGGCGAGCTGGTCGACATGTACACCAAGTATATGGCTGGCGGCCATGCCCTTACCTTGGGCGGGCATACGCTCAAGCCCGCTGGCGACAAGTCGGACGAGGATACGGCTGCCATCGCCAACTCGGCGATGGGCAGTAATCCGGGTACCGTCGTCGTTGCCGACGAGCTGTTGTCCCAACTTAATCTGCAACCGTATTCCAGTAGCCTGCTCGTTAACTACAAACAGGGGATGGATGCGACCGAGGCAGACGAGAGCATTAAATACACTGCGCTCGACAATCTGCTCGTTGACGGCAAGGAGCCGGGGTCGTGGGGACTCTTTATCACACGCTCCGAGATGTACACGCAGGCAGCGCAAATGAACGGTCTTATTAGCTACCTAGCCATCTACATCGGCTTTGTATTGGTCGTTGCGTGCGCGGCGATACTGTCGATC
The DNA here is from genome assembly GCA_902491765.1 of uncultured Collinsella sp. Taxonomy (GTDB): domain Bacteria; phylum Actinomycetota; class Coriobacteriia; order Coriobacteriales; family Coriobacteriaceae; genus Collinsella. Next base: position 538 of record CABUIY010000036.1, on the reverse strand, counting down.
CAGCAGCTCTCCAATGTGGCCGACGGCAGCCGCGGCTATCGTGTGCTGGCGCAGATCGGCTGTGACGACCGCCAGATCCGCCATTCGGTGATGGCACAGCAAGCGGTGTTCTTCCTGTTCCCGTTGGCGGTGGGCTTGGCGCACTCCTTTGTGGCACTTAAGGTGATCATCGAGCTGGTGAGCATTTTCGGAAATATGAGCATCGGCGGCACCGTGGGCCTCACCTGTGCAATCTTCCTGGCAGCCTATGGTGGATACTTCCTGGTGACCTACCTCATGAGCACCGGCATGGTGCAAGCTGCCATCGCCACCCGCTACAGCGAATAACAAGCGGGCAAAACCGTCGCAAAATTAGAGGCGTATGACCGCCGCGAAGGGACCAGGGGCCCTTTCGCGGCGGTTTTTGCCAATCTGGTGCGTCTCAGATACAAGTGAGTAGACTTTTTTGAACCTGCCGAGCACATCGCGACAAATGCTCAATAAAAACCGACGCTCCTATAAGTTGTCAAGAGGCAGTTTGCGGGAGCGCTCTCTCCAA
>CABUIY010000035.1 GCA_902491765.1 uncultured Collinsella sp. | reverse complement strand
CGGGATTGGTCAAAATAGTTTGACTATTAGCGGCTAAAATCGCCCGGCGCTAACAAAAAGACAAATAGGTCAGGCACAAGCGGTATTAAAGCCAACTTTATCAGGGGTTTTGTTGAAATAAAAGGGCTTGTGCTCGGAGGTAAGCAATTTTTCCCCGCACTTCCGAAAACGCGGTCGATCTGGCTCTTGCTGAAACGATTTAGCAGCGTCCGTTAAAGTGTGGGTTTGCCACCGGGCGAACACTTTTAGCGCTTGAGACTTTATTTTTTGGCCTCGAAGGGTGGATTTCGCGCTTTTGGTAAAGAAATGAGTGCGTGTTTTGCCGTGCGGCGGCATTGGCACAGAAAAAGGGCCCGGAAGGCGAAGCCTTCCGGGCCCTTTGCAATGCAAATCTGCTGCAAGTGCGTTTTAGCGCACCTGAGCGACGTAAGCGACGTTGGTCGAGGAGACCTTGTCCTCGAGCTGGACGCTCATGCGGGGATCGCCGGCGGTAGCGACGGTCAGGTCGCCGGCCTCGACGTAGCCGAGCTCCTTAGCGGTCTCGATCGCCTTGACGATCGTGCCGTTGACGGTGCCCTGGGTAATCTCGGCCTGATGCGGGATAACGCCCCAGTACATGATCATCTGCTGGACGGCCCACTCGTGGCGGGAGAACGCGCAGATCGGCATGTTGGGACGGAAGTGCGAAATCAGGCGAGCGGTACGACCGGTGGTCGTCGGCACGGTGATGCACTTGGCGCCAACGGTGGTGGCCATGTTCACAGCGGACATACCCACAACGTTGTTGACGACGCGGGTGCCATGAGCGTCGGCCGGAACCTCGAGCGGAGCGTGGGCCGGGAGGTACTTCTCGGTCTCGAGAGCAATGCTGGCCTGCATCTTGACGGCCTCGACCGGGTACTTACCGGCAGCGGACTCGCCAGAGAGCATAACGGCGTCGGTGCCGTCGTAGATGGCGTTAGCAACGTCGGCAACCTCGGCGCGCGTCGGGCGCGGGTTCTGCTGCATGGAGTCGAGCATCTGCGTAGCGGTGATAACGGGCTTGTAGGCCGCGTTGCACTTGGCGATGATCTCCTTCTGGATGTGCGGAACGAGCTCGGGCTTGATCTCGATGCCCAGGTCGCCACGGGCGACCATGATGCCGTCGGAAGCCTCGAGGATCTCGTCGAAGTTCTCGACGCCCAGGGCGCACTCGATCTTCGGGAAGATCGTCACGTGCTCGCCGCCGTTCTCGCGGCAAAGCTCGCGGATGCCGCGGACGGACTCGCCGTCACGGATGAAGGAAGCGGCGATGTAGTCGATGTTCTCGGTCAGGCCAAAGAGGATGTCCTGACGATCGCGCTCGGTGATGGCGGGCAGCGAGATGTTGACGTTGGGCATGTTGACGCCCTTGCGCTCGCCAATCAGGCCGTCGTTCTTGACGACGCAGGTCATGTCCTGGCCGTCGACGGACTCGACCTCGAGGGCAACCAGGCCGTCATCGATCAGGATGAGGGAGCCCTTCTCGACCTCGGAGGGCAGAGCCAGGTAGTCGAGGGAGATGTGCTCAGCGGTGCCGTGGAAATCCTCGGACGTGGGCTGAGCGGTGACGACGATCTTATCGCCGGTCTTGACGGCAACCTTCTTGCCATCGACCAGAAGGCCGGTGCGGACCTCGGGGCCCTTGGTGTCGAGCAGGATGCCGACGGGCAGACCGAGCTCCTTGGAAATACGACGGACGCGCTCGATGCGACCGTGGTGCTCGTCGTAGGATCCGTGCGAGAAGTTAAAACGGGCGACGTTCATGCCCGCCTTGATCATCTCACGGATGGTCTCGTCGCTATCGCAGGCGGGACCCATGGTGCATACAATCTTGGTGCGCTTGTACATTCAGACCTCCATCTGACATCGTCTTGCGCTGATAGATAAACCATAAGAAATAAAACTGAGATGATTATAACGAAATGCCGACCGAATACCCCAAAAAATCGACCGTATGCCGAATTAGAAGTTCATTTTTTGCGGTAAAAACGGTATATGAAAAATCTTTACCAACCGCTCTGACCGCTGCTATCTGGGCGATATTTCAGTTTGACGATGCGCCGAAGAAAAAACGTTTTATCAATGTTGAGCATCACACGGTCTGCATCGTTGCACTCGAGCCGTGTTTCCAATTGGAATGTTTTGGCTAGACGCGCCGCTTTGGGGTACCATAGCTCCACTATCAACTGCCGCTCAGCACGGCAGCCTTGATGAGCCCTTGCCCTTCTCCTGGGAATTATGATCGGGCATCAATCTGCTGAGTGGCCCGAATCCCAGGAGGGGACTCTATATGCAAAAGGAATACCTGTCCGCCGCGGCGGAGGTACTCAGCGACCAAGGTGTCGATGAGAACCTCGGCCTGAGCAACGACGAGGCGTCGTCGCGCCTCGCCAAGACAGGCCCTAACAAGCTCGAGGAAGCCGAGAAGACGCCGTTGTGGAAGCGCTTCTTTGAGCAGATGGCCGATCCCATGGTCATCATGCTGATCGTTGCCGCCGTCATCAGTGCACTCACGGGCATGGTCAAGGGCGAGGCGGACTTTGCCGACGTCGCCATCATCATGTTCGTCGTTATCGTCAACTCGGTGCTGGGCGTGGTCCAGGAAGCTAAAAGCGAGGAGGCTCTCGAGGCCCTGCAGGAGATGAGCGCGGCGCAGTCCAAGGTGCTGCGCGACGGCAAGCTCGTGCACCTGCCGAGCGCCGAGCTCGTGCCCGGTGACGTGATCATGCTCGAGGCGGGCGACTCCGTCCCGGCCGACTGCCGCGTGCTCGAGAGCGCCACGATGAAGATCGAAGAGGCTGCACTCACCGGCGAGTCCGTGCCTGTCGAGAAGCATGCCAACGTGATCGAGCTCGCCACCGGCACCGATGACGTGCCGCTCGGCGACCGCAAGAACATGTGCTACATGGGCTCCACCGTGGTGTACGGCCGTGGCCGCGCCGTCGTAGTCGGTACCGGCATGGATACCGAGATGGGCAAGATCGCCGGTGCCCTGGCTGAGGCCAAGGAAGAGCTCACGCCGCTGCAGGTGAAGCTTGCCGAGCTCAGCCGCATCCTCACCATCATGGTCATCGTCATCTGCGTCGTTATCTTTGGTGTCGATATCATCCGCCACGGCGTGGGCAACGTTCTTACCGACCCGACCGCCCTGCTCGACACCTTTATGGTCGCTGTCTCGCTTGCCGTCGCCGCCATCCCCGAGGGCCTGGTCGCCGTCGTGACCATCGTGCTGTCGCTTGGCGTGACCAAGATGGCCAAGCGTCAGGCAATCATCCGCAAGCTCTCTGCCGTCGAGACCCTTGGCTGCACGCAGACCATCTGCTCCGACAAGACCGGTACCCTCACCCAGAACAAGATGACCGTCGTCAAGCACGAACTCGCCGCGCCTAAGGAGAAGTTCCTGGCCGGTATGGCGCTGTGCTCCGATGCCCAGTGGGACGAGGACTTGGGCGAGGCCGTGGGCGAGCCGACTGAGTGCGCGCTCGTCAACGACGCCGGCAAGGCGGGCCTCACTGGCCTGACTGCCGAGCACCCGCGCGTGGGCGAGGCCCCGTTCGACTCGGGCCGTAAGATGATGTCCGTGGTCGTCGAGACCCTGGATGGCGAGTACGAGCAGTACACCAAGGGCGCGCCCGACGTGGTGATCGGCCTGTGCACCCATATCTACGAGGGCGATAAGGTTGTCCCCCTGACCGAGGAACGTCGTGCCGAGCTCGTGGCCGCCAACAAGGCCATGGCCGACGAGGCCCTGCGCGTGCTGGCGCTGGCAAGCCGCACCTACACCGAGGTCCCGGCCGACTGCAGTCCCGCCGCGCTCGAGCATGACCTGGTCTTCTGCGGCCTGTCCGGCATGATCGACCCGGTCCGTCCCGAGGTGGCCGACGCTATCCGCGAGGCGCACGACGCTGGCATCCGCACCGTCATGATCACGGGCGACCACATCGACACCGCCGTGGCCATCGCCAAGCAGCTGGGCATCGTCGCCGACCGCAGCCAGGCCATTACCGGTGCCGACCTCGACCGCATGAGCGACGAGGAGCTCGACGCGCACATCGAGGACTACGGCGTGTACGCCCGCGTCCAGCCCGAGCACAAGACCCGCATCGTCGAGGCCTGGAAGTCGCGCGATCAGATCGTCGCCATGACGGGCGACGGCGTCAACGACGCCCCGTCCATCAAGCGCGCCGACATCGGCGTGGGTATGGGCATCACCGGTACCGACGTTACCAAAAACGTCGCCGACATGGTGCTCGCCGACGACAATTTCGCCACCATCATCGGTGCCTGCGAAGAGGGCCGTCGCATCTACGACAACATCCGCAAGGTCATCCAGTTCCTGCTTTCGGCCAACCTTGCCGAGGTGTTCTCGGTGTTCATCGCCACGCTCATCGGCTTTACTATCTTCCAGCCGGTGCAGCTGCTGTGGGTGAACCTGGTCACCGACTGCTTCCCCGCGCTCGCGCTGGGCATGGAGGACGCCGAGGGCGACATCATGAAGCGCAAGCCGCGCAACGCCAAGGACGGTGTCTTTGCCGGTCACATGGGCCTGGACTGCGTGGTCCAGGGCCTGATCATCACCGTGCTGGTGCTGGCGAGCTTCTTTGTGGGCGTGTACTTTGACATGGGCTACATCCACATCGCCGATATGATCGCCGGTAATGCCGACGAGGAAGGCGTGATGATGGCCTTCATCACGCTCAACATGGTCGAGATCTTCCACTGCTTCAATATGCGCAGCCGTCGTGCGTCGCTGTTTAGCATGAAGAAGCAGAACAAGTGGCTGTGGGCTTCGGCCGCGCTGGCGCTGGTGCTGACGGTGATCGTGACCGTGCAGCCGACGCTTGCCGAGATGTTCTTTGGCCCCGTGACGCTTGAGCTCAAGGGCGTTCTTGCCGCGCTGGGTCTGGCCTTCCTGATCATCCCGCTGATGGAGATCTACAAGGCGATCATGCGCGCGGTCGAAAAAGAGTAGGTCGAAAGGCCATCCCTCCCACCGGCCCGACCGCCTGCGGGGTTTCTTCTTCGCTGGTCCTCGCGCTTCGCGCTGCGGGATCGCTCAGAAGAAACCCCTCTCGGCGGTCGGGCCTTCGGACAACCTCTCGGGACCGTAAGCTGAGGGAAAGTTTGTGAGCCGATCGAGCGTTTGCTCGACCGGCTCTTTTTGATTTTCAAGACTTTAGTCCGCTGGCCGCGCAGCGGCCAGCTTTAAACCACCCGCTA
>CABUIY010000034.1 GCA_902491765.1 uncultured Collinsella sp. | reverse complement strand
ACGTCCTCGTCCATCGGCTTGTTCTCGGCATGCACGCGCAAGATCTGCTCGCGGCCCTTCACATCCGGACGGTCGACCGTAACCTGACGGTCAAAACGGCCGGGACGCAGCAGCGCCGGATCCAGAATGTCAGGACGGTTGGTCGCAGCGATCAGGATGACCGACTCGCTTTCCTCAAAGCCGTCCATCTCGACCAGCAGCTGGTTGAGCGTCTGCTCGCGCTCGTCGTGACCGCCGCCCAAGCCAGCTCCGCGCTGACGTCCCACGGCGTCGATCTCATCGATGAAGATGATCGACGGGGCCTGGGACTTGGCCTCCTTAAAGAGGTCACGCACACGGCTGGCGCCGACACCTACGAACATCTCGACAAAGTCGGAACCCGAGATGCTAAAGAACGGCACGCCCGCCTCGCCGGCAACGGCCTTGGCCAGCAGCGTTTTACCGGTGCCCGGAGGGCCAACCAGCAACACGCCACGCGGGATCTTGGCGCCCAGCTTGCGATAGCGATCCGGATCGCTCAAAAAGTCACGGATCTCCTCGAGCTCCTCGATTGCCTCGTCCACGCCGGCAACGTCTTCAAACTTGACCTTGGGGCGTGTGGCCTCGTTGGTCTTGGCGTTGGTCTTGCCAAACTGCATGTTCCTGTTGTTGGCGCCCATCATCTGGCGCATAAAGTAGAACATGATGGCGATAAGGGCGATCGTCGGAAGCACACTCATCGCCAAGTCGCCCCAAAAATCGGGATCGTTGGTGTTGACGATGTACTTGGTATCGGGGTGCTCCGCCATGAGCTCGGCAAGCGAATCGGAGCCGACATAGGTCGAGGAGAAGCTCTTGAGCTCGCTCGTATCGCCCTTGTCCTTCTTCGTCTTCCAGTAATGACCCGTCACGCTTCCGTCTTGAACCGTATAGGTCAGATCTTCGACGCGATCCTGCTTGATGGCACTCACCATCTCGCTCGTCGCGAGCTTAACGGTATTGCTGGAATTGGCAAAGCCGGAGCCCATGTTAAAGAAGGCGTAGCCCAGGAGCGCGCAAGCCAAAATAAAATACAGCCAGCCCGTACGCGTGGGCTTCTTGCCTCCGGGCACCCCCGGGATCTTAGGCTCCCGGGGAGTCTGGGAATTGTTATCGTTACGGTCGTCGGGCATCTTACGAATAAACCTCCGGTTTCAAAATGCCCAGATACGGAAGGTTACGATAGCGCTCGGCATAGTCGAGGCCGTAGCCCACCACAAAGGCATCGGGGCAATGGGTTCCAACATACTTGGGCGTGATGGCCGAGGTACGGTCCTCAACGTCCTTCCACAGGAAGGCGGCGACCTCCAGAGAAGCGGGCTTGCGGCTCTCGAGGTTCTTCATCAGATACTTGAGCGTCAGGCCCGAGTCCAGAATGTCCTCAACGATCAGCACGTCGCGACCGCGGATGTCGATATCCAGATCCTTAATGATACGCACGATACCCGAGGACTTCACACCGTCGCCATAGCTCGAAACAGCCATGAAATCGATGTTGGTCGGCAGCTCGATCTTGCGCATCAGGTCGCCCATAAAGACCACGGCACCGCGCAGGACCGCAATCAGCACCAGATCCTTACCCGCGTAGTCGCGCGTAATCTCCTCGCCCAGGCGAGAGACGATACCGTCGATATCCTCCTGCGTGAACAGAACCTTCTCGATATCCGGATGTTGAGAAGCCATGACAACCCTTTCTTGTGCTTATCGCCCACACACCGCCGTATGGACGCGAACTTCACATTCTAGCAGCGCACGGGGTAAATTTACCAGCCCGTGCGCCATCAGCGCGGGAATACCGTCAACGTCGCACAGAATAGCAGACGTGGGACGCTATTCCGCATCGACCACGCGGAGCAGATATGCCACGCGCGTTGCGGCCGTGCACTTAAAACGCTCGTCCGCGCGAACTCCGGCGACCCACACCACGGCACCTCCCGGCGCCGTCCTCACCATGGGCACGCCGGCGCGCTCGGAAACGGGAATGCGAGCCTCGCCTAGCAAGTCGGATACTTTCTTGCTTCGGCCACTCATCCCTAACGGGCACATCACGTCTCCCGGTGCGGGACCGTCCACCCACAGGCGCGCCAATCGCGCCTCGACAGGGATCTCGCCACGCGAGCCCGCCAGGATCCGCTCACTATCGCTGTCGGCAAAACCCAAGGCAGCCGCGTCTACCAAAGCTGTCACTTCCCCGGCAGCCGCAAGCTCACGGGCGCGGCGCACGATATCGCATCCCAGCTCAACGGCCATCGGCTCTGTGACCAGCATACGTCCCCCGCCCAACGGCAAACGACCGGGTACGGTAACCCAGTCCGCGACCAGGCCCTCGCGAGCCACCGGGGCCTTAAACGCCAGCATGCCAAACTCAACGCGCGCGTCAATTCCCGCCGGAAGCGTGACCGAGCCGGCGCCCTCGGCAACGCAGGAAAGGACTCGCTCCACATGTCGCATCTCTGGACGAGCGTCCGGATCGATGCGCTTAATCGCCAGTCGCACGATGCGCCGCGCGATTACCACCTCGGCCGCAGCAAGGCGTCTGGCATCGAGCACTAGCGCGCCCGCCGCCTCCTTGCGCAGGCAGCTTCGAAACGCCTGCGCCGACAGCTGGGATAGAAACGCGTCTTCGTCACCCAAGATCTCACAGGCGGCGCCAATCGTCTTGCACACGCTCGCATTACGCTGTGCCACCACTGGCATTACCCGATGACGCACGTAGTTTCGCAGATACGAGATATCCTCATTGCTCTCGTCTTCACGCCACGGCTGACCATGTACCTGTAGATAGCCCACAAGCTCGCCATGAGTTAGGTCGAGCAAGGGACGCACCACGATATTCCTCCGGCGAGGAATGCTCGATAGACCAGCGGGCCCCGAACCCTTAATCGCGTTCATCAAAAACGTTTCCGCGCGATCCGAAGACGTGTGCGCGGTGCAGATACGAGCCGCCGTTCGCGGCGCCCCCGTCTGGGCGCAGAGTTCGCGAACATACCTCCGCGCCGCGGCATAGCGCACCTCGCGGGCCGCGGCCTCAATATTGCCCGACTCCCCATCAAAATAAGCGTGCTCCACACACAGCGGTAAACCATATTGCGCGCAGAGCTCACGCACAAAGGCCTCGTCGCCATCGGACGCCTTGCCGCGCAGATGATGGTTTACATGCAGCACATGCAGGCGCTCGCGAGCAATGGGGGCAACACCGCGTCCGTCTTGGATATCCAGCTTTGATGTGCACGCCATAAGAAGCAGTGCCGTCGAGTCCGCGCCGCCTGATACCATGAGCACGACAGGAGCTGCCTGCTGCCTCGTCCGGGTCTCATCGACTGCCCCAGGCACGGCATGGTGTCCGTAATGCTGTGATACCGTTGGCATTCGCTTCCTCCTTTATTCGTCCGCACCCATTGTATCCTTTGGAATCTTATGTCTTGCCTGCACCTTCATATCCTCGGCAGTGGCTCTAAAGGCAACTGCGCACTCATCGAGGGCCCGCAGGGGCTCATTATGGTCGATGACGGACTGTCTCCCCGCGAGACATTAAAGCGCATGGCAGAACTGAGGCTCTCGGCAGACAACGTCTCGGCTCTTCTCATTACTCATGAGCATAGCGATCACATCAAGGGCCTCGATGTCTGGTGCAAGCACTGGCACGGCCCCCTCTTTGCCAGCAGGGGCACTCTTTCGAGCAAAGAAAATCTTTCGCATCTGCCTGTCGAGGAATTCGATCCCGGTGACACCCTATCCATTGCCGGCATCCACGTGCAAACCTACTCAACGTCACACGATGTCATCAATCCAGTCGGCTATCGATTCGACACCCTCGATGATTCCATCGGCTTTGCCACCGACACCGGAGAGCTATCGAGCCAAGCCATGAACACCCTCAAAGATTGTCGAGTCCTCGCACTCGAAAGCAACCACGATGTGACCATGCTGCGCGAGGGAGAATATCCCCGCTTTCTTCAGGAGCGCATCCTGTCTGAAAGGGGACACCTCTCCAATGGCCAAGCCGCCGAAGCCGCGCGCGAACTTGTTACCGATCGCACCGAACAGCTCATTGCCATGCATATCAGCCAAGATAACAATCGTCCGAGCCTTACCGTCAAAAGCTATGCCAAAGCTCTGGCCGCAACCCTGGATGACGAGGTCGGCAGCTCCGCAACCCTTCTCCAAGGATCGCGAAAACTCTCGATACGCCCTGCGAGTCAGTATCAACCGGCAACCATTCAATAGACTGTCCTAAACAACAAAAGGGGCCGGGAATCGCTTCCCAGCCCCTTTTGTTGTCTTTTAATAGCGAAGAACACCAACGAAGTTATTCGATGGAGATCTTCGTAACGTTCTTCTTCTCGACGATCTTGGGAACCGTAACGGTCAGGATGCCGTCAGCGTACTTAGCCGAGAGGCCCTCGCTCGAAGCGTCCTTAAGATACACGCCACGCGTCGCGCTGTACGAGCTGAACTCCTTCTGCAGGAAGTTCTTGCCCTCGTTCTCCTCGTCTTCCTCGACATTCACGCTAATGGACAGACGGCCCTCGTTAAGCTCGACATCGATATCGTCCTTGGCGACGCCGGTCAGATAAGCCTTGACCTCATAGCCATCGCCCTTATCCTCAACGTCAACGGGGAACGCCTTAGAGGCAATCGAGCTGTTCGCCAGGTCGCTCATATCATCAAACAGATCGAACAGCGAGCTTGCAGAGGGACGAACGCCAAAAACCGAACGATAAGGAACCATGCTTGCCATGTTTACCACTCCTTTATAGGACTGCCGAGTCATCTTCCAGGTGACTGGGACTTCTTTTGACGCTCTTATATATGCCCACCCAGTGCTCATATATACATCGACTATAAAGTTTTTTGAGTCCAGTACTATAAGCATATCTAAGTGCGTGTGACTTAGGTTTTAGGAAGGTTAAGGTTCTTTGAACCAGAGCTTAAATACCGAGTATGTCCCCAGCTACAAATAACAAGGGCCTTACAATGAGCGCGTACACGTTGTTGGTAACGAGCTAAAGGGCATCATGGACGACCAAAACCAGAACAAAATGTTTATGCCGACGCAGGGGGAAGATACTTCCACGCAGCCGCCGCGGTTCCATCGCCCCCACATCTCGCAAGAGCCCATTAATGATCCGGAGCCCGAGTATGTGGCGAGAAATCGATATCAAACACTCGAGGATGCCCAAACGGGGCGTAAACATATGGGCGTCGCCTCGGGAGACCCTGTATATCTGAAAGACGCACCATTATCTAAAAACAGCGCAGCTAGTGATGAGCCGATGAAAGCATCCGCCACTCATCAACAAAGAGGTCCTCGACCAAAGCAAACCTTGACGCATTCGGCTCGCTATCTCGAAACGCCAAAACAGGGAAAATCAATCTTCGTTTCATCAAGTAAACGACGCAAGCAGCATCGACTGACAATCCTGCTTTTGATCATTGTGGCCATAGCAGTTGCCCTTGTTATTCGATTTATCTTCTTTAAATAAAGGCTCAATACCAAAAACGATAAGATCGTCTGGTGTAATAGAGTCATTTACGCCCCATAAACGCAAAAAGGGGGAGGCCGCGAGGCCTCCCCCTTCTCAGTTCAAGCGTACGGCTCGGTGCCGTCCACCGGTCAGCGGCGCCCTGGCCTCCCACGGGCTGACCC
>CABUIY010000033.1 GCA_902491765.1 uncultured Collinsella sp. | reverse complement strand
TGCGCACTTGCAAACTTCCTGCCCGGGCCGTAGTCGTGAACCATCAAATCGTGAACGCCCAAAACGCCGGGATAGCTCATGATCTTGTCTCGAATGTGCTTGACCAGCTTAGGATCGGGCGACTGGCCCAAAAGCGGGCTCACCGTATCCTGGATGAGTTCAAAACCGCTCCAGCCAATATAGGCGCCAACGGCAAGGCCAACCCATGCGTCAAGATTGATGTGCGTCACCTGCGAAACAATCGCACATGCCAGCACGGCGCCTGTGGCAAGGACATCGTTCTTGGAATCCTGCGCGGTCGCATGCAGCGTCTCGGACTCAATGCGATCGCCGAGCTTTTGGTTGAGGGCCGCCATCCAGAGCTTTACGACCATCGAAAGTGCCAGGACTGCCACCAGGGCAAGCGAGAACTCGACAGGTTCGGGGTGGATGATGCGCTCAACCGAGGACTTCACCAGCTCAACGCCGATCAGCAGCACGAGCGCCGCCACGACCAGACCCGAGAGATACTCGTAGCGGCCATGTCCGTAAGGATGCTCGGGGTCCGCCGGCTTGCTCGCAAGTTTAAAGCCCAGCACGCTCACAATGTTTGAGCTGGCATCGGACAGGTTGTTCATGGCATCCGCCACAATCGAAACCGATCCCGAAACCACACCAATTGCGCCCTTCGCAGCACAAAGCGCAACATTGGCGAGAATACACACCACGCCCGTCAACGTGCCCACGCGCGCACGGTCGCCCTGCGCACGTTTAACAATCCACTCGACCATCTACATCCGCCCCCACGGTACTACCTATATATCTATTGCTCAAACGGATTGTAGTGTAGCCACTTTGTCCCCCAGATACAAAAAAGGCCGCAACCCACACGGGCCACGGCCTTGGAATATGGCAAAGGAATCGTCCTTGTGTCGCACAGGTTTACGCGCTTACTTCGGCCACGCTCTTCGAGGTTTCGGGTGAATCGGCTCCGTCCCCCGTCGTCTGTCCCTTCGTCGGCACCACACCAAAGCAGTAGCTCAGCGCCGCAGACACCGCAAATGCCACACCGCCGGCAGCGCAGCACCACAGCAGGTTCGAGATGCCGCCCGTGGCAAAGCCAATGACCATGAGGACATTCGTCATGCCGATGGTATAGGCCGTAACGTGGCCCACGGCCGCAACAAGGCCTCCGACGGCGCCGCCAATGGCCATGCACGTCAGGCACCTGCCATATTTAAAGCCGCAACCGTACAGCGCCGGCTCGCTTACGCCGCCAAGAACACCCGAGATTGAATAGCCCAGCATGAGCGCCTTCTCGTCCTTATCCGCAACGCGAAGCGACGCGCCAAAGGGCATGCCCCAAACGGCGAACGTTGCCATCGTCGCGGCGATCAGGATGCACGAATCCGTTCCCACACTCATAAACTGCGCATAGGCGAGCGATAGGACAACGTTGCTGACGCCGGCGATCTTTAGGAACTCCCAGCCCGCGGCAAGCCCCATGAGCGTGAGCAGCGACACGATGCCACCGGAATTGCCAAGCATAAACATAAGCTGGCCCAACAGCATGCCCAGATAGCTGCCCGCCGGCGCCGTAATACACAGCGAAACCGGAACCATGACAAGCATGGTCGCAAACGGAACGAACGAAAACGCCACGGCCTTAGGGATAACGCGCTTAAAGAAACACTCCACTCGCCATAGCACGGGCACCGAGATGAGAACCGGAATAACAGTCGTCGTGTAATCGTTGACCGGCGCAGGAAGCAGACCATACACGGAAGTCATCGATGCCCCCGTCGTCGATGCGGCATCGACGAGCTTAAGCAGATCGGGCGCAATCAATACGCCGCCCAGCATCATGCCCAGCTGCTCCGAGCAACCGAGCTGGCGGGCGGCCGCCCAACCAAGATAAACGGGCAAAAAGTAGTAGCCGGCGTTATAGAGCCAACTGTAGAACAGGCGATAGATTTCGGAATCGGCAGACCACAGGCCCAGCATGCCTTCGCCCATAATGACGGCGACGGTGCGGAACAACGCCGCGCAGACAATAAACGGCAGCGCCGACATCATGCTTTTGGACAGATAGTCCACCACGGCCATGGCGTTTGATGAAACCGACGTTGTAAACGAGGTGTTAGAAACTTGTGGCATGGAACGCCTTTCCCAATATGACATGCGGGCTGTCCCTTTGTCACATCGTGCGGTATCGACCGATTGCGCGGTACTTTTGGTAGCGGAGGTTTGTGAGGGTCGCGTCGTCGAGCTGCCCAAGCGTATCGAAGGCATCAAATGCCGAGGACATGACGGCGCCGGCGATCTCCTCATGCGACAGGCCCCTATCGTCGACAATGCCGTCGATGATGCCGAGCGCCAACAGATCGGGGGCCGTGAGCTTAAGCGCCTCGGCGGCCTCATCCGCGCGCTCGGTATCCTTCCACAGAATCGACGCACAGGCCTCGGGGCTCACGACCGAATAGGCCGAGCTCGAGAGCATCAGGATGCGGTCGGCCACGGACAGCGCCAACGCGCCACCAGAGCCGCCCTCGCCTGTTACCACCGAGACAATCGGCGTCTTAAGGCCGCTCATCTCCATGAGATTCCGGGCAATCGCCTCGCCCTGGCCGCGCTCCTCGGCACCGATGCCGCAAAACGCGCCCGAAGTATCGACCAGGCACAGAACCGGTCGACCAAACTTTTCGGCCTGGCGCATAAGGCGACGCGCTTTGCGGTAGCCCTCGGGATGTGCCATACCAAAGTTGCGACGCATGCGCTCTTTGGTCGTGGTACCGCGCTCGACGGCGATAACCGTCACGGGTCGCCCGTCTTTCCAGCCAATGCCAGCCACCACGGCGGCGTCGTCGCCAAAGTAACGGTCGCCATGCAGCTCCACAAATCCATCCAGGCCCAGCGAGATCATCTCGCCCGCCGTGGCGCGATCTGCCGAGCGGGTCTGCTTGACAATCTCGAGCGCGGTTTTTGGTGCGGTCGAGCGCTTGAACAAGTGTCCCAGCTTTTTGCCGCGACGACCCGTATGCACGATCTCATGCGGTGCCCCCAGGCCGGGCGCGTGCCCTTCGTGCAGTGCCAGCAGCTCGCCTACCGTGAGCGCAATCTCGCCACGCGGAACGACGGCATCGCAAAAGCCGTGCTCCAGCAAAAACTCGGAGCGCTGGAATCCCTTGGGCAGGCGCTTGTGCATGTTCTGCTCGATCACGCGCGGGCCGGCAAATGCCGTCAGGGCATTGGGCTCGGCCAGGATAATATCGCCCTCCATGGCAAAGCTCGCGGTTACGCCGCCGGTCGTGGGGTCGGTGAGCACCGTGATATACAGGCCGCCCGCCTCACTGTGGCGCCTAACCGCCGCAGAAATCTTGGCCATCTGCATAAGCGATGTCACGCCCTCTTGCATGCGTGCACCGCCCGAAACGGTAAAGCCGACAACTGGCAATCCCAGCTCGGTCGCATGCTCAAATGTGCGACAGATCTTCTCGCCCACCACGGAACCCATCGAGCCCATCATAAAGTTGGCGTCCATAAAGAAGAGCGCCGTATCGCAACCGCAGATTTTGCCCTTGCCGCACACAACGGCATCGCGCTCGCCCGAACGCTCGCTCACGCTCTTGAGCTTGTCGGTATAGCCGGGAAACGAGAGGAAGTCCTCCGACGCCAGATTGGCATCCCATTCCTCAAACGTGCCCTCGTCGACCGTCATGCGCATGCGCGCGCGACCGCTCACGCGAAAGTGCTTGCCGCAACGAGGGCAGACCTCGAGGTTGTCGTGCAGGCGTGCCTCATCGATCACGCGGCGGCACTCCGGGCACTTGATAAACACGTGGCGCGCGGGAAACTCGGCGCACGACTCGGTCATCGGTCCCTCGAGGACGTTGACCGTCTTCGCTTTTCTATTCATCAGCATAGAGATGCCCCATCAGATCGGTGTGGTACATGCCCGACAAGAACTCATCGTTTGCCAGCACGTCGAGCTGCAGTTCGCTGTTTTCGCTCACGCCCTCAATCACGAGCTCGCCCAGGGCCGAGCGCATCTTGCGAATGGCGCCGTCACGCGTGGGCGCACACACGATGAGCTTGCCAAGCATGGAGTCGTAGTACGGCGGAACTTTAGCACCGGTAAACATGGCGGAATCCCAGCGCACGCGCGGACCACCCGGCACACGCAACGCGGTGACCGTTCCGCATGACGGCAGAAAGTCCGGCGTCTCGGCATTGATGCGGCACTCCATGGCGTGGTTGCGGACCGGCATGTCCTCCTGCTCAAAGGGCAGAGGCTGGCCGGCTGCCACGCGCAGCTGCCACTTGACCAAGTCGGTATCGGTCACAAACTCCGTAACCGGATGCTCCACCTGCAAGCGCGTGTTCATTTCCATAAAGTAGAAATTGCCGTCGTCCGAATACAGGAACTCGATGGTACCGGCTCCTTCGTAGCCGACGGCACGAGCCAGGTCGCGTGCCGCCTTGTGCATGCGAGCACGAATGTCGTCGTGTCCGTCGAGGCACGGCGCGGGGCTCTCCTCGATTAGCTTTTGGTTGCGCCGCTGCACCGAGCACTCGCGCTCGCCGAGCGAAAACACATGGCCCTGCTTATCGGCCATAATCTGTACCTCAACGTGATGCGCCGGCGCGACGAACTTCTCCATGTAGCACTCGCCGTCGCCAAAAACGGCCTCGCCCTCGGCGCGTGCTTCAATAAAGGCCTTTGCCGCATCTTCCGCGCGCTCGACCTTACGAATACCGCGACCGCCGCCGCCCGCACGCGCCTTAATAAGCACGGGGCAGCCAATGCGCTCAGCCTCGGCCGTTGCCTCCTCGGGACTTTTGAGCAAATCGCAGCCCGGCACGATGGGCACGCCCGCCGCGGCAGCCGTTCGACGTGCGGCGTCCTTGTCGCCCATGCTGTCGATCACCTTGGCCGAAGGACCAACAAACGCCAGGCCATACTTGTCGCAGTCGCGCACGAAGCTCGCCTTCTCGGAGAAAAAGCCATAGCCGGGATGAATTGCCTTAGCTCCCGACTTTACGGCACAGGTGAGCACAGCATCGTCGTTGAGGTAGCTCTCGGCAAGACGCGGACCGCCGATGCAATACGCCTCGTCGGCAAGCTGCACGTGCAGCGCGTCCGCATCGGCCGTGGAATAAACGGCGACGGTCTTGATGCCCATATCGCGGCACGCGCGGATAACACGGACCGCGACTTCGCCGCGGTTGGCGATGAGCACTTTGTCGAACATGAAGCCTTCCTTAACTTTCGTGCATGAGTGCAAAAGACATATCGGCGCGGCAGCAAACCTCACCGTTGACGCTCGCAGTACCCGTCGCAAAGCGGAACGGCCCGCGCGCACGCGTGATGGTGCACACCAGATCAACCGTGTCGCCCGGGCGCACCGGACGCTTAAAGCGCACCTTGTCCAGACTCGTGTAGAACGGCGTCGCGCCGCGCGCTTCCTCATCGCCCATCAGCAGCACGCAGCAGTTTTGGGCGAGCATCTCGCACTGAATCACGCCGGGGACCACCGGGTTTCCCGGAAAATGCCCCTGCAAAAAGTACTCGTCGCCCGTGATCGTGATCTTGCCGTGGGCCTCGTCGCCCACCAGCTCGGCCTCGTCGAGCAAAAGCATCGGCTCGCGATGCGGTAACAGCTTCTTGAGCTCTTCTTTGTTCATGGATATCACCTATCCGATCCTCATGAGGCAGCTGCCAAACTCCACGAGGTCGCCGTCGGCCACGCAGATCTCGAGCACCTCGCCATCCGCCTCTGCCGTCACCTCGTTGAGAACCTTCATGGCCTCGATGATGCAGAGGGTCTCGCCGGCCTTGACCTTGGAGCCCACGTGCACAAACGGCTCGTCGCCCGGCGCCGGGGCAGCATAGAAAACGCCGACCATGGGAGC
Source organism: uncultured Collinsella sp. (assembly GCA_902491765.1). Classification (GTDB taxonomy): domain Bacteria; phylum Actinomycetota; class Coriobacteriia; order Coriobacteriales; family Coriobacteriaceae; genus Collinsella. The sequence goes on along the minus strand of CABUIY010000033.1, from coordinate 863 downwards.
GGTCACCTCGGTGCCCTTAGGCTCCGGTGCGGCGGCAGGCGCCTGCGCGGCGGGCTCCGGCGCGGCGGCAGGCATGGCGACAGGAGCCACCGCCGGAGCAGTCACGGCACCCGGCATAGGCATGGGCACGGCAACCGGCTGTGCCGCACTCGCGCGCTCGAGTTCGACCGCGGTGCCATCGGGCTCCTCAACGCGCACGCGCGTGAGGCCGCGGTCCTCCATAACATCGGCTATCTCGGCAAGTCTTTTGGAATCCATGCTCTAGCTCCTCGTATATCTACGCAGTGCGATGGCGGCGTTGTGCCCGCCAAAGCCCAGGTTGGTCGAAAGCGCCCAGGTAAGGTCGGCGCGAACCGCGCGATTGGGCGTGTAATCAAGATCGCAGGCGGGATCGGGTGTGTGGTAGTTAATGGTCGGCGGCACCACGCCCTGCTCGAGCGCCATGGCACAGGCCATGACCTCGATGGCGCCCGTGGCACCGATCATGTGGCCGGTCATCGACTTGGTCGACGAGACGTGTGCGGCGCGTGCCGCGTCCTCGCCGAGCGCACGCTTTATGCCCGCCGTCTCGGACGAATCGTTGAGCTTGGTCGAGGTGCCGTGAGCGTTGATGTAAAGGCCCTCGGAAGGCTTAACGTCGCCCTCGACCACCGCCAGCGATATCGCACGGGCAATGCCGGCAGCCTCGGGATCGGGGCTCGTGATGTGATAGGCATCATCGGTGTTGCCGTAGCCCACGACCTCGGCATAAATGTGCGCACCGCGCGCCTGCGCATGCTCCATGCCCTCGAGAACCAGCACGCAGGCGCCCTCGCCCATCACAAAGCCGTCGCGGTCTGCATCGAACGGGCGGCAAGCCGTCG
>CABUIY010000032.1 GCA_902491765.1 uncultured Collinsella sp. | reverse complement strand
GCGTTCTTTGGTGGGCCGTCAGGGGGTCGAACCCTGGACCTTGGGATTAAGAGTCCCCTGCTCTACCAACTGAGCTAACGACCCAAAGCTAAAGTCCGTTGTGACGGACTTTAGAGGAGATATCGTGTGGTGGGCCGTCAGGGGGTCGAACCCTGGACCTTGGGATTAAGAGTCCCCTGCTCTACCAACTGAGCTAACGACCCGATATCAACACGAAGCAAGAACTGGGGTGGGTAAAGGGACTCGAACCCTCGACCTACGGGACCACAACCCGTCGCTCTAGCCAACTGAGCTACACCCACCGTGTCCTGTGCGCTTCGCGCTCGACTATTATTGCAAGGAACGCCACGCGATGCAAGCCCCAATTTTCAAGAATTTTGAAAAGAGTTTTTCGAGACCACTTCGAGCAAATCCCACCGGTTTCATAGGAGTAAACTTGCCCCACTGCAAATCCTCGAAAGGACCGTCATGAAAGAACTCTCCAACCGCACGGCAAGATTTACCGATTCGGTCATCCGCCGCATGACACGCATCTCCAATCAGTACGGCGCTGTCAATCTCTCGCAGGGCTTCCCCGACTTCGATCCCCCGGCGCAGCTGCTCGATAGCCTCAGCGCCATCGCCAGCGACCCCAAGCCGCTCTATCACCAGTACTCCATCACCTGGGGCTCTCAGACCATGCGCGAGGCGCTTGCCGCCAAGCAGGAGCACTTTATGGGCATGCCGGTCGACCCCAACCAGAATATCGTGGTCACCTGCGGCTCCACCGAGGCCATGATGGCCGCCATGATGACGGTCACGAACCCCGGCGACAAGGTCGTCATCTTCTCGCCGTTCTACGAGAACTACGGCGCTGACACCATTCTCTCGGGAGCCGAGCCCATCTATGTGCCGCTCAACCCGCCCACCTTTGACTTCGACCGCGAGGTCCTCGAGGCGGCCTTCCGCGACAACGACCCAAAGGCCATCGTCCTGTGCAACCCTTCCAACCCCTGCGGCAAGGTCTTTACGCGCGAGGAGCTCACCTTTATCGCCGACCTCTGCAAAAAGTACGACGCCTATTGCATCACCGACGAGGTATACGAGCACATCGTCTACGCACCCCATGAGCACGTCTACATGGCCACGCTGCCTGGCATGTTCGAGCGCACCATCAGCTGCAGCTCGCTGTCCAAGACCTACTCCATCACCGGCTGGCGTCTGGGCTACACTATCGCCCCTGCCGAAATCACCGAGCGCATCAAAAAGGTCCACGACTTCCTCACCGTGGGCGCCGCCGCTCCCCTGCAGGAAGCCGTCGTCACCGCCCTCAACTTCGACGACAGCTATTACGATGAGGTCCTTGACCTCTATGCCGCCAAACGCGACCTGTTCTGCCAGGGACTCGACAGCATCGGTCTTGAGCATAACGTGCCGCAGGGCGCCTACTACGTCATGATGGACATCTCTGAGTTTGGCTATGACAGCGACCTCGAATTCTGCGAGGACCTCGCGTCTAAGGTGGGCGTGGGCGCCGTGCCCGGCTCGAGCTTCTTCCGCGAGCCCGTCAACCACCTGATTCGTTTCCACTTTGCCAAGCGAGACGAGACGCTTAACGCGGCACTGGAGAACCTCAAGTCCCTGCGTGATAAAATCAAACCGCGCGGGTAAGGACGGCCCGGCAACTAAAGTAACTAAAGAAGCCCCGCACCGCCTGCCGCGTTGCGAGGCTTCTTTTTATGGCGCTTTCTTAAATGGTTTAGAGCTCTATACTTTAGTCATGGAGCAACTCGTCCCAGTGAGAGGAATATTATGGAAGAGCAGCAACTTATCGGAGCGCTCGAGGCCGGCGGCACCAAGATGGTCTGCGCCACGGGCTATGCAGACGGCACGGTCCTGGAGCGTGAGCAGATCGTGACCACGACTCCGCAGAAGACCGTCGAGGCCGTCAACGCATGGTTTGCCGACAAGGGCATCGCCGCGCTGGGCATCGGCGCCTTTGGCCCCACCGCAGTCAACCCTGCCTCGCCCCAATACGGCAAGATCCTGGAGACGCCCAAAACGGCATGGCGCTACTTTGACCTGCTGGGCACCATCCAAAACGAGCTCAATATTCCCTGCGGCTACGACACCGACGTCAACGTCGCCTGCCTGGGCGAGGTCACCTTTGGTTGCGCCCAGGGCCTCACAGACGTGATCTACCTGACCATCGGCACCGGCGTGGGCGCCGGCGTGCTATCGGGCGGCAAGCTCGTACACGGCATGATGCATCCCGAGGCCGGCCATATCCTGGTCACGCGCGACCCGCGCGACACCATCGGCGAGCATAGCGCCTGCCCCTTCCACGACAACTGCCTCGAGGGCCTCATCGCAGGCCCCGGCGTTAAAAAGCGCTGGAATGGCAAGAGTGCCGGAGACATGGCCGATGACCCGGAGGCCATGGATCTGCTCGCGGGCTATCTGGCACAGGCACTCATGACCTACACGCTGTGCTATGCCCCGCAGAAGATCATCATCGGCGGTGGCGTTGCCGATCACACCCCTATCGTGCCGCTCGCCCGCAAAAAGTGCGCCGAGATGCTCAACAGCTACATCGTCACGCCCGAGGTCAACGATATCGACACCTACATTGTCAACAACAGCCTCGAGGGCAAGCAGGGCATCATGGGCTGCCTGGCCCTGGGCGCACAGGCGCTTCAGTAGCAGACGCACCCACAGGGCGTGGCGCGCTCGGCAAATCCAACCTACGGAACGACGCCACCACGCCCCATATAAGCCCTCAAATAAAAAAGGCCGCCTAGGACCAAACAATACGTCCTAGGCGGCCTTTTTGGCGTGCATCAGCGACTGTAAGAGATATCGGAGCACAACGCCCGTTGCCGCTCCACAGCAGTCGATCATCACATCGGTGATCATGCCGGCGCGTCCCGGCACAAAGAGTTGAATCGTTTCGTCGATCGAGGGAATCAGCAGCAGGAACACCGCCGTGGGCAGCAGCACGTCAAAGGTGCGCCGGCCCTCAAAATCAAAGGCGTGCGTTGCCAAGATGCCGAGCACCATATACTCGGTAAAATGCGCGCACTTGCGAACAACAAAGTTGGTCACCCATTCATATGGAAGTCCCACGCCGTGCAGGAAACCGCGGATAGCTTCCATGACCGTTAGGCTCAGCGAGCCCGACCCCGAGCCGGGAACCAGCGAATTGCCCCAGATCAAGAGCGCCATCAGGCAGGTTACAACCGCCCATTTTCGATTGATCTTAACCATGCAGAAGTTATGCCTCCGCGCGGAGCGGCGCGAAGCTGGCGGTACCGCCCTCGATAACGCTCAGATAGGCACGGCCCGTACGCTTGGCGGTTGAGGACTGCAGGCGCTCGATCTCTTCCTCGAGGATCTGATTGACGCGCTCGTGACGACGGTTTTCCATAATGCCGGCGGCAATAGCCTCGGCCCGCTCGATGCTCTCGCGCGAGATACGGGCAGTATCCTCGGGGAACACAGCACTGTGACGGCCGACATAGGCGGGGGCAGCAGGCTGAGGGGCAGCGACGGGAGCGGGCGCTGCAACAGGAGCGGGCTCGTCAATCTCATCCAGAATCGCGGTGGCGGCGGCCCACATGTCCTCGTGGCCCGAGTAATCGGCCATGGGAACATCAACCTCGAGTGAGGCGTCCGGAAGGTCTCCGGTGTCGATGCGATCTTGGGCATCAATCGATGCGGTGATGGCTGCAGGCTCATCGAGGTCATCGAGATCGATGTCCGTGGCACCGGAGATGATAGGCATGCTGGCGAGGTTTGCATTGTACGGCGCAGCCTCAGCCGCCTGCTGCTGGGCAGGAGCGCCCCAAAGCGAGCTCTCGGCGGCACGGCGGGCGGCAACGGCCTCCTCGTCCGCGGTCATGGCTTCATCAACGTACGAATTATCGGCAAAAGCGTTCGCGTCCGACGAGGTAGCGCTGTAGGCGTTATTGGATGCCGCGTTGGCAACGAGTGCCACGAAAGCCGCCGTGCTGCCCGCAGGGGCGGCCTGGGAGCCCGATACGGCACGCGCCGCGGCGGCGATGTCGTCGCGATTGAAGGAGCCGGTCTGCCCGCCGTTGGTGAGCTCGTCGATGGCGACTTGATAGACGTCGCGCGAGCGTGCAGGGTCGCAGCTCACCGGCGAATCGTCGTCGAGCATGCTGTCGATCATAGACCAAGCCTCGTCCTCGTCCATAGCATCTGCGGCTCGAGCGATGGTAGGGACACCATCATCGGCATGACGGCGCTGGAACGCACCGGTCAGGCCGGAAAGGAATGCCGAGGTAGACTGCTCCGCCTGAGCCTGAGAAGCAGAAGCCGCAGCGTAAGGAGTCGCATCCTGCTGCTGAGCTGGAATCGAGACGGTCTTGAACTCGCTTTGATGCTGATTGAGATTGGCGGCACCGCCCATGGCATCGGGCTGGAACAGACGCTCTTCACGCTGCGCACGATACTCGGAGATACCCAGCGAGGCGGCATAGATACCCACGCCCGCCACCGCGCCCACGGCGAAGGGAACCGCACCCGCCACGACCGTCTCGTTCACCGACGAAAACGGCAGCGTCGCGGCATACATAACCACGGGAGCGGCAAGGCCGATCCCGCACGAAAGTCCGGCAAGGACTGCTCGTTGTGTTGCATCAGAAGAAGCCATGAGCTCTCCCCATCTTCCAGCACCCAAATCGCATCATTCAGTTGGCTGCGCGAGAGAAGATGAAGCGGGGCTATGCCCCAAAGCAACGGTATATGGTTCGTTTCATCTGCGTTTTCCGTCGCGAAGCTTAAAAGCTATTATGCGAAACCGCCCTGTCGATTGCAAGCGACGATGTCGGATTGAAACGGGAAACCTGCTGCTCGTCGGTCTTATGGTCAAAAATAAGCGCGGAGCGGCGATATAGAAAAGGGTCGAGGCTCAAAGCCCCGGCCCTTCATCGCGCTGGCAATAACGCCGCGTTCGGTTGGCGACTTAGAACGTCTGCTCGTAGTCGCTGTGCTTTTTGGCCGAACGCACCAGAAACTCCTGGTTGGTGTTGGTGCCCTTGAGGCCCTTGATAAACGATGCGGCTGCGCGCTCGGTGTTATTCATGCCGGCAAGAATGCGACGCAGGCCAAAGACAAACGGACGCATCTGCTCGTCAACCAACAGGTCCTCGTTACGCGTACCGGAGGCAACGGGGTCGATAGCCGGGAAGATGCGGCGGTCGGCCAGGTCGCGGTCGAGCTTGAGCTCCATGTTGCCGGTGCCCTTGAACTCCTCAAAGATGACCTCGTCCATCTTGGAACCGGTGTCGATGAGGGCAGAGGCCAGGATGGTGAGCGAGCCACCGTTCTCAATATTACGGGCTGCGCCCAGGAAGCGCTTGGGCGGATACAGCGCCGCCGAATCGACGCCGCCCGAAAGGATACGGCCCGAGGCGGGCGCCGCCAAGTTGTAGGCGCGGGCAAGACGCGTGATGGAGTCGAGCACCACCACGACATCGCCGCCCAGCTCCACGATGCGCTTGGCGCGCTCGATGACGAGCTCGGCCACGCGGGTGTGGTTGTCGGCGGGCATATCGAAGGTCGAGGCCACGACCTCGCCCTTAATGGAGCGCTGCATATCGGTGACCTCTTCGGGGCGCTCGTCGACGAGCAGGCAGATGAGGTGCACCTCGGGGTTGTTAATCGAGATAGACTGGCAGATCTTCTTGAGGATCGTGGTCTTGCCGGCCTTGGGCGGGGACACGATCAGGCCACGCTGACCCTTGCCGATCGGCGACACGATGTCGATGGCGCGACCGGTAATGGAGTCCTTGCCGTGCTCCATGCGCAGCGGCTCGTTGGGATAGACCGGGGTGAGATCACCAAACTTGGGGCGGTTGCGAATCTGCTCGGGATCTAGACCGTTGACGGTCGTGATTTTGGCGAGGCCGGCGCGCTTGTCGCCGCCGCGCGAAGGACGCAGCGAGCCCTCGATGACGTCGCCCGTGCGCAGGCGCGCGGAGCGGATGAGGTAGGCAGGCACGAAGGCGTCGTCGTTGGACTTCATGTAGCCATGGGCGTGGATGATGCCGGAGCTGTCCGGGCGAATCTGCAGAATGCCCTTGATGTCGCGGAAGCCCTCGGCCTTCGCGGCGGTGACGTAGATCTCTTCGACGAGCTCGGCTTTCTTCTTGCCGGTCGTCTCGATCTCGAACTCCTTGGCCTTCTCGCGCAGTTCGGCGACCTTCATGGCAGCGAGCTCCTCACGCGAAAGCGTGGGCTCGGTGGGGGCGGCGTTGCGCTCCTTGTTGCGCTGTTTGCGATCGCGCTGACGGTTGCGGCGATCGTTGTTGCGCTCGTCCTTGCGGTCGCTGCGGTCGTCATTGCGCTTGTGCTGGCGACGGTTGGGGCGAGCGCCGTCTTCGGCCTCGGCGGGCGCGGCGCCATCGGTTGCGGCGGCGTCGGCATTGGCCGCAGCGGCGTCATTGCCCTCGGCGCCGGAATCGACTTGCGCTTCGACATCAGCCTGCTGCTCGGACGCCTTGGCCTTAGCGGACTTCTTACGACCGCGCTTGGGCTTCTCGGACGCAGGCCGTTCGACGTCCTGGGGCTCGGCGGCATCAATCGATGCATCGGCGGTCGTCTCGGCGGAATCCTCGGACGCACCCTTCTTGGCAGCCTTGGCCTTGGACGTGCGCTTAGCAGCAGTACGATGGCTGCGACCAGGACGGACATCGGCGAGCTCGACATCGGCGGGAGCGGCCTCGGAAGTCGTAGCATCCTGGACGGGTGCATCGGCAGCGGTTGCAGACTCGGCGGTCGCCGCAGCATCCCGAGCGGCTGCAGCTGCGGCTGCGGCCTTCTCTGCCTCGACGAAGGCCTTGGGCTTGCGACCGCGACGGTGCGGGCGCAAAGCCGGATCGACAACGGGAACTTCGCTGGCCTCGACAGACGCAGCGGGCTCAACAGGCGATGTGCCCTCCCCTGCCGCGGAACGGACCGAAGCCTCGGTGAGCTCGGGGGTTACCTGATCGGCAACCTGCTCGGCCTTAACAGCCGTGCGACGGCGTATGCGCGGTGCCGGCTTCTCGGTCGACCGGTCGGCGACAGGGGTCTCGGGCACAGACGGAGCTGCAAGCTCGGTCAGAGCCGCGGCCTCGCGCTCGGCAGCACGACGGCGGGCGCGCACCACCTGAGCCTCGCTAATCTGCGCCAACGCACGTGCCTGCGCGACCTCATCGGAAATCGGCGCCGAGGAGTCAGGTGCAACGGTGCGCTTGGCGCGCGTCGTGCGCGTGGTACGGCGCTTGGGCTTGGTGACCTCCTCGCCGTCAGCAGCAGGCTTGGCCGTGCGGCGCGTACGCTTGGGCTTTGCCGGAGCAGCCTCCTCACCAGTTGCAGGCACGGCCTTCTCAGCCGTTGCAGGCGTAGGCGTCTCAGGAGCCGAGGCTTGCGCGGGCGCCGCGACCTGGTCCGACGCAACCGGTGCAGCGGGAGCGGCCTGCGTCGTCGTTATTTCGTTTTCTTGCTGTTGATCAGACACAGTGTTTGCTCAACTTTCTTTTCAAGCCCTGTGATCACATGCTCCCTGCATAAACCTTCAGGGCGGCTAAACAGTCTAGCTCCGTCAAATACCGACGGACATCATTGATCTGTATCGAGATATTTGCGTCATATACGCAGCGTTAGTGTAACACAACCGCAACCACCTGCAACTTAGTCATTGGACGTTCTTAAACGACTAGTCAAAAGGGACAATCTTTGGTTTAACACCCACAAATCTGACTGCCTCCGCCAAAACTATGACGGTTTACTACGATGAATCGCTCAACCGCGACCACTCCGAAACTTGTTGAACTAAAACCGACGCTCCTATAAGTTGTCAAGAGGCAGTTTGCGGGAGCGCTCTCTCCAA
>CABUIY010000031.1 GCA_902491765.1 uncultured Collinsella sp. | reverse complement strand
CCGTTGCCGCGCCCCGCAGTGCCCGCTTCCCCCGAGAACAATTATCAGTGCAGGTAGAGCCCTTGTGCAAAAGCCATGTGCTCGCGACATCGCAAAAAGTCTACTCACTTAGCTGGCAACCGCACCAAACGGCCGGGCAGAACGCCCATTTCCTGCATTTTCTCGCGCGCTGGCACCCCGCGCCGCTGCTACGCCATAATAGTTGGCGGACAAACGGCGAGAGAAAGCAACCACATGGCACAGACCACGACAGATACTTCCGCCAGCACCGTTTCTGGCGCCGGCGCCGCCAGCTCGTTCTCGGGCGGCACGGGAACCGAAGCCGAATTCGGCTCGCTCGGCGCGCTCTCCCCCACCTGGTGGGAGCCCGAGGATGGTAGCGAGCCCGAACCATGGCTCACGCCCGATCAGGCCTTCGAACGCTTCTTTGAATGGACAAGCGACCGCGGTATTGAGCTGTGGGACCACCAGGAAGAGGCCCTCATGGATCTAGCCGCCGGTGACCATGTCATTTTGGGAACACCGACCGGATCGGGCAAGTCGCTTGTCGCGCTAGGCATGCTCTTTATGGGCATGGCACAGGGCAAGCGCTGTTATTACACGGCCCCCATCAAGGCTCTGGTCAGCGAAAAGTTTTTCGACCTTGTGCAGGTGCTCGGCCGCGATAACGTCGGCATGATCACCGGCGACACGCATATCAACACCAAGGCGCCCGTCATCTGCTGCACGGCAGAAATCCTTGCCAACGATGCACTGCGCGAGGGCGAGGGCGCCGACGTGGGCTGCGTCGCCATGGACGAGTTCCACTATTTTGCCGACCCCGACCGCGGCTGGGCCTGGCAGGTGCCACTGCTCACCCTGCCTCACACGCAATTCATGCTCATGAGCGCCACGCTCGGCGATGTCACTGCCATCGCCGCCTCACTCGAGGAACACACCGGCGCTACCTGCGACCTGGTCGTCGATGCCCCACGCCCCGTGCCGCTGAACTACGACTACGTGACGACCTCCCTCGAGGGCACCGTCGAGCTCGCGATGCGCGGCGGAGAGGCCCCGCTCTATATCGTGCACTTTAGCCAGGATGCCGCCCTTGCGACGGCACAGTCGCTCGCCAACTTTGGCATTGCCAGCAAGGAGCAGCGCGAGGCCATCAAGGAGGCGGCCAAGGGCACGAGCTTCTCGACGGCCTTCGGCAAGATCCTCAAGCGTTTGCTTGGCTGCGGCGTCGGCGTGCACCACGCCGGTATGCTGCCGCGCTATCGCCTACTGGTCGAACGCCTGGCGCAGCAGGGCCTACTGCCCGTCATTTGCGGCACCGACACACTCGGCGTCGGTATCAACGTGCCCATCCACACCGTGGTTCTCACTGCGCTCACCAAGTTCGACGGCTACAAGATGCGTCGCCTGCGCGCCCGCGAGTTCCATCAGATAGCCGGCCGCGCCGGCCGTTCGGGCTTCGATACCGAGGGCATGGTCATCGCCGAGGCCCCGGAGCACGAGATCGAGAACGCCAAGCTCATGGCCAAGGCGGGCGACGACCCCAAGAAGCTCCGCAAGATTAAAAAGAAGAAGGCCCCCGAGGGCTTTGTCACCTGGAACAAGCAGACCTTTGAGCGCCTGATCGAGACGCAGCCCGAAACGCTCAAGCCGCGCCTGCGCATCACACACTCCATGGTGATTAGCGTGGTCGAGCAGGGCGGCGATGCCCGCGCCCGCGTGCACGACCTCATAGAGACGAGCTTGCAGACCCCCGAGGAAAAGGCCAAGCTCGAGGTTCGCGCCGACGAAATCTTCGCCACGCTCATCGACTCCGGCGTCGTCGTTCGCACCGAAGTGCCGCCCGCGCCCGATGCCCCGACTGACGCCGCGCCGGACATCGACTACGCACTGACGGTCGATCTGCCCGAGGACTTTGCGCTCGACCAGCCGCTCTCGCCATTTTTGCTTGCCGCGTTGGAGCTGCTCGACCCCGAGAGTGAGACCTATACCATGGATCTGATCTCGATGGTCGAGGCTACGCTCGAGGACCCCAAGCAGGTATTGCGCGCACAGGAGCGCGCCGCGCGCGACCGCGCGATGGCCGAAATGAAGGCTGACGGCGTCGAGTATGAGGAGCGCTTGGAGCGCATTCAAGACGTCACGTACGAAAAGCCGCTCGAGGATTTGCTCGACGCCGCCTTTGACAAGTACTGCCAGGAAGTGCCCTGGGCAAACGACTACCAGCTCTCTCCCAAGAGCGTCCTGCGCGATATGCTGGAAAGCGCGAGCGATTTCAAGGGTTACATTCAAAAGCTCGGCATCGCCCGCTCCGAGGGCATTTTGCTGCGCTACCTAGCAGAGGCCTACCGTTCACTCGACCGCACCGTGCCCATCGAGAAGCGCGACGAGCGCCTGCGCGACATTATCTCGTGGCTGGGCTTTGTGGTGCGCTCGGTGGACTCGAGCCTGGTGGATGAGTGGGAGAACGCCGGCAACCCGGCAGCCCTCGATGCTGCGCCGCCGCAGGGCATCGACGAGGTCGTGGCGGACCGTCGCGGCTGCACGCTATTGGTGCGCAACGCGCTCTTCCGCCGCGTGACCCTTGCCGCCCGCGAGCACGTTCGCGACCTGGGCGAGCTCGACGACGACTGGGGCATGAGCGAGATCCGCTGGCAAAAAGCACTCGACGCTTACCACGAGCAGCACGAGGAAATCCTCACCGACGGAGATGCCCGCAGCGCCGCGATGTTTTCCATTGACGAGTCCGACGAGAAGACCGCGCACGTATGGCACGTGCACCAGATCTTTGCCGACGAGGATGGCGACCACGACTTTGGCATCATGGGCGATGTCGACCTGGACGCCACGCAAGACGGCGGCGAGGTCATATTCAAAAACTACCGTGTCGGCTTTATCGAGGACCTGCTCGAAGACTAGCCGAACTTACCGGAACGAAACGGGGCCGCTGGCAATATCGCCAGCGGCCCCGCTTTTGCACTATACGCTATGCCTTACTCGGCACCCTCGACCTCATATGAATCCGCCTCGGCGGGCTCATCGTTTGTCTCCGTCGCAGCCCCGCGCGCCTCGTCAAACGCCGCCTTCATGGTCTTGTTGCCCCACGTGAGCTTGCGAATGGTAAGATCGTCGGCCTTCTTGTTGGCTAGGCGCAGATTGTTCTCGGAGGACAGCAACGCCTCCTTGGTTTTCTGCAGATGGCTAATCGTCTTGTCAATCTCATCGATTGCCGTTTGGAACTTGCGGCTCGCGATCTCGTAGTTGCGGCCGAAATCGTTCTTGAACTTTTCCATCTTGGCTTCGAAGTTCGTGACGTCGATGTTCTGCTGCTTGTACTCCGCCAGCTCCTGCTTATAGCGCAGCGAACCCATGGCGGCGTTGCGAAGAAGCGTGATCATGGGGATGAAGAACTGTGGGCGGATCACGTACATCTTCTCGTAGCGATAGCTCACGTCCACGATGCCGGCGTTGTAAAGCTCGCTCTCGGGTTCGAGCAACGTGCAGAGCACCGCGTACTCGCAGCCTTTCTGGCGACGATCGTGATCGAGTTTCTTAAAGAAGTCCTCGTTTTTATGTTTGGTCGCGGTCTCGTCGTTCTCGTTTTTCATCTCGAACATAATCGAAATGACCTCGTTGCCGCTCGCGTCGCACTCGCGGAAGATAAAGTCGCCCTTGGTACCCTCGGACGCATCGTTATCTTTCTCGAAGTACGCGTTAGGAAACGCCGTCATGCGCAGGCGATTGAACTCGGTCTCGCAGTGCTGCTCGAGTGACTCGCCCACCATCTTGGTGGACAGGCGGACCTTCATGTCCTTAAGGCGCTCAATCTCTTCATCCTTGTAGCGAATCAGGTCATCGCTCGCGCGCTTGGCCTGCGCGAGCTCGAGCTCATGCGCCGCCTTGGCCTGTTCCTCGCGAGAATCGCGCACCGCCAGCTCGCTCGTCAGCTTGGCACGTGCCTCATCGCGCTCTCGTTCCGCCGCGGCGACCGCCTCTGACAGGTTCATTTTTGCCATCAGTTCCTGCTCGCGCAGCTGGGCACGCAGGCCCTCGGCCTCTTGCTCGGACTGAGCCTTTGCGGCGGAAAACTTCTCTTGCACCTTCGCGCGATAGTCAGCAAGCGCGCGCTCGGCCTCGCTGCGAGCGGCATCGAGCTCACGCTGCGACTCTGCCGCGGCAGCGGCAAGCGCCATCTCCTGGGCCTTGTCCGCCGCGGCAAGCCTGGCCTGCAGCTCGGCAATCTGAGCGTCGCGTGCAGCTAAATCGTTTTGAGCAGCGTTGCGCGCCGCCGACTCGGCAAGCTTTGCTTCGTCATCTTTGCGCCCAAGCTGCGCACGCAGGCTATCAATCTCACGCTGGAGTTCGGCATTCTCTTTTTGAGCATTGGCTCGTGCCTCAACCGCCGCGCGCTGGCTTGCACTCTCGCGCTCTGCGGCAGCGCCCTCGAGCTTAGCGCGCAGCTCGGCAAGCTCAGCATCGCGCTTGGCAACCTCTTGCGCCAGTTTCTGATCCGCAGTGTTCTTCTGCTCGACAAGCTGGGCATTGCGCTGAGACTCTGCCTGTTGCAAGGCAGCCGTCGAACGCGAGCGCTCAAGCTCCAGCGCCTGCTCACCCTCACGCTGGACTGCCTTCACACGCTCATCCAGGTCGCGCGAGAACTCGGCATCGCGCACCTGCTTGACGATATCCGCATAGCCGGATGCATCGACCTTAAAAACTTCGCCGCAATGCGGGCACTTGATCTCGTTCATAGCAGCTCCTCGATGGACGCAAATATCAACCGGCTACACTCTACCGCGCCGCGCGGACAAAAAAGGCGCCGCCGCCATAATGGCAACGGCGCCAGAACCACCACAAAGGTGCCTGTCCCCTTTGTGGTGGCTCTGGCGCCCTATAGCCCAAAAAAGCTAAGAATCTGATCACGGCTTACGGGCTTGTACTCGTTGGCATCGAGACCGACATCGTAGCGAAAGATAGGGCGCTCGCGATCGCGGTTGCGCGCGTTGGTGCGGTCTCCCCTGCTGTGGATATGCCCGTGCAGCATGATGGCACCACGCGCCTTGCCATTCCAGCTGAGCATGGGGTAGTGGCTCATAACCAGACGATGGCCCTTGGCATAGCCGGGAGCAATCTCCAGGTAATCGCGCACGTCTTCCCAAATCTGCGGTACGTCGGAATCTTCCCAGTCGCCGTCATGGTTACCGCGGATGAGCGTCACATTCTGACATTCGATACGCTCGCGCAGGCGCACCGCCTCCGCCAGGGGCAAACGATAGGTAAAGTCTCCCAAGATATAGAGACGGTCGTCCGCCGCCACGCACTCATTGACGGCATCGATGACCTTGCGGTTCATCTCCTCGACCGAATCAAACGGCCGATCCATGTCGTGCAAGATATTCGTATCGCCCAGGTGCAGGTCGGCGGTAAACCACATCATCGTCTATGCCCTCATTTCGCAACGCGTTCAACTCGTGCTAAGTATACAGACGCAGCGATGCGGCGGTTAGCCAAAGAGCCCGCCAAACAGTCCACGGCGGCGCTTGCCTTTCTTTTTCGAAGCGTCACCCTGAGTTTTCTTGTCCTGTCGTTTCCTACGGTCCTGCTCCAGCTCATCGTCGTCGAGTAGCATATCCCACTCAAACGGATCGTCTGTCAGATTGAATAGGTCGTCGTCATCAAACATGGCCGCCTCCCTTGCCGACTAGCGAGCATCCACCACATAGAGGCCAACGCGCACCTGGTGCCACGGGCTGCGCTCGGGAGCAACCTGTTGCACGCGGGCCTCAAATACGTCCTCGTGGCCGTAATACATCATCAAGGACAGTGGGCCGACCTCGTTTCCCGGAACATAGCCAAGCTTGGTGTTGCCGTAATAAATCGCAACCGCCTCAGGGTCATGGGGATTATCGCACTCGGCACACAGCGTCAGTTTATCGCCCGCTTTAAGATCGCCTAGGACCAAAGCGCCGTCGGCATACTGAAATCCTGCGATATGAAACGACAACAGAACACGTGAAGGCTCGTACATAGCAACTCCCCTAACGGCCGGATAAACCGGCGCTTAACCTTACTGAGAAGTCTACGGGCCCGTGCGGACAACATTTCACCCACTCGTACCTTTCAATCGTTTGCCGCAACGCTTGCGAGACAGAGCGTTTGCAGATAAGATAGGGGTACGGATGGCACCCGTTGCAGCGGGTCTTGCCAACTCCGATACACGTTTTCATCGTGAGAAGTGGCCGTCTTCGCTTACGCGGGGGCGGCTATTTCAATCGGCCGATAAACAGGCCGAGTTCGATAGCCGCGATTAGCAACGCCAGTAACGAAATAACATCGCTTACGTTCATACCAATTCCCTTCTAAAGGGAGTTGGCCCATCCGTACCCCATGGCAGTAGTCTAACGTAAATGGCAGGTAATGGGAACACTTGTTCGTATTACCTGCCATTTCCTAATGCACAAACATGCGCACGAATTTGTGCTTCCAGCTTGCGTAGGGCGCATACCGAAACGGCACGTCCAGCCAAGTTGCCTTGTTCACGATACTCTTCTTGTGGCTAAACGTATCGAAGCTCTCGCGTCCATGGTACTGCCCCATACCGCTCGCACCCATGCCACCAAAGCCCATATGGCTCGTAGCCAAGTGCATAATCGTGTCGTTGACGCAGCCGCCGCCAAAGGGCACGTAACGCACAAAGCGCTGCTGAACTGCGCGATCCTGGCTAAAGATATACAGAGCCAGCGGCGTCGGACGATCCGTAATAAACGTCTCGGCCTCGTCTAGGCTCTCAAACGTCAGCACCGGCAAGATGGGGCCGAAAATCTCCTCCTGCATCACGGCGTCATCGGGGGTCACGCCGTCCAAAATCGTCGGCTCAATCTTGAGCGATGACTCGCGCGCCGTGCCTCCAAGCACAACCTTATCGGGATCGATCAGCCCACGCACGCGCGCAAAATGCTTGGCGTTGACGATATGCCCATAATCCTCGTTATCGAGCGGATGCTCGCCAAACATACGGCGGGCCTCTTCCCTGATGAGGTCCAGCAGCTCGTCGTGCACGCGCGCATCGACCAGCAGGTAGTCGGGCGCCACGCAGGTCTGCCCCACGTTGAGCCATTTACCAAAGGCGATACGCCGCGCCGCAACCTTCAAGTTTGCCGTCGCATCCACGATGCAGGGGCTCTTTCCGCCCAGCTCAAGCGTCACGGGCGTAAGGTTTTTACTTGCGCGCTCCATGACGAGTTTGCCGACCGGAACGCTACCGGTAAAGAAGATCTTGTCCCAGCACTCATCGAGCAGCGCTTCGTTTTCGGCGCGCCCGCCCTCGACAACCGTCACCAGGCACGGATCAAATGCCTCTTCACAGATTTGCTTGAGCACCGCGCTCGATGCCGGAGCATAGGCACTCGGCTTGATGACCACGGTATTGCCCGCGGCAAGGGCGCCGGCGAGCGGCTCGAGTGTTAGCAAAAACGGGTAGTTCCACGGAGCCATGATGAGTGTGACGCCATAGGGCACGGCTTGCGTTTTGCACACGCTCACGGCGTTAGCGAGATCGCACGGACGCAGGCGCGGACGACTCCATCGAGCCACGTGAGCGATCTGATGTCGAATCTCGGAAAGCGACGTACCAATCTCGCACATATAGGCCTCGTCATGCGACTTCCCCAAATCGGTCTTGAGCGCATGGGCGATATCGGCCTCGTGGGCCCGCACCGCATCGCGTAAACTCACGAGCGCGCGACGTCGAGCATCGACATCAAACGTGGCGTGCGTCTTAAAGTAGGCGCGCTGATCGCCGACGATGCGCGCAATTTCCTCGGTGTTCATGGACCCTCCTAATTCTCGTCCTCAAACATACCACCTGCAACGACTTCGTACATATGCTCGAGCTCCAAGCGGTCCATTAGAAGCGGAACGGGGTATAGCGGATTGGCCTCGGCATCGGTATGCGCCGCCATCTCGGGAATGTCAGAGCGGCGAATGCCCAAAACATATTTGGGGATTCCCAGGGCCTCGTTCATGCGGTCGACCCAATCGATAAAGGCCTCGGCCGCAAGACTATCCTGCGCGGTAGCCGGCGCAATGCCCGCCATGTGAGCAAGATCGGCAAGCTTGGGGGCGGCGGCGTCACCATAAGCGCGAAGCATGTGCGGCAGGATGATCGCGTTGGCCAAACCGTGCGGAATTCCGTATCGGCCGCCCAAACTGTGCGCGATGGCATGCACATATCCGACATAGGAGCGGGTAAACGCAACGCCCGCCTTATACGCCGCCAAAAGCATATTGCGACGAGCGCACATGTCGTCACCATGCTCATGGGCCTCGAGCAAATTGTCGTGGATAAGCTGCACCGCCTGTCGCGCCATCTTGCGCGTATAGGGCGTGGTGCTTCGCCCGATAAAGGCCTCAACGGCATGCGTCAGGGCGTCCATGCCCGTCTGCCCCGTAATGGAAGCGGGCAAGCCGCACGTAAACTCGGGGTCGTGGACTGCAAAACGCGGGATGAGCACAAAGTCGTTAATGGGGTATTTGTAGTGCGTCCCGTCATCGGTAATTACTGCCGCAAGCGTGACCTCGCTTCCCGTACCTGCCGTGGTGGGAACGGCGATGAGCAGCGGCAGGCGACGATGAACCCGCAGCAGGCCGCGCATCTTGTTGATGGGCTTGTTTGGCTGCGCAATACGTGCGCCCACGCCCTTGGCGCAGTCCATGGCTGATCCTCCGCCAAAGCCGATAATGGCCCGGCAGGCACTCTCTCGATACAGGGACGCCGCTTCCTCCACATTCGAGACCGTGGGGTTCGCACGCGTTTCGGCATAGACCGTAACGCCAATCCCCCTGGATGCGAGCGCCGTCTCGAGCGGTGCCGTGAGCCCCAGACGGGCAATGCCGGGATCCGTCACGATAAGGACCTTCTGGATCGAGCGCTTTTGAAGCACCGCGGGCACATCCTCGGCATGCTCCAAAATGCGCGGCTCGGTATAGGGCAGGATCGGCAATGCAATGCGAAAAACCGTCTGATATGTTCGGCACCAGGCACGACGGGCTAGATGCATAAAGGAAACTCCTTCATTTGTTGATAGGTCAACATTTGCTCGCCCGATTGTACTCAGCAAAGATCGCAGACGGCCTCCCAATCGTTAATCAATCAACATCTTCATATCTCGAAATTGTTTTATTAAAAATCATTCCTAATAGGCTTCACATTTGGTTGCAT
Source organism: uncultured Collinsella sp. (assembly GCA_902491765.1). Lineage (GTDB taxonomy): Bacteria > Actinomycetota > Coriobacteriia > Coriobacteriales > Coriobacteriaceae > Collinsella. The sequence continues at coordinate 2,317 of CABUIY010000031.1, read as the reverse complement.
TTATGGATAATAGAACTCGTCAAGACGCACGTCCGGAGAGGGCCCTTACGGGACCGGACGAGCGCACAATCGCCATCGATCGAAAGGATCGAATCATGAAGTTTGTTTGCCCCGTTTGCGGTTATGTGGAAGAGTTCGACGGCGACCAGCTGCCCGAGGACTTCAAGTGCCCCCAGTGCGGCGTTCCCGGTTCTCGCTTCCTGAAGCAGGAGGAGGGTCAGCTCGAGTGGGCTGCCGAGCACGTCGTGGGCGTCGCCAAGATGGAGGGTGTCTCCGAGGACATCGTTGCCGACCTGCGCGCCAACTTTGAGGGCGAGTGCTCCGAGGTCGGTATGTACCTGGCCATGGCTCGCGTCGCTCATCGCGAGGGCTACCCCGAGATCGGCCTGTACTGGGAGAAGGCTGCCCACGAGGAGGCCGAGCATGCCGCCAAGTTCGCTGAGCTCCTGGGCGAGGTCGTGACCGACTCCACCAAGAAGAACCTCGAGATGCGCGTTGAGGCCGAGAACGGCGCCACCGCCGGCAAGACCGATCTTGCTAAGCGCGCCAAGGCCGCTGGCCTCGATGCCATCCACGACACCGTGCACGAGATGGCTCGCGACGAGGCCCGCCACGGCAAGGCTTTCGCCGGCCTGCTCAAGCGCTACTTTGGCTAAGCCAACCGCCTGAGACATAACCTCTAGCTTGATGAGGCCCGGACCATATTGGTTCGGGCCTTTTTCGTGCCTCACGAACTTGTTAACGCCCTGAAATAGGACCGCCTTCGGCATCGGCTTCTCGTCAAAAACTAAGTGAGTAGACTTTTTGGAACTTGCCGAGCACACCACCCATATTGCTTTATAAAGCCGCAGGTAAATGACTTGTTGCAAAACGGCCTGGTCGCCAAAGTGCCAAAAGTCTACTCACTTAGATTCGCAGCCGTCCACGATCGAGCCATTTTGTGTCTAACGGGCATCTTTCCGTCGATTACTCCCAATTTTGTCCAGTCAATGAATAGTTCAGACCGGAGTAATGCCTCAGCCCTTTGCTCATCCGAGCTTTTATCACGATATTCAGCATCGAGCATCCTGCATACGGCCTTAACGATCGCGCGGAATCTATCCTCATCCGATATCTGTCTGTGTGTAAGGAGAAGCACATCGTAGCCCATGGCCTGAAGGGCCGTCATGCGGTCAGCGTCACGCAAGCCATCCCCCGCGCGTCCGTGCGAGGCCTTTCCCTGACATTCAATGGCCACCTGTCGCCTACCGTCCGGCGAAGAAAGAAGTAGGTCGATATATACACGGGACTTTCCCACAATCGCTCGAGCACTTGTGCTTAACGTCACTTCGACATTGAGCTCTATGCCGCAAAACCCTTCGCCTCCCAGGGCTCGCGGCAGTCCAAGCAACAAATACGCCTCGACCTCAAAAGGCGACGCGGCACCCAATGGAACGAGTTGCGATACCGCCATAAATCTATTGCCGTAACGCATCCCGCAAACATCTGAACAAAAACGGTCAAGGTCTCTGCCCAAAACCAAAGCGTCTCGACGCCATAAATTTGAGGCGGTGCCGTCCTCGGACGGGCAGCGCACCCAACCGAACGTTGTCGAAATCGCGCCCGAATCAATTGCACGCGTAAGCTCCGCCTCAAGTGCCGCCGGCAGAGCGCACACCGCAAACAAGCCACACATCTCCGCCAATACCAAAAGGAGCTGAAGATCCGTCAAATGCCGTGACATGATGAATGCCGTCAGTAGAGGAGACGTAATCAAAAATCCATGCTCCGTTTCCAGCACAGATTCCCGGGGGAGCTCGCCAAGGAACAGCCGTTGCCTAATGCTGGCAGGGCAAGTCCGCTTGTTTCTCGTCCGAACCAATGTATACAACGGAAAACCGAGCGCAACCGCAGCCGTCGGGTTACGGGCGAGGTCATATCGCTGCCGGTCTTCTTCCGGCCGTGGAAGCGGCGGACATAAAGCGCGGACCTGAGGAGGCAAACGCAAATACCTAAAAGCCGATATGTCACAAAGTAAATCCTTCATAGGCACAGGAAAACACGAATTTCAACCCAGCCTGTCTCGCATTGGGGCGAGCGCACCAAAAATGGCACCGAACGGACTGCCAAGTTTTCAACAGCCCTCCCCAACTGGCCAAAAGCTTGCCGAGAGCTTGACGAAGACCTGTTGAAAACCCCATTTTTTTCGTATGCAGAAACTTTGCGCAGCAAGTGAGTAGACTTTTTTGAACATCCCGAGCAGGCCGGTCATCCTGCTTTTCAAAACCGACGCTCCTATAAGTTGTCAAGAGGCAGTTTGCGGGAGCGCTCTCTCCAA
>CABUIY010000030.1 GCA_902491765.1 uncultured Collinsella sp. | reverse complement strand
TGCCACACCGGCAACCGTACCTGCTTCTTTAAGAAACTCGCCTAAGGCGGGCGTCCTGTTGGGCGCTCGGTAAAACGGAAAGGATTGAACTATGGGTGTGCGCACCGCAAATGTTCAGGATGGAAATATCGGCGAGACGCTGACGGGTCTGGCCGAGGTGATTCATGGCCGTCGCGACGCGTCGCCGCAGGAGAGCTATACCGCTCGCCTGCTGACCGATGTCGAGGATGAGCTGCTCAAGAAGCTTGCCGAGGAGGCGAGCGAGGTCATCATGGCCTGCAAGGATAACGATCACGACCACATCCGCTACGAGGCCGGCGACCTGGTCTACCACCTGCTCGTAACGCTCGAGCGTTACGGCATCACCCTCGACGAACTGGCCGGCGAGCTCAACGCCCGCCGCCACTGGTCATTGGGGACGTTCTTAAACGACTAGTTAGGCGAGGGGCGTGGACTCCCATTCTCCGGTGAGGTGGGGGATGTCGAAGGTTCGATAACCGCAGTCGTAGGCGTGGGCCTGGGCCTCGCGGATGATCCAGCAGATATCACAGGCGCGGTGCGCGTCCGAGCCAAAAGTGATCGGCACCTCGGCATGGGCAAAGCAGCGCAAAAGACCGGTTGCGGGGTAGTAGTCGTCGAGCCCCTTGCGCGGTGCGGCGGTCGAGACCTCAACGCGGCGGCCCGTATCGTGCGCGCACTCGGCCATCTGCTGCCAAAACGGTGCGGGGTCAAAATCGGGCGCAAAGCCTTCCTTCGAAAAGCGCATGACCAGGTCGGGGTGAGCCATCACATCAAAGTTGAGCGGGCTCTCGCAGGCGCGGCACCAGTCATCGACATAGCGCTCCCACACGCCGCGCACGCCTAAGTTTTCCCAAACATGCAGATTGGCGTCATCGTCGATCCAGCCGCAGCGCGAATCGGGCGTATCGGGACGAGCGACGTCCTCCGTCCCCGCCGTGCCCGCAGCACCTGCCGCAATATCGCCTGGGTTACCAATCCAATGCACACTGCCCAGGCGCACGACGGCGCCTCGGGACCAGCGCTCGACCAAAGGCTCGCAGCCCTCGTACCAATCGCATTCAAAGCCATAGATAAGCTCGAGCTCCGGCGCAATCTGCGCGGCGAGTTTGCGGGCGTCCTCAAAGGCCAGACGATGTGCCGGCAGGTCGCCCTCGACAACCTGCACTTCGCAGTTGGCGTCCATGCTGGCGGGCAGGGTGAGATGGTCGGTCGAGACCATGACGCGGCAGCTGGCCGCAGCAGCGGCGCGAACGTTGTCCTCAAACGAGGCATGCCCGTCCGAAAACGAGGTGTGGGTATGGCAATCGACCAGCGGGCACATGGGCATAGCGGCTCCTTTGCGTCAAGCGAATCCGCTTCATTGTAATGGCGCGACCCCTGGCGCGCCGGGAACGCCACAAGTCGAAACCGACTGGAAAGGGCAGGCGGCGCGCAAGGGCTGCCGCACGACATCGACCCTGCCTCAAAACGTGTACGTCAGCCTCCAAAAGCTGCAAAAAATGACGTGTTTGGAGGCTGCCGTACACGTTTGGATAGGGGCGAGGACGATCCCGGCGCACGCCGACGTCCGCGACGGGCAAAAGTCCCGCCCATCCCATGACGCCGCCCCCACGCCGCCCGCGATGTGCTAGCGTTTGAGTGAACAAAACGAGCCCGCGCGGAAAGGAACCGGACCGTATGCAACGTGGAAGTACATCTCCGCTGTCCCGCGAGACCGATGCGCCCGAGACCATCGTCAAGCTGGAGTGCGACATCGACGATGCGTCGCCCGAGGTACTCGCCTATGCTGCCGACCGCCTGCGTGAGGCCGGCGCCCGCGAGGTGCACTGGCTGCCGCTCTATTGCAAAAAAGGACGCCCCGGCTGGCAGCTGCAGGTGATCTGCTCGCATGAGGATATAGAGCGCCTGCAGACGATTATCTTTTTGGAGACCACGACCAACGCCGTTCGTCGCCAGGTGATGGAACGCGTTTGCCTGCCGCGCCGATTCGAGCAGGTGACAACGCCTTGGGGCGAGGTATCCGTTAAGGTGGCGACCCTGCCCGACGGCAGCAAACGCGCGGCTCCCGAGTACGAGGATTGCGCCCGTCTTGCCCGCGAACATGACGTGCCGCTCCAACGCGTGATGCAGGCGGCTCAGAGCGCGGTGCTGCGATTCGAGTAACACGGTAGATGGGCTCCACATCCGCCGGACCCCGTATTCAGCCCCCATCAACCCCATTCGAAAGGATCTTCCCATGAAATACCTCATCGCCTCCGACATCCACGGCTCGGCATACTGGGCCGAGCGCCTGGTCGCCGCCATCGAAGCCGAGCAGGCCGACCGCATCGTGCTGCTGGGCGACCTGCTCTACCACGGTCCGCGCAACGACCTGCCGCGCGATTACGCCCCCAAGCGCGTAATCCCGCTGCTCAAGGCCCTGGCCGACCGCATCATCGCGGTGCGTGGCAACTGCGACGCCGAGGTCGACCAGATGGTGCTCGACTTCCCCGTCATGGCCGACTACGCCACGCTGTTCGACGAGACCGGCCGCGAGCTGTTCCTGACGCACGGCCATGTCTTTGGCGCCGGCATGCACAACAGCGTCGACCACGCGCCCGCGCTGCCCGAGGGCTCCGCGCTCGTCTACGGTCATACGCACATCAAGGTTAACGAGGAAAGCGCCGCGCACCCGGGCCTGTGGCTCTTCAACCCCGGTAGCGTGAGCATTCCCAAGGACGGCACGCACAGCTACGGCATCTACGAGGACGGCGCGTTCCGCCATGTGATCCTGGAGGAGGAATAACCATGGCGCAGCACATGGCTCAGCAAAATGCCGAGGGTTCGCGCGACCTGTCCACGCTGGTAGATGCGTCGGCCGAGCTGCAACATCTGGTGCAGACCATCTGGCGTCTGCGTCAGCCCGATGGCTGCCCGTGGGATCGCGAACAGACGCATCAGAGCATCGGCAAGAACATGATCGAGGAGGCCTACGAGGCGCTCGACTGTATTGAGGCGGACGACGCGGCGCACCTACGCGAGGAGCTGGGCGACGTGCTCATGCAGGTGGTACTGCATGCGCAGATTGCGGCGGACACCGGTGAGTTTACGCTGGCCGACGTGGCACGCGATATCGACGCTAAGCTCATCCGTCGCCACCCGCACGTGTTTGGCGATGCAGATGCCGAGAGCTCCGACGAGGTGCTCAAGATTTGGGACGAGGTCAAGCTTGCCGAGAAGGCTGCCAAGGACAAGGCCGTGGCGGCAGGCGAGGCTGCGCCCGAGGGCCTGCTCGACGGCGTGCCCACGCAACTGCCGGCGCTGATGCAGGCCCAGAAGGTGTCGCGCAAGGCAGCGGCCGTGGGCTTTGAGTGGGAGACGGTCCAGGACGTGTGGGACGAGGTCGCCGAGGAGCGTGCCGAGTTTGAGGCCGAGGCCCCTGGCTCGCCCGAGCGCGAGATGGAGTACGGCGACCTGCTCTTTGCCCTGGTCAACGTTGCGCGCAAGGAGGGCATTGACGCCGAGAGCGCCCTCCGTGCCAGTACGGCAAAGTTCCGCCGCCGCTGGGCCGCGATGGAGCAGATGGCGGCCGATGCCCACGTGGATCTTGCCGAGCTTTCGACCCACGGCCTCAACGACCTGTGGGATGCCGCAAAGGCGGAGGAGTAAGACTGCGGGAACGACGGGCTGACGCGCCTCATCGTTCCCGCTAAATTTTTCGAAAATCAAGTGTATCCCTCGGCTAACTTAGGGCATAATGCAAAAAGTGCGACATGGCTAACTTACGGAGGTGCACCGACGGTGCACAGTCGGTCAGTCGCTTGCATCCACTACGTTTCCAAGTGAGAGGGAGACAACATGAGCGATATTTTGGACGTCTACGGTCGCGAGGTGCTCGACAGCCGCGGCAATCCCACCGTCGAGGTCGAGGTCGTGCTCGAGGACGGCAGCTTTGGCCGCGCAATGGTGCCTTCGGGTGCTTCGACCGGCGCCTTTGAGGCCTGCGAGCTGCGCGATGGCGACAAGGGCCGCTACCTGGGCAAGGGCGTTTCGCAGGCCGTCGAGCACGTCAACAACGAGTGCGCTAACGCCGTCGTGGGCCTCGACGCCTTCGACCAGCGCGCCGTCGATGCCGCGCTGATTGCCGCGGACGGTACCCCCAACAAGACCAAGCTCGGTGCCAACGCCATCCTGGGCGTGTCGCTGGCCGTCGCCCGCGCCGCTGCCGAGTCGGCGGGCCTGTCACTGTACCAGTACCTGGGCGGCGTCAACGCCCATCTGCTGCCCACGCCCATGATGAACATCCTCAACGGCGGCGTGCATGCCGACAATAACGTTGACTTCCAGGAGTTTATGATCATGCCGGTGGGCGCCCCGAGCTTTGCCGAGGGCCTGCGTTGGTGCGCCGAGGTCTACCACACCCTCAAGGGCGTGCTGCACGAGGCCGGCCTGGGCGGCGGCGTGGGCGACGAGGGCGGCTTTGCGCCCAACCTCAAGACCAATGCCGAGCCGTTCGAGTATATCACCAAGGCCGTGGAGAAAGCCGACTTTAAGCCCGGCGTCGACTTCATGTACGCCATGGACCCGGCCTCGACCGAGTTCTACAACGCTGAGACCGGTATGTACGAGCTCAAGGGCGAGGGCGTTGAGTACACGAGCGCCCAGATGGTCGATTACTGGGAGAAGCTCGTCGACACTTATCCCATCATCTCCATCGAGGACGGCATGGCCGAGGAGGACTGGGACGGCTGGGTCGAGCTTACCCGCCGCATTGGCAATAAGGTGCAGCTCGTAGGCGACGACCTGTTCGTCACCAACACCGAGCGCCTCAAGAAGGGCATCGAGCTTGGTGCCGCCAACGCGATCCTGGTCAAGGTCAACCAGATCGGTACGCTCACCGAGTCGCTCGAGGCCATCGAGACCGCCAAGGAGGCCGGCTACGCCTGCATCGTGAGTCACCGCTCCGGCGAGACCGAGGACTCCACGATCGCCGACCTGGTCGTGGGCGTCAACGCCGGCCAGATCAAGTCGGGCGCCCCGTGCCGCAGCGATCGCATCGCCAAGTACAACCAGCTCATCCGCATCGAGGACGAGCTCGAGGGCAGTGCGCGCTACGCCGGCAAGGCCGCGTTCTACAACATTCGCTAGGCACGCGGAGGTCGCGGGGGCGGGGAAGACTCGGATTTGCCTTGCTCCAGCCGGGCGCTGTTGAGCACCATTGGGCGCTGGGCCATATGACTCAGCGCCTTTTTTATGTCGAGCAAAGGCTGGCGAAGGCGGCGCGGGCGCTCGTGCTATAACTAGAATACTTAGCGCAAACAAACCTCAACCGCACAAGGCGCACATGGATCAGATTTACGACAACAGGTACTATTCCGCCGGTTCGCGTGAGCCGTCGCCTCGCCGTGCGCGCACGGTGCAGCTCGGTGGGTCCGCCTACGCCGGCGCCGACCGCTCCACGCAGCGCCCGACAAGTACCTCACACTCCCGTGCTCAAGTGAATACGTCGACGGACCGCCCGCTACGTTCGGTGCGCCCGGCGCACTCGGAGCATGCTCAGCGTTCCTCGGCTCAAACGCATGAAAAGCCGAGTAGGCCCTCGAACCGTCTTTCGGGCTCGGACTTCATGCATTACGCCAACGATAACGCGGTGGTCAAGGCAATCTACGACTTTACCCACGGTCCCCAGCGGGGGCTGTTTGTTGGCATTGTCGTCGCCCTGGCGCTTGTGAGCCTGTATTTCCCCGTGCGCGACCTGTATGTGGCAAAACGCTCGAGCGACATCTTGGCCAAGCAGGTCGAGATTCGCGAGCAATATAACGACGACCTGCAAAAAAGCGTCGACAAGCTGCTCTCGGAGGAGGGTATCAAGGACGCGGCATCCGAGGACCTGGGCCTGGTGATGCCCGGCGAGAAGAGGATTGAAGTGCAGGGCCTGGACGACGATTCGGATGCCTCGTCGAGCAAAAAGTCCTCAAACGCCAAGAAGGCCAGCGAAGTGGCCAAGGAAATCGAAGAAGTCGGTAAGGACGCGCCGTGGTACATCCAAGCGCTCGACATGCTGTTTGGGTTTAACGGCGTCGAGGGTCAGACGGTCGTGTCCAACGGCAAATAGCGCCCGGAGGGGAGCTCGCAATGACAAATTGCAAACGCTATAAGGTGGCCGCGATCGACCTGGGAACGGTGTCGTCGCGACTGGTGTTGGCCCAGGTCGAGGGCGGGGCAATCGTGGAATCGTCCAAGCATACCGAGATTACCGATCTGGGTGAGGGCGTGGACGCGACGGGCCGCTTTTGCGAGGCGGCCGTTGAGCGCGTGCTCGCTGCGTGCCGCATGTTTGTGGACGAGGCTCGTGCCTTTGGGGCCGCGTGCATCTGCACCACCTGCACGAGCGCCGCGCGTGATGCGTCCAACGCAGCACTGCTGCTGGACGGCCTGCGCGATCTGGGGCTTGAGCCACAGGTGATTCCGGGCGAGGTCGAGGCACGCCTGACGTTTTTTGGCGTGGCGCACGACTTTGCCGGCGAGCGCATCATTGTTGCCGATTCGGGCGGCGGATCCACGGAGCTCGCGACGGGCGTCTATGCGCCGGAGCGTGGCGTCTTTGCGCTAGAAGGGACGCGCTCGCTGGACATTGGCTGCCGCCGCGTGACGGAGCGGTTTTTCTCGACGCTGCCACCCGCACGCGGCGAGCTTGCTGCCGCTGCCGCGTGGGCAGGCGAGCAGTTCGCCGCCTATTTTGAAGGCCTGCCCAGCGACTTTGAGCGCGCCGAGCGTCTGGTCGCGGTGGGTGGCACGGTGACTACGCTGGTGGCTCTGGTCCACGAGCTGGAACCGTACGATTCGAGCTTTGTTCACCTACGCGAGCTGTCGCTGGAGCAGGTCTCGGCCGCTATCGAGCGCATGTCTGTGTTGGACGCGGAAGGCATCGCCGCGCTACCGGGTGTACAGCCCAAACGCGCGGGCGTGATCTTGGCTGGCGCCGTGGTGATCCGCGAACTCATGCGTGCCGGCGGCTACAAGACGCTCACCGTAAGCGAGAACAGCCTGCTCGCCGGTATGGCCGCCACCATCAACGAGACCCTCGACGGCGCGACCCCCACCATCGGCTGGACCCCCAGCCTCAGCGCCCTCTAAATAAGTTGCGGTGAAATACGGACTAAAATCGCCCTTTCGGGCACCAAACAGTCCCTATTCCACCGCAACTCAACAGTCGGCACCTGGGGACAGTCCTTGCGGGGCGTCCCCACAGCGCCTATGCCAGCTTGTCGATTTGCCCAATCTCCCAAAGCGGAATATTGACGAGCATGCCCTCGTCTCTATATGCCGCCAGGGAGCTCCTCACGCAACGCTCGAGCTTGAATTTTTCGCAGGCTATTTTCAGATTCTTCGCTTTAAGGTTCTCTGCCGCCTTGACCTCAAGCGGAAGCACGGTTCCCGCATGGTCGATGGCAAAGTTGGTTTCGGCATTGCCAGAGGTAGAGGACCAATACGCGGGAGTTTTGTCCTGGAGCAAAAGCTCCTGCGCGACGTATTGTTCGGTCAGCGAACCTTTGAACTCGGTAAAAACAGCGGATCCGTTAAGAACGATGGCCGGAGAGAGACCGGAGAGCGCTCCGAGGATGCCGGTGTCGATGCGGAACAGTTTGAAGCCCGAGAGGTCTTCGTAGCTCGAGAGCGGCGCCTTTAGAGCGGAAACACGTGGCACCTTATGAACGATTCCGTAGTCCGTGAGCCACTGGAGGCTTTCCTCGAAATCGCGTGCGCGCGCTCCGGGGCGAAGGGCGCCATAGACAAACTTCTTGTTCTCTTTGGCAAGCTGGCCGGGAAGGGATTTCCAAACCAACCTCATGCGCTCGATGATGCGGGCGGGTGCATGTTTGCCAAAATCGGATTCGTAAGCCTCGATGATTTGCTGCTGAAGCCTTCGGGCTTCGATGAAGTCGCGTGTCTCGGCGAAAGCGGAGACAACTTCGGGCATACCGCCGACAACAAGGTATTCCTTGAGCAAGTGTTCGAGCTTTTCGGTAACGTTTGCTAGAAGGTTCATGTCTGCGGCAAGGATGGCGTCGGCGAGCGGGTCGCCGTCGATGGCACGAACGAACTCGGCGAACCCCATGGGACGCATGGTGAGCTGGTCGATTTTGCCGACGGGAAATGACTCGTTTTCGCGTCGGAGCGCGAGGCCCATATAGGAACCGGCTGCTACGATGTGGTATTCGGGTGCAAGCTCGTTGAAGTACTTGAGCGAGGTGATCCCGCGTGGCGCCTCTTGGATCTCGTCGAAGATGATGAGCGTGTCTTCCGGCGTTACGGTTTGGCCACGTAGGAGTTCTATCTGGGAGATGATGCGCTTGGGGTTGAGGTTCCCATCGAACAGCGAGCGTATGCTCGGCTCGAGCATAAAGTCAAAACGAATGACGTTTCGATACTGCTGGCTTGCGAATTCGTTAAGAAGCCAAGTCTTTCCTGTCTGGCGGGCTCCCTTAAGCAAGAGAGGTTTGCGATTCGCCCTTGATTTCCAAGCGATAAGTTCACTCATAAGCTGTCGCTGCATATTGCCTCCCAACCCTCTCGGCTAGTATAAGGCCATTTGGGAGTTTCCATCGGAAAATGTGGGAGACAACCACTTTTTTCCATCGGAAAATGTGGGAGACAACCACGTTTTTCCATCGGAAAATGTGGGAACACCAACCTAAGTCGCGGTGGAATAGTTCCTAAATGGGCTGGTAAACTGCCAAAACAGGAACTATTCCACCGCAACTTAGAGCCCCGCCGGCGTGTAAAAGAAACGAGCCCGCATCCCTTGGGGACACGGGCTCGAAAGCTCCATATGGTAGGGGCGGTGGGACTCGAACCCACAATCCTTGCGGCGAGAGATTTTAAGTCTCCTGCGTATGCCAATTCCGCCACGCCCCCGTGAGACTAGAAGTCTAGCACAAGCCGTCCGTTACGCGTTGACGGCCATCGAGTGTTGGCCCGACTTCTCCAGGAACTCTTGGAACTTTGCCTCGTCGCCCTTGTTTTGATACTGCAGGGCCAGCAGGTACTCCAGTCGGCAGCGCTTGACCGGGTCGTCGCCGACATCCTCGAGCATGCGCTCCAGCTCGGGAATGTCGTTGTGGCGCTTGAGGATCATCGTGTCGTACATCAGCTGGCATTCGTGTGCGACTGTCTCGGCCTGACCGCCCTCAAGGCCCTTGATCTCGTGCAGCAACTCCTTGGCCTTTTTGCGGTCCTCCTGGCCAACGTAGTAGTTAAAAGCTTTGATCACCAGGTCGACGCGCTGCATCTTGGGCAGGTTGAGTCCCAGTAGCAGGTCGAACATCTCGTCGGCGCGCTTATGGTCCTCGCGCAGCAGATAGGAGTTCAGGCGCAGGTAGTCGCGGTTGTAGCGCGGGTACAGCATGCTGGTGAGTTTGCCATCGAGCAAACGATCGAACTCGTCCCACTGCTTGGCGGCCATCAATTGCTGCAGGCGTTTAAACGTGGTGCGTTTTTTGACGCTAAAGAACACCGACACGGCGATGCAGATGATAACGACGGCGGTCCAGAGTGTGCGGGAATCGGGCATATTAGGGTCCTTAGTCGCTCATAAAGCGAGCGGTATGACAACACGTACTAGATGTATTATACGCAGCGCGCAAGCAAACTGGCATAAAAGCTCATCGAGGCCGAGTGCCATCGCTCGCTGCGGTACACTTACCTAAAGTAAACCATGAAGGGAGACATTACCTATGAAGAAGATCGTTTTGGCTTGCGGTGCTGGCGCTGCTACTTCCACGCTCGTTGCCCAGAAGGTCGCCACCCTGCTCGACGCCAACGGTTACGCCGGCAAGTATGAGATCGTGCAGTGCGCCATCTCCGAGGCCAAGGATTACTGCGACGAGGGCGCCGATCTGCTGATCGCCACCACCGTTGCCCCCGAGGGCCTCACCTGCCCGTACGTGAGCGGCGTGCCCTTCATGACCGGCATGAACCGCGTCGCTGCTGAGAAGGCCGTTCTCGACGTCATGGCTCAGTAGGCGCTGTCTGTATGAATGAGCAGAACGCCAATCCGGTCGAGCTCTTTGGCATGCGCGTTGCCCATGTGGGCATCAACGCCACCGACCCGGCAGACGCCCTGGAGATCGCGGAGCTGTTCTCGACAATGATGGGCCTGCCCGTCATCGAGACCCCCGTTTCGTACTTTAACGATTCGCTGGTCGAGATCATGAAGCAGGACGGTCGTGGCACCAAGGGCCACATTGGCTTTGCCGTCAACGATATCGATGCGGCCGAGAAGTGGTTTGCCGAGCACGGGCTCGAGGTCAACGAGGAGTCGCGCGTGCTGCTGCCCGACGGCGGCACCAAGCTCGTGTACTTTAAGCGCGAGTTCGCCGGCTTCGCCGTGCACCTGTGCCGCGAGTAGCGCACAAGCTGCCATAGCTGGCAAAAAGGGATAGGGTCGCGTGGCCCTATCCCTTTATTTATGCCGAGGGGCTTCCTATCGTGGCAGGCGAATCGTAAAGCGGCTGCCGACCCCTTCGACCGAGGTCACACCGATGACGCCGCCGTGACTGTCGACGATCCACTTGGCGATCGCAAGCCCCAGACCCGAACCCTGTGCGCCGGCATCGCGCGCGTTGTCGGCACGGTAGAACCGCTCGAACGCGTGAGCTGCGGATTCCTGGTTCATGCCGATGCCCTCGTCCTCAACACTTATGTCGATCGTGCCCGCGCCCGCATCTGGCGTTATGCCAAATGTGACGGTCGTTCCCGCATCCGAGTACTTGGCGGCGTTTTGCACGATCACGCGCAGAGCCTGCTTCACGAGCGCCACGTCGACGGGCGCGTCGCAGCGCGGGTCGCTGGCAAGTGCAGCGTCAGAAGCCAGCCGATACGTGTGCTCGGTATCGATCATCTGCGATTCTTCGCATACCTCGCTGACCAGTGCAGCCAAGTTGGTATGCGCGCGCCGCAGGACCGTGCGCCCGGCATCGCCGCGTGCCAAAAACAGCAGCTGCTCCACAAGCTCTTGCATGTGCTCGCTTTCGGCTTTAAGGGACGCGATGGATTCCGCCAGCACGGCCGGGTCGTCTTTGCCCCAACGATCGAGCATGTTTACGTAGCCCTGAATCACCGCGATGGGCGTGCGCAGCTCGTGACTTGCATCATTGACAAAGCGCATCTGCTGCAGCTTGGCCTCTTGCATCTGGCGCAGTAGGCGGTTGAGTGCGACCTCGATGCTCGCCAGGTCGGCGTCGCCGGTGGTGACGCTCGGCGAGTCGACACTTGCGCGTTCGATGGCCTGCTCCAGCGTTTCCATCTTGCCGCCAGCGAGCTGCATGCGGCCGAGCTCGTCCACGCGCAAGGCCAGGTCGTTGAGCGGTGCCATGGTACGGCGCACACGGCGGGCACCGCCGAGCATGTTGAGCACGCTGATGACCTGCCAACCCACAACGACAAGGTAGAGAGGCCATAGCGCGACGAGGTCCTGCGCGAGGGGGAAAGTCTTGGTGGTGCGCGCAAGCTCGACGGTATAGGTGAGCGTTGCCAGGTCCCAGCCGCGCGCGGGCGTCAGCGACATGCCGTGAACGGTGGCGCTGGGGATCCATCCTGCGGTAAACGCGCCGTCGGGCAGCGTCTGGTTGTATCCATAGACGAGGATCGCCGTCGCAATCACCATCAGCAGCAGATCGAGCCAGACGTAGCTTATCAGGCGGCGCCACATATAGCCCCAGTTGATGGCGCGGGCGATGGAGGTGACGCGCTTGGCCTCGGCGTTACGCGCGGCAGACATAGCCCACCCCGCGCACGGTCTGGATGATGCGGGCGCTGCCGGCGTCTTCGATCTTGGCGCGCAGGTGCGCGATGTGCACGTCGACGTTGTTGGTGTCGCCTACATATTCGTAGCCCAGCGCCTCGTGCGCGATGCGTTCGCGCGTGAGCACGGTTTCGGCATGCGCCATAAGCAGTGCGAGGACGTCGAACTCGCGGGCGGTCAGCGCGATGGGCGAGCCGCCGACCGTGACTTCGCGGCGGTCGGGGTCGAGCGCAACCGAGCCCACGGCGAGCGTGGCGGGGGAGGGCACGGCGGCTTGGGCTGAGCCGCCAGCTGGGGGCTCAGCAGCGGCGCCGACACCCGCGCCGCCCGCCATGCCCGCTCTGGCTCCGGCGCCGCCAACGCCCGAAGCCGTCCGCACGGCCTCCGAGCGCTTCAGCGCCACGCGGATCCGTGCGAACAGCTCCTCAATCGCAAATGGCTTGGTCAAGTAATCGTCGGCGCCAGCGTCGAGCCCGGCCACCTTATCCATCACGGCATCGCGCGCGGTGACCATGATCACCGGCACATCCTTGTGCTTGCGCACGCGCCGCAGCACCTCCATGCCGTTGAGCTGCGGCAGCAGCACATCGAGCAGAATCAGATCGTAGTCGCGCTCCAGCGCCAGGTCCACGGCGGTGCGCCCGTCGGCGGCGTGCTCCACCTGGTAGCCCTCGTGCTCCAGCTCGAGCGTCACAAAGCGGGCGATTTTCTCCTCGTCCTCTACGATCAGGATTCGTGCCATGCGTGCCCCCGTCTGCGATTACTTGTCGTCGTTGAGATTTTGCTTGATGTCGTCCGCGGCGTCGGCGGCGTGATCCATAAGGTTGTTGATGCTGCCGGGCACGTCGCCGTCGCTATCGATGCGGTAACGCATGCCAAAGAACAGGCCGATCAGCATCAGCCATATCGTGGCGCCCCAGGCAAACAGCGCGACGATGGGGATCAGGATGGGGATGTTGAGGACGATCGCATCGCGGCGCGTGGCGATAAACTTGGTGTCCAGGCTCAGGCGGAAGAGCTTTTTGAGGTACTCCCACACGCTGTCCATCTTCTTGGAGAAGTCGGTCTTTTCGCTCGATTTTTCGTAGGCGGCCTGCGCGGCGACCATCTCGGCCGAGGGCTCATCGACCGGCTCAGACTCGGTGGCGGCGTGCGCCGACGTGGTCTGCGTCTTGCCCTGCGACTCGAGCCAAATGATGGCATCCAGAACGTTGCCGTCGGCGGCGTCGAGCGCAGCTTTGGCATCGGTGTAGCTCACGTTGCACTTGGTGCGGATGGTTTCAACTTTTTCGAGGTCGTCCATGACCTGTCCTTTCGTTCGATGGGCGCGACGCCGGGCGATTTGCCCGGGTGCGAGCGTTGCGTTCGGCGGTCTGCGTTGCGCGGCGCCGCCCTTGGTCGAACTCTATAGTGCAGGTTATAGATTAAGCGATTCTTGAGCCAAGATTAATGTTGGATGAGTTTTTGGGTGGCGGTGGGAAAAGTATTAGACCTCGAT
>CABUIY010000029.1 GCA_902491765.1 uncultured Collinsella sp. | reverse complement strand
CGTCCTCGAGCGCCTGCTGGATCACGCGCACCAGGATGGGGATGTTGAACATGGTGAGCGCGACGGCGCCGGAGATGATGGAGTACTTCCAGCCCAGCTGCACCGAGAACACCAGAAAACCGAACATGCCGACGACGATGGAAGGCAGCGAGGACAACGTCTCGATGGCGGTGGAGGCGATGTCGCGGATGGGCCCATTCGGCGCGTACTCAACCAAAAAGACCGCGCCACCCAGGCTGATGGGCACCGAGATGATCAGGGTGATCAGCAGCAGGTAGAACGAGTCGAACAGCTGGTAGAGCACGCCGCCCTGCGTTCCGTTGGCGCGCGACGGCTCCGTGAGAAAGCCCGGCTGGAACAGCGTCGAGATGCCCTCGAACAGGATATAGGCCACCATGGAGACGACGATGAGCATGACGATGGCGACGATCGCCGTCAACACGCCCGTGGCGAAGCGGTCCTGCTTTTGGACACGCCCGAGCCTCGCCTCGTCGATGTGGATACGCGTGCTAGCCACGAGCCTTCGCCCCCTTGCGGCCGATAAGGTGGATGATCAGGATGAAGATGAGACTCATGCCCATCAGCAGCAGGCCGAGCGCCCACAGAACATCGTCTTGGGCCGAGCCCTCGGCATAGACTGCCATGGACGTGGTGAGCGTGGTGGTGATGGTGGACGCCGGCGACAGCAGCGACGTCGGCATGGCCTCGATGCCGCCGATGACCATGCGCACGGCGAGCGTCTCGCCAAAGGCGCGGGTCATGCCCAAGATAACCGCGGTCATGAGCGACGGCATGGCGGACTTGAGCACCACGTGCCAGATGGTCTGCCAGCGGGTGTAGCCCAGCGCGAGCGAGCCCTGTCGGTAGCTGTCGGGCACGGCGCGCAGGCCATCGACCGAAAGCGTGGTCATGGTCGGCAGGATCATGACGGCCAGCACGATGGCGCCGGGCAAGATGCCCAGGCCCGTGCTCACGTGGAAAACGCTCTTCATAAGACCGACGACCACGTGAAAACCGATCAGGCCAAAGACGACCGAGGGGATGCCGGTCAAAAGCTCAATGAGCGGCTGAAAGATCTTAGAGCCAAACTTAGGGCTAATCTCGACCGCAAAGATGGCAGAGCCGATGGCGATGGGCAGCGCGATGAGCGTGGAGAGCACCATGACCGCAAACGAGGTGACAATCAGGGGCAGGGCGCCGGTGTAGGGCAGGCCGCTTTCGGCTGTGTTGGCCAGGTCCCACTTGGTGCCGGTGAAGAACTCGACGACCGAAACGCCGTCCTTGAGAAAAGCCGAGAGGCCCTTTTGGGCGACCATAAAGATGAGCGCGGCAACGACAAGCGTCACGAGCGCAACGCACGCGCCCGTGACGCCCAGGCCCACGTTCTCAAGGTCGCGCTTTGGCAGCTGTTTTGCCATTGCAAACCTTTCCGGGGCGATTACTTATTTAGCGGAGACCTTGCCGCTGGCGTCCTTGACGACCTTCATGGCAGAGACGGGGATAAAGCCCTGCTCCTCGACGAGCTTGCCCTGGACGTCATCGGAAAGCATGAACTCCAGGAAGGCCTTGGTGGCCTCGTCGGCGTCCTTGGAGCAGTACATGTGCTCGGTAGCCCAGATCTTGAAGGAGTCATCAGTGACATTCTTGCTCTTGGGCTCGACGCCCTCGACCTTGATGGCGTTGAACTTGGAGTCATCGAAGTGCGAGAAGTCGAGGTAGGAGATGGCGTTATCGGTGCTGCCCATCTGAGTCTGGACGTCGCCGGACTTGTCGAGCTCGGCGTCGCCCTTAAAGTCGACGGCCTCGTCGCCAAAGACGGCGGCCTCGAAGGTGGCGCGGGTGCCGGAGCCGGCCTTGCGGTTGAGGACGACGATGGTGGCGTCGTCGCCGCCGACCTCCTTCCAGTTGGTGATCTGGCCAGAGAAGATGCCCTTGAGCTGCTCGAGGGACAGGTCGTCGACCGTCACGTTCTTGGAGACGACGGGACCCATGCCCACGACGGCGACCTCATGGTCGACGAGGTTCTTGACCTGGTCGGCCTCGAGCTTGGTCTCGGCGAAGACGTCGGAGTTGCCGATGGTGACGGTGCCGGCGGCAACAGCGGTCAGGCCCTTGCCCGAACCGTTACCCGAGCCGGAGACGGAGACGTCCGGGTTGGCATCCATGAACTTCTCGGCAGCGGCCTCGACGAGAGCCTGGAACGAAGAGGCGCCGTCGTAGGTCACCTCGCCGGAGACAGACTCGGCAGCGGCAGCGGCGCTGCCCTTGTCGGCGGCATCGGATGCGCCGGAGCCGCCGCACCCAACGAGACCGAGACCGACGATGCTGGCAAGACCACCAGCGAGGCCGAGGAACTGACGACGAGAATAAGCCTGATCGAGCATGATCTTCCTTTCATACATGCGATTCGCGGGCACCCTGCCCGCTTTGCTGTTTGGAAAGATACGGCCTCGATCGGGCAGCACCAGCGCCAACTGCGGTTTTTTACGGGCATCTGATAGACCCTTACCGCAAGCGCAGCACGGCCTTTACAAACGAATAACAAACCCGGCATTTAGCGTGGCGCGCCTTTTACACCAATAAAAACAAAGTTGCGGTGAAATAGTTCCTGCTTGGCCATCAAATGGCCCATTCTAGGAACTATTCCACCGCAACTTAGATTGGCAAAACGCCGCAACCTTAAAGCTCGAGCTCGTTGAGCCTTAAGATCGCAACAATATAGATCTTGAGCGCCTGCTTGAGCTGTTCCTCGTTGGCGCACTCGTTGGGGCCGTGCATCTGGCCGCCCCACGAGGGCAGCTCCAGGCCGGTCTCCTCGGGGCCAAACGAGACGGCGCGGGCAAAGTTGCGCGCGTACGTGCCGCCGCCCATGGCAAAGGGTTCAGCATGCTTGCCGGTGAACTCGTTATAGGTATCGATAAGCGCCTTCACGGCCGGATCATCGGCAGAGACCGAGAACGGCACCTTCGCGCGACCCAGCTGGCACGTCACGCCGAAACGGCCCACGAGCGGATCGAGCTGCGCGCGGATGGTATCGGCACTCGTGCTGTCGGGGAAGCGCACGTCGATGACCTGCTCGATATGGCCATCCGCCACGCGGATGACGCCAGCGTTGCAGGTAAGCGGGCCAAACGCCGGACTCGTCGCATCGATACCCAGGCCGCGGCCATAGGCGTCCGCATGCACAAAGGCCAAAAACTTGACAAACTCGTGCTCGGCGGGCGTCAACAGGCGCTTGTCACGGGCGCCAAACGCGTCCTCGGCCTCGCGCAGATACGCCACGATCAGGCCGACAGCGTTGATAGTGCCCTCAGGCATCGAGGCATGACCGCCAATGCCGTGGGCAAAAATCTGCGCATGCCCGTTATCGAGTGTCGTGATCTCAAGGCGATCGGCGTTCTCGACCGGCGCCGGCAGCTCATCGGCGGCAATCGCGAGCTCGCAGATGGACTGCGACGGAATGGCATTGCTCGCCTCGGCGCCGCTCCACGACACGATGCGCCCGCCGTCGATCTTGGAGCTCACGAACGTCGCCCCAAACTGGCCCTTCTCGGCATTGCAGACCGGGAACTCGGCATCGGGCGTAAACAAAAAGTCGGGGTCTGCGTGGTTCTCCAGATAATGGTGAACGTCGGACATGCCCACTTCCTCATCGCAGCCCAGCAGCGCGCGGAAAGCATAGCGCGGGGTAATGCCGTGCTTGAGCAGATAAGCGCCGGCGTAGAGCGACAGCACCGCCGGACCCTTGTCGTCAATCACGCCGCGACCGAGCAGCCAGCCCTCGCGGCGCTCCATCGCAAACGGGTCGGTGTTCCAACCGGGGCCAGCGGGAACCACGTCCACGTGGCAGATAGTCGCGAGCTGCTTGTCGCCGCGACCCGGGATATCGGCGATTCCCACATAGCCCCCGTCGTCGCTCGTCTGATAGCCGAGCTTTTGCGCAATGCCGAGCGCGCAATCGAGCGCGTCACGGACCGGGCGGCCAAACGGCGCACCGGGCTCCGCATCGGCAGCAACGGCCACGGACGGATAGCTCACCAGTTGTTCGATATCGGCAACGACATCCTCCCAGACCTCGTCGACATACTCGGCAACGCTCTGCTCCACCTGATTCATGAACGACCTCCTTACCAATGAGCGACGGGTACGCCCGCCCCTCACATTATGTCTATTAGATAGCGAAAAGTTTAGCAAGCTCGGCCACCGAGTGCACCACCGCATCGGCGCCCGCGGCCTCGTGCTCCCCCGGCGCTGCCGCGCCCGAATAGATGCCGATGCACGGCACGCCCATCGCGTGCGCGCCCTCCACATCGTTAAAGCGATCGCCGATCATCACGGCATCGTCGGCCGTCGCGCCGAGCGCCGCCAGGGCATCGCGAACCGAATCGGCCTTGGTCTCGCGTCCCTGCGGCGGATTCATGCCAACCACAGCTTCGAACTGGCAAAGCCCCAGCTCATGAACCATATCGATGCACTTCGCCTCCATGCGAGACGTCGCGACCGCCATGCGATGCCCCTGCGCGGCAAGGCCATCGAGCAGCTCGGGGATTCCGTCGAACACGGGATACTCTTCAGGTCCCAGCTCATCAAAAAAGGCACGGTACTCGTCAGCCACCACAAGCGACTCCTCGCGGGAGAAGCCATAAAAGTCGTGAAAGCTCTTCCACAGGGGCGGCCCGATCATGCGGCGCAGGTCACCCATCTGCGCCTCCGAAAACCCGCGCGCGGCCAACGTCTTGCGCGTCGAGGTCATCACCGCCCGACCCGTATCGGCCACCGTGCCATCAAAATCAAACAGCACGACCGGCCGCTTGCATATCTCCAGCGCCTCCATCGGCATCCCTCTTCCCCAGTTGACGATTTCCACACCGACACTTCAAACTGTTGACTATTCAACAATTGAACCTAGAAATGTGGAACGACTCCACTATACTTGTCGCACTTTGCTCTCAGAAGGCGGCGCCGTCGCGCCCCAACGAAAGGTGCAATTATGTCTTTTGCCATCATAACCGACTCCACGTCGGACATCTCCCCCGCCCGCGCCCAAGAGCTCGGCATTTACGTGATTCCGCTGCATGTGATTATCGAGGGCGAGGACCTGCTCGACCAGGTGCAGATTACCGCCCAAGAGTACGTCGCCCGCATGGCCGGCTCCGAGCAGCTGCCGCACACCTCGCAGCCGAGTGCCGGCGAGTTCAAGGAACTCTTTGACCGCGTGCGCGCCGACGGCCACGATAGCGCCATCTTTATCTCGCTGTGCAGCGAGTGGTCCGCCTGCTATGCCAACGCCAGCCTGACGGCCGAAACGCACGAGCTCGACGTGCGCTGCATCGACTCGCGCACCGGCTCGGGCGCCGAGGGCCTGCTGGTGGAGTACGCGCTGGCCATGCGCGAGGACGGCCGCAGCCTGGACGAGACCGAGGCGCAGATCCGCGCGACGCTGCCCGACGCCCATCTGCTGCTGATTCCGCGCACACTCGAGAACCTGGTCAAGAACGGCCGCGCGCCCAAGCTCGCCGGCCAGCTCACGCAAATGCTCAACATTCGCCTGGCCGTTTCGCCGGAGTGGAAATCGGGCGAGATCAAGGCCATAAAAAAGGGCCGCGGTGCCAAGCGCATCGTTACCAACACCATGGCCGATTGCCTCGCATTTTTGGCCGAGTATCCGGGCTCCAGCGTGCGCGTGCTCACGACCGGCGCCGCCGAGGAGCAGGAGCTTGTCAACGAGGCACTCGCGGGTCAGGATTACGTAGACGCCGGCACCGGCCCCATCGGCTGCACCATCGCCACCCACGTAGGCGTCGATGCCATCGCCATCAGCTACTGCCCCCGCTACCAGCCAACTCACTAGGGACGCCCACATCACTTGCGGTGAAATAGGGACTGTATTTGGCGTATGGCCACAAATCAATCCCTATTTCACCGCAACTTCTTTTGCTGAGCCATCCATATACAAGATATGCAGACGATCGGCGCATTCCCAGCTGTTTGGGGGAGCTTCGACTAGCCCCTAGCGGTACCCGGTGGGCAAAAAATGGCAAATATGAGTACTGTCATAAATTTAGTAACAGCAAAATTTCGCTGAATTGCCCGCTCCCACCGATTTCAAGCTCCATAAAGCCCCGAATTGTCGTGTTTAGGGGGGGGTGAATATATTAAAACTCAGTCAATTGGTCTTAGATACTTCTCAAATGATATGAGACTAACCGAGCAACAGTACTCATATTTGCCATTTTTGCCCACCGGGTCTGAATGTCCGCTCTTTACGCCTCCGGCTACCCATATGACCGCAAACCCTGATTATCAAGGGCCGTCGCGCGCCTTGGTATCGACCAAAAGCCGCTCGCAGAATAATCCCTTGCCATTAGCAAACTTGAATCGAAATTACATATCCCAAAAAGCCGTAATGCCGTACCCTCGTCTCAACAACTCCAATACAAGGACGGCATTCAAATGGGCAACGCCATGCATCAATACGCCCTCTTTGGGACCGCACAATTTAAATACGATCAGACGATCACACATATATCGGACCAACACCGACAAATCGTCATTTGCAACAACGGTTCAGACGTACGCTACGCAACGCTAGAAGAGTGGGAAGAAGCTGGCGCTTTGTTCGATGAACGAGCGCAAATCGAGGGCATCGTCACCAGCGCGAGCCCAGCACGCGATAAACTCGAGCTCTTTCGCAGTCTCTTTACCGGGCGCAAAGATGTTTACGCTCATGGATATCGCAGAAAGGACGGGGGCATTGGCTATACGCCTGCTTGTGCTAATGAGTGGGAGCCAGGAATTTGCCCCAAAGCAGCCCATCAAAGAGTTAAATGTGTAGAATGCAGCAATCGCGTCTTCCCGGAATTAAGCGATGCCGCAATCATTGCTCACTTTAAAGGCAACGATGACCGGTTCCGCGATGTCCTCGGGCAATATGTTCTCGATAGGAACTGCAACACGAAAGTTCTCGTCATCGATTTTGACAAAGCGGACTGGAAAGAGGCAACAAATGCCGTACGGCTTGTTGCAATACGACGGGGCATTAACGCCGCCGTTGAGCGCTCAAGGTCCGGCAACGGCGCCCACATCTGGTTTTTCTTCCTCGAGCCAATCAGCGCAAAGGCTGCCCGAGAGTTTGGAAGTTGCCTCATAACCGAAGCTGCGGCGCATAATAAGACAATCACGTTCGAGGCCTTTGATCGAATGCTACCCGCTCAGGCCACTATTCCCGATGGAGGCTTCGGAAACCTCATCGCACTCCCCTTTCAAGGCAAGGCGCAACGTGAAGGAAATAGTGTATTTGTAGACGAACAATTCAAGCCCTTTCCCGACCAATGGCTCTATCTATCACAAGTCCAGCTGATTCCGCGCTCGACGGTGCAAGATCTGATTGAGGCCCCTGGAAACAACCCACACGGACCAGCAACAACTACGGTGGCAAACAAGGGCAAACGGTATGCCCAAAGACCACGAAAGCGACTACCACTCACATCGCGGGACTTTCCCTCATCGCTGCCCGTTATTCAAGCCGATATGCTGTACATTCCCGAGAAGTCTCTGAGTCCAGCAGCTCAAATGGAAATCCGCGGACTTGCGACATTTGCCAATCCGGCATTCTATCGCGCGCAGTCCATGCATCAATCAGTATTCGGCAAACCGCGACTCATAGACCTTAGCGAACTGAGAGATGGTCATGTTGCAATTCCCCGGGGCTGCAAAACTCAACTTGAGCAGCTAGTTCAAGAGACCGGCGTTACCGCCCACTATTCAGACGAGCGCAAATCGGGTAATCCGATTGTTATGGCATTTAAAGGAGTCCTTCGCCCTGAGCAGCAAATCGCCGCTGATCAGATGCTCATATACGAAGACGGAATCATGTCCGCACCGACAGGCTTCGGTAAAACAGTCGTCGGAGCTTATCTTATTGCATCCATTGGTCTTCCAACGCTCGTCATCGTTCCCAAAACCGCACTCATAACCCAATGGAAATCCCAGCTCGAGCGATTTATCGACATTACGGACAACAGGGAGCCCGTCCGAACCCCAAAAGGACGAATCAGCAAAAGGCAGCCTCCGGTCATCGGACAAATAGGAGGAGGCAAAATGGCCGTAAGCGGCCTCGTCGACATCGCTTCGTTCCAGTCGTTATCTGGCAAAGACCGCCAAACCGGAGAGCCGATAGTTAAGGGCCTTGTTCGTAATTACGGCCTCATTATCTGCGACGAATGCCACCATGCCGCCGCACCACAGCTCGAGCTTATTCTCAAGTCCGCCCCGGCCAAATACGTATACGGCCTTTCTGCGACGCCCGAACGATCCGACGGCCTTACGCGGGCGCTCTCCATGCTCTGCGGCCCGCTCCGTTATGTTATCGATCCAAAAGCGCAAGCGATTCAGCAGGGCATCCAGCGCATCGTACGGCCTCGTTTTACTGGAATTCGACTACCCGCCTACGAGCCAGGTGCAAACTTCAATCAGATTCTCGACCTGCTGTGCACGCATGCAGCTAGAAACGAATTGATTGTCAACGACGCTATTGAAGCTGCGTCAAACGGCCGGCATCCGCTCGTGCTGACTAAAAGGAAAAAGCATGCCGAGGAGCTGTTCGGGATGCTCAAAAACCAAGGACACGAACCCGTTCTCCTGACCGGGGAAATCGACGCCAAAGAAAGAAAAACGATACTGAGCAGTCTTCCCCGCTTCGAGCATGAACATCGAATCATCGTCGCCACCGAAAGCCTTTTGGGCGAGGGCTTCGATCTGTCCTACCTTGACACTCTACTCATTGCCACGCCGATATCGTGGGACGGCAGCATCACACAGCAGGCAGGCAGGCTCCATAGAAGCCACGAGGGCAAGCGACGGGTTGAGATATTCGACTACGTTGATTTATCTATACCCATGCTCGCCCGCATGTACCAGAAGAGACTCAAGACCTACGCCAAGCTCGGGTACGAAGTCTACGTGACCGGAGGCAGCGAGCAGTCCGATCAAAACATTCTCATAGAACCGGCTAATGCCGTAGAGACTCTGGTTGAAGACATCGTTGGCGCCGCCAAGAGTATCTTCATTGCCGCGCCCTACGCATCCGCCGCCTGCCTCGCAAAGCTCGGCGATGCAATCAAAGGTGCCACTGCCCGAGGGATTGCTCTTGAGTTTTTCATTGCCTCGACTCCGCGCGAAGATGCAAGCGAGACTTTGGCAGAAATGAACGTCGAGCATGCCATTAGAGCAGAAGGACGTTTGTGTGCAGCGATAATTGACGAAGAAACTATCTGGTACGGAACGATCCCGCTACTAGCTTTCCCCAAGAAAGAAGACTGCAGCATCAGGTTCAAAAACAGCGAGATCGCAGCGGAGCTCTTAGACGAAATCAACCACAAGGGAAAGCCAGATGCCACGTCAACAGGCAGGACATCCCCACCATTTGCGGTGGAATAGGGACTGTTTTTTGGCGTATCAGCCGCCAATCAATCCCTATTTCACCGCAAGTTAGAAATCGGCGATCAGCCCAGCGGACCCTGAAACAGCTCCTGATGAGTGCCCATTCTCACCAGCCTAATCATTGGGTTAGTCTTATGGGGAAGATAAAGAACGACCACATCGACCAAGCCATCGGATAGGTGGAAATCGATGTGGCCGTTGTAGTTTCCGCCCGGGTTTGAGAGCTCGTGGGCGCCATACTCCGCCGGAAGTGACCCATGAGCCACAAGCTCTGCAACCGCCGCTTTAAACTCACTTTTTAGCTGCGGATGCATGCGCATCGTTCGTTTGTAGTCCACCTTAAATTGAGCCTCGACTTTAATCTCGAACATCGCTATTCCTCATCGAGGAATGACATAAGCTCATCAGCGTTATTGAATGACAGGCTATCGTCCGGCAAAATCCCCAACTCATGAGCCTCTGCGACCACCATGGCACGCCTCGTCGCCTCGTTGGGCACCTCCGCCCTTCCTACAATCTCAAAAGGAATCTTTCGCTGATTTACCAGCTGCCGAACGGCAAGATTGAGATAGGAATTGAGGCTGAGGCCGACCGAATCCAAGAACTCAGTCGCCTGCTCCTTGAGCCCCTCTTCGATTCGAACCGTCGTAGGCTTAACTGTTGCTGTAGACATTTGCGACCTCCTCGCCCTCGTCTTTTACACCAGTATACCCAATATAAATGGCAATCTGATGTTAGATAACATCAGATTGCCATGCGTATTCATGTCGCGTGAGCACGATTGATCTACATCAACCCGCTGAGCGCAATGTCGACGGCTTCGTTGAGGTCGTCGGTGATGTGTACCAGATCCGGATCGAGCGGGCTGATCATACCGGCGTCCATCACCGGACCGTTAAGCCAGTCAAATAGGCCCTGCCAGTACTCGCTGCCTACCAGCACAAGCGGCATGCGCTTGACCTTGTGCGTTTGCACCAGCGTGAGCACCTCGAACATCTCGTCGAGCGTACCAAAACCACCGGGAAACACAATAGCGCCCGAGCTGTATTTGACGAACATGGTCTTGCGCACAAAGAAGTAGCGGAAGTCCATACCGAGGTTTACGTATTTGTTGAGCCCCTGCTCGTGCGGCAATTCAATGCCCAAGCCAACTGACTTGCCGTTGACACTCGCCGCTCCCCTGTTGGCCGCTTCCATGATGCCGGGGCCGCCACCGGTGATGACCGCCACGCCACGTTGCGCGATCTTGCGCCCGACGGTACGCGCCGCCTTGTAGAGCGGATCGGTCTTAGGCGTGCGGGCGCTGCCGAAGATGGTCACTGCAGGACCAAGCTCTGCAAGCGCGCCAAAGCCATCGACAAACTCTGCCTGAATGCGCAGCACGCGCCACGGATCGGCATGCAACCAGTCGGTCGACTCCTCGGGCGCCAACAGGTTGGCGTAGGTGTTGTCCTTAGGAATCATGGGACCGCGCATGACCACGGGGCCACGCCGATACGTCTCGTCGTAGGCCGGCTCGCCCTCGACGTTCTCATTCTTAATCATGGGTGCTCCTATCGAGAAAAAGAAAACGGGCGGGGTCGACGCCATGCGCCAAACACCCGCCCGAACATCAACTATTCGGTATGGTACCCACGATGCATCAAGTGCTTGCAAGCTATCGGTCAGCGGTCGTGCGGCCGGTGTCAGCAAATGTGACGACCGGCCGCCGCTCGCCCCTTGCCGTTGCCCGCGCTCTGCAAGCGCCCGCGCCGCTCTTAGTAGTCCACCGCCGCAGGGCTGTTCATCCAGTCGCTCACAAACGCGCCGTAGCGGCCCTCGATAATGGCCTGGCGGGCACGCTGCATAAGGTTGAGCAGGTAGTAGATGTTGTGCATCGAAAGCAGGATGCCGCCGAGCATCTCCTTCTGCGTGACCATGTGGCGAATGAGCGCGCGGCTGTAGCCGCCCGTGCACACCGGGCAGGTGCAGGTGGGGTCGATGGGGCCGTCGTCGTGCGCAAAACGCGCGTTGCGGAAGTTAAGGCGACCTTCACTGGAGAACGCCGTACCCATGCGGCCGGTGCGCGTCGGCAGCACACAGTCGAACATGTCGATGCCCACGCCCACGCCGCGCACGAGCGTGGTCGGATTGCCGACACCCATCAGGTAGCGCGGCTTGTGCTTGGGCATGTACTCACTCGCGAGCGGCGCCAGGGTCTCGAACATGGTCTCGTGGTCCTCGCCCACCGAGTAGCCACCGATGCCGTAACCGGGGAAGTCGCCGCACTCTTCCAGATGGCGCAGCGAACGCAGGCGCAGGTCCAGATGCATGCCACCCTGGACGATGCCAAAGAGTGCCTGATCATCGCGGGTGTGTGCCTTATAGCAGCGCTCGGCCCACATACTCGACAGCTCCACGGCGCGCTCGACATAGGCACGCGTGGCGGGATAGCCGGGGCATTGATCGAGCTGCATGCAGATGTCGGAGCCGAGCTTCATGGCGATTTCCATGTTGTCCTCGGGCGTCCAGAATACGTGGCGACCGTCGTAATCGTTGACGATAAAGCGCACACCCTCGTCGGTGAGCTTGACGGCGTCGTTATGGCTGAACACCTGGAAGCCGCCCGAGTCGGTAAGAATGGGGCCATGCCAGTTCATAAACTTGTGCAGTCCGCCCAGCTCGGCGATGGTGTCCTCGCCGGGACGCATGGACAGGTGATAGGTGTTGGCAAGCACGATCTGGGCGCCGAGCTGTTTAACGGTCTCGGTAGGAATGCCCTTGACGTTTGCCTTGGTGCCCACGGGCATAAAGATCGGCGTCTCGATGTCGCCGTGCGGGGTGTGCAGCACGCCGGCGCGCGCATGCGTGGTCGGGTCCTCGGCGATCATGTCGAATTTAAAAAGGCTCTGGTCCATAAACTGGAACTCCTTGGTTGCGGTTCATACGCAAACCATTATACGGGCAACCAGCAAACCGCACCGACTCGACAGAAACTGATGCATTAAACGACTAGTCGTCGAGGACAATCTTCAGCGCCATCTTGCAAAGGAGTGTCCCAATCTGCCGGCACTTAGGGACTGTCCCCAAGTGCCGGCAAGAGTGTCCCTTATGACTAGTCATTTAAGAACGTCCCCAACGACTACGAGATCATCTCCAACAGCCAAGGCAACGCCGATGCTCTGGCGACGTCAGCGAGCGGTCGCCAGGGCGAACAAATTGGCATGAAAAGAGGGCGGCATAGACCTTCTGGTCATGCCGCCCTCTTTGAATGACAAGTTGTCGCCCTGGTGACCGCGCAGCGTCGAGCCGTTACGCGGTTTGGAAAAACCGCGTAACCCTACGGCCGCTGGCCCATACCACCCTCGAGGGTGACGGTCTCGCCGTTCATGTACTTAAAGTCGGGACCGCAGAGCTGAACGACCACGCGTCCGATTTCCTTCTCGACGTCGCCGTAGTGACCAGCCGGCGGCATGTGGACGTTGGCCTTGAACGCCTCGGGATAAGCATCCTGGAAGTTCTCGAGCGCAGCGGTCCAAGCAAGCGGGCACACGATGTTGACGTTGATGCCGTCCTTGCCCCACTCGTTGGCGGCAACGCGAGTCAGACCGCGGATGCCCTCCTTGGCAGCGGCATAGCTGCACTGGCCGTAGTTGCCAAACAGGCCGGCGCCCGAGGCAAAGTTGACCACGGAGCCCTTGGTCTCCTTCAGGTGCGGATAGGCCTTCTGCATATACAGATAGGTGGCATACAGACCGGAATAAATGGCCAGGTTAAACTGGTCCATGGTGTGATCGGCGATGGTCACGCCCGAGGCGCTGGCCTGAGCATTGTTGACGACGGCGTCGATGCGGCCGAATTCCTCAATGGCCTTGTCGATGACGTTCTGGACGACGGCTTCGTTGTCCTGACCAGCCGAGACATCGGCCTGAACAGGCAGAACCTTGACACCGTACTCGGCCTCGAGAGACTCCTTGGCGGCCTCGAGCTTGGCGACGTTGCGGCCGGTGATGACGAGGTTCGCGCCCTCCTTGGCAAATGCGATATCGATGCCGTAGCCGATGGAGCCAGCGGAACCGTCCTTAAGCGTGGCCTTGCCGCCGCCGGTGACGATCACGGTCTTACCAGTGAAAAGTCCCATACAAAGTCCTTTCAAATCGCGACGGGCACGCCCGCCGACTGCGCGTATCCAACTTCACGCGCCAAAAGCTGAGATGCAACTTTAGCGTGTTCAAGCGAAAATAAAAGACCGCGGTAGGCGAACGGCACCACGTCGTTCGGCGAAGGGATTGTCAAGTAAAAATTGAATAGAACGGCCGAGTTTTTGTTAACGCGACGAGCCATCGAACACGTTTTGAAACTTTGCTGCGGCGCGCGGGATGTCGGCGCGAGACTTTATCATAGGGTGACAAACAACGATGAGGAGCACATGCCTATGACAGACGAGCTGGACCCCCAGACTCAACAGCATATTGATGATCCCGCAGACGTCACCGCAGATACTGACGCTGTGACCTGCGATGGTATCGACATCGACGACCCCATCTTGGACGAAAGCGCTACGGCGGAAACCCCCGAAACAGAAAACGCCGATGAGCAAAACGACGATGCGCCCGCTCAGGACGACGCCCCTGTACAGGACGACGTCCCGCAAGCAGCGGGCCCCATCGAGGTCTCTTCGGAAGAAGAGCTCGATGCCGTCATGGACTCCATGATGGATGCTGTCAAAGCGATGAAAGACGCCGTCGCCGATGCCGATATTGATGCCGAGGAAGAGGAGGCCGCCGAGGCGGCCTCGACCTTTGTGCCCGGCGAGACTCCGGTTGCCGACCAGGGCAGCACCATGCCCTCATTTCTGCAGCTCGAGCACCCCACGATTGGCGCCGATGCGGTCGATCCGCACGCAGCAGGCTTTTCTGTGGTCGAGGGCGGTACCGGCAATATCGCCGCGCCGCAGACTGCCGATGCGGACGCTGCCGACACCACTCGCCCGACCGCCCCGCACTCCCCCGCCGCGAGCCGCGATCTGGGGACCGCTGTCTCGAACACCGCGAACGCCGTGGGCACCTTTATCGCCCAGGGCGCCTCGGCCATGCGCGAGATGAACGCCGCGAAAAAGGCACTTGCCGATGCCCGCGCCCATCTGGCCGAACTTGAGCAGCGCATTGCCGATCAGGCCGAGGAACTCGAGACGCGCCAGGATATCGCAGGCCGCTACGACCAGATCGTCGCCGACCAGCGCCAGGCGATTGCCACGGCCCAAAAGACTGCAGCGGCCGCCGAGATTGACCGTGATGCCCACGCCGCCAAAGCGACAGAGCTCAAGGGTCAGTTCGAACAAATGAAGACAGAGGATGACGCGACTGAGCTCCGCCTGAAGGCCGCGCTCGATGCCGTGGAGGCCCGCGAGGCGAGCTCGCGCGAGACCGGCAACCGCCTCATTCGACGTCTTGAGGATTCCAAGCGCATCCGCGACAAGGTGAAGGCCGAGCGAGACGCCGGCATTGCCGCCGCACAACAAACCGTCGACGCCACGCGCGCCCAGCTCGAGACGCTGCGTCATGAGTATGCCGAGCTGCAACGCAATCCCTCGGCAAATCCCGCCAACTATACGGTGCGCACCAGCGAGCTCTCGATGCAGATCTCCGACACGGCAGATGCCCTGCGTAAAGCCGAAGAAGATGTCCCGCGCATCACCGCCGACCTTGAACACTCGCTTGCCGCAGCCGAGCAGGCCGTCGAGCAGGCGCAAGCCCCCATCGCCGACGCCAAGCGAGCCCATCAGGCCGTGACGGCGGAGGCCGATGCCGCGCGCGACGAGCTGCAGACCGCAAAAACCGCCGCTGCAACGCGCCAGCGCGAACTGCGCGAGAAGATCGCCGCCGAGGACAAGGCACGCCGCGACCAAGAGCAGAGCATCGCCAACGCCCAAGCAGATGCCGCGCATGCACAGTCGATCATCGAGCAGGCGACCGAGG
This sequence comes from uncultured Collinsella sp., assembly GCA_902491765.1. Classification (GTDB taxonomy): domain Bacteria; phylum Actinomycetota; class Coriobacteriia; order Coriobacteriales; family Coriobacteriaceae; genus Collinsella. The sequence goes on along the minus strand of CABUIY010000029.1, from coordinate 447 downwards.
TACACGACCACCCAGAGATCACTGAGTCGCTTGCAGGATCCTTGGCCCGAGACAAAGCCGAACACGCCGAGACCGAGCGAGAGGTTACCCAGCTCGAAGCCACCGAGGACGCGGTGCGCGAGCGTACCCGCGACTCACGCATCAAATTCACCGGCGCCATCGTCTGCATCGTCGCCGCAATCCTGGTGATCATCCTGATCTGGCTCTTCGCGAGCAAGTAAACCCGCCGCCAAATAACGCCTCAACTCAGTTGCGGTGAAATAGTTCCTGTTTAGCCATCAAATAAGCCAATTCAAGAACTATCTCACCGCAACTTATTTAGATTGGCGCAAGGCAACCTATCCCTCCTGCACCAATCTCTTGACATAAGGAGTGTCCCCAAGTGCCGGCACAGACGATATGAGCAGGACATAAAAACATTGAGAGCCCCTGCTGCATGAAAGACCG
>CABUIY010000028.1 GCA_902491765.1 uncultured Collinsella sp. | reverse complement strand
CCCTAATCTAGCAACGGTTTAGAGTCTACTAGATTGGGGGGACGGGGGCCAAGCCCGCACAGTTAGCGTCGGCGTGACGTCCTTCGTCTACAGCACGGTTAAATGCATCGAACAAATGGGCTGCTTCCTCGGGACGCGAGGAAGCATCTAAAACAGTGTTGAGAATGTCTCCCGCATCACGTCCGTGTGTCTCCGTCGCAGGAACCGACGTGGTCTCGCCATCAAGAATGCAAATATTGTCACGAGGCACTGAAGCCACGACAACCGGCGAATGCGTGGTCACGACAAACTGCACGTTGGGGAAGATGCGAACGAGGTCCTCCAGAATTCGTGCCTGTCAACGAGGGTGCAAATGAAGGTCGATCTCGTCAATCATTACCACGCCCGGCGTCTTGAGCACACGATCCCCTAGTGCGGGGTTCAACATCGCCATGCGATATGCGATGTCCGCAAAAAGGCTCGACGTGCCACGATATCCGTCGCTCATAGAGTGAATCCTATCGCGATGGTAACTACCATCGGCAGTGCTTATATGTAAACACCAGCTGGCCGAGTTCGGCATCAAAATCGACCATCGCGTCCACGGTAGAAGCAGCGGCATCAAAACATGAGGCCGGTGCCTTTTTAACCGCAGAGAACAGTGCGCTGTCACGCCTATTCTGCTACTCCCAAATGGATTGAGATTTAAACCATGCATTCATACGTGCATCGTTCGAAGATGCCTGTAGGGCACCTTCGAACCCACGCGTCCTGTTGGGCAACGATTGGTCTTTAGGTTCAGTCCGCGTCCACAATCGATCGGTCCCATAACGAGCAAGAATGGGAAGGACAACCGTCTCGCCACTGCCGACATTTTTATTGCAGCCGATCGCTGACATCCATTACAGGCGCAGCGTCAGCAATAGTCGTGCAGCCCTTGGCAGTATTAGGCGAACGCAACTAAAACCGTTGCAAATGCAATTAGGTATAATTCTTCCAAATCGCCTAGAGAAAGTGTTTGAATGCTGACCGTAATCGTGCCTACTTACAATGCCGAGCCGTATCTTTCTCAGGCTATAGGCAGCCTATTAAACGAAAACAAAATCGAACTGGAAATCCTCGCCATCAACGACGGATCCACCGACAACTCGCTCGCCATTATGCAAGATTTCGCTGCGCGCGACTCACGCGTTCGAGTGATCGATAAGGCAAACCAGGGTTACGGCGCAACCTGCAATCTGGGCATTCGCGAGGCAATGGGCGACTGGATTGCCATCCTCGAGCCCGATGACTGGATCGAGCCCGGAATGTACTCCGACATGTTTGCCTTTGCCAAGCGCGAATTTGGCGGTCCGAACAAGCTCGATATTATTGAGACCCCGTATTGGATCATTCGCAACCCCGATACCCCCCAAGAGGTCAAACTACATTGCGCATATCGTGGTCGCATCAAACCGTCTCGGCAACCGTTCACCATTCACGACGCTCCACACCTGCTGGCCCATCATCCGTCCATTTGGTCGGCAATCTATCGTCGCGACTTCCTAATGCAAAACAATATCTGGTTTAAGGAAATCCCCGGTGCGGGCTGGGCCGACAATCCATTCCTTGTCGAAACGCTCTGTCAGGCAAAGGCGATCGCTTACTGGCCCAAGCCGTATTACTGCTACCGCGAGGAAACACCCGAAAAGGCAGCTGCTCTGGCAAAGCGTGACCCCTTGATGCCGTTTAATCGCTGGAACGACATGGTCGATATTCTTGAGCGGCTCAACGTCACCGACCCCGCCGTTTGGACACCCCAAATCACACGTGGCTTCACCTATATGGGCATCATGATTGAGCACACCGGAATTGATGGCCACCCCGAAATCGAGCGGGCGATCCACAGGATGTTCGAACGCATGCCGCAAGAGCTGGTATTTGCCAATCCTCGCATTACCCCTGCGGCCAAAAAGCTCTATGCCGAGTATATGGGCATCGCCAACCCTAAAATCAGCTACCGCGCATACGCCAAGGACCTCGTGGGCGAGGGCCTGTATAACGTATGGAACAAGGGGCCCAAGCAAACTCTAAAAATGATCACATCGCACTTTGGTTCATACAACGCACGCGCTGGAAAATAGTCTGATGGGCAGCAAAACAAGCAGAAACAACTCCATCGAAGCGCTGCGCTTGGTAGCGGTCGCTGGCATCGCGGTATTCCACACGTTTCAGTGGACCTTCCAGGCCGTCTGCATCAGCGTGCCGGAATATGCACCGCTCGCCGCCTTCCCCTATTCGGGACTGCTGGGGTTCATTAACTTGCTTGGCTGCTGGGCCAACGAGGTCTTCTTTATGATCTCGGGCTATTTTCTCATCGCTTCGGCCGCGCGTGCTTGGGACGGTGGAGCAACGTGGAAGTCGCAAATGCAACGGACGGCGCAGCGCCTTGGCAAGGTCATTATGCCCACTGCGTTTTATTGCCTCGTGGCGCTCGCGTGGTCCACGGTCGTCTCACCCATTCCTGATGTAGCCCTCAACACGCACAACTGGTATACCCTGGGACTCGAGTTCATTTGGGTCTATGCCGCCACGGTCTTCATGGCGCCATGGTTTGGACTAGCAAGGAGTCGACTCCCCCGGAAGAGCTACACGGCGACGGTCATCGCCGTTGGCATCCTCGCATTTGTTGTTAACGGGTATTTAGCCGCTATGAGTGCGACAAGCGCCGGCGAGTTTTCTTGGCTCCAAAAGTTCATGAGCGCCGTCACGTACGTAGTCGCGTTTTTGATCGGCGGACTGCTCCGCGACGTTGCCGATGTCATGGATTCGGACAGGGTGGGCGCCTTGGGCATGCGCTCGCTCGTAACGGTTTTGGTGCTCACCATCATCCTGGAAGGAGCACTCTCCTTCACCGACAACCTCACAGCGATGACAATCCTCTCCTACAAATCGACCTCGCTGATCTCGTTTGCCCTCGCTGCCGCCTGCCTGCTCTTTGCGGCAACCCGACGCAGTGCCTCAGGCAATCCGCGAACTGCAGGTGTCATCGTCACCTTATCGACCGCCACGCTTGGTTTCTATGTGATGCAGTCACTCACCAGTAGCCTGTGGCGTCCCGTCTTCAATACGTTGCTCGCAAACATACTGGTCAGCCAAAACAGCCCGGTAGCTATATACATCGTCACGGGTACCGTCATTAGCATCGTCTTTGCTCTGGCACTTCTCATCATCGATGCAGCCAGAAGCTTTATCGCTCGCAAGCTCAAGCGGCAATAGACACGCTGCCGTCAGACGCTAAAGCCGCTACAGCCGTGGCAGGTTCCTGCGTTTTATTCAAAGCTTGCCGTCAAGGTGCGCCGAGCCTTTACAATAGGACAGTCCCAAGGACGTATTCGATAGCTTCCGTGCAGCGCATGCGCGCCGCGCGTGAAAGGATATATTGCCCCATGCCTTCAACCCTTCCCGCCCCCATCGACAAGCTCGCCATCGTCGTCGTTACGTACAAGCGCCAGGAACTCCTGGCCAACTTGTTCGACTCCATGACCGAGCTCACAGCAACGCCCTGGCGCATCGTGATTGTCGATAACGAAAATTCGCGCGAGACCGAGGCCATGTGCACCGCATTCAACGAGCGCCTGGCTAACCTGTGGGGCATCGACACCGAGCAGCCTGACGCGCAGGGCGGCACCGACCGTGTCATCTACGTCCCGCAGCTCGAAAACGGCGGCGGTGCGGGCGGCTTCTCCGCCGGTACTAAATGCGCCTACGACTTGGGGGCCCAGTGGTTCTGGGTCATGGACGACGACGTGCTCGTCATCCCCGAAGGCATCAAGCGTCTTGCCAAGTGGACCGACCGCTATGATGTCATCCAGGGTTCGCGCCTGGACTTTGACGGCGGCGCCTTCTTTTGGCAGTACCAACTCATCCTTTCGCTCGGCATTCCCAACCCCGTCGCCAAGTGGGACTTGGGTCCAGAGGGTTATCGCGCCATGAACCAGCTGTGCTTTGAGGGCGGCATGTTCTCGCGCCGCGTGGTCGACAAGATCGGCCTGCCCGATGCGCGCTTCTTTATCTACGGCGACGATGCCTGCTACGGCTACGTAGCCAGCCAACACTTCCCCGCCGCCGTTGTTGCCGACGTGGTTCTCAAGCGAGCCCGCGCCGTCTCTAACTGGGATATCGCCGGCAAGCGCCAGCTCAACTCTACGAGCGACACCAACCGCTACTACATCATGCGCAACCGAGGCTTCCTCGCTCGCTATATGCAGATCTACGGTGACTACCACCCCATGCTGTTCCGCCTGGGCAATGCCGCGACCTTCTGCAAGGAATTCATTCGCCTGGCTGCGGTCGATAAGTGCTTTAAGACCGGCATTCCGGCGCTGCGCCGAGGCATGAAGGACGCCCGCAAGATCGTCAAGGACCCCAACTGGAAGCCCATGCCGCCCCTGAAGGACACGGAACAGTAAAGGGCTTTCGCCCGCCGCTACAGACGTTGGCACACCACGGACACACGCTGCCCATCAAAACCGAACCCCCAGCGCATGCGACCCACGCCGGGTCGCGGCACACGGATTTCGTCGATGCCGTCGCGCTCTATGTCGAGTAGCGACTGCACGGCCAGCAATTCCAGGCCCAACGCATCCACATCGGGGTCATACATCAAGTTAATCGTTATCAGCGGGCGCTCGTCCAGCATGCCAATCGTGTCTGCTACGTCGAACACAGCACTCGTAGGGAAAATCTGGATGTCCCAGCGACCCGCGCCACACTTTCGCCTCGAGGCAGGATTGGCATAGCCCGGCAAGCCAAAGCAGAGCCCCTGCAAGAGCAGATGATATGGCAGCGGCGCATCTGGGTCGGTCGCACCGATTCCCGCATCTCCCAGGATGCGGCTTAGCGCCCGCCTCACGGTATCCTCGTTCCCACGGCACAGCCCGTCGCGAAACGCATCGACGTCTCGAATGTCTTCGGCAGCGCACTCAAACCACTCAACAATTACTAGACGCAAGACCTGGCGAAGCTCTTTATTGGGCAATCGCAAAACACGGAGGCGATCGCCATGCTCTGGCTCCTCAGTCATATCTGTCGTCAGGAAACCGGACAGATACAGCGCTGTCCACATGCCATCGTCAGGCGAAACATCTGGCTCTGCAGTGCCCAAACAAAGCGGGACCTCAGCGCACCCATGGGCCTCGAGCAAATCAAACAAGACCGAAAGGCGGTCGAGATTCCACCCGGCAACTACCCTATTCAGGCAATCGGCATATCCATACAGATCGGCACGCACGGGCGCCGTGCAGCCTCGGTCCAGAAAACCGATCACACGCTCTGGACTCGAGCAATAGGCCCTGCCAAACCGATACCCCTCGAGCCATTCACGCGCATCATCCAGGCATTCCTCGCGTCCAGCATGACTCAACAGAGCCTGGACCTCGGCATCCGAAAAACCGAAACATCGGTCACACCACGCCGACAGCGGCGTCGTCAGACAATACGAGCAGCCGCGCGAAGAAAGCGCCGCTTCGGCAGGACCGGGGCACTCCCCCATCAGACACGTCAGCCGCAACGAATCGCGCGCAGTGGCAATGGCGTCGAACAGCACGCGATCGAATAGCCCTGCCGGATCGGCGTCGGAAGCGTCCCTCGCGCTCGCACGGCGAGACCACGCCGCATCGTACCCATCAACGAGCAATACAACCTGCTCATCGCAGGCCATCTCCAGCAGCTCAATGAGCACACCGAGCACCGAGTCAACCTCGTCCGCGCTCGCCACATCACGCGCGACGCGTTCGATGTGACGCACCTTATCTCGAGCTAAATCAGGAGCCTCCAAGAGCGCCAACAAGCGAGCGCACTCGCCCGAAAGGGCATCGCGCACGACATCGGCAATAGCGGCACCACGCCTCGCAGCGCCAGAAAAGTCCAGCGATATCACCGGATAGCAAGCATACTCATCCCGATAGCGCCCACCGTCTGCATCCCAAATCTGAGCATCGGCAAATAAACGCTGACCAGAGCGACCGACCGCTGGACGCTCCAGAAAAGACCTGAGCATCGACAAGTTCATGCTCTTGCCAAAACCCTCGGGTCGACAGCACACCACAACGGACGCGTCGCAGTCCAACACATCGGCAATAAACATGGTCTTGTCAACCAACATGCAGCAACCAAGGGCCTCCGCATAGTCGTGCATGCCAATGGGCAAAACCGCATCGTCGGCACAGCCGATCAAGCGCACGCCAAAGCCGGCATCACAACCATTATTCGCCTGTTCAGGCACCAAAACGTTCCCCCTAAATCGCAACACGATGCCAATTGTAATGACCGCCTCGCGCGTACCGACGACGCCGCGCGAACATATCGGGCAACGGTAGCAACAAGAGGTGTGAGGGGGCATAACTAATCGTTGCACAACAAAACGGGGCCCTATGCATTCGCACCGGACCCCGTCCCAACTCTTTAGTTATCTAGCAACCGAGAGGCTACTCCTCCGAGCTGTCCTCCCCAGAAGCTTTCTTCTGCTGATCGAGCTTATGCTTACCACTTACGATAGACGTAGCGCCCAGTGTGGCCAAGCTTGCACTGGCAAGGCTCGCCATAACGATAAGGTCGCCCGTCTTGGGCATGTTACCGCCAGATGACTTGGTCGTTGTAGTCGTCGTGGTGGTCACCTTTTTGGAGTCATTTTGCTCCTGGTTCCGGTTGTCAGTGTTGCCTTTACCGTTGTCCTCGCCCTGCTGCTTTCCGTCCTTGGTCTTGCCCTTGCTCTCGTCCTTCTCCTCAGATTCAGACTTCTTATCCTCGTCCTTCTTCTGAGTGGACTTGTCGTCCTTCTCCTCCGAGCTAGAACCTTTATCGGATACGGTCTTCTCGGAAGCCTCATCCTTGGAGTCGCCCTTTGCGGCCTCGGTCTTTTCCGTGGAAACCTGATCAGAGTTGTCCTTGTTCTGAGTCGAGCCATTATTGACGCCAGCCATCAGCGAAGAGCCCAGCGTAGAACCAAGCTGCTCGGAAAAAGAAGGCTTCTTGTCCGGCGAAGCAACGGGAGCGTCCGGCGCCTTATTCGAGTCGTCCTTGGAAGCATCGGAATCAGGGGTTGCGTCAGAGCCGGAGCCGTTGTTAGAGCCGGTGTCAACGGACGAATCGCTCGAGCCGGTGGATGAGTTAGAGGTGTCAGCGCCGGTCGAACCAGAAGCGTCGCTGTCCGTATTGCCGGCAGAGCTTGAAGACGAATCGCCCGCAGCAGAGCCGTTCGAGATGGAACCGTCGTTGGTAATGCCACCAGCAGAGCCATTACCGTCAGCATCGGTCGAGGGCGCATCCATCCTGTCATCGTTGGGATCGTCACTCGAGTCGTCATTCGAATCAGGTGTCGGCGAGGGCGCCGGCGTAGGCTCGGGCTGCACGGGCGTCGCAGCGGCTGCCTCGTCCTCGGCGATATAAGCCAAGCAGTCCTTCAGCTCATTCTTATAACGATTCTTCCAGCCCTCATGATACTGGGGCTGGCTCGAATACTTGGTAGCGACGTTATCGACCACGCTATTGGAGAGCGCCGTCACAAACTCACGGTCAGTCATATCATTAGAAAGATTCGCCCAGCGGAAGAAGTCCCTGCAGCCACCGGTGCCACACATGTTGGTGATGCTCCACACCATGCCCTTGACGCAATCGGCACGGCCCGAAATATCAATACCAAGGCCGCTCTTGAGCCACGCCTCGGTCACCGCATAGTACGAGTTGTACGCATACGCATCCTGCAGAGCCGAAAACTCAGCAGGATCGATGTTATAAGCGCCCTGGAAGGCCTCCTGCGCAATACGGCCCAACTCGGTGGGCTGGCCGTTCTCGTACATGGCATTGCTCGTGTTGGAAATCTCGCTGCCGCGATCAATCGCATCCTTGAGCATGCTGTATTTTTCGGGGTTGTAGTTGTAGGCCTGCTTCATAAACGGGATGAGCGACCAACGACGGTCGAACTGGTAATAACCCAGCGCGTTGTAGCCGTCACCATACGAAAAGCCCTGGTTATAGTTGCCATGGCTCTCATATTTGGTGAAGTACTTCATCTCGGGAGTCACGTTGACAAACGAAACGCCCTGGACCGACCTCAGCACGCCCGAGAAGGACTGTTGGGTGTAAAGGCCCTTATCGATATCGGTGGCATCCGAGGCAATGCCCGGCGTGGGCTCCTCGGCAGCGGCGGGTGCCGGCGCGGAAACGGCGCCAAACGAAAGCGCCAGCGTCAGGCCCGCGACAATAGCAGAATGCTTGGGCTGCATAAGATCCTCCCTGCATTGGTGTAGTTAAAGTTCAGTTTGCAAAGATAAAAATAAGTATTGCAGCTCGCCCGTTGTTGCACAACAACCCCTCGGTAAACGGCAACAACCCTCCGCGAAATCTTAAGGAATTACGAAATCTTAAGAAATTAAACAAACTGGTCGTCGGGCGCCAACAGAAGCTCGCCGTAACGCTCCATCAACCCGTCCCTCAACTGGCAGAAAGCAGGGATATAGACGTTCAAGATGCGCTGAATCAAATCTTGAGCGAGCTTGTTGTCATAGATATGGACGTTCGTATTGCGATCTCTGAGCATATCTAGCCAGGCCGCCTCATCAATAAAGTCGTAGAATCGGTAGGACTCCTTCAAGATGGCACGAGGAGACCCCGACGCGGCAAGCGTGGCGCCCTCATACTCGAGCAGACGCTTAAGGAGCTTCCAGCTCAGTTCAAATTGAAGATTGAACTTATTAATCAATCCACTCTGAACAAAATCATTGTTGAGATCCTGATTGGGCGCATCCTCAAGATTCACCAAGGCGCTGGCAAAGTTCTCATATTTTTTCATACAGAATCACACCATCCCTGGCAATTTCATCGAGCAATTGCTGCGATAAGGACTCGTCGAGATTGACAACGTCTACGTCTAAAAGAGTATCAAGACGCTCCTCAATCAAATATGAGAAACCGTCGAAATCCCGGCAACCCGCTACAGCAATATCAATATCGCTCTTAGGCAAGTTGTCGCCTCGAGCGCGAGAGCCAAAAAGCACAACCTTCTCGGCATCACATTCCCGGGCAAAAACTTTGATTTGCTTGTACACCTTGTCGAGAGATGCCATTTGCAACCCTACAGCTTAATGTCGAAGTGAATCTCGGGGACGGCAGCTAGGTCTGCCAGCGTCACGCCGTCGACGTACTTTTCGATCACGTCGTCCAGGCCGCGCCAGAACTTGACGGTCGAGCACAGGTCACTGCGGGTGCAGCTGTTGTCGATGCCATCGCACGCCACCGGGGCCGTGCTGCCCTCGACGGCACGCAAGATGTCGCCGGCGCGCACTTCGGCCGGGTCCTTGGCCATCATGTAGCCGCCGCCCTTGCCGCGCACGCTCTTAAGCAGGCCCGCCTTCATGAGCGGACGAACCAGCTGCTCCAGATACTTCTGCGAGATATGCTCACGGTCGGCGACCTCGCGCAGGGCAATCTTGCCCTCGGCGTCACCGAGCGCCGCGATATAGATCATCAACCGGAGGGCATAGCGGCCCTTAGAAGAAATGAGCATACCTACCCTCCCATCGCGCATGGGGCAAAATAATCAGAAGTATTTGTCCCAAATCTTAAAGTCTGTGGGACAAACACTACTGTTGATTTTGTCCCACAATCTAAAAAGTCGAGTGGATTAGTCGGGTTTTCCCTTGACTAACGCCGAACCCATAGTAACTTTATTCCGAGAAGATTCCTAGGGTTTAGTACACCCATGAGTACACCATATACAGAGAGGGACAGCATGAGTGCAAATCCGCTGCTTTCCATCGAAGGTCTGACCGCCTCCGTGGACGAGAAGACCATCCTCCACAACGTCAACCTCAACGTCGCCGCCGGCGAGACCCATGTGCTGATGGGCCCCAACGGCGCCGGCAAATCCACCCTTGGCCACCTGGTCATGGGCGACCCAGTCTACACCGTGCAGGACGGCCGCATCGTCTTTGACGGCCAGGACATCACCGAGCTCACCACCGACAAGCGCTCGCGCGCCGGCCTGTTCCTGAGCTTCCAGGCACCGGTCGAGATCCCCGGCGTGCCGCTGTCGAGCTTTTTGCGCGCCAGTATCGCCGGCCGCCCCGGCCTGGAGATGAAGGGCAAGGAGTTCCGCCGTCGCGTCAAGGAGCTCGCGGCCGAGCTCAACATGGATACCGCCTACCTCAACCGCGAGCTGGGCGTGGGCTTCTCGGGCGGCGAGAAGAAGAAGGTCGAGATGCTCCAGCTTCTGCTGCTGCAGCCCAAGCTCGCCATCCTGGACGAGACCGACTCCGGTCTGGACGTCGACGCCCTGTCCACCGTCAGCCACGGTATGGACGCCTACCGCAAGAGCTGCGACGGCTCCATGCTCATCATCACGCACAACACGCGCATCCTGGAACACTTGGACGTCGACCGCGTCCACGTTATGGTCAAGGGCCACATCGTGCGCGAGGACGACGCCTCGCTGATCCCCTGGATCGACAAGAACGGCTTTGAGACCTTCGAGCGCGAGGCCGCCGAGAAGCGCGCCCAGGTCGAGGCCGCCGCTGCCGAGCAGCAGGCGTAAAGGGGCGACGCAATGACCAAGAACCGCACCGAGGTCGCGGACATCGACCGCAGCCTCTACGACTTCACCTATGGCGAGGAGGGTTTCGAGCGACTCGACGCCGGCATCACGCCCGACATCGTGCGCGAGATCAGCGCCAAGAAGGACGAGCCGCAGTGGATGCTCGACCTGCGCCTCAAGTCCCTCGATATCTTCAACCGTTTTCCCGACCCGACGTGGGGTCCCTCCATCGAGGGCCTGGACATGGACAACATCGTCACCTACGTCAAGCCCAACACTGACCAAAAGCATGACTGGGAGTCGGTGCCCGACGACATCAAGAACACTTTTGAGCGCCTGGGCATTCCCGAGGCCGAGCGCAGCTACCTGGCGGGCGTCGGCGCGCAGTACGACTCCGAGCTCGTCTACCACAACATGCAAGACACCGCCTCCAAGATGGGCATCGTCTACTCCGGCATCGAGGAGGCCCTGCACGACCCGCAGTGGGAGCCGCTCATCCACGAGAAGTTTATGACGCTCATCCCGCCCACCGACCACAAGTTTGCGGCCCTGCACGGTGCCGTATGGTCGGGCGGCTCGTTTGTCTACGTGCCCAAGGGCACCAAGCTCGACTTCCCGCTGCAGAGCTACTTCCGCCTCAACGCCAAGGGCGCCGGCCAGTTTGAGCACACGCTTATCATCGTCGAGGACGACGCCGACCTGCACTTTATCGAGGGCTGCTCCGCGCCCAAGTACAACGTGGCCAACCTCCACGCCGGTGCTGTGGAGCTCTTTGTGGGCAAGCGCGCGCACCTGCGCTACTCGACCATCGAGAACTGGTCCAAGAACATGTACAACCTCAACACCAAGCGTGCGCGCGTGGACGAGGACGGCGACATCGAGTGGATCAGCGGCTCTTTCGGCAGCCATGTGGGCTATCTCTACCCCATGAGCGTGCTCAACGGCCGCCGCGCCCGCTCGAGCTTTACCGGCATCACCTTTGCCGGTGCCGGCCAGAACCTCGATACCGGCTGCAAGGTCGTGCTCAACGCGCCCGAGACCTCGGCGACCGTCGAGACCAAGGGCATCTCCAAGAGCGGCGGTATTCAGACCTTCCGCAGCTCCATCGTGGCCACGCCCAAGGCCGAGGGCTCCAAGGCAACCGTGAGCTGCCAGTCGCTCATGCTCGACGACCAGAGCCGCTCCGACACCATCCCCGCTATGGACATCCGCGCCAAGAATGTCGACATCGGCCACGAGGCCACTATCGGCCGCATCGGCGACGACAAGGTGTTCTACCTGATGAGCCGCGGTATCTCGGAGGAAGAGGCCCGCACCATGATTGTCAACGGCTTTGCCAACCCGGTCTCCAAGGAGCTGCCGCTGGAGTACGCCGTCGAGATGAACAACCTGATCAAGCTCGAGATGGAAGGAGCGATCGGATAATGAAACAGACCACGAACACGCCGAACGCATTTACGTCATCCGAGCTTCTGCAGTGCGACGTATCGGGAGCGACGAGCCCGATGACGCGTACTAAAGGTACGCGAGGAGGGTCGGAGCCCCGAGACGGCGTGCTGCAGGAGATCGGGGGCGTCAATGCGATGCCGGCCGCCACATGGGGCTGGCTCAAGATGAACCAGACCAAGCTCGAGCTTTCGGACGAGCTTGCTGCCGCCCCCGCCGAGGCCGTTGAGGTCGAGGGCCTGGGCGAGCAGTTTGCCGGCTCGGACGACGCGTTCGACGCCGCCATGGAAGCCATGGCCGAGCGCTTCCCCGAGCGCCGCGCCTCCGCCCCCGGTGATGCCGCCGACCGCGCCCGCATCACACCAGAAACCGAGCTCGACGTGCCCGCCACCTCTGTCTACCAGGCCGGCGCTATCAAGCTCGAGGAGGAACTCTCCCCTGCCGAGGCCTTCGAGACCGGTATGGGCGAGGCTGCCTACACCTACCTGGCCGACCACGCCACCAAGCGCGTCGTCATCGATGTGCCCGCATACCAGCACGCCACGGTTACTGTGCGCGTGAGCGGCGTCGACGCAGCGGCTGCGATTGCCGCCATCGACGTCGTTGCCCGTCCCCAGTCGACGCTCGATCTGCATATTGCCCTAGACTCCCCCGTTACCGGTGAGGGTGTCGTGGGCTCCGCGCTACGCGTGTGTGCCCACGAATACGCCACCGTCAACGTGACCTGCACGCAGACGCTCGACGATAGCTGGATCGCGCTTGACGACACTGGCCTGTTCTTGGACGAGGGCGCGCGCGTCAACGTGCAGCACACCGTCCTGGGTGCCGGCGCCAGCGCCACCGGCCTTGCCGGCGACCTGCTGGGCGACACCGCCAAGGTGACGATCGATACCGACTACCTGGGCGCCCGCGAGCAGGTGCGCGACTTTAACTACGAGCTGCGCCACCGCGGCCGCAAGACCGAGTGCGAGATCGACGCCAACGGCGTGCTGACCGGCACGTCCAAGAAGGTCTACCGCGGCACCATCGACCTCGTGCACGGTTGCAAGGGCGCAACCGGCACCGAGCGCGAGACGGTGCTTTTGGCCAACAAGGGCGTCGACAACAAGACCGTTCCCGTCATTCTCTGCGACGAGGACGACGTCGCCGGCAACCACGGCGCCACCATCGGCCACGTCCGCGACGAGCAGCTGTTCTACCTCGCCTGTCGCGGCCTTGACCAAAATGCCGCCGAGGACCTGTTCGTCCGCGCCAAGCTGGAGGACGCCGCGCTTTCCGCCACCGATGAGCGCACCCGCGCCGCCGTCGCCCGTCTGGGCAACAACCTGATCGATAACTTTGAAGAGGAGCTCGCATGATTGATACCGAGCACGTTAAATGCGATACCTGTACCGCACCGGAGCCTATGGAGCTCGACGCCAGCGACGAGGCCTCGCGCGGCTGGCCTACCGTCGACATCGAGACCAACCCCTACAAGGCGCAGTTCCCGCTGTTCCAGCAGCATCCCGAGATCGCCTTCCTCGATAGCGCTGCCACCGCGCAGCGCCCCACCTGCGTGCTCGACGCCGAGCGCGACTTCTACCAGCGCATGAACGCCAACCCCCTGCGCGGCCTGTACTCATTGTCCGTCGAGGCCACCGATGCCATCGCCAAGGTCCGCCAGCAGATCGCCGACCTCATCGGCGCCGCCCAGGCTAACGAAGTCGTCTTCACCCGCAACACCAGCGAGTCGCTCAACCTAGTCGCCAAGAGCTTTGCGCCCACAGTGCTGGAGCCCGGCGACGAGGTCGTCATCACCGTCATGGAGCACCACTCCAACCTGATCCCGTGGCAGCAGGTCTGCCGCGAGACCGGTGCCAAGCTTGTCTACCTCTATCCCACCAAGACCGGCCAGCTCACCACCGAGGAGGTTCTGGCCAAGGTGGGTCCCAAGACCAAGATTCTGGCCGTGGGTCAGGTCTCCAACGTGTTAGGCGTCGAGAACCCGGTCAAGAACCTCGGCAAGCTCGTGCACAAGTACGGCGGCTATCTGGTTGTCGACGGCGCACAGTCGCTGCCGCACATGCCGGTCAACGTGGCCGATCTGGGCGCCGACTTCTTTGCCTTTAGCGCACACAAGGCCATGGGCCCCATGGGCATCGGCGTGCTGTGGGGCAAGATGGACCTGCTCAACGCCATGCCGCCCATGCTCACCGGCGGCGAGATGATCGATTCGGTCACCGAGCAGGACGCCGTCTGGGCGCCCGTCCCCGAGAAGTTCGAGGCCGGCACGCAGGATGCCGCCGGCATCTTCGCCACAGGCGCCGCCCTCGACTACCTCGTCAACACGGTGGGCTACGAAAACATCCAGGCCCGCGAGCAGGCACTCGTCCACTACCTGATGGGCGAGCTCATGCAGCTCGACTTTGTCCAGATCATCGGCTCCATCTATTGGGACAACCATCACGGCGTCGTGAGCTTTAACGTCAAGGGCATCCACCCGCACGATGTCGCGAGCATCATGGACATGGACGGCGTTTGCATCCGCGCCGGTCACCACTGCGCACAGCCGCTGCTCACCTGGCTGGGCGTCGAGAACCTTGCCTGCTGCCGCGCCAGCGTGGCCTTCTACAACGACAAGGCCGACATCGACAAGTTCATCGCCGGCCTGCATCACGTTTGGAGCACGTTCAATGGGTAATCTGTACACCTCCACCACGTTTATGGAGCACAACTCGCACCCCGACTATAAGTACGAGATGGACGCTCCCACGCACGAGCACGACGGCATCAACCCCAGCTGCGGCGACGAGCTCACCTTGCAGCTGCGCGTCGAGAACGGCGTGATCGAGGAGGCCTCGTTTACCGGTCACGGCTGCGCCATCAGCCAGGCCAGCGCCGACATCATGGCCGACCTCATCACCGGCGAGACGGTTGAGGAGGCACGCCGCCTGGCCGGGCTCTTCCTGGCCATGATCCGCGGCGAGCAGCTCTCCGAGGAAGACCTGGAAGACCTGGACGAAGCTGCCCAGCTTCAGGACATCTCGCACATGCCCGCCCGCGTCAAGTGCGCCGAGCTCGCCTGGCGCACCCTCGACGGCATGCTCGAGGAGCAAGCTAACCAATAGCGGATGCCCCAAATCCAAGGATTTTGATTGCCGAGCCGCCCGATACGGGCGGCTCGGCTTTTTCATAACGAGCGCGGATACACAGTCCGCGCGTCCGGCGCCCCGTCTGTCATTTATCGCACGGCCAACCGCGAACACGAGCGTTTTCCAACGTACTAAAGCTTGTGACAAGACCACGGGCACTCTAAGCAAGGTGCCAAGCCCCATCTTGCTGGTCTTCGGCACGCCTCGCGCCTGCCGCGGACAGGTCCCCTAGGGTGCGGCGTGCATTTTTGCGAGTATTCAGCACGCCAAGCCGTGTGTATACGCATTGGAAGCGTTAATCAACATCTCCAGTGGCCTTTATATTGCGTTTTAGAACAAGCATCGTGGTCTCAGGGGCGCAAACATGAGCTTCGGGAGCGCATCGGCAGGCATAAATAGCTTCAGAGCCCATATGTTGCAAAGTTGCGGCGGTGCCGACAGTACCACGATGCAGAAAACTCCGCTTTTTGCACGGCGCAGACGGGGGTAGGTACGGGCAAAACCGAGCTAAGGCGTTATTTTATGCATAACGGCGTCTGTTCTATGCAAATTAAGAAGTGCAGTTACCGTACCCGAGCTTTTAGAACAATAGCTGTGGCGTATGGGCGACCCCAGCTGCGGTGCACCGGCGGCCCTACACCACGTTTCCGCCAGTCCGCACCGCCGCTCGCGCACGGGCGCGCACAATACGAGAAACGGTACTTTTGCCAATCCCCGTATACCGCTCAATCTGACGCACCGTAAAACCAGCATCGTGCAATCCAAGAATAACGGCATTGCGTTGCGCCGACGGTGCGGCTTTAACCACGTGGAGCGGAACCCCGAGCCCCTTCGCCAACTTTTCGGCAAAGGCGTGCCGCTCCCACTCCGTCTCTTCCATATCGGGCATCGCTGGCTCGCCGCCGTCGGACGTCGAGAGCGAATAGGCAATAAAGCCCTCGGTAGAACCGAAAAGCTCAAGCACGCATGAAGGGTCGGAAAATCCCCTCGTCATATCGTTGTCATAGGCCCGTAGATACTCGGCAAAGCTGCTCCACGGATAGCGCTCAATCAGAGCAATACCTGCCTCCTGCGGATCAGCGTGTAGAGAGCGAATAGCCTCCATCACCTGCCAGTCGGTATCGAGCGAGCGCCGGTCAAAACGGTTCTGGAACAGATGCCCTGTGCGCCCCGTGCGTTTATTGAACCGCCGCGCGTACGTCAAAAGCAGCCGGTGCATCGCCGCGCTCATCGCGTCCTCGTAATCTGCAAGCACCAGACGCACGTGATTGCCCATAAGGCACCAGGCGATAACCGTCACGCCCGCCTTGCGGCAGCACTCACGCATCAGCTCCAAGAACTCCCACCGGTCTTCATCGCCCTCAAAGATGAGCTGCTTGCCCGTACCGCGGGCACAGACATGGTAAAAGCCGGTAACCGTTCTCCAAACGCGCTGCATGGCGCTCCCTTCGCCGGGATCTGCTTGCCATCCAATACAGCACGATTGAAGCGTGCCATCAAAACATTCACGCAAAACAATTCGCTCGCGCGGCCAAAGGCAGTAAACAGGCGGCGAACGGCACCGTTGCAACAGGTCAACCCCTGCAACGCTTACAAAAGCTGACCAAAAGCTTGCCCAAGACGGACCCCCTCTACGGAAGTGCACGACCACAGAATATAGAGTTAAACCGTTTCAATTGAAAGTTCCGCGCATCTCGCTACGAAAACTGAGCCGTTCGCCGAATATTCCGTGCATTTCGCGGTATTATAGGGGCTGCATGTCATGTCCCTTTCGAAGGGTCGCCCGGCAATCGCCAGCCACGGCCCCCAGACGGGACGCCAACACGATAGAGAGGAGAGGCATGCAGTACTCACAGGAAGTGGAGAACATGTGCCCCGTTGCCAAGGGTGCATACCACGGCCCCGCACCCATCCCCGAGGAGGGCAAGTGGGTCCAGGCTAAGGAGATTTCCGACATCTCCGGTCTTACGCACGGTGTGGGTTGGTGCGCACCTCAGCAGGGCGCCTGCAAGCTCACGCTGAACGTCAAGGACGGCATCATCGAGGAGGCCCTCGTTGAGACCATCGGCTGCTCGGGCATGACCCACTCTGCCGCCATGGCTTCCGAGATCCTTCCCGGTAAGACCATCCTCGAGGCCCTCAACACCGACCTCGTCTGCGACGCCATCAACGTTGCTATGCGCGAGATCTTCCTGCAGATCGTTTACGGCCGCAGCCAGACCGCGTTCTCCGAGGGCGGCCTGCCCGTGGGCGCCTCCCTCGACGACCTCGGCAAGGGCCTTCGCTCCCAGGTCGGCACCATGTTCGGCACCAAGGCCAAGGGCGCTCGTTACCTCGAGCTCGCCCAGGGCTACGTCACCCGCATGGCTCTCAACGACAAGAACGAGATCATCGCGTTCGAGTTCCTGAACCTCGGTAAGTTCACCGACGCCGTCAAGGCCGGCAAGACCCCCGAGGAGGCCATCGCTGGCGCTATGGGCCACTATGGTCAGTGGGAGAACGCTGCCAAGTACATCGACCCGCGCACCGACGAGGAGACTCACTCCGTCGCCAGCGTGTTCCCGGTTCACGAGTAGAAAGGGAGGGAAATAACTATGACTGTTACGTTCGAAGGTTACGAGCGCCGCGCTGACAAGATCAACAAGTGCCTCGCCGACAACGGCATCGCCTCCCTCGAGGAAGCTCTGCAGATCTGCACCGACAAGGGCTTCAACCCGCGTGAGATCGTCAACAACACCCAGTCCATCGCCTTCCAGAACGCTGAGTGGGCATACACCCTCGGCTGCGCTCTCGCTGTCAAGCGTGGCGCCAAGTCCGCTTCTGAGGCTGCTGCCATCATCGGCGAGGGCATCCAGGCCTTCACCGTTCCCGGCTCCGTCGCTGAGGACCGCAAGGTCGGTCTGGGCCACGGCAACCTGGGCGCTATGCTGCTCTCCGACGACACCGAGTGCTTCGCCTTCCTGGCCGGCCACGAGTCCTTCGCTGCCGCTGAGGGCGCTATCGGCCTGGCTCTGAACGCCAACAAGGCTCGTAAGAAGCCGCTGCGCGTTATCCTTAACGGTCTGGGCAAGGACGCTGCTCAGATCATCGCCCGCATCAACGGCTTCACCTACGTAAAGACCCAGTTCGACTACTTCACGGGCGAGCTCAAGGTCGTCGAGACCATCCCCTACTCCGATGGTCCCCGCGCCGCCGTCAACTGCTACGGCGCCGACGACGTCCGCGAGGGCGTTGCCATCATGTGGCACGAGAACGTCGACATCTCGATCACCGGTAACTCCACCAACCCCACGCGCTTCCAGCACCCCGTCGCTGGCACCTACAAGAAGGAGCGCCTCGAGGCTGGCAAGAAGTACTTCTCCGTCGCTTCTGGTGGCGGCACTGGCCGTACCCTGCACCCGGACAACATGGGCGCCGGCCCTGCCTCTTACGGCATGACCGACACCATGGGCCGTATGCACTCCGACGCCCAGTTCGCCGGTTCCTCCTCCGTGCCTGCGCACGTCGACATGATGGGTCTCATCGGCATGGGTAACAACCCCATGGTCGGTGCCACCGTCGCCTGCGCTGTCGCCGTCGAGGAGGCCCTCAAGGCCTAATCGCGCTTGCGCGATGCTCATATAGTTGAGCTTTGGAGCCGCTATCCACCCGGGTAGCGGCTCTTTTTTGTCCCAAAGCTGTCAATCGGTTTGGGTCGCGCCACGAAAACGGCTCATCTACTACGTTTGGCCCGCATGGCTCGACCATAGCCAGGTTTTGGGAAAATCAATAATCCGTCTACCTGCGGGTTTGATTTTGTGATTCTCGGTATGGTTGGGGGTGACCGCCCAAACGTAGTAGATAGGCCCATTTCGTGGCGAGCGAATCGACC
Source organism: uncultured Collinsella sp. (assembly GCA_902491765.1). Classification (GTDB taxonomy): domain Bacteria; phylum Actinomycetota; class Coriobacteriia; order Coriobacteriales; family Coriobacteriaceae; genus Collinsella. Next base: position 2,204 of record CABUIY010000028.1, on the reverse strand, counting down.
CGAGGCACAGGGTAGCTAAAAGAACCCCGTCCCAAATTAACTACTCTGCCATGAAAATCCAAAACGATTCGATATATCAGTTGAGATGAGCTCCGAGGTGGAGTGAGACGGATTGCCAAAATAACCCTAACGTCCACCTGCCATATTTGCCCTTTACCGATTTGCCGAGTCTTTGCGGCCCCATTGCCGATCACCCGTGCGACAATGCGCCGGACGAGAAAGGAATCCGATGGAATCGACTGATGTACTGGTAATTGGATCTGGCATTGCGGGCCTTTGCGCCGCCATCGAAGCGGCACGCACGGGTGCAACCGTCACTGTGGCAAGCGCCGGCAAGACCATGAGTGGATCGAGCTTCTTCCCGGGTACCTGGGGCCTCGGCCTCATCGGTCCCGTCGACGAAGACGATGAACAGGACCTCATCGACACCATCAAGACCGTCGGCGGCGGCGTTGCCGACCCCGAACTCGTCCAGACGTTTGTCCACGGCATTCCCCAAGCGATTGACTGGCTCGAGCAAGACCTGGGCGTTGAGCTCCAGCGTCCGCAAAGCGCCAAGAGTGCTCAACAAAAGCAATTTATCCCCTGCTTTGACCACAAGACGCGCATGTGGCGCGGCCTCACCCGCAAGCCCCTTGAGGACGCTCTGACGACCTGGATCGAGTCACTCGGCATTCGCCTGCTCCCCCGCCATGAGCTTATCGACCTTGTTGAGGACGCGAACGGCAGAATAACCGGAACCGTACTCTACGACCTCACCGAAAATCGAATCGTGCCCTTTGCTGCCAAGGCCACGATCATCGCAGCCGGTGGCACAGGCGGCCTGTTCGAGCGCAGCCTTACGTCGGCTGATGTGCTCAGCTCCTCGCAGGCCATCGCGCTGGCGCATGGCGCAACACTTACTAATATAGAGTTCATGCAGATGATGCCCGGCTTCATCGAGCCCAAGCGCAACCTGGTCTTCAACGAGAAAACCTGGCGCTACGTACATGTAGACCAGCCGGTAGATATTGCCGACGACAAGCTGGACGACCTGCTCGAGCAGCGCTCTGGATATGGTCCCTTCACGTCACGCTTGGCCTCCCGCGCTATCGATCTCGTCATCGATCAGGCAGGTGCCGAAGGCCTGGCACTCCACTACGACTTCCCCCGCGAGGATGTCCCAGAGTTTGTGCAGACCTTTGCCACCTGGCTGCAAGACGAGCACGGCATCGCCCCGACTGACGAGATGCGCGTTGCGATGTATGCCCACGCCGCTAACGGCGGCATCAAGATCGATAAGACCGCGCACACGGGCGTTGAGGGCCTCTACGCTTGCGGTGAGGCGACAGGCGGCATGCACGGGGCCGATCGCATTGGTGGCCTGTCAAGCGCCAACGGCATCGTGTTTGGGCGCATCGCGGGCACATCGGCAGCCCAGGCAGCACAGAATGAACCTGAGGTGGCCCCAAAGGCGGATATCGCCCTCCCCCAGTACGGCATTGCCACAACAGTCGCCGAACGCTTGACACGCAGCCTTAAGCACACGATGAGTACCCATTGCATGATCAACCGCACCGAGACGGGCCTATCCGAGGCACTACACGAGCTTGAGGGCTTGAAGACGGAGGCAACGACCTTGAGCACACAGAAAGCTCAGGACAGCGAAGTCGCGGCCCTCGCCCGCCTGCAATCGCAGATTCAGCTAGCACAGGAAATGGTCAAAGCCATGCGCAATCGAACCGAAAGTCTGGGCTCGCACTATCGAGCGGACTAAATCGATTCTCACTTTGAGTTTGATCACAACTTCTCAACATGCATCGCGCCCCGTGAGCATAATTCCCATAAGGAGAGCACGTTTATGGGGCTTTAGCCGTGTTTCCCTAAGGGAATCACGGTGCAGTTTCCCCAACTTCGCGCCCCGACGGGTCCGACCCCATGCGAGGTCAACAAAAAAGCGACCAGCCGAAGCCAGTCGCTTTACTATGCTTTGGTGGGCCGTCAGGGGGTCAGCCTGCTGCGCAGGCGACCGCTGCGGCGCCAAGGCGCCTTGCGCGCTACGCTGGTAAATGCTCACGCATTTCCTCAGCTTCGCGCCCCGACGGGTTCGACCCCATGCGAGGTCAACAAAAAAGCGACCAGCCTGAGCCAGTCGCTTTAACAATCTTTGGGTGGGCCGTCAGGGGGTCGAACCCTGGACCTTGGGATTAAGAGTCTCAAACGTG
>CABUIY010000027.1 GCA_902491765.1 uncultured Collinsella sp. | reverse complement strand
TTTAAAACCGGGCTCGAACAAACACGCCTATTGACAATGGCTTTCTCATATTAAAGCGCGGCTGGGCTTGTTGTCATACTCGCCGCCCCATACGTGGATGACCTTTCCATCTTTGTCCGAGTCGTCGTCGACCGACCAAATGCTGTAGCCCGTCTTTTTATGCTCTTCGAAATTGAGCAAGGTGCGGATGGCGTACCAGTTTGTATCGTCCTTCTTGGTCGTTACGTTCTCAAGGATGAGCTTGCTGGACGTGCCGTCGTTAAACAGGTGGCAGACGTTGCCGCGAACGTTGCCGTCTTGGTTGACGCTCGCGGTGCGAAAATAGCCCGCGGGGCGAAGGCGAATGACGAAATTGTGGAGGCTGTCCGACGCTGTGGCAGCGTCGTCTGCAAATGCCGCGCGCACGGGAAGGCCCAATCCCGCGGTTTCGGGCAGGCTTACAAAAGGCGACAATGCTGCGAGTCCTAGGCCCAACGTGAATGCTCGACGGCTGATGGCGTGGTGTTCGGTCATAACTCCTCCGTTCGCAGGGTGCGGTTATGCGCTCGTTTTGGATACTATACTGCCCAGATGTTTAAAGGCGTCGGCTTAAATTGTCTGCATGGCGCTATTAATCGGCGGGCGGACGTGCTGAGGCGCTTGTCTATTGGTGCTACTGGCGCGCTTGGGATAGTTTTGGAGTCCGGCATCCTCGCGTTCGCCAGCTACCGGCATAAGAAAGGGAGGGCCGGTGAGCCGACCCTCCCTTGGTGCGAAGCGCTGGGTTACTGTCGCTTGCTTCGCTGCGCTCGTGTTTCCCGTTGCGCTCGCCAGTCGCTTAGCGCTTAATCTCGATATCGTCGAGCTTAACATCCATAGCCTCGGTCTTGGCCTTGGCGATATCATCGGCAAATTCCAGGGACTTCATCATGGTCTCGACGGCGTCCTTGTGCTCTTCGACGTTGTCGATGCTCACGTAGACGCTGCCGCCGCCGGCTTCGGTGAAGTACTCAGTCGTCACGCCGCCCGAGTGTGTATAGGAAGCGTTGCGCCAAGTCTTGCCGTTGTACTTGACGGGGTCATTCTCGGTCCACTCAAAGCTGGCCTTCCACTTTGCCTCGTAGTCGAACAGCTCATCGGCGTTCTTGTCAGAGTCGAAGACGGGGATGAAGCGATCGCTGGCGTGCTCGCTCTCGGTGAACTTAAACTGGGTCCTATCGGCCGTGTCGCCGGCAACGTCGGTGATCTCGACGCCCTCGGGAACCTCGACCTTAAACCAAATGAAGTCGGTCCTCATATCCACGGCTGGCTTTTCTGATCCGCCGCCACCGCTACTGCCGGTAGCGCCGCCGCTGCCACCGCAGCCCACCAGGGCAACCGCGGCAAAGAGACTGATGCAGAGGGTGAGAATCGCAAAGGCCTTCTTTTTCATGGTCGTGTCCTCCTCGATCTGTAACCGCCCATGGATTACCTGTCTTTACTGTACGCGTGGACGGCTCGTTCGAGTGGGCCATGTGTCCCATTCTGGAGGCTGGAATTGCGCCGACAAGTGGCAATATGCGCGGGTCCAAAAGAGGGGAGGGCCGGTGCTGCCGGCTCTCCCCGGGGTGAGGTGCCCGTTGTTTTAAAGGGGCGCGTGTACGCGGGCGTTGCCCCAACAGGTTCCTTGTTTATAGATATGCCCCAGTTTGTGACGTCCGGAAGTCCCGAAAGGTGGGCCATGTTTCCCATGTTTGCGGTGCCGACGCCTATCGTTCGTCATAGAAATCCGCGATGGCCAGGTGCGCTGACGCTCGAGTACTTATGGGCTAGACTTAGCACCATTACGTGTTTGACGCGGTTGGCCGGCGGTTGCCACCCGACCGATCTATATGACTTGAAGGTGCGTGCGTATGAGCCAAGAGATGATGGATAAAACCTGCCGCGGGTTTGCCGAGGCGCTTGCCGCGCGCGAGCCGGTTCCCGGCGGTGGCAGCGCGAGCGCCTTTGTGGGCGCGCTGGGCGCCTCGCTTTGCGGGATGGTCGCTCGTTATGGGGCAACTAATCCCGCGCTTGCCGATCGCGCAGACGATCTGACGCGCGCATTTGCCCAGGCAGACGAGTTGGCGCAGGAGCTTGTGGGTCTGGTTGCCGAAGACGTTCGTGCCTACGGGCAGGTGTCCGCGGCGTACGGTATTCCGCGTGACGATCCGGCTCGAGCGACCGCGATTCAGGATGCGCTGCACGTGGCCGCTATGCCGCCGTATCGCATTATGGATGCCTGCGGGCGTGCGCTGGCGCTGCTCGAGGACATGGCCGACAAGGGTTCGCGTCAGCTGCTGTCCGATGTGGCGTGCGGCGCCGTGTTCTGCCGTGCCGCTATGCAGGGTGCGAGCTTGACGCTCTTTGCGAACACCACGTCTATGAAGGATCGCGCTCGTGCCGAGGAGCTCGAGACGGCGTGTGATGAGTTGCTCGACACATGGTTGCCGCGCGCCGATGCGCTGGCGCGCCGCGCCTCCGACGCTGCAAGGAAGAGAGGATAGCCATGGCTGAACTGCTGAAGGGTGCTCCCGTTGCCCGTGCTTTGACTGAGGAGCTTGCCGCTCGTTGTGCCGCCCTGCGCGAGCGCGGCGTTGTGCCGACGCTGGCCATCGTGCGTGTGGGCGAGCGCGACGACGACCTGTCCTACGAGCGCGGCGCTCTCAAGCGCTGCGAGAAGGTTGGCATTGAGGCTCGTCGCGTTTTGCTTTCTGCCGATGTTTCGCAGGATGAACTGCTGGCGGCTATTAAGGACATCAATGCCAACCCCGCTGTTCATGGCTGCCTAGTGTTTCGCCCGCTGCCCGCTGGACTTGACGAGGATGCGGTTGCCGCGGCGCTCGATCCCGCCAAGGATGTTGACTCCATGACGCCGGCCTCGCTGCTTACCACGCTTTCGGGTCGTGGCGAGGGCTTTGCTCCCTGCACGGCCGAGGCCGTGTTGGCGTTGCTGGACCATTACAGTGTTGAGCTGGATGGGGCCAAGGTTGCGGTCGTCGGTCGGTCTCTGGTGATTGGTCGTCCCGTTGCCGCCATGCTTACGGCTCGCAATGCCACGGTGACGACCTGCCATACGCATACACGCGACCTTGCTGCCGAGTGCCGTGCTGCCGACATTGTGGTTGCCGCCGTTGGACGCGCGCGTACGATTGGCGTGGATGCCGTTCGCGAGGACCAGACGATCATCGATGTGGGCATTAACTGGGATGAGGACGCTGGCAAGCTGGTGGGTGACGTCGATTTTGTTGCCGCGGAGCCGGTTGTTGGTGCCATCACCCCCGTGCCGGGCGGCGTGGGCTCCGTGACAACGGCGATTCTCGCCAAACACGTGATTGAAGCGGCGGAGTGTGCATCGAAATAGGCGTTTTTGGCTGTTCAGGGGGTTAGATATATACCTCGTGGTCAAAAAATGCCAAATATGAGTACTGCTGCCAATATGGTCACATATAATTTAGCTCTCTTTGGCTCTCTATCGGTATTTATTATCGATAGAGAGCCTATTCTATTGGACCTATGAGGAATTACATTGTCCAGCTTTTGAACAAATGTAGATTATCGACGCCTGTGCCCAGAGAAATTGCTGCTACTAAATTGGTGACAGTACTCATATTTGGCATTTTTTGACCACAGGGGTTGCTGGGGCTGTGGTTTCGCCCTTTTTTCGCCGAAGCGATACACTGTTGCCGTTTGATTTCTTCGCTCAAGGAGGATGTGCATGCCGTGCACAACGATTTTGGTCGGTAAAAACGCAAGCTGCGACGGGTCGACGCTTGTCGCGCGTAACGAGGACTCGTCCAACGGGGTGTTTGAGCCCAAGCGTATGCGCGTGGTGCATCCCGACGAGCAGCCGCGCGTCTACACAAGCGTCCTGAGTCACCTGACCGTTGGGCTGCCCGATAACCCCATGCGCTACACGAGTGTCCCCGATGTTGTCCCGGGCCACGGCATCTGGGCCGAGGCCGGTTTCAACGAGCTCAATGTGGGCATGTCCGCAACCGAGACGCTCACCACCAACGAGCGCGTCCGCGGCGCCGATCCGCTCGTCGACTACGTACCCGCCAAGGGCAACGAGGGCGAGGACGGATACGTTCCGGCACAGCCCGGCGGCTTGGGCGAGGAGGACATGGTGACCCTGGTGCTGCCGTATGCCAAGTCCGCCCGCGACGGCGTTCGTATCCTGGGCGACCTGCTCGAGCGCTACGGCACCTACGAGAACAACGGCATCGCCTTTAGTGATGTGGACGAGATCTGGTGGCTCGAGACCATCGGTGGTCACCACTGGATTGCCAAGCGCGTGCCCGATGACGCCTATGTGACCATGCCCAACCAGCTGGGTATCGACAGCTTTGACCTGGATGACGCCGAGGGCGCCCAGGCCGACCACATGTGCTCCGCCGACTTGCGCGCCTGGATGGCCGAGTGGCATCTGGACCTGACGCTGGGCGTCGAGGGCGACGGCCCGGCTGCGGTCTTTAACCCGCGCGAGGCCTTTGGCTCGCACAGCGACAGCGACCACGTCTACAACACGCCGCGCGCGTGGTACATGCAGCGCTGTCTCAACCCCAGCGACGTGTGGGATGGCCCCGACGCCGACTACACGCCCGAGAGCGACGATATCCCCTGGAGCCGCGTGCCCGAGCGCAAGGTGACCATCGAGGACATCAAGTACGTACTCTCGAGCCACTACCAGGGCACGGAGTACGATTGCTACGGTAGCAAGGGCACGCCCGCAACGCGTGGCGCATATCGCCCCATCGGCATCAACCGCAACAGCCAGCTCGCCGTGTTGCAGTTACGTCCCTATGCGCAGCCGGCCTATCGCGCCGTGCAGTGGATGGCGTTTGGCTCCAACTCGTTTAACGCGCTGGTTCCGCTGTACGCCAACGTCGAGACCATGCCCGAGTACTATGCCGACACGCAGGCTCGCGTGACGTCCGAAAACTTCTACTGGGCCAACCGCCTGATCGGCGCGCTGGCTGACGTCCGTTTCCATGAGTGCGGTCGCGCGGTCGAGGACTATCAGGAGAAGGTCGGTGGCATGGGCCACAAGCAGATCCATGACGTCGACGCTGCCGTAGCCGCTCTGCCCGAGGCCGAGGTGCCTGCCGAGCTTGCACGCGCCAACGAGGCCTTTGCCGAGCGTGTCCGCGTGGAGACCGATGCCCTGCTGGGCAAGGTGCTCTACACCACGAGCTGCGCCATGAAGAACTCTTTCGCGATGAACGACAACGTGAGGTAGGGATTTCCCGTCGATCGAATAGCGCTAAAACGCTTTGTCGCTTTCACTCAATCTTGGGTACAAGAACGCCAATGCAGTTGTTTGTGATTGGAGACAACCATGGTTATGAAACTCGATCAGCTTGTTAACGGCGCCATCAACGTTGGCTTTGGCGCTGCCGCCGTTGCCGTCGAGGGCAGCAAGAAGGTTCTCGACGACCTCAGTACCAAGGGCGAGCAGGTGCGCAAGGACGCAGGCGCCCCCGATATCGCCCGCAGCGTGTCCGATATGTTCGAGCAGGCCGGTGGCACCATCTCCGACCTGACCGAGCGTCTGGGCATGCAGGGCGAGACCGCGGCCCAGCGCGTGCTCGACGAGCTCATCCTTGCCCGCGTCCGCGTCATGACCGCTCCCGAGCGCACTGCCTTCCTGGCCCATGTGCGCGACATCGTCGATTCGGTCGAGGACAACGTGACCTCGGTGCCCGTCGAGTCCGTTGAGCCCGACGATGCGAAGGATACCGAAGAGGCCGAGTAGCAGCGCAGATGGCAGATTCCACCACCGATTACAACAATCTAGACCCCTTGGGTGACGAGGCGGCGGTTGTCGATGAGGTCGACGCCGCCGTCTCGGGCGCTCGCAAGAAGCCGCGCGCCGTCGATATGGTGCCCGAGGAGCCCGACGCGATGGCGCCGGACGAGGAATACCAGCTCACGCCGGCGGGTCGCCGCGAGCGCATCGGACAGATTGTTCGCCTGGTCAAAAAGTACCGCGTGTGGGATAACCTCACGCCGGTTCGTTTGCGCCGCCTGCTCGAGGAACTCGGCCCCATGTTCGTCAAGATGGGGCAGATTCTGGCCAACCGGTCCGAGATTCTGCCGCAACGCTTTTGCGACGAGCTGCGTCGTCTGCGCTCCGACGTGGAGCCCGTACCGTACGAGGTCGTACTCAGTTGTCTGGAAGAAGAATACGGCCTGCGCCTGGGGGAGATGTTCGATGCGATCGACCCCAATCCGCTTGGTAGCGCATCGCTCGCGCAGGTGCACCGCGCTCGTCTGGTGACGGGCGAGGACGTGGCCGTCAAGGTGCAGCGCCCCGGTGCGCAGCAGGTTATGGCGCAGGACATCGATATCATCCGCTCGGTGGTGCGTATCGTTTCCAAGTTCGTCAACACCGATCAATTCGTTGACCTGCACGGCGTAGTCGAGGAGTTGTGGACCTCGTTTCGCGAGGAGACCAACTTTTTGGCCGAGGCAAAAAACCTCAACGACTTCTACGAGTTCCATAAGAGCGTTCATGGCGTGACGTGCCCTAAATCCTATCTGGACCTGTGCACCGAGCACGTGGTGGTCATGGATTACGTTGACGGCATCTCGATCGCCGATCCTGAACGCTTGGTGGCCGAGGGCTATGACTTGGAAAAGATCGGTGCCGCAATCGTCGAGGACTACTCGACGCAGGTGCTCGATGACGGCTTTTTCCATGCCGACCCGCATGCGGGAAACATCATTCTCAAGGACGGCATCGTCTACTTTATCGACTTGGGCATGGTCGGACGCATGTCGAGCCACGACCGCGGCATCGTCAAGGACATGATTTTCGCCGTGGCCGAGGGTGACGTGCCCAAGCTCAAGGATTCGCTCATGCGCTTTGCCGTAACGCGCGGCGATTCTGCCGAGCTCGATCATTCGGCCTTTTTGTCCGATTTGGACTTTATCGTGGCTGACTTTGCGGGCCTTGACCTTAAGGACCTGGATATCGGTGAGTTTTTGACCTCGCTGTTAAACCTCGCGCGCAAAAATGACGTTGAGCTGCCGAGCGTGGTGACAATGTTCGCCCGCGGCATGGTGACGCTCGAGGGCCTGTTGACCGAGTACATGCCTAACGTCAACATGATCCAGATCATCCAGACGCACATCAAAAACGAGAAGAGCACCTACGCCCGCATGCGCGAGATGAGCCGCGACTTTGCAGCGAGCAGTTATCGCGCGGCGAAGGGCTCGCTTGAGGCGGCCGAGTATCTGGGCTTGGCTTCGCGTATGCTCACGCGCGGTCAGCTTAAGGTGAACACGCAGATCATGAGCAGCGATAAGGCGCTGCGACAGCTAGGTGGGATTATCGACCGCATGTCGATGGCAATTGTGATCGCCGGTCTGTTTATCGGTTCGTCGGTGGTGTACTACGCGCGCATCGAGCCGGTTGTGTTTGGTATCCCGGTCATTGGCTTTATGGGCTACGTGAGCGCGCTGGTGCTGGCGCTTATGCTGGGCCGCAATATCTGGCTCAACAGCCACGGCGGCAAGCACTAGAGGCTGCGACCGTCACCGCATTTTCCTTTCGCAAACAATAGCTTTTACCTTGGGCTTCGCCTGCGTGCGAGGCCCTTTTGCGTGATAGCATATTGACGGTTTTAATCGATGGCCTAGATGGTGGTGCGGAGACGCACGAATGCGCGGTTTTCCTGCGCGTTTGGGAGAATCGGGGTGCAAGTCCCCGGCTGTACCAGTAACCGTAATTCCTCTTGGCTCGGGATGTTCGCGTCGCAGATCGGACGGCGCGCCCGAGTCGTTAAGGTTAAGTCGGATCGCCTCCCATCTTGCATGCGGCTGCGGCGTATGCCGCCGGTGTGCATAGGGCTCTGGAGGGAAGGGGGACCCCGATGGGGGAACTCGAGCGCAACATGCGCGATGACGTGGGGCAGTCTCAAGGCAACGCTCCAAGTACAGACAATGGGGGACAAATGGATATGTTTGAGGACGAGCGTGAGCGCGCCTCGTTGCATCGCCGTGGCGCAATTGCGCGCGGCGTAGCCAAGCGCGGCCTGGTGGCATTCCTGGCCTTCGCGATGGCCTTTGGCACCACACCGTCTCAGCTGTGGGCCGAGGGCGCCGAGGGCATTGCCGAGGCTGTGGCTCAGACTGCGACGCCGGGCGAGGACGCAGCGCTTGCGGGCGGTACCGCTGAGCAGAGCGGCGCCGAGGTTTCGGATTCCGAGGGCGCGCCTGCAGCTAGTGCAGCCATAACAGAGGCAGCAACTGGCGACGAAGGCTCGGCGACGGGGGAGAGCCCTGCCACGAGCGAGCAGTCTTCGACGGCATCCGCTGGCCAAGCGGGATCTGCCGCCGCGGCTGCCGTTCAGACAGAGAACCCGACAGAAACCGGCGATGTCGCCAAGAAGCAGGTCGAGGTCTCGTTCTCGATTATTGGCACCGATGCTGACGGCAAGGCTCAGACCTGGGTGGCACCTACGCAGCTCAAGCTCGACGAGGGCGCGACGGCTGCGGATGCCTTCATTAAGCTGCAGGAGAAGACGGGCTTCAAGGCGAAGTACGAACCGAACACGGCATACGGTTTCTACCTCGAAAGCATCACATCCCCGAGCGATGGTCGCACGCTTGCCTACGATCCGACGACTTATGCCTTCTGGCAGCTGTTCGTCGACGGCGCGTCTTCCTCGGTTGGCGCGAGCAGCGTCAAGCTCACCCAGGGGCAGAAGATTGAGTTTGCCTATACGGCTGGTAGCTCGTCCCCTGTCGTTAAAGACCAGGTTGCCGCAAATGTGACCGTCATTGGTCGCGATGCCCAGGGCAAGACTCAGACTTGGGTCGATAATGCGCAGTATGTGGTGACGTCCGGTTCGAGCGCGCTTGATCTTACGAAGGTCGCACTCGAGGCGAACGACATTGACGCCGTTGCTGCGGGCTCCTTCATTCTGAGCCTTAAGTACAACGGTGTTGAGCTGGGTACGCCCCAAGATTATTCGACCTATTGGCAGCTGTTCATCAACGGCAAGTCGAGTGACTATACGGCGGACAATGTCACCATCCATGCCGGCGATACCGTCACGTGGTTCTACGGTGGCTGGGGCGACCAGTTGCCGTCCGATTCTGTCCATGCTTCTGTTCAGGTTCTCGGTAAGGACAAGGACGGCAAGCAGCAGGTTTGGGCTTCGACGGGTCAGACGAGTCTCAAGGCAGGCTCCACTGCCAAGGATTTCCTTGAGCAGGTCGGCCTTACTCTCGATGCTGGCGAATCGTCTTGGGGCTGGTTCCTCAACGGCATTTATTCGCCCTTCGATGGTAAGTCCTATTGTGGCTATGACGCTGCGACCAATAGCTATTGGCGCTTCTACGTAAATGGCAAGTTCGCCGACGTTGGCGCCGGTGCCTACAAGCTCCAGGAGGGTGACGCCGTCACCTTTATGTATGGTGCTGACGCCGATGCCCTCCCCGGTCAGGTGCTTGGATCCGCCGATGTTATCGGTCCCGATGTCAACGGGAACAATACGCGTTGGGGCACGGCAAGCAATGTTTCTCTGCCCGAAGGCTCCACGGCCCAGATCCTTATTGAGGCAGTTCTGAAGGCCAAGGGCGTTGCGTACAACGGCTCCCAGAGTGGTGAGTACTGGTTCCTGAATTCCATTACTTCGCCGTTCGATCACAAGCCGTATGGTTGGGATGCTGCGACCAATAAATATTGGCATCTGTATATCAACGGAGAGCCCTCCTTACTCTGCGCCAATCAGATTACGCTCAAGAGCGGCGATAAGGTTACGCTTGCCTATACCACCGATAATTCGCCCATGCCCGATCCCGACAAGATTGTCGTGGATCCGAGCGCGACGACTCCTGATTGGGATGCCGAGTGGGCCGGCTACGGCAACAGTGGCAACGGTTCGACCGTAACGGATGCCAAGACGCCTGCGCAGGCCGCCGGTCTTAAGTGGGCCTTCGATTGGAAGGCCGAGTCTGGTCAGCAGTATGCCAACTGCAGCGAGCCTGTCATTGCTAACGGCTTTGTGTACATCGCGACCGAGAACGAGCTCATTAAGATCGATTCGTCCACGGGCAAAAAGGTTGCCTCTGCGCCGCTTGCCTCCAAGGTGAGCTATACCTCTCGTCCGATCTATACCAATGGCCTTATCATCGTTCCGCTCAACGGCGGTGCGGTCCAGGCGATTACTGCAGACAAGCTGATCTGCAAGTGGCTGACGCCTGGTTTGACGGACTTGACGCAGAGCTCCTGCACCGTCGTTTCGGACGGCGAGTACGTCTATGTAGGCTCGGTCGATATTTCGTATGACGAGAATTACAACGCGACCTACGGCAACGGCTCCTTTGCGCGCATTAAGATTGCCACGGGCGAAGTTTCTTGGCAGAACATCGACCCTGCCGAGGGCTATTACTGGACTGGTGCGGCTTTGACGAATAAGTATGCCATCGTTCCTACGAGCGCGGGTACGCTTAGGTGCATTGATAAGACGACGGGCGATGTCGTTTCGACCATGAAGCTCGGCGCTGTCGCAAATGCCGATTGCATTGCCGATCCGTCCAATGGTTCGACCTTCTATCAGATGACGCACGACGGAAAGCTCCATGTGATTTCGCTTTCGTCGAAGGGCGTGCTGAGTGAACAGAAGACGGTTGATCTGGGCCTTACGAATAATCTGAGCGCCCCTGCGGTGTCCGGTGACAATCTGATTGTCGGCGGACAGACGGCTACTGGCTCTGCTCTGGTTCTCTATAACCTGAAGACGGGTAAGACCACGATGGTCGCTGCTGCCGACGGCAAGGCGCTGCCGGCTGGCCTCAACGGTATTGCTGCTACTCCGCTGGTGAGTGTTCGGGGCGGCAAGACCTATGTGTACTTCACCGTTAACAGCGCGGATAGCAAGGATTACGTCAACTACTCTGCTGGTGGTGGCGTGTATCGCTATACACTCGGCGATGCAGAGGCGACGCAGATTTATGATGCGGCTGGCCATTACCAGTACTGTGACTCTCCGGTCATTGCCGATGCTTCTGGCAATCTCTACTACATTAATGATTCGGGCACGCTGTTTAAACTTGGAGCTGTCGAGTCTTGGACGGTTGCCTTTAACTCCAACGGCGGGTCTGCTTGCGACACTAAGTTTGTTGCTACGGCCGATGGCAAGCTGGTCAAGCCAGCCGATCCGACGCGCGATGGCTACACTTTCGGCGGTTGGTATACCGATGAGGCTTGCACGCAGGCGTATGACTTTAGCACGCCGGTGACGGCCGATCTGACGCTGTATGCCAAGTGGACCAAGAATGCCGTTAACCCTGGCGGTAATGGCGGCGCTGGTTCGAATGGCGGCGGCGGTTCTGGTACCGGTACTGGTTCCGGCACTGGCGCTGGCACTGGCACGGGTTCCGGCTCCGGCTCGAAGGGCGGCGCTGTCGCCCCGGGTCATAAGCCGACGACCAAGACGACGGTGTCGACCAAGACCGAGACCAAGGACAACAAGTCCGACAAGAAGGACTCCGATAAGTCCGATAAGAAGGACGAGAAGAAGTCTGACAAGAAGTCCGACAAGAAGTCCGATTCCAAGTCCGATACGGGTGCTGCTTCCACGACCACTGCTAAGAAGTCCTCTAGTGCTTCCGAGCAGGAGACTGGCACCAACCCGCTCGCCATTGTTGGCGTTGCCGCCGGCGTCATCGGTCTCGCCATCGTCGGCGTGTTCGTGTTCACCAAACGTCGGTAGGTGAGGGTTGTGTCCAATAAATCCAAGGACGCTGACCCCAAGCAACCAGATTCCTCGTTCATTCAGTTCGACGATGCAAAGCAACAGGGCGCCGCTTCGGCGGCGTCCGCCTCTCGTCGCAAGGCGCTCCTTGGCGTTCTTGCTGCCGCGTGCACCATTCTGACCGTCGTCTCGCTGGGCTTCGTCCATCCTTCCGAGAGCGGCGCCTGGTCCATTGACTGGATCGTTCAGACCGTGACGGGGGAGAGCGTCGTCGCCAAGGACACCAAGGGGTCTGGCTCGTCTGCCGCTTCGGGCGAGGCCAGTTCCAAGGATTCCAAATCTTCGAATGATGCAAAAGACGAGCCCAAGGGTTCGAACGACGCCAAGGACGATTCCGAGTCTTCAAACAAGGAATCGGATAAAAGCTCGGATAGCAAGAAGTCCGAGGACCAGGACGGAAAGAAGTCTGGCGATAAATCCGCTGCCCAAAATACGGGAGCCGGTGATACTTCCAATGTGTCTGGCGGTGCTTCTTCGGGCGGTGGCCAGTCGTCTAATGGAGCCTCATCCTCTAATGGTGGAAACGCCTCCTCGGGCGGCCAGAGCGGCTCACAGGAGTCCAACTACGTCACGGTAACGGTTTCGGTCACATCGAGCGCTGTGGGCAATCCTGTGTCCTCTGGCGGCACCTTTACCTTTAACGAAGGCGCTACCGTCTACGATGCCCTGTGTGCGCTGGGCCTTTCTGTCAACGCACATGGCTCGTCGTACGGCACGTATGTCTCCGCGATTGGTGGTTTGGCCGAGAAACAGCACGGCGGCACGAGCGGCTGGATGTACTCCGTCAACGGCACAACGCCCATGACGGCCTGCAGCAACTACGTTCTCTCAGACGGCGACAACGTAGTCTGGTATTACGTAACAGGCTAGGGACCTCGACATATCGCACCAAACGGGCGGTTCGGACCAACATCCGGACCGCCCGTTTTTCATGCGAATGGGACTGGGTCGCCGGGTCTCTCTGCAAACAAAAAACCGGTTGGAATGGGAATTCCAACCGGTTATACATTCAAGCAAATAGTGAATCGGCTACGACCGTGCGCCCTCGAGGAAGAAGCGACGGCTAAAGTAGTTGTACCAGGTGACGAGGAACGTGGCGATGGCCTTCATGGCTTGGTAGCCGATGCTCAAAAACGTGACACCCACAAACATGTACAGGTCGTTGAGACCCAGGCCGATCACCGACAGGATGGTGAAGATCGTGAACTCGCGCTTGCGGCTCATGCCCTCGCGGTGGTCGAACACGTACTTCATGCTGAGCCAGTAGTTGACCACGACGGATGTGATAAACGAAACCGTGGTGCTCATCAAAAAGTCGAGGTGGAACAGCTCGACGAGCGCAATGAGCATGCCCCAGTCGATGCCAAAGGAGATAAGACCCACGACGGCAAACTTGAGGAACTGCTTGGTATGAGGTTGTGCCAGCGCCTTGCGCACGTAATCACATCCAATGCGTTGATGAATCGAGCAGAGGATACTTTAGAGCTTTTACAAGGGAAACGTAAGGTCTTTGCCAAGAACTATATGAACTCGCCAAATTTTCAAGAGCTAATCCGCAAACGTTGAAAATTTGCCCGTAAACGAGCGACACCCACGGACGATACTGCGCTGAGTGCGCGTCGTCCGTGGGCGCCGTAATGCTGCAGGGGTTTCGAGCTATTTTGTCTCGTCGCCCTCCAGGAAGATCTTTCGGGTCACAAAGTTGTAGACCATGACAAGCGCGGTGGCGCAGATCTTGGCGATATTGGCCTCGAGCCCCAGACCGGCGTTGAGTGTCAGCACGATACCGTCGTTGAGTGCCAGGCCGATCACGGACAGTACGACAAAGATAATGAACTCGCGGCGGCGGCTCATGCCTTCCTTGTGCGCAAACACGTACTTCATGCTGGCGACGTAATTAAAGATGAGCGAGACGATAAAGCCGCTGGTGTTGGCGATTAGGATGTTGAGGCCCAGACCGTAGTGGAGCAGATTCATAATGCCAAAGTCGATAACCGTGGCAATGACACCGACGACGCCAAATTTCATGATCTGCGCAAGGAGCTTTTGCATGGTACCTGCCTTAAGCTGGCGCCGAAGCGCCGCGGGGATGACAAACTCAGCAAGTTTAGCCAATCCCCGCGGGTGGTGCTAGGCGCGCTCCTCGATAGCACCGTTTCTATATGCATCGAGCAGCTGACGCAGGTCCTGGATTTGGCTGCGGATCTTGGCGCCAGTATCGGTGTCGCTCACCATGCGGCGACGGTCTGCTTGGTCAAAACGGTTGGTCTCGCTTTCGATGTCCACGTTGCGCGTGAGTGCCTCGGCAACCGTCGTAAAGGCCTGGTGTGACTTGAGGCGGCAGCCGCGCGAGCTCGAGATGAGCGTATAGCCGGCGATACCCGTCTTGGGATGGTAAGCGCGGCAGAAGCCGCCATCGATGACCAGCAGCTTGCCCTCGGCACGGATGGGCTGCTCGCCCTTGGTGGTTTTAACGGGCGTGTGGCCGTTGACGATGTGGCCGGTCGGCGAGCATGCCATGGGCGTGACGCCAAACTCGCGCATGATGTCATCGCAGACCGAGGGCGACTTGGTAAGCGTGAAGTACGGATCCATCGGCTCGACCCAGGTGCTCTTATCGGCGATATAGGCGCGCTCAAAGGTACGCACCAGGCGTCCACTGGCGGGCGAGTTAAAGCCAATCCACAGGTACCACATCCAGTCGAGGGCGTCGCGGTCGCCCACGCGCCAGGCGCGGCGGGCGATGTGGTCGCAAAAATCGAGATAATCGCGGCCAGCGTGCCAGGTGCCCAAGCAGTTCATGCTGCTAAAGGTGCCGTCTTCGTTGAGCGGCACGCAGCCATGGAACAGCAGGTTGCCGTTGGTGACCTTGTACATCGAGCCGTGGGAATAGAGGAAATCGATATGGCGATGCAGGTGATCGGCGGTGACAAACTCGGACACGAGCTTGTCGATGATGTGCTGCTCCTGGGGCGTGAGCGTATAGGGGTCCGCCGGGTCGACGGTGGGGAAGTCGTTGGTCGTGAGCGGCCACACGCTGCCGTCGGCGAGCGTGACCGTGCCGGTGTCGTGTTCGATCTTGTCGAGTAACAGGCGGTTGGTCATATCGAACTCGGGGTGGCGCTGGATAATCTGGCCCTCGAGCTTAAAGAGCAGCACGTTGATGGCCTTGATCAGCGGGGTGATGGACTCGCCGGCGGTGTAGGTGGCATCGGCAAAGGCAACAAGCTCACGCAGCGAGATGCCGTAATCGTTCTCTAGAATCTCGTAGTTGTCATAGCGTAGGTTGTTGCGCAACACCGTGGCGATGCAGGCGGGCTCACCGGCCGCAGCACCCATCCACAGCAGGTCGTGGTTGCCCCACTGGATGTCGAGCGAATGGTAGGTGAGCAGACGGTCCATAATCTTGGCCGCGCCGCCGCCGCGGTCGAAGATATCGCCCACCAGGTGCAGGTGGTCGACGGCCAGGCGCTTGATGAGCGAGGCAAGCGACTCGATAAAGTCGTCGGCGCTGGCGGTCTCCAGGATGGACTCCACGATGCGCTCGTGATAACGCACGCGGTAGTTGTTCTCATCCGGATGCGTGTGCAGCAACTCGTCGATGATGTAGGCGTAATCGCGAGGGATGGCCTTGCGCACCTTGGAGCGGGTATAGCGGCTCGAAAGCGAGCGGGCGACCACAATGAGCTGGTCGAGCATGGTCTTATACCAGGTGGGCGAGTCCTCGCGCCGGCTGCGGACAAGATCGATCTTCTCGCGCGGATAGTAGATGAGCGTGCACAGCTCGCCCTTTTCGTCAAAGGAGAGCGTGTCGCCAAAGATCTCGTCGACATGCTCGCGCACAACGCCCGAGCAGTTGTTGAGGATGTGCATAAAGGCTTCGTACTCGCCGTGCACATCGCTCATAAAATGCTCGGTGCCCTTGGGCAGGTTGAGAATGGCCGAGAGATTGATGATCTCGGTGAACGCGGATTGCTCGGTAGGAAATTGTCTCGACAGCAGACGCAGATACTTAAAGTCTTGCGGGTTGCGATCGAATGCGACCATGAAACACCTTCCGATATGGTTGGTAAAACTGATAAACAGCGTCAAACGTTTATCAGTATGCGCTGGCTTTGTTTCGATTTTGCGCCGGCGGCTGAATTGTCGGCTGAACGGTTTGGTAAATCGATTTAGTTGAGGTTGATGTGTCGGTTGGGTGGAGACGAAGGGGGTGATTTCTCAGATATTCATGCGTGGGGTCGGTGGAGACGATGGTGGTAAAGATATTCAATGCAAATGGTTCGAATTGGTAAATAGTGGACGTTTGTATCGTATTTAGGCTTGCTGTGCGATAATTTGCGCAGTAGTACTTAAGGAGCCTCATATGAGTGATTTTGTCCTGACCTGTGAATCCGCCGCCGACCGAACCCGTGAGTTCTTTGCGTCGCGCAATATCCCTGTCGTGTGTTTTCATTACGAGATCGACGATGTTGTCTATACGGACGATCTGTATCAGTCGATTACGCCGGACGAGTTTTTTGCCCAGATTGCCGCGGGCGCCATGCCCAAGACGTCTCAGGTGAGCGTGGGTGAGTACGAGGAGTTTTGGGAGCCGTTTGTTGCCGAGGGTAAAGACGTGCTGCACCTGGCGTTGTCGTCGGGTATTTCGGGCACGTATGGATCGGCCTGCGTTGCGGCACAGATGCTCGCGGATCGCTATCCTCAGGGCGGCAAGGTGCGCGTCATCGATTCGCTGGCGGCGTCTTCGGGCTTTGGCCTATTGCTGGAATATGCCGCCGACGTGCGCGTTAGCGGCGCTTCGCTCGACGAGACGGCCGCTTGGATTGAGGAGCATAAACTCAACCTTCACCACTGGTTCTTCTCGACCGATCTGTCGAGCTACCTGCGCGGCGGTCGCATTTCGGCTGCGAGCGCGATCATCGGCACGGCGCTTAAGATTTGCCCACTTATGACGGTCGATTGCGAAGGTGGGCTGTCGCCACGTGAGAAGATTCGCACCAAGAAGCGCGCGATTTCCGAGATGGCTAAGACCATGATGAAACACGTGCAGGACGGTGCGGATTATTCGGGCAAGTGCATCATGTCGCACTCGGCGTGCCGCGGGGATGCCGAGGCCGTTGCGGCGCTGATTGAGGAACAAGTTCCGCAGCTCAAAGGCAAGATTGAGATCAACAATATCGGTGCTCTGATTGGTTCGCACACCGGACCTGGTACGGTGGCGCTCTTCTTTATGGGTGACAAACGCGTGGATTAACTTGACCCATCACGTCGCGCACGATTGCTCAAACGAAAACGGCCCGCCTCACGTTTGTGGGGCGGGCCTTGCTCTTACGGTTAGCGTTTCTTTCCGCGGAAGAAGAAGCCGTGTAGCGAGGGCTTGAGTCCACGGTTGGCGCGACGCTCCTCGATATGATCGTGGATCGAAGCGACGCGTTCGATAACCTCGTCGGGAATCGGCACGTCGGGATTCATGTTCTCGACCTGGCTGACCTCGGCGGCGGCGACCTGGTCGATAATGGGCACATCGTCGCGCGAGATGACGGGCGTGGCGTCTTCTTTCATCTTGCGGTAGCGCTGCATCATGTCGGTCTGTAGCTGCTGGGCCGAAGGCGGCGTCCAAATGATGGCGTTGGCGCCGGCGGCGATGGTCTCGCGGATGCTCTCGGGTGTTTTGCCGCCCGGTGCGATGAGCGGCAGGTTGGGATAGTGCTCGCGCAGCTCGCGCAGAACCTGCGGCGTGTTCTTGCCGGCGGCGATGTTGAGGATCTTGGCTCCGGCGCGCACTTTGGCATGCGCATCATCGTCGCAGCGTACGACCGTGGCGATGACGGGGATGTCAGCGATGTTGGTGATGTGCTCGACCATCTCGGCAGTGGCGGGGGAGTTGACCACGCAGCCCGCCGCGCCCTGCATCTCGGAGACGGCTGCCATCTGTACGGAGCGCTTGCCGGTCGTAGTTCCGCCGCCCACGCCTACAAAGACCGGGCACTCGGCAACGGTCAGCAGCGCCTGCGTAATGGCCGGCTGCGGCGTGAAGGGGTAAACGGCAAAGACGGCATCGGCGTTGGAGTTGCGGATGACCGCGACGTCGGTGGTGTAGATAAGTGATTTGATGCGACGACCGAAGAGCGTAAAGCCGCTGGCCTCCTCGATCTCGTCGGGCATGCGGAGGGCCGCCTTGCGCAGGCGTCCGTCGATGGGCAGCGGCTCCATGGGGAGCAGTCCGTTGGGGGTCACGGCTACCTGGGGCTCGGTGAACTCGTCTGCGAGCTCGACCTCGGAAAAATCGACCGAGGCGACGATGTCCTCGTGAACCTCGGCGGGAACATCGATGGGGGTCTGGTCGTTAGTCGCGGCAGGCGCGTCGAAGGAGCTGGTGCCGACAAAGGCGTCGACGCGCTCGTTCAAATCGTTGAGAGTATCCATGGGGGCTCGATTCTGTGCGATGGTGGCCGGCGGGGTGCCGACAGCGTTGTGCTTGCTAAATCGTTTGACGAGTTGATTTTTCCCCGCCGCGCCATCCGTTAGACCGAAGGACCGGCGAACGTGAAGGAGCTGTGGTGGCGGGTATTGAGGTGCTATCTTGAATGTCCCGTTTAAAAGAGAGGTGACGCGGTATGGATTTCACAGCAATGTTGGGCTCGATTGGCCTGTGTGTGGGCGCAATCGTTGCCGCCGCGGTCATCTACTTTGTGGTTACGGCCATTAAAGGCAAAAGAGTCGAGCGTAAGGAACGCGAGGCACTTAAGCAGCACCGTGACCAGCAGGACAAGCGCGCACGGAGATAGTTTGTTGAGTTTTGAATCCGTGCGCTAGCTGCGTTTTCGGATCAGGGCGATATAGAAGCCCTCAAAGTCGCGGCTGGGCGGAATGGTCAGCGTGCCGGGCATACCGTTGGCGACGGACGAGACGTGGCCGGCGGCGATGGCCTCGGTGAGGGCGTTGCTCTCGACGCGCGGCTCTTCGCCAGCTTCCTGAGCACGGCGCGTTTCACTTTCGCTCGGCGTGCCGTCGAGGGGGATAAGCTCGCAGTCCATGTGCTTGTCGAGGGCCTCTTGCAGCGCGTCCTCGTTTTCCTGCGGCAAGATCGAACAAGTCGAATAGACGAGCGTGCCGCCCGGTTTGAGGGCTCCCATGGCGCGGTCCAGAAGCGCGCGCTGCGAGCGGGCGCACTTGCCGAGCAACTGCTCGGTCAGGCCGCGCAGACTCTTCTCGTTGCCGCTGATGACGGTGCCCGTGCCGGTGCAGGGAGCGTCGAGCAGGATACGGTCAAAGCGGAAGAACTCGTCGAGCTCGCGTGCGTCGATGCGCATGACGGGCACGTTTTTTGCGCCTTGGCGGTGGAGGTTGGCTTCGAGCTTCTCGGCGCGGGGAATGCTCATCTCGCAGGCGGTAAGGTGCGCCTGTCCCTGCGTGAGGGCGGTAATTTGCGTCGTCTTGCCGCCAGGGGCTGCGCACATGTCCAGGATGTCCTCGCCTGCCTGGGCGCCCAGGACCAACGGTGGCATCATGGACGACAGGCTCTGCAAGTAGATCTTGCCGTCGCAGTAGATGTCGAGGTCCCACAGGTCGGAAACCTGGGCCTCGGGCAGGATGAAGGCGTCCGGATACCATGCGATGGGGCGGTGGGCGATGCCGGCTGCGTCGAGCGCGGCGGCGATGTCCTCGGCGGTCGCCTTGAGCGTGTTGGCGCGCAGCGTGACCGGGCGTGTGGTCGCGGCGCCGAAGCCCTCGATTATGAGCTGGGCATCGGCGGGTGCATAGGCGCCGGCGACCGTGTCGACCATAAAGCGCGGCAGGTCGGCGGCGCAGGGAAGGGCGGCAAGCTGGTCGGAAAGCTCGGTAGCGGCAAACTGCCTGAGCTTGAGCTCGGCCTTGACCTGCTTTTTCTGCTTACGACGACGCGGCTTGGACATCCGTCTTTCCTTCCCATTCCATTACATGTCGAGTGTTTTAGTACTGGCTCTCGTGCTTGCTGAAGAAGTCGAAGCGCGGGGGCAGCGGCTTCACGCGGTGCTCGCCGGGCTTCTCGCCCAGGCTCTCCACGAACTCGTCCGTGGAGGCAAAGATGTTGTCCCAGCTAAAGAAGGCGACCGGGTCAACGTCGAAGTACTCGCAGATGAGCTCGCAGCCGGCCGGCACGATGCCGTGCATGAGCACGGTCGCCACGCGCAGCTCGGTGAAGGCGTCGACGAGGGCCTGCGTCATCGCGGTATTGGCTTGCTCGCCCTCAAGCTTGTTGGCAGCCTTGGAGGCGTCGCTCCAGCGCTTGTTGGCGGCGCGCAGGTAGTCGTCGCACACGGCGAGCGCACGGTGCGTCTCGAACTTGTACATGGCCTGCTCAAAGGCGAGAACTGCCTGCTCGGCAGCCTCGACCACGGCGGCGGAGGCGGCACCAGCGGGGATGCAGCCGTTGCGATAGGGGCTCTCGTCGCCCTCTTTGACGGCGACGCCGTAGAAGCAGCTGCGGGCCAGGCGGTTGAACACACCGGTCAAAAGGGCGCTCTCCTTAAGGGCCGGATCGATGACGCGCTTGTCGTCGCAGGCGCGCACCTCGTTGCCGTCCTTGTCCTTGCCGGTCACGCGGGTGTCGTATGCCTTGGGGCTAAAGCTCACCGGCTTCTCGGACAGGCCGAGCGACAGCCAATGCGCGCGCATCTGCTCGCAGGTGTAGTGGTTGAGCAGGTCGTCTGCCGGCGGGGGAGGCGTCTGCGAGGACGAGCTGGCCTTTTTGCCCATGTAGAGCAGGTGATAGCAGGCGCTGACGGTGCTCTGCGTAAGGTCCCAACCCAGGGCCTCCCACATGGCGGTCTGCGCGATGCAGTAGAAGTAGATGTTGTCCTGACCGATGAACTGGTAGATCTGAGCGTCGTCAGAGCACCACCAGTCGCGCCAGTCGAGCGAGCTGTGCTGGTAGGTGGGCGCGGGGACCTGCGTGGAATCGGCGGCGGGCTCGCCCATGAGGGCGGCGTCCTGGGCGGCGACACCCTCGGTCACGCCGGCGGCCTTGGCATCGCGTGCGAGCACGGTGCGGGTGTAGCTGATGGGCGCCCACAGGCTCTCGGGCCAGCACCAGCAGGTGACGTCGGTCACGCCGTCGACCTCGGGCACCGGAACGCCCCAGTCGATGTTGCCGGTGATGCGGAAGGGCACGAGCGCCTTGCCGCTGCGGAAGCGCACGCCGCCGTTGGCGAGCACCGCGTGGGCATCGTCGCGCTCCTTCCAGCTGGGGAAGGTGACGGTAAAGCTGCTCTTGTTGCCTTCGGGCTCCAGCACGGTGTGCTCGGGCAGCTGATCCTCGACGGCGTCGAAGGCCTCGCGGAACTTGTTCTGGATGTAGAGCTGAGCCGGCAGCAGCCACTCCTCCATGGTCTTGGAGACCACGGAGCGAACCTGCGGGTTCTTGGCGAGCTTGGCGGTATAGGTCTTCATAAAGTCGAGGTAGGCCGGCAGGTCGAAGTAGAGGTTGTCGACCGGGCGCAGCTCGGGCACCTCGCCGGTGAGCTGGCTCTTGGGCGCGATGAGCTCCTCGGGCTCAAACTGGTGTCCCAGGTCACACTCGTCGGCGTAAGCCTTCTCGGACTTGCAACCTTGTATGGGGCAGCGGCCGATGACCTGGCGACCGTTGAGGAACGTGCCGGCCTTGGCATCGTAGAACTGCAGCGTGGAGCGCTTGGAGATGGTGCCCTGCTCGTGCAGACGCTCGATAATCTCGGCGGTCACCTCGTTGTGGATCTGGGCCGCCGGCTCAAGGCCCGAGCCGCCATAGATATCGCAGCTGATGTTGTAGTTGTTGAGGGTCGCGGCCTGGCGGGAGTGGTTGGACTCGACGTACTCGCTAATGGACTTGTCGTAGCCCTCGTTCTCCTTGAGCTTGCGGTAGCTCTCCATGATGGGCGAGCCGTAGCAGTCGGTGCCCGAGGTGAAGATGACGTTCTCGCGGCCCAGACGGTCGCGCAGGAAGCGGGCGAAGAAGTCGGCCGGGACAAAGACGCCGCCAACGTGGCCAAAGTGAAGGCCCTTGTTACCGTAGGGCTCGCCGGCGGTAACGATGGCGCGGCGAGGCCAGCTGGGACGGTCGTTCATGGAGTATTTGGATGCCATGGGACTCCTTCGCATATGGTGAGAGCACGGCCGGGCGCGAGGCTCGGCGGCGCGGTGATCAATTCGTGCATATCGTTCGACATTATCGCACATGCGGACGGGTACGTGGCAGGGGCGCTATCCTAAGATGCTATGAATGAGATTTCCAACATACATGCGTTTGAGGACGAGGATTTTCTGCACGCCTGCTTTGTGTGGGGGATGGCCGTGCTTGGCGCATTTGCCGTGTGCCTGGTGCCGGTGTTTATGCTGCTGGGTGGCCCCGCGGACCTGGATGCGGCTGACGCGGGCGGCTGGACCACGGTCTTGGGCTGGATAGTCGGCTTGGCTGCGGTTTCGGCGGCGTCATTTGCCGTGCATGAGCTGGTGCATGCGGTGTTCTTTAAGCTGTTTGCGCCCGCCGGTGCTCGGGTGACCTTTGGGGCAAATCTCGAAACCTGCATGATTTATGCCTGCGCCGAGGGCATTGTGTATTCGCGCCGGCGGTACATGGTCATTTGCCTAGCGCCGACGGTTGCCTTGACGGTGGGGTTTGCGTTCTCGGGCTTTCCGCTGCTGTGCTATCTGGCGGCCGGCTTGCATTTGTCGGGCTGTGTGGGCGACTGGTATTACGTGCGGACCATTCTGCGCGACCGCCGCATTGTCGCCTGCGAGGACACGTCCTTTGGCGTGCGCTTTTTCGCAAGGTAGTCTTTTTGGGATGATTTTTCTGGGACGGGGATTAAAAAATCATTAGGTACGCAATGATTTTTTAATCCCCGTCCCAGAAAAATCATTGTGGGAGAGGAGATGTTGATGAAGCCGTTGCTGTTGCACGCCTGCTGTGCGCCGTGCTCGCTTGAGCCGGTCCGCCTGCTGCGCGAGGAGGGGTTTGAGCCCACGATTTGCTGGACCAACCCCAATATTCAGCCGCACGATGAATGGCAGCGTCGCCTGGACGAGCTGCGCCGGTGGTGTGCCGAAGGCGACATCGAGCTTATCGAGGCGGGGGAGGACCGTGAGCGCTGGGAGGCCGGCGTGGCACCGCTGGGTGCCGATCGGCCCCGTCGCTGTCGTGCGTGCTATGCCCTGCGCTTGGCCGAGGCGTGCCGTGTGGCCCGGGAATGTGGGTTTGAGTTTGTGGGTACGACGCTCGCCGTCTCGCCGTATCAGTTGTTCGAAACCTGCAATGATGTGCTCAAGCGCCTGGCGGCGGCACGTGGGCTCACTCCGGTGATCCGCGATTTTCGCCCGTATTATCCCGAGGCTACGCGCCGTTCGCGCGAGCTGGGCATGTATCGGCAGAACTACTGTGGTTGCCGCTTCTCGGCTGTCGAGGCGGCCATGGACCGCGCCCGTATCCGCGACGAGCGCAAAGCCGCCAAAAAGTAGTTCATTTGGGACGTCAGCCTGCTAGGATGTAGAGCGGACTTTAGCTATATAAGGAGTATCCGACGTGTCTATGCGTACCGATGATTTTGACTATAACCTTCCCGAGGAACTGATTGCCCAGGCTCCTGCCGAGCCGCGCGACTCCTGCCGCCTGCTGGTGGTGGATCGCAAGGGCTCCCAGGCGGGAACGCCGTTGGAGCACGGCGGTACCGTTGAGCACCGCATCTTCCGCGACATCATCGACTATATCGAGCCGGGCGACGTACTCGTCATCAACAAGACGCGCGTGATGCCGGCCCGCCTGATCGGTCGCAAGGCCGGCTCGGGCGGCGTGGTCGAGACGCTGCTGCTCAAGCGCCGCGAGGACGTTGACCCGCTGGGTCACGTTTGGGAGTGCCTGGTCAAGCCGGGTAAGCGCCTGAAGCCCGGTGCTCAGATTGAGTATCGTGCGGGCGGTGCCCATGCGCCCGAGGGCGCGCCCGTGGTGCTGACGGCCGAGGTCATCGACTTTGTCACCGATAGCCGCGGCGGCCGCCTGGTGCGCTTTGAGCCGGCCGGTTGCAATGCCGCCGGCGATCCGCGCACGCTCGACGAGGCCATCCATGCTGCCGGCCACGTGCCGCTGCCGCCCTACATTACCGATTACGAGGGCGATCCTGAGAAGTACCAGACCGTCTACGCCATGAAGGAGGAGCATTCGGCCGCTGCTCCCACGGCTGGCTTGCACTTCACGCCCGAGCTCATGGCCGCTATCGAGGCCAAGGGTGCCAAGTTTGCCGCCGTCGAACTCGAGGTGGGCATCGATACCTTCCGCTTGGTGGAGGAGGACGACCCTACGCAGCACGTCATGCACACCGAGCGCTACCACGTGTCGCAGGAGGTTGTCGACGCCGTGCATAAGGCGAAGGCCGAGGGGCACCGCGTGATCGCCGTCGGCACCACCGCGGTGCGCTCGCTCGAGAGCGCGTTTGACGCGGACGCGCCGGTGTCCGACCCGGCCGTGACGGCGCGCTATTTTGAGGGCCGTAAGGACGGGGCTGACACGCTCGGCCGCGGCGACATCGTGGTGCGCGAGAACGCGACAACGCAGCTCTACCTCATGCCCGGCTCGACCTATCACGTGGTCGACGCGCTGATCACGAACTTCCATGTGCCTCGCTCCACGCTCATGATGCTCGTAAGCGCGCTTGCTACCCGCGACCAGATCATGGATGCCTACGCCGCTGCCATCGAGGAGCGCTACCGCTTCTTCAGCTTTGGCGACGCGATGCTCATTCTGTAGGTTACGGCGTTTTACAAACGCCGTAACCGGTCGACGCTGCAAACCCGCCAGAGCGGCAATCTGCCTTTCAACTTCGACGGCATGACCAGAAGGTCAATGCCGCCTCGTTTTCAAGACTTTAGTCCGCTGGCCGCGCAGCGGCCAGCTTTAAACCACCCGCTA
>CABUIY010000026.1 GCA_902491765.1 uncultured Collinsella sp. | reverse complement strand
CTCGGAAGTGTCCATCCTCGCAGTATCCGGTTCTCAAGGTGCACGCCCCGCGGCTGATCCGGTTCGACCGGGCCGCGCGGCAAGGAGATATATTGCCAGACCGGAGGGGCCCCGCGGGCGGGAATCTGGGCGTACACATTTCCTACACATTTTGTGATCCGACTAACGTTTGCCAGCCGTTACCTACCGCTCGCCGAGCATCTCTTTATATAAGGCAGTCTCATGGTTAAAGCGGATACGTCCCCCTAGCTAAAGCACAGCCAGCATCGAGCAACTCATCACGTTCTTCCACCGAGAACCCCTCGGCGTAGACGCGCACCACCGGTTCGGTCCCGCTAGGACGGACCAGCAGCCACGTGTCATCCTCGAATGCCAAACGCAAGCCATCCATATGGCTAACGTTTTGCGGCACCTTGCCACAAATCGACTTGGGGTTTACGCCCGGCAGCAGGGTTCGCAACGTTTCGGCATCTTCGGCCTCAAGGCGCAAATCGCGTCGACCGTAACTCGTCTTACCAAAACTGTCCTCGAGTTGGTCGACCAGAACGCCCAAAGGCGCGCCCGTCTTTGCCATAAGCTCACACAGAATCAGACAGGCGAGGATTCCATCGCGCTCGGGCATATGCGCGGCGATGCCGATACCACCGGCTTCTTCGCCGCCTATGAGGACGCCGCCCTTCTTCATCTCCGCCGCTATATATTTGAAACCGACTGGTTTGACGGTCACGCGGCAGCCAAGCGCCTCGGCAATGCGACGCACGAGCGTCGAGCATGAAAGATTGACGACGACGCGCCCCTCCAAATTACGAAATTGAACCAAGTCGCCCAAAACGAGCGCCATGATCTGATGCGGATGTATATATCTGCCGCGCTCGTCAACCGCGCCGATACGGTCGGCGTCGCCGTCGGTCACCAGGCCAGCGCAAGCTCCGTCCTCGATAACCGTGCGCTCGCAAGCGTCCACCCACGGTTCAACGGGGTCGGGGCAGATATCTTCTTGGTCAGACGCCTGCCCGGCGTGAATCTCGTGCACCTCAACGCCAAGCTCGCGCAGTAAGTCGGCTAGATAGCCCTGGGCTGCGCCGCCCATGGGATCGACAACCACGCGCAAGTGCGCGGCGCGGATGGCTTCGGCATCGACAAACGATGCCACCGCCTGCATATAGTCAGGAATGATATCCGCGGTGCGATATTGCCCCTCGATCCCCATTGGCTCGGGAGCCATAGTCTCTTCGAGCTCTTCGATGACATCCTGGTTGGCGGTCGAGCCGTCACCCATGCGAATCTTGAGGCACAGATAGCCCTGCGGATGATGGGACCCCGTCACCATGAGCGCGCCGCACGCTTCACCGTCATAAGCCGCCGCCCATGTAAGGGCAGGGGTCGGGACAGGTCGCGAAGCGAGCACGGCGTCTAGCCCGTGCGCTGCTAGCACGCCCGCCGCAAGCTCAGCGAACTCGCGCGCCAGGGGCCGGGTGTCGAACCCTATATATACCGTTTTGCCCGGATTGGTCTTTTGCCACAACTCGCCGACGGCATCGGCGATACGGGCAACGTTATCGGCAGTGAAGTCCTCATCGACGCGAGCGCGCCAACCGTCAGTTCCAAAATGAATTATCGCGCACACGCGCAGACACCTCACAGTGTTTGGATCATGGTACGCATGGGGTATACCCGCAACATGCACTCGGCAACCTGCCGGCACCAGCATTCACCATTTGGGCAAATGCTGCCGAGGACATGCAGGCAATAAAAAAACCGCCCCGTATGGAGCGGTTTTACCCTTTATATATCGAGCGCCTCGGCCATCGCTGCCGTAGTGATTGCCGTGGTTCCACAACAACTGCCCACCATTGCGGCGCCGGCATGTCTCCATTCGATGCATGCGCGCGCGAAAGCTTCGGGGTTCTCGTGCCATACGGGGCCATCCTGAGTCTGGACCGGATCGCCTACGTTGGGACGCACCGTGACGGGAGTAGTCGCCGATGCAACCATCCTGGGCACCGCCGCGTTAGCGGCCGCAAGCGAACAGCAATTAACACCAACCGAGTTTGCGCCGTGTTTTTCGGCGTACAAAACGGCTGCCTCGATGTTGAGGCCATCGCCCAACAGGTCGCCTTTATCGTCAACGACAAAACTCACCAGAACAGGCATGCCGTCGGCGGCATCTCGAGCGCCGGCAAGCATGGGCTGCAAATTACGGATAGACGTCACCGTCTCGATCAGCAGACCGTCAACGCCGGCATTGAGCAAGGCGTGCGCCTGTTCGCGCGCAATGCCTCGGATTTCACGATACTCGGCAGAGTCCTCGGCAAACCACTCAATACCGATCGGGCCCATCGAGCCCAGCAGCAGCTGAGGGTGCGCCTGGCGGGCATCGTCGACGGCCCCGCGATTGACCTCCGCCACGGACGGCGCAATCTGGTCGTGTTTGAGGGCATAGCTTGATGCCTGAAAGGTGTTGGTAATGAGCACCTGCGCGCCGGCGGCGACATACAAGCGATGGATACGAGAAACGGTCTGCGGCTCTGCCAGATTCCAAAACGCCGGTGGAATGTCGGCGGCATCGTACTCACTCAACAGAACACTGCCCATGGGGCCCTGCGCCAACAAGGTCTCGCTCGACAAGCGGCGCGTAAGTTCCTCGGCACCAAAGCGGTTGTAATAACTCGTATCCATATATATCCCGCTATTCCTCGACGCTGATTCCCTGCTTTTCGAGATAGGCGAGCCAGCGGCTCATCGTGTCCTCGGATAGCGCATGCTCCATCATGCAGGCCTCGGAATCGGCTCGCTCAAATTCGACACCGAGCTCCTGAACCAAAAACGTGCGGATGAGGCGATGACGGTACCAGATAGCCGTACCAACCTCGCGGCCGCGATCGGTCAGGACCACCTTGCCGTAGTGCGATTGCTCGACAAGTTCGGATGCCTTGAGCGCCGAAACCGCTTTATTGACCGATGCCTTGGAGACGCCAAGGCGCTGCGCGATGTCGACCGATCGCACGCCGTTGGTTTCCCCCTCTTCGCTTTCAATGCGAACCATGCACTCCAAGTAGTCTTCGTTCGCCACCGTCAGATGTAGTTCGCGCGAGCTATTTGTCGTATCCATGATCTTCCGTCCCTTCTGCATTCAATGGCTGATTCTACCCCATCCAAGCGTCGTGGTATGCCGTGGCATACCGTGCTAGAGTTCTTGTTGCACACGACGACCAAGATTGGAGCGGTCTTTATGGAAAACACCACCACGAGCCCCGATGTCCTCGAACGCTTTTTGCGCTACGTCCAGATCAACACGCAGTCCGAGGATGCAAACTGCGACCAGGTACCCTCGAGCGCCGTTCAGTTTGACCTTGCCAACGTGCTGGCTGAAGAGCTGCGCGAGCTTGGTGCGGAAGATGCCCACGTGACCGAGCACGCCTATGTCTGCGCGCATATCCCCGCAAGTGCGGGCGCTGAGGACAAGCCCGCCCTGGGCCTGATCGCCCATCTCGACACCACCGAAGTTGCACCGGGCGCCGGCGTGAAGCCGCACATCGTACACTACGAAGGTGGCGACCTGGTCTGCGGCACGGTTGACGGTAAGCCCGTTGCCATGAGTACCGCCAAGCTTCCCGCCCTGAATGACCTCGCGGGTGAGGACCTGGTCTGCAGCGATGGCACCACGCTGCTGGGCGCGGATGACAAGGCAGGCGTCGCCGAGATCATGTCGCTTGTCGCGCGTATCGCTCAGGACCCTTCTCTGCCCCATCCCGCACTCGGCATTTGCTTCTGCCCTGACGAGGAGATCGGCCACGGAGCCGAGCTGTTGGATATCGATACCTTTGGCTGCAAGTACGCCTACACGGTCGACGGCGGCCCCATCGGCGAACTGGAGTGGGAGTGCTTTAACGCCGCCGAGGCGACCGTCCGCTTTGAGGGCCAGTCCATCCACCCGGGCGACGCTAAGGGCCGTATGGTCAACGCAGGCAATCTGTTCTGCGACTTCAACGCGTTGCTCCCCTACGTGCAGCGACCGGAGTATACGGAAGGCTACGAGGGCTTTTATCACCTTGAGGGTGTATCTGCGACCGTCGATCACGCCACAGCGCGCTATATCGTCCGCGACCATGACGCCGCCAAGTTCCAGCAGAAACTCGACCTTATTGATGCCGCCGCCTCGATGCTCAACCAGCGTCTGGGTGAGGAGCGCGTGACGGTCGAGATTAAGCAGCAGTATCGAAATATGGCCGAGATCGTTCGTGACTATCCCGAGCTTATTGATGTTGCCAAGGAAGCCTATCTTGCCTGCGGCGTTGAGCCCCAAGTGCTGCCGATTCGTGGCGGCACCGACGG
This sequence comes from uncultured Collinsella sp., assembly GCA_902491765.1. Taxonomy (GTDB): domain Bacteria; phylum Actinomycetota; class Coriobacteriia; order Coriobacteriales; family Coriobacteriaceae; genus Collinsella. Next base: position 20,546 of record CABUIY010000026.1, on the reverse strand, counting down.
CGCTCAGCTGTCGTTCCGCGGTCTGCCCTGCCCCAACCTTTCCATCGGCGGCTATTGCTACCACGGCGTCAACGAGTTCGTCCCGGTCAGTTCGCTCGTCAAGATGACCGACGTGCTCCAGGAGCTCGTCGCCCGCTTTGCATAGGGAACTCGAACAATCTAGGTAAGCAAAACCGCCCCGTCCTCAAAACCGAGAACGGGGCGGTTTTTGGTGGCAAGGGGAGTAGTCAGCACCGCAGGTTGAGCCAACGTCAGCGAGCGACGTCCAAGGCGAACAAGTTGGCATGAAAAAGGCAGGGCATTGACCTTCTGGTCATGCCCTGCCTTTTGAATGACAAATTGTCGCCTTGGGCGGCGCGCAGCGTCGAGCCGTTACGGCGTTTGGTAAAACGCCGTAACTTAGTAGTTGGCTTCGTAGCCGTTGCCGTCGCCGGTGGGCTCTTCGTAGTAGTCCGAATCGCTTGAATCGCTTGAGTCATCGGAATCGTCAGAGCTGACCGATGAGGTTGCGGTACCGTTTGCGTAGTCATCAGACGTGTTGTTGTTCAGGTCGCCGATCGTAGAGCTGGAACCGTCGGAAAGACCCATGGTGTTGGGACCCTTGGGATCCTTGCCGGCATCGACGCGCTCCATCATTTCCTTGAGCTCGTCCTCGTAGACAAAGACGTAGCTCACACCGTCGATCATGGTGCTGTCGTCGGCGTACGAGGGCAGGTTGGCCGAGTAGATACCGTCGACATCCATACCGCGCATGGCATTGACCGTAGCCACGATATCCTGAACGCTCATATCGGTTACGAGCATATCAGACAGCGAATTAACCAGGCCAAAGATCTTCGTGGCATCGAAGTTATTGAGAATCTGGTTGGCAAGGGCGCCAAGCACCTGACGCTGGTGGCGCATGCGCGTGTAATCGCCGTCGGCATAGGTGTAGCGGCAGCGGGCATAGGTAAGGGCGGTGGCACCGTCCATATGCTGCTGGCCAGCGGTAATCTTAATATCCAGGTGCTCGGGGTCGTCAACATCATCGGTTGCGTTAATGTCGATACCGCCAACCGAATCAATCAGCGCCTGCATACCGTCGAAGCTGACCTCGGCATAGTGGGAAATCTGAACTCCGCACAGCTCATTGACCGCCTCGACCATGGCCTCGGCGCCGCCAACGGTATGGCAGGCGTTGATCTTCATGGTCTCGCCCTTGTACTCGACCTTGGTGTCGCGCGGAACGGAAATGAGCGTCGCCTGCTTTTGCGTGGGGTCGATGCGTGCCAGGATAATCGAGTCGGCACGATACGTATCCTCGCCCGGACGGCCGTCGGTGCCAAGAAGCAGCACGTAGAACGGATCCTTTGCCTCATCGGTGTCAACCAGAACCCGGCGCAGATTGTCGGTAATGACATTAGAATCGCCGAGCTTGCCCATAATGGTGGCAAACCACAGGCCGGCAGCGGTAGTAGCACTCAGCAGCACACCAAGCACGACAATGAGCGCGACGTGACGAATCGTGTGGCTACGACGACGTTGACGAGCGCGCTCGGAATAGCGAGCCACGTTATCGCGACTGTAGATCTTGGCCTGCGCACCAGTTGAGGGTCTTCGGGCGGTGGTATCCGCTAGGGGCTTTTTATTAAACATAGGCAACCTGTATTAGTAGATGACGGGATCGGGGACGGTAGCATGCTCGACATGCGCGCCAAGCGCCTGCAGCTTTTCGACAAACTGCTCGTAGCCGCGCTTGATGTGATGAATGGCCGAAACCTCGGTCGTCCCGTCGGCGATCAAGCCCGCTACGACGAGGGCCGCTCCGCCACGCAGATCGGGCGAGGTAACCTGTGCACCCGAGAAGCCCTTGACGCCATGAATCATGGCGTGATGGCTCTCGATACGAATGTCGGCACCCATGCGCACCAGCTCAGAGGCAAACATAAAGCGATTCTCGAAGATGTTCTCGGTAATAACGGAACTGCCGTCGGCAAGGGCGGAGAGTACCATAATCTGTGCCTGCATGTCCGTCGGGAAGCCGGGGAACGGAAGCGTCTGGATGTCGACCGGCTTGATACGCTCGGCACGGTTCACATGGACGCCATCCTCGACGCGCTCGCAGTCGATACCCATGAGCTCCATCTTCTTGAGCACCATGCCCAAGTGAATGGGGCAAAAACCCGTGACGTCGACACCGCGATCGTCGGCCATCAACGCACCGGCAACGATAAAGGTACCGGCCTCGATTCGGTCGCCCACTACGCGATGGGTAACAGGATGCAGCTCTTCCACGCCCTCGATGGTCACGACAGGCGTACCGGCGCCGACAATCTTAGCGCCCATCTCGTTGAGCATGTTGGCGAGATCGACGATCTCGGGCTCGCGGGCGGCATTGTCGATAACCGTGGTGCCCTGTGCGCGCACAGAGGCCATGATGAGGTTCTCGGTCGCACCGACGCTGGCGAACTCGAGCGTGACGGTGGTACCGCGCAGACCTTGGGGCGCATTAGCGTTGATGTAACCGTGGGCGGTATCGAACTCAACGCCCAGGGCCTCAAGACCAAGAATGTGCATATCGATCTTGCGAGCACCCAGGTTGCAGCCGCCCGGCATGGCAATTTTGGCGCGATGGAAGCGGCCCAGCAGGGGTCCCATGACGGCGGTGGAAGCGCGCATCTTGGCAACGAGCTCGTAGGGGGCCTCCCATGAATCGACCTGAGAGGTATCAATCTCGAGCGTGTGCTCGTCGAGAACATCGATCGTAGCGCCCATGCCTTTGAGCACCTTGCCCATCACGTGGACATCGGAAATATCGGGCACGTTCTGCAGCGTCGTCTTGCCCGGCGCCAGAAGCGTTGCCGCCATGAGTTTGAGCGCGGAGTTCTTGGCGCCCGAAACGGGCACGGAGCCTCCGATGGCGTGGCCACCCTCAACGCGGATAATATCCAAGGTCTACCCTTTCAAAAAGCATGCCCGGGGTGGCTGGGCCATCCCGGGCATGATGTGTTCGCAAATGGTCGAACGCTAAATCGTTTGACTATTGGGCAAGCTTGAGCTTACACCATGCGATTTCATTATAGAGGTAGGCGCGGCGTGCATCATCCTCCGACAAATTACCCAGCTTCTCTTCAAAACCTTGAATATCAGCTTTAAGCTTGTCGGCATCGACGGTCGCCAAATCGCAAGCGCGCTCGGCGAGAACGGTCACGACATCGTCCGCAACCTGGGCATAGCCGCCGGCCACGGCAAACGTGTGGTCGACAGTGCCCATGGCCTTATCGGAAACGCGAACGTAACCGCGGTCGATCGTGCAGATCTCGCTGGAGTGAGCAGGCAGAACGCCAAACTCGCCATCCGTGGACGGAATCGACACAAACGCAGCGTCGCCCTCATAGGCGCAGCTCACGGGGCACACGATGCGGATACGCATAACCTACTTCTCCCCCATCTTGCGGGCGCGCTCGCGCACGTCCTCAATCGTGGAAGCATAGCGGAAAGCCTGCTCGGGCAGGTCATCGGCCTTGCCGTCGACAATCTCGGCGAAAGAGCGGACGGTATCCTCGACGCGGACGTAGACACCGGGGTTGCCGGTGAACTTCTCGGCGACGTGGAAGGACTGCGAGAGGAACTGCTGAATCTTACGGGCACGGTTGACCGTAAGGCGCTGCTCCTCGGACAGCTCGTCCATACCCAGAATGGCGATGATGTCCTGAAGGTCGGAGTACTCCTGCAGGAGCTCCTGGACCTTGACGGCGACACGGTAGTGCTCCTCGCCAACGATCGAGGGATCGAGAGCGTCGGAGGAAGACGCAAGCGGGTCGATAGCCGGGAACAGGCCGAGCGACGAAATGCTACGCGAAAGAACCGTGGTGGCATCGAGGTGCGTAAACGTCGTGGCAGGCGCCGGGTCGGTCAGGTCGTCTGCGGGGACGTAGACAGCCTGGACGGAGGTAATGGAGCCCGTCTTGGTCGAGGTAATGCGCTCCTGGAGGTCGCCCATCTCGGTTGCCAGCGTGGGCTGGTAACCAACGGCGGACGGCATACGGCCCAGCAGTGCGGAAACCTCGGAACCTGCCTGGGAGAAGCGGAAGATGTTGTCGATGAACAGCAGAACGTCCTGGCCACGATCACGGAAATACTCAGCGGTGGTAAGGCCGGCCAGACCGATGCGCAGACGCGCTCCGGGCGGCTCGTTCATCTGACCATAGACCAAGCAGGTCTTGTCGATAACGCCAGACTCGCTCATCTCGAGGAACAGGTCGGTGCCCTCGCGGGTACGCTCGCCGACGCCGGTGAACACCGAAGTGCCGCCGTGCTCCTGGGCGAGGTTGTTGATGAGCTCCTGAATCAAAACGGTCTTGCCGACGCCGGCGCCGCCGAACAGGCCTGTCTTGCCGCCACGGATGTAGGGCTCGAGCAGGTCGACGGCCTTGATGCCGGTCTCGAAGATCTCGGTCTTGGTGGTGAGCTCGTCGAAACGGGGCGCTGCATGGTGGATGGGGTAGAACTCCTCCACCTCGGGCATGGGCTTGCCGTCGACGGGCTTGCCCATGACGTTCCAAATGCGGCCGAGCGTCTCGGGGCCGACCGGCATCTTCATGGGCTCACCGGTATCGGTGGCGATGAGGCCGCGCTGCAGGCCGTCGGTCGAGGACATGGCGACCGTGCGGACGACGCCGCCCGGAAGCTGGCTCTCGACCTCGAGGATCGTGCTCAGATGACCGATCGGGGTCTCGGCCTCGACCGTGAGCGCGTTGTAGATCGGGGGCACCGCGCCGTCAAACTTGACGTCGACGACAGGGCCGATGATTCGCACGATGCGACCATCACCGGCAGTCGTCTTCTTGGTGGCTTCCTCGACCGCAAGCTTTACGGTGTTATTAGCCATTACTGTTCCTCCAATGCTGAGGCTCCGCCGACGATCTCGTTAATCTCGGTCGTGATCGAAGCCTGGCGCACGCGACTATACGTGCGGGTAAGGGTCGAGATGATCGCGGTGGCGTTTTCCGTCGCGGAGTGCATGGCCTTGCGGCGTGCACCCTGCTCGGCAGCCGCCGAATCGATCAGGGCCTGGTAGATGACCGTCAGGATATAAGACGGCACAAGCTTGCCGAGAACATGCTCGGGAGAGGGCACGAACTCGAACGTGGACGAGATGCGCTTAGGGGCGTCGGTCTCGTTCTTACGCGGACCGTGGGCCATAGCGATCATCTCGGGGTCGAGCGGCAACAGATGCTCGACGCGAAGCTCCTGATCCACGCGGTTCTTGGCGTGGTGGTAGACAAGCTCGACACGGTCAAGCTCACCGGCACGATACGCATCGCAGATATGAGAGGAGATCATGCGGGCCTGATTGAAATCGGGCTCAGAGGAGTTGCCCTCAAAGTGCATGACGACGTTTGCGCGGTCACGGAAATACGTGGCCGGCTTACGCCCGCACGCGATGATCTCGCACTCGATGCCGTCGTTCGCCCAAGAAGCGGCGAGCTTTTCGGCCGTGCGCTCCACCGTCGTATTGAAACCGCCGGCAAGGCCGCGGTCCGAGGCAATAACGACAATCAGGCCATGCTTGACGCTCTCATGCTTCTGCAGCATGGGATCGGTGCCCGAACAGGAGGCGTCGCCGGCGACCGTCAACATGACGTCGGTCAGCGCCTCCTTATAGGGCTCGGCCTGCTTGGAGCGATCGAGGGCACGACGGATCTTGGCCGTAGAGACCATCTCCATCGTGCGCGTGATCTGCTTGGTCGTGGTAACCGAGGAGATTCGCTTCTTAATGTCGCGAAGGTTGGCCATGGGGCTTAGTTCTCCTCTGATCCAGAAACATCCGAATGGTGCTTGGCCATGAACTGCTGCTTGAAGTCGCCGATGACGCGCAAGAGCTCAGCCTTGGTGTCATCATCGATCTTCTTGGCGCGAACCTTGTCGAGCAGCGAGCCAAAGCCATTGTCCATGTACTCGATGAGCTCGGCACGGAAAGGCAGCACGTCGGCAATCTCCAGGTCATCCAGGAAGCCCTCGTTGCCAGCGAACAGCGTAACGATCTGCTCGCCAACCTCAAACGGCTTGTAACGCGGCTGCTTAAGGAGCTCAGTCATGCGAGCGCCGTGGGTAAGCTGCTTTTGCGTGGCCTCGTCGAGGTCGGAGCCGAACTGCGTGAAGCCGGCGAGCTCCTGGTACGAAGCAAGGTCCAGACGGAGGTTGCCGGCGACCTGCTTCATGGCCTTGGTCTGTGCGTCGCCACCGACGCGGGACACGGAAATGCCCACGTCGACTGCCGGGCGCTGGCCCTGGAAGAAGAGCTCGGACTGCAGGTAGATCTGACCATCGGTAATGGAAATGACGTTGGTCGGAATGTAGGCCGAAACGTCGCCGTCCTGGGTCTCGATGATCGGAAGAGCCGTCATGGAGCCATAACCGTTCTTCTTGGACATCTTGACTGCACGCTCGAGCAGACGAGAGTGCAGGTAGAAGATGTCGCCGGGATAGGCCTCGCGTCCGGGCGGACGATGCAGCGTCAGCGACATCTGACGGTAAGCCACAGCCTGCTTGGACAGGTCGTCGTAGATGACGAGCACGTGGCCACCGGGGTTGGTCTCGCTGGCGGGCTTGCCGTCCTCACCGTTGTACATAAAGAACTCGCCAATAGCGGCACCGGCCATAGGCGCGATGTACTGCATAGGGGCGGAATCGGCAGCGGTGGCCGAAACGATGATGGTGTAGTCAAGCGCACCGTGCTGAGCGAGGGTCTCGCGGATGTTGGCAACCGTGGAGGCCTTCTGGCCGATGGCGACATAGATGCAGACCATGCCCTTGCCGCGCTGGTTGAGGATAGCGTCGATGGCGATGGCGGTCTTACCGGTCTTACGGTCGCCGATGATGAGCTCACGCTGACCACGGCCGATAGGCACCATGGAGTCGATGGCCAACAGGCCGGTCTGAACCGGCTCGCACACCGGGGTACGGTCGATAACGCCGGGGGCCTTGAACTCGATGGGGCGACGGTGCGTGGCGACGATGTCACCCAGGCCGTCGATAGGCTGGCCGAGCGGATTGACGACGCGGCCGAGCATGGCGCGGCTCACGGGGATATCCATAATGCGGCCAGTGGTGCGGCACTCGTCGCCTTCCTTGATGGAGTCGACGGCACCAAACAGAACGGCGCCGACCTCGTCACGGTCAAGGTTCTGGGCAAGGCCGAAGACGGTCTCACCGGTATCGGAGCTCTTGAACTCCAGAAGCTCGCCTGCCATGGCACTCTTGAGGCCGGAGACGCGCGCGATGCCGTCGCCTACCTCGTCGACCGTTGAAACCTCATGCGTATCGACCGTCGCGGAGAGGCTCGTGAGCTGCTCCTGCAGTTTCTTGGCGATATCCTGGGCATTGAGGGTTTCGGACATTAGGCTTCACCTCCGTACGAATTAGCAGAGTTTGCGAGGGTCTCCTGCGCGATGCGCAGCTGTGTCTTGACGGTAATGTCACGACGCTCGCCGCGGGCCTCGAGCACCAGGCCGCCCACGATAGACGGGTCGACCTGCTCGATAAGGAACACCTTGCGGCCGAAGTCCTGCTCGCATTTCTTAGTGATGGTTTGACGCAGCTCGTCGTCGAGCGGGATCGCCGTGGTGACGGTCACGCCCACTACATCCTCGTCTTCCTCGGCAACATACTTAAAGGCAGCTGCCACCTTGGGAAGAAGGTCGAGCTGGTCGCGCTTGGACATGGTGTCGAGCACGGCGATGATCTCGGGGCTGGCAGAAGCCAGGCGCTCGATCATCTCGAGGTCCTCAAACACATGGTTCTCGGCCTTAGCGGCTTCCAGAAGGGAGCGCGCGTAGGTCTCGAGCACCTTGTCCTGATAGCGGCTAGTCGGCATTCAGGCTACCTGCTTCCTGGATGTAGCGCTCGATGAGCTTCTTCTGCTCGGCATCGTCCTCGAGTGCCTCGCCCACGATCTTGGTGGCGACGGCAACGGACAGGTCGGCGATGGAGCTCGCGGCACCGGCGTAAATGGACTTGCGCTCGTCCTCGACGGTCGTATGGGCCTTGGCGATGATCTCCTCGGCCTCCTTGTGAGCAGCCTCGATGATACGGGCGCGCTCGGACTCGGCGTCCTTACGGGCCTCGAGAACGATGTCGGCAGCCTGACGACGGGCGTCGGTGACGATCGAGTCGGACTCAGCGCGCTTGGCGATAGCCTCCTGCTTGGTCTTCTCGGCCTCGTCGAGGCTCTCCTCGATCTTCTTGCCGCGCTCCTCCATGGTTTTCATGATGCCCGGCAGGGCGACCTTTGCCAGCACGATCCAGATGATCAGGAAGGCGATAAGCGCCGGGATGAACTCCGCCATCTTAGGGATGAGGATGTCCGCACCGGCAGCGCCGTCCTCGGCGAACGCGGAAACCGGCATAAGCAGCGCGGCCGCGGACGCGGAGAGTGCGATCGCGCTCTTCTGGGATGAAAGATTCATACTTGACGCTCCGTGCTATTTAACGATCAGCGCGACAACGAAGCCGATCAGAGCCAGAGCCTCGCCGAAGGCGGAGCCCATGATGAAGACGGTGAACACGCGGCCCTGGACCTCAGGCTGACGGGCCATAGCACCCGTAGCACCCAGAGCAGACAGGCCGATAGCAAGACCAGCGCCGATAACACCGAGACCGTAACCGATAACTCCCACGATTCCTCCTTTGTCGTGCGTGTCTTATTTCACGCAGGATAACCTTTTTATAACTGCCGGGCTCCATGGGTACGGGCACCGGCGGTTTAACGAATTGCCTTACCTTTAAGGCGCGAACGGAAGACTACTCCTCCTCCGCGACCTCCTCTGCCTCGGAGACATACACGGCGGTAAGGACCGTGAAGACGTAAGCCTGGATGGCGCCGACCACAAGCTCGATCGCATAGATCAGGATGAGGATGGCAAGCCAGGCCAGCGAAGGCAGGGCGCCGACGGCGTGGGCCGCGGAAACCTGCTGAAGCAGCGGCTGCATGAACATGCTCGCCATGATGGCGAACGAGCCCATGACCACGTGTCCTGCGAACATGTTGCAGAACAGACGAACGGCGAGCGTGATGAGGCGCAGGAAGGTCGAGAATAGCTCGACAACCCACACGAGCACGTTCATCGGGAAGCTCACGCCCTGCGGGGCGAGGCTCTTGATGTAGCCGATCACGCCGTGAGCCTTGCATCCGTAGTAGATGAAGTACACGAAGGCGAAAATGGCGAGCGCGGCGGTGGAGCCGATTGCGCCGGTGCCGGGCTTCATTCCCGGGATCAGGCCGATCATGTTATTGATCAGGATGAACAGGAAAAGCGAGCACAGGAACGGGAAGTGCTTCTTCCAGTTCTCGCCCACGACGCCCTTGCCGATATCGTTCTCGACGTACTCGATGATGTACTCGAAACCGTTGACGAAGAAGCCCTTGGGAACCAGGGTCTGCTTCTTCTTGAACACGGCCAGGACGATCAGGAGCACGATCGTGGAGACGATCAGCCAAAACGAGTACTGCGTGATGCCGCAGCTCAGATCGCCCACGACAGGGGTGGAGCTGAACTCGCTGACCAGATGATTAATCTCATCAGGCAGCTTTTCAAAAATTTCCACGACTTACCTTTCGACCTCATGAGGATCTCGCAGCGCCTTGGCGACGCGAACCGTGCAGGCGGCCATAAAGGCCACGAAGCCGATCGCCTCGCCCAGGAGGAACATGCGAAATGCCTCTCCGAACAACACAAACACAACCAAGGTAAAGACGAGCAGGGCGATTGCCGAGACCGCCAGACTCACCATGCCCTTGAGCATGTCCGCATTCTGTTTATCGTCAAGAACCGGCTTGAGCGTAAAGACAAAGGGAAGGAAGGCAATTGCGCCCGCGATGGCGCCTGCAACGATAGCGAGCAGATCGGCTATCTGAAACATTGGCGTCCTCACTTTCCTTTTTTAACGCCTCACAGAACAGTTCCCGCCAAACATTGGTGACTATTGTACGAGCCAATCGCTAAAGTACAACCGAAAAAGAATCGGTTAATACGCACCTGTTCGTTTTCTTAAGACCTTCTTTATGCCGCAGGTACGGTAATACGTTTTTCTCGAACCCTGCAGGGCAAAACGTCCGTTAACAGGAGTGCGCGCGGTCGCCTTTTGTTCGACCGCGCGCACCGTTTCTTCGTATTTGCAGCCGCGGCCGTCTTAGCCCAGCGACTAGAGCGTGCCGAAGATGCGGTCGCCGGCGTCGCCGAGGCCGGGAACGATGTAGGCGGCCTCGTTGAGATGGTCGTCGATGGCGCACGTATAAATATGTACGTCGGGGTCCTTTTCGGTCAGTGACTTGAGGCCCTCGGGCGCGGCGACGATGCACAGCATGCGGATATCCTTGACACCGCGCTCGCGCAGGTAGCTGATGGCCATCTCGGCCGAACCGCCCGTGGCGAGCATGGGGTCGACGACCAGGCAGATGCGCTGGTCGATATCCTTGGGCATCTTGCAGTAATACTCGTGCGGCTCGTGGGTGACCTCGTCGCGCTCCATGCCGATGTGGCCCACGCGAGCGGAGGGCACCAGGTCGAGGATACCGTCGACCATGCCAAGGCCCGCACGCAGGATGGGCACGATGGCGAGTTTCTTGCCGGCAAGCTGTTTGAACGTGGCGGTAGTGATGGGGGTCTCGACCTCGACGTCTTCCGTAGGCAGGTCGCGCATGGCCTCGTAGCCGTCAAAAAGCGCGAGTTCGCGCACGAGCTGACGGAACTGGTTGGTGCCGGTGTTTTTGTCGCGCAGGATCGACAGCTTGTGCTGGACGAGCGGATGATCGACAAGCGTCACACGGGACGCATCGTAGGTGACGGTCATGGGTTGATTGCCCCTTTCGTTGCAGCCGCAAAACGGCCTTGCTGACAAGGCGCGCAGCAATGTTGCCGCCGCACGCCATGCATAAGTTTAGCGGTTTGTTGTATCGAGCAGCCCATCGCAGCCCTACTGTGCGGTACTGAGCGAGCGCTTGACTGCATCACGCCAGCCCGCAAGGTTTTGCTCGCGACGCTCGGCGGACATATGGGGAAGGAAGGTCCTAACGATCTGGGCATTTTGCTCCAGCTCCTCCAGGTCTTCCCAATAGCCGACGGCAAGACCCGCCAAGTACGCGGCACCGATTGCCGTGGTCTCCACCGTCTCGCATTGCAGCACGGGGATATCCAGCAGGTCGGCCTGGAATTGCATGATGAACTCGTTGCGCGAGGCACCGCCATCGACAGACAGGCGCTCAATCGAAAGCCCCACGTCCTGCTCCATGGCGCGCAGCACGTCGTAGCTCTGATATGCCATGGATTCGCAGGCGGCACGTACGATGGTCGCACGGCTCGAGGCGCCGGTCAGACCGCACACGATACCGCGGGCATGCGGGTCCCACCAGGGAGCACCCAAACCTGCAAAGGCGGGAACGAAGTAGCAGCCCTCGTTGTCGCTAATCGAAGCGGCGAGTTGTGCCGACTCGCTCACGCTCGAGATGATGCCCATGTTGTTGCGAAGCCAGTTCATCGTTGAACCGGCGGCAAAAATAGAACCCTCGAGCGCATAGCTGATCTTGCCGTCCGCGGCGATACCGATCGTGGAGACCAGACCGTTCTTGGATTCGACGACCTCGTCGCCGGTGTTCATGAGCATAAAGCAACCCGTGCCATAGGTGTTTTTGGTCTGGCCGGGATGGAAGCAGCAGTGGCCGAACAGCGACGCCTGCTGATCGCCCGCCACGCCCATGATGGGCGGCATGTTGGTCATGATGTCGCTCGCGACGCGGCCGTAGTCGCCCGAGCTCCAACGAACCTCGGGCATCATGGAACGTGGAACGTCAAAGAGCGCCAGCAGGTCGTCGTCCCAATCGAGCGTATGGATATTAAAGAGCGCCGTGCGGCTGGCATTGGTGTAGTCGGTGGCAAAGACCTGGCTGCCGGTAAGGTTGTAGATGAGCCAGGTGTCGATGGTGCCGAACATGAGGTCGCCCGCCGCCGCGCTCTCACGCGCACCGTCGACGTTGTCGAGGATCCACTGCACCTTGGAAGCCGAGAAATACGGATCGAGCGTGAGTCCCGTGCGGGAGCGCACCAGCTCTTCTGCGCCCCGCTCGACCAGCTCGTCGATCAGAGGTGCGGTGCGACGGCATTGCCACACGATGGCGTTATAGATGGGCTGGCCGCTCACGCGGTCCCAGACCACCGTGGTCTCGCGCTGGTTGGAGATGCCGATGGCGGCGATGCGATCGGAATGGATGCCGCTCTTAAACTGAACCTCCATCATCACGCCGATCTGGCTGGCAAGCACCTCCGTGGGATCCTGCTCCACCCAGCCGGGGCGCGGGAAGCTGGTTTTGACGCTACGACGCGCCTGGGCAACGATGCAGCCGTATTCGTCGACAATGGCCGCGAGTACCGAGGTAGTGCCGCAGTCGAGCGCCATGATGTAGGAACCGCCAAAGTTGAACGAGGCATCTTCCATGCCCAGGCTGCCCAGATTCAACGACATCGCTTACACCTTTCTATTGCATCGGGTCGGACAGGACCCGTTCGATCTCTGATGCGGGAAGTGCGCCTTGGCGCAGGATCTGGAGCCCGCCGTGCTGGAACGACACGATGGTCGAGGCGTCGCGACACGGGGTCTCGCCGGCGTCGACGGCAACATCGACCCCCTCCAGGATGCGACCTTCGACGGCGGCAAAGCTTGCCGGCGAGGGCGCGCCGTGTGTGTTGGCGCTCGTGCAGGCAAGGGGACTGCCGCAGGCGCGGATGAGCGCTTGGACCACGGGAGAGGCCGAAGCGCGCAGGGCCACGGTGTCGTCGGCAGCACGCATAAAGGTCGGCACGCAGGGAGCCGCCTTGACCACGATAGTCAGGGCTCCCGGCCAGCATCGTCGCGCAAGTACGCGGGCATCTTCCGGGATATCCACGCCATAGCGGTCGAGCGCCTCGACGCCATCGACCAGCCAGGCGACCGTTTGGGTGAGCTTGCGCTGCTTGAGGGTAAAGATGCGGCGGTAGCCAGTACCAAGCGCAGGGACCGCGGCGCCGTTAACGGTGGCATGCGGATCGCGCGGCCACGATGGGAATTCGCCTGTATCTTGGGGCACGGCGTCCGAGAAGGCGTTGACCGCCACGGCGACACCGTAGACCGTCTCGGTCGGGATCAGCGCCAGGCCGCCGCGGCCGAGCACCTCGGCCGCGCGCTCGACGGCAAGCCGATGCGGCTCGCGCGTTCCCTCATATACCCGATAGACCGTCTGCATGTGTATGCCAGCCCCTTACGCTCTGGTGCAAGTTTGTTTACTGTGGGGCATTCTCGCACGAAATGTTCAACCTATTTGCCCAGAGCGCATGTTGGTTTGGTGAGCGGCTCTAGTAGTCGGTGAAAGTGAGGGGGTTAATTGAAGATTTTTAGCGCGCAAGCGTAACGGTACGATCGGGAAACTCGATGCTTGCAACCAGTTTTCCGCCGAGGCTCTCTGCGTACCTGCTCAGCGTGTCGAGCCTCATCGAACCCAACTCCCCACGCTCGAGCTCGGATACACGTTTTTGAGAAACGCCCATCGACTGGGCGACCGACGCCTGTGTTAGATCTTTTAACCTGCGAATCTGAGCAAGCTTATAGGCTTCGATACGATCGCGAGTCCTCTCCTGCTCGGCGGTAATGGAGTCGCGTGTTATCCCGCGAGATTCCATATACTCATGCAGTTCCATCTCGATCGAGCCTCCTTACGTGGCGACGGTATATTTGCTCGGCCCTTGGAATGTTGATCGCATACCAACCGTTCCATTTTGCCCTTGACGATCCCGCTCGCGACTTATCACCCGCCAATAGCAATACCGCCTGGCGCTTGGGGTCAAAGGCGAAGAGGATGCGAATCACCTGCCCACCACACGACGTCACTCTCAGCTCCTTTAAATGATGAAGCTTCGAGCCCTTTACGCGGTCAACCAGCGGACGACCAAGGCTGGGACCTTCCTTCTCGAGCACCAAAAGGTCTGCATAAATCTGCTTCAGCGTAGCTTCATCCTGCTCATCAAGCCAAGGTTCAATGTAATCAAGCACGATACGGTACCGATGCAGCTGATTTGACATACCTTTCTCCTTCTATAGTAGAAGTTTTACGGTATATTGCAAGGACAAACTTGCGCAAATGTCTATTTATTCAGCTTAAATACGCTGTTTGGGCTCGGTGACGATGGCTCGGACGATGCGGGGACGATCGGTGAGATCGTGAACGATACGCACGTCCGAAAGGCCTGCCTGGCGGCAGAGCTCGGCGGCGGCGTCGAGGGCACCCTCGTAGAGCTCGCAGGCAAACAGGCCGCCGGCGCGCAGCATGTAAGGCGCCGCATTGAGCAGGCGGCGGAAGATATCGAGACCGTCGGCGCCGCCCTCAAGCGCCAGGTCGGGCTCGAAGTCCTTGACCTCGTGCGGCAGTGAGCGCATGACGTCGGTCGGAATGTAGGGCGGATTGGAGACAAGCACGTCGAAGGTGCCCCACTCGTCGTGGGGAATGGAACTCACCAGGTTGGTGAGGCTAAAGGCAACCTCATCTGCCGTGAGGCCGAGGGCGTCGCGGTTTTTGGTGGCCAGATCGATGGCGCGCGGCTCGATATCGGTGGCGGTGCAGGTAACGTGGCCGCGACGCTCCCAGGCAAGGGAGAGCGAGATGCAGCCCGTGCCGCAGCCGACCTCGAGAACGCGGGCAGTGCGGGGCTCGGCTGGAGCAGGCGCAGCGGCATCCTGAGCTGAAGCCGTCTCCTGGCCGGCACCCTCGATGGCGATGCCGTATTCGTCGAGCTCGGACTCGGCGGCTTCCGCGGCTTCGGCTTCTGCTGCCTGCGCGGCGGCTTCCTCGGCCTCGCGGTCGGCCAGTTCCTCGGCATAGGCACGGCTGCCGAGCACGTCGCTACCCAGCGCAGCCTCATCGGCGGCCGTCAGGTTGGCGGCACGGCGCTCGGCGGTCGCGCGTTCGTCTGCCAGCGCGGCCTCAGCCTTGCGAGCCTGCTCGACCTCATCGTTCCAAGGCAGCTCAACACGCTGACGGGCAGCAGCCTCGGGGCTCAGCACCTCGGCATCCAGATAATTGAGGACTTCCTCGACGAGCATCTCGGTCTCGGGACGCGGAATGAGCACGCCGGGGGCGCACGTGACGTCGATCATGCGAAACTGCGTGCTGCCGGTGATGTACTGCAGCGGTTCACCTTTAGCGCGACGGACAACGGCCGCGTGCATGGTCTCGAGCTGAGCCGCGTTAAGCGTCTCGTCCATGCGCATATATAAGTCGATGCGTGCCAAACCCGTGGCAGCGCAGAGCAGCCACTCGGCAGAAAGACGGGGGTGCTCCTCGCCGCGCTCGGCCAGGTACTCCTTGGTCCACTCGAGACAACGCTTGATGGTCCAAATCTCGTTTGCCATGGGGCCCTCCCCTCTTAAGCGCCGGACGGCGCGCGAATGTCGGAGCAGATTGTACGCGAGGGCGGCACGCGGCAAGGGACGATTGGAAGCGATTATCGAGAATCAGCCCAGAATTTTGCTTGAATCGCAATCGAAGTGTTCATTCGTCGACGTCTAAATCTGCATCCGTCAAGCTTTTGGCAAGGTTGCCCCAAAACTGACCAATATCTAACCAAGAACTTGCCAAATCACTTGACGCGCGACGCATCAAAAAATGACACGCGACTTCTTGGACGATTTTTTGAGCATTATTTTTAAAAATGATAAATAACTTTAAGCAGGTAAACAACTTAATTGTTATTAAAGAAGATTGAATAAACTCACAAAGCAATGTGCCCGACCTAGTCATTGGGGACGTTCTTATTTGACTAGTCGTTTAAGAACGTCCCCAATGACTACTAAGCCAGGAGTGTCCCAAACTGCCGGCAGAAAAGGAACGTCCCTAAGTGCCAACTAACCAATTGCCGTCTTCGGCAGCGATGGCAACGCCGTAGATAGAGGCCGGACAGCGAGCGACGTCCAGAGCGAACAAGTTGGCATGAAAAAGGCGAGGCATAGACCTGATGGTCATGCCTCGCCTTTTTCATGCCAACTTGTCGCTCTGGGCGGCGCGCAGCGTCGAGTCGTTACGCGGTTTGTAAAACCGCGTAACCTACACGGCCTGCGCCAGCTTCTCGGCGCGCTCTGCGGCGGCGAGCGCCTCGATGACGGTGCCGAGCTGATCGCCCAGAAGGACGCCGTTATAGGTGGAGTTGAAACCGATGCGGTGATCGGTCACGCGGTCCTGCGGCTGGTTGTAGGTACGGATCTTCTCGGAACGGTTACCGTGGCCGATCTGGCTCTGGCGCTCGGCACCGAGCTCTGCCTGCTGCTTCTCGAGTTCCATCTCGTACAGACGGGCGCGCAGCATCTGCATGCAGACCTCGCGGTTCTGGATCTGGGAGCGCTGCTCCTGCGACTGCACCACGGTGTTGGTGGGCAGGTGGGTAATGCGCACGGCGGAGTAGGTGGTGTTAACGCACTGACCGCCAGGGCCGGAGGCGCAGTAGGTGTCGATGCGCAGGTCAGACTGGTTGATCTGGACGTCGATTTCCTCGGCCTCGGGAAGCACGGCGACGGTAGCCGTGGAGGTCTGAATGCGGCCCTGGGACTCGGTCTTGGGGACGCGCTGGACACGGTGCACGCCGGACTCGTACTTCATAACGGAGTAGACGCGGTCGCCCTCGACCTTGAACTCAATGGACTTAAAGCCGCCGGCCTCGCTGGGGCTGGAATCGAGCACGGTAGTCTTCCAGCCGCGCGACTCGCAAAAGCGCTGATACATCTTGTAGAGGTCGCCGGCAAAGATGGCGGCCTCGTCACCACCGGCGGCGGAGCGAATCTCGACGATGGTGTTCTTGTCGTCGTTGGGGTCGCTCGGGATGAGCATGTACTTGATGTCTTCCTCGAGCTGGGGGAGCTTGGCCTCGTTTTCGGAGATGTCCATCTGGAGCATCTCCTTCTCATCGGCATCGGTGGTATCGTGCAGCATTTCCTTGGCAGCCTCGATGTCATCGAGCGCGCCGATGTACTCGCGCGAGGCGGCAATGAGGTCGGACTGGTGCGCGTACTCCTTGTTGAGACGCGTGAACTCCTTGATGTCGGAGGCGACGGCCGGGTCGGAGAGCTTCTTCTCGAGCTCCTCGTAGGCCTTAATAATCTTTTCGAGCTTGTCGCGCATGGCGGGACTCCTTTATGTGCGTGAAGGTGAAAATCGGCAGAGTTGATGGGGCGCGCGGCGCCACTGCGGGGGTAAGCCCAGCTAGAACATGTCGATCTTCAGATACATGCGCATCCCTTCGCGTATGGGGTACATAGTTGCGGTCTAACCCATACATGATAGCGTGCGCAGGCATACCTGCATATAACCCGCACGGAATGTAACTCCTTCACCTGCGGTTTGCAGCTTTTCCGGGTGTATTTGGCCTAGATTTGCAGCTTTTCCGGGTCCAGATGGCTGCTTCGTGCAGCTTTTCCGGGCTTCTAGAGCGTGTGGAGCAGGGCGATGAGGAAGCGGATGCCTTGGAGGTAGGCGCGACGGGAACAGGACGCCGCTCATGCGCGAGCAGCTCGAGGACGGGCGCTACAGGAAGACCTGGAAGAAGATGATGGAGCCGGAGTACGAGTTCCATCCGGAGCCGGACGTGCAAACGGCGGGTTAACATAGCCTTTCACCGAAAAGGGCGGGTGGCCGCGCCCTGCGACCACCCGCCCTCAATCAAAGCCCTTCTCGGCCGCCGCAGTTACCGGTTCCGGCGCCGCAGAATCACGCCTGCGGCGATCAGCACCACCGCGCCGCCCGCGATGCCACCCAGGGCCATCGGCGACAAGCTGGTATCGCCCATGTTCGGCAGACCCGGCTTCTCCTCCTTCGACACCGGTGGGTTGGTGGGCGGCTCCGTCGGCGGGTTGACCGGCGGGGTGGTCGGCGGCGTGTACGTGTTCTTGAACACCGGCGCCACGTCACCGTCATAGGTTACCGTCGCCACCAGATGGCCCGCGCCGTCGTCCGTCACCGTCACCGTTACCCGGTGCTCGGCCGCGTCGTACGTCACGTTCTTCTGAGCGTCGTTCACCTCGGAGATGCTGTAGCGATACGCCCCGGGCTTGTCGTACGAGATCGCCTTGAAGCCCACCGTGCCGTCCGCCGCATTCTTGGCGGTCTGCAACACCTTGCCGTCGGCATCCTTCAGCTGGAAGGAGAACTGCCCTTCCTTCAGGTCCTCACCGCTCAGCACCTTGGAAGCCCCCAGCTTCACCTCAGTCGCGGCCGGCGCGTAGCTGTTGCTGAACGTCACCGCATCCGCAGCCTTGCCGCCCGTGCTGTAGGCAACCTGCGCCTCCAGCGCGTGCGTCTCCGCATCCTCCGTCACCGTCACCGTCGCGGTAAAGACCGTCGTGTCGTAGGTGACGCCGTTCGCCGTCGCCCCTGCCCGCTCGGACACGGTGTAGACGTACGTCCCCACCTTGTCCAGCTGCAGCGGCGCGAAGCCGAACGTACCGTCGGCGCCGTTCTGCACCGTCTGCACCACGTTACCGTCGGCGTCCTTCAGGTCGAAGGAGAACTCACCCTTGGCCAGGTCGCGGCCGGTCAGAGCCTTCGTTCCGGTAATCGTCGCCGTCGTTGCCGTCGGCGTGTAGGCGTTGGTGAAGGTCAGATCTGCAGCCGTCTTGTTCGCCGTCGCGGTCAGCTGGCCGCTGCCGTCGTCGGTCACGCTCACCGTCACATCCAACACCGCATCGCTGTAAGTGATGGTGCCATCTTGGCCCGCAACCTCCTTCACCTGGTACGCATGCGAACCAGTCGCAGTGTACGAGATGGCCTTGAAGGTAAACGCGCTACCCACGTTCGTGGTCCGGTCAATCTCCTGCCCGGTGGCCACGTCAATCAGCGCGAACGTGAACTCGCCATTGGCGGGCGTCCGCGTGGTGGCCGGGTCGGCGTTCTTAAGCACCTTGGTGCCGGAGATCTGGTAGGAGATCGCGCGCGGCTGGTAGCTGTTCGCAAACGTCATGGTGTTGGGGGTTACGCCGTTCTCGGTGCCCTCGCTCGGCTTCGCCGTGGAGCTCTCCACCACCAGCTTGCCGTCGTTGTTGTCTGCCACCACATAGGTCAGGGTGTACGTCTTGCCGGTGTAGGTCACGCCCGGCACGCCAGGCGCGTCGTCCGTCGGCTGCACCTCGCGGACCGTGTAGATAAAGGTGCCCGCATGGTCGAAGGTCAGCTTGTCGAAGGCAACCTTGCCGTCGGCGTCGTTCTTCTGGGTCTGAAGCACCATGCCGTCGGGCCCCACCAACTCGAAGGCGAAGTCTCCCGCCTTCATCTGGTAGCTGCCGTCGTGCACGTCAACGCTCTTGGTGAGGGCGATCGCGCCGGAGACCGTCGCCTGTGCCTTGTAGGTGTTGGTGAAGGTGGGCTTCGTGGCGTCCGCGCCGTCGTAGGCGACGCTCGCCTGCAGCGTGCCGGCGTTGTCCGCAACCGTCACCACGGCATGGTGCACCGTAGCGTCGTAGGTCACGTGAGACAGGTTGCCCTTCTGCTCCACGATGGTGTACTCGTGCGTGCCCGGCTTCGCGTAGGAGAAGGCGTCGAAGCTGACGCTTCCGTTCGCGCCGTTGATCGCGGTCCGGACGGGCTTGGCGCTGGCAAGCTGCTTAGCCGTCAGGTTGCCCTCGTACACACCGAAGGTGAACTCGCCGCCCTTGAGCGCGATCGGCGTGTTGTCGTCCTTCTTCACGTAGCTCTTCCGCGCACCGAGGGCCAGGCCGGTCGCAGCCGGCTGGTAGGTGTTGGTGAAGGTATCCGAGCCGGATGCGCTCGTCACGATCGCCTTCGCGTTCAGCGCTCCGGTCCCGCCGTCTGTGACCGTCACCTTGTAGGTGAGAGGATGGTTGTCATAGACCATGCCGGCCTCCGCGCCCGGCTGCTCCACGATGGTGTAGGTGAAGTCCTTGCTCGCGGCGCCGCCCAAGTCGGAGAGCTGGAACTCGCGCGTGAAGCTGATCTTGCCGTCGGCGTCGTTCTTCGCGGTGCCGATCACGTTGCCGGCAGCGTCCTTCAGATCGAAGGTGAACTCGCCGTCCGCGGGCTTCGTCGTGTGGTCGAAGCCGTCCGCAACCTTGATGGTCTTGGTCGCCGTCAGGGTTACGGAACCCTTTGCGTCGTAGGTGTTGTTGAAGGCGGGAGCCGTAGCGGCACCGTCATAGGTGACGGTCACCTTCGTCTTATTGTTGTCGTCCTGGTTCTGCTCTACCTTGACGTGGACCTTGACTTCCTTGGCGTCGTAGACCACGCCGTCGACGGTTTGGCCCGCTTTCTCCTCCTTGAGCGTGTAGTCGTACTCGCCCAGGTTCAGGCCCTTGACGGTCAGCTTGACCTTGCCGTCCCGGTCGTTGGCGCCCTTGGCGACCTCGTTGCCGGCCTGGTCGTACAGGCCGAAGGCGAACGCGCCGTCCGTCAGCGCCTTGCCCGTGAGGGTCTTCGTTGCCTCGACGGTAACGTCCGTCGTCGGCTTCGAGTTGGTGAAGGTCGGCACGGCCTTCTCGCCGTCGTA
>CABUIY010000025.1 GCA_902491765.1 uncultured Collinsella sp. | reverse complement strand
TTGAACTTGTTGTAGTTGATCAGGCAGCCGGCCTTGACGATGGCGCGCTCCTCTGCCGTCATATCGGCGATGTAGAGCTCAATCTGCTCGGCCGTGCCGTCGGCGCGCACAACGTAGGCAGCGATGTTCTTTAGATCGCCATCGAGTGCGGCACGGATACCCGGCACAAAGACGTAGTCGCCCACCTCAAAGTTGGGCTCGGCCTCCATCTGGAAGGGCACCATGCCCCAGTTCATCACGTTGGAGCGATAACGCTTGGTGGCGTATTCGTGGACGATGTTGGCCAGACCGCCGATCACGCGCTGACAGCTCGCGGCTTGCTCGCGGGCGGAACCGTCACCGGGCTTCTTGGCATAGAGCATGGAGCCGTACTCGGTCGCCTTGGCATCTGCCGCGACACCCGCGCCGGCCAGCGCCTCAAACACGCCCGCGAGCTCGGCATCGAGCACCGCCAGGTCGCCCGCGGCCTCGCCAGCCACGCGGCGCTTCTCCACGGCGTCGACCTCCTTGGAGCGGCCCACGTAGGCAGGGTCGCGGCGGCTCAGCGTAAACTCGGCCAGGCCCAGCGGGTTGGAGCGGAAGGAGCTCGTCTCGCCCGAGGGAATGAGCTCGTCAGTCGTGGTGACCGGGTCCATAATCTTGGAGCACACCTTGAGCAGGATATCGTCGCCGAGCGGCTCCATCGCGGGCCACGGCTTGATGTTGGGACCCTCGACCAGCTCGTCGGCCGGCTCAGCCTTGCCAAAGCCCCAGTACACGCGCTTCTTGTACGGCGCGTCGTCAAAGGTGTACTCGCAGGCCTCGTCCCAAGTCTCCTCGGGCAGGTCGGTCGCCGGCGTCAGGACGCCGCCGTTGGCAGCCGTCGCCGCAATGGAGCGGGCGTCCATCAGGGCCACGGCGCTCAGCTGACCGTTGCCCGGCTTGGAACCCTCGCGATTGGGGAAGTTGCGCGTGGTGTGGCGGATCGAAAGGCCGTTGTTGGCAGGCGTGTCGCCGGCGCCGAAGCACGGGCCGCAGAATGCCGTGCGCACGATCGCGCCGGCCTCCATAAGGTCGTAGATATAGCCGCGGCGTGTAAGCTCGAGCGCCACGGGCTGGCTCGTGGGATAGACCGACAGCGAGAACTCGCCGCAGCCGGTGTTGGCGCCCTTGAGCACGCGGGCAGCCTGGACCACGGAGTCGTAGTTGCCGCCCGAGCAGCCGGCGATAACGCCCTGCTGCACGTGCAGCTTGCCGTCGACGATCTTGTCGAGCAGGCTAAAGTGCGTCTTGCCCTCGCCGATCTTGGCGGCCTCAAGCTCCACCTCGTGCAGGATGTCCTCGAGGTTCTCGTTGAGCTCGTCAATCTCAAAGCCGTTAGAAGGATGGAACGGCAGCGCGATCATGGGCTTGATACTCGACAGGTCGACCTCGACACAGCCGTCGTAGTAGGCGACATCGGCGGGCTTGAGCTCGCGATAATCATCGCCGCGGCCATGCATGGTCAAAAACGCGTGCGTATCCTCGTCGGTTGCCCAGATGGAAGAAAGGCAGGTGGTCTCGGTGGTCATGACGTCGACGCCGTTGCGGTAGTCGGTCGTCATGCTCGCGATACCGGGGCCCACGAACTCCATGACCTTGTTCTTAACGTAACCCTTGGCAAAGACGGCACGGATGATGGCGAGCGCCACATCGTGCGGGCCGACGCCGGGGCGCGGGGCGCCCGTGAGGTAGATGGCAACGACGCCGGGATAGGCGACATCGTAGGTGTCGCGCAGCAGTTGCTTTGCCAGCTCGCCACCGCCCTCGCCCACGGCCATGGTGCCCAGGGCGCCGTAGCGGGTGTGCGAGTCGGAACCCAAGATCATCTTGCCGCAGCCAGCGAAGTTCTCACGCATAAAGGAGTGGATGACGGCGATATGCGGCGGAACGAAGATGCCGCCGTACTTTTTGGCAGCCGAGAGACCAAAGACGTGGTCGTCCTCGTTGATGGTGCCGCCCACGGCGCACAGCGAGTTATGGCAGTTGGTGAGCACGTAGGGCAGCGGGAACTGCTCCATGCCCGAGGCACGCGCCGTCTGGATAATGCCGACAAAGGTGATGTCGTGACTCGCCATGGCGTCGAAGCGAATCTTGAGCGCCTCGGGGTCGCCGGACGTATTGTGTGCCTGAAGGATCGAATACGCGATGGTGCCGCGCTTGGCATCCTCGGGTGTCTGCGTAATGCCGCGCTCAGCGGCCTCGGCCTCAGGCACAACCTCGCTGCCGTTACGCAGGTAGATGCCGTCCTCGTACAGCTTGACCATACTGTCTCCCACTCTGCCCAAAAGATTTGGGCGCATAGCATACATTCGTTCAATATCGTGCCATAGAACGGTTGCGAGCGGGTTACGAATCTACACGTTCACTTTATCTCGGTAAAGCATAGGACGAGCCCGGTGCAGGACCGGCGGATTTGGTGCAAGTGTGTCCCTTTCAACTAGTCATTTAAGAACGTCCCCAATGACTACCCATAACAACGCCGATGTTTTGGCGCGGACAGCGAAAGCCCACCAATTCGGAGCAAAACAACGCCGCAAGTAGAGGACGGACAGCGAGCGACGTCCAGAGCGAACAAGTTGGCATGAAAAAGGCAAGGCATAGACCTTCTGGTCATGCCTTGCCTTTTGAATGACAAATTGTCGCTCTGGACGTCGCGCAGCGTCGGCCCGTTACGCGGGTTGGTAAACCCGCGTAACTACAAATCCCCGCCGGCGCCCAGCAGCTTACGCATGACCTGTTCGGGGTTAACTGAGCCGTCGCGCGGGGCCAGGGCGGTGATCTTCTTCTGCATCTTGTACTCGTGCAGCTCGTCCTCGAGCTGGCGCACGCGAGCACGGAGCTTTTCGTTCTCGTGCTCGCGCTCCTCAGCACGCTCCTTCATATCGAGAATACGCACCACGCCGGCAAGGTTGATGCCCTCGTCGGTCAGCTGGTTGATGAGCTCCAAGCGCTCGATATCGGCACGCGAATACAGACGCGTGTTGCCGCCCGAGCGCTGGGGGTTCACCAGGCCCTTGGACTCGTAGACGCGCAGAGTCTGCGGATGCATACCGGTCAGCTCGGCCGCCACGCTAATCATGTACAGCGGTTTGTTCCTATTGTCCTCGGCCATGCTACCTGACCCCTTCCCGTCTCGTTATCGTCCATCATAAGCCCGCGGGCGTGGGCGTGCGCCGCGACCGCCCTAGTACGTCGCCTTGTAACGGTTGACCTTCTCGCGGTAGTCGCGCGTGTCGGCCTCGCGCAGCTTGGTCATGGCATCGCGCTCGTCATCAGACAGGTTCGTGGGAACCTGCACCTTGATCTCGACAAGCAGCGCACCGGTGCGCCCGCGATGCTTAACGTCGGGCGCGCCCATCTCCTTAAAGCGGAACTTCTTGCCCGTCTGGGTACCCGCGGGCACCTTCAGACGAACCGTCGCACCACCGGGCGTCGGCACGTCCACCGTGCAGCCGAGCGCCGCCTCGAAGACCGAGACCGGTACCTCCATGGTCACGTCGGCACCTTTGCGCTTAAACAGCGGGTGCTCCTCCACATGCGTGGTCACGACCAGGTCGCCGCGCTCGCCACCCGCAACGCCGTACTCGCCGCGACGCTTGTAGCGTAGCTTGCCGCCGTCGACCGCGCCCGCGGGGACCGAGACCGTAATGGTCTGCTGCTCGCCCGTCGAGGGAATGCGGTAAGTGACCTTGTGCGTCACGCCGCGGAACGCGTCCTCAGCCGTCACATCGACGGTCAGCGACAGGTCGCCGCCCTTGCGAGCGCGGCTGCGACCCGCGCCGGCACCGGCAGCGCCCGCAGCCCCGGCAAAGCCCGAGCCCCAATCGCTGCCCCAGGCGCCGTTGCCGCTAAAGATGCTGTCGAAGATGTCGCCCCAGCCGCTGGCGCCCGCGCCGGCACCGTAGCCGCCGCCATACGCGCCGCCTGCGCCCGGCATGCCGCCAAACATGAGCATCTGGTCGTACTCTTTGCGCTTCTTCTCGTCCGAAAGCGTTTCGTAGGCCTCGCTGATCTCCTTAAACTTGGCCTCGTCGCCGCCGGCATCGGGGTGATATTTTTGCGCGAGCTTGCGAAACGCGCTCTTGATCTCTTTATCGGAGGCGCTCTTGGATACGCCCAGGATGTCATAGAAGGTTTTGCCTGCAGCCATCGTAGCTCCTCTCCTGTTTCATCCGCCGCCCAGCGGGCGGCGGCTCATGCTTTCATATGGCACTAGGCCAGAAAGGGCCCCGGGTGTTGCCCCGGGGCCCTTCTCAATTACTCCTCGGTGCTCTCGGCCGTATCGGCCGCAGCATCCTCGGGCGCCGCGTCGGGCTCCGGTGCGGGGCGCTTCTCGCCACCGTAGGTCACCGTCACCATCGCGGAACGCAGGATGCGGTCCGCCATGCGGTAGCCCTTCTGGTACACGTCGTTGACGGTCTCGTCGTACTGCGACGCGTCCTCGACGCGACCCACGGCCTGGTGCTCGAGCGGATCGAACGCCTCGCCCTTGGGGTCGATGGGCTCAACGCCCTCGTGCGCAAACACATCGAGCAGCTTGGCATGCACCGCGTCGACGCCGTCGACGAACTGCTTAAAGTCGTCGGCAAGCTCCTGGCTGCGGGCATGGTCGATCGCACGCTCGATATCGTCGACCACCGGCAGCAGCGCGGTGACGAGCTTCTCGGTCGCGCGCTCGCGCTCGGCGATACGCTCATTGGCGGTGCGGCGACGGAAGTTCTCCCAGTCGGCCTGAAGACGGGCGGTACGCTCAGTGGCGTCCTTTGCCTTGTCCTCGGCGGCCTTCTGAGCCTCTGCCGCAGCATCGAGCTCATTGCGCACGTCGGCGAGCTCCTTTTGGGCCTGCTCGAACTTGAGCTTAAAGTCGTTGTCGGCGGCTTCCTCACCGGCGCGGATAGCGGCTTCCACCATCTCGTCCTCGGTCATCGTCGCCTCCTTGTTGGAATCCTCTACCTGGTTCTCGGCAGCCTCGGCGGCCGGGGCCTCGTTGGCCTCGGTATCGTCGACGGCCTCTACGGGAATCTTCACGTCCTTCTCCTCAGAGTCAACGGGGGCGGCGCCAGCGGCGGCCGCCTCCGTGCGAGCTTTACGGGCGGACATGATTACTTGTCCTCGTCGTCCACAACCTCGTAGTCGGCGTCGACGACGTCATCGTCGGCAGGCTGGGCGCCGGCGGCACCGTCGGTCTGCTGCTGAGCGTCGGCGTAGACAACCTGGGCCAGCTCGTAGGCCACGGACTGCAGGGACTCGCCGGCGGCCTTGATGGCCTCGACGTCAGAGCCCTCGAGCGCCTTCTTGGCGTCGGCGATAGCGGCCTCGGCCTTGGACTTCACGTCGGCGGAAACCTTGTCACCGAGCTCGTTGAGGGTCTGCTCGGTGGAGTAGCACAGGCTGTCGGTCTGGTTGCGGACCTCAACCTCTTCCTTCTGCTTCTTGTCCTCCTCGGCATGAGCCTCGGCGTCCTTGACCATACGATCGACTTCGTCGTCGGACAGAGCGGTGGAGCCGGAAATGGTGATCTGCTGTTCCTTGCCGGTGCCCTTGTCCTTAGCGGAGACCTTGACGATGCCGTTGGCGTCGATGTCGAAGGTAACCTCGATCTGCGGCACGCCGCGGCGGGCAGCCGGGATACCGGTCAGCTGGAACTTACCGAGCGACTTGTTGTCGCGGGCAAGCTCGCGCTCGCCCTGGAGCACGTTGATCTCGACGCTGGTCTGGTTGTCGGCAGCGGTGGAGTAGACCTCGGTCTTGGAGGTCGGGATCGTGGTGTTGCGGTCGATCATCTTGGTCATGATGCCGCCCATGGTCTCGACGCCCAGCGACAGCGGGGTAACGTCGAGCAGCAGGATGCCCTCGACGTCGCCGGTGAGCACGCCGCCCTGGACGGCAGCGCCGTCGGCAACGACCTCGTCGGGGTTCACGGACATGTTGGGCTGCTTGCCGGTCATGGTCTTGACGAGCTCCTGGACGGCGGGCATACGGGTGGAGCCGCCGACGAGGATGACCTCGGTCAGATCGGAGAGCTTAAGCTTGGCGTCGCGCAGGGCGTTGGTGACAGGCTGCTTGCAGCGCTCGAGCAGGTCGCGGGTGATCTTCTCGAACTCGGCGCGGGTCAGCGTGTAGTTGAGGTGCAGCGGGCCGGACTGGTTCATGGTAATGAACGGCAGGTTGATGGTGGTCTGCTGGGCGGCGGAGAGCTCCTTCTTGGCGTTCTCGGCGGCCTCCTTCAGACGCTGCAGGGCCATGGGGTCCTGACGCAGGTCGACACCGTTCTCCTGCTGGAACTTATCGGCCATCCAGTCGATGACGCGCTGATCCCAGTCGTCGCCGCCCAGGTGGTTATCGCCCGAGGTGGACAGAACCTCAAACACGCCGTCGGCGAGGTCGAGGATGGAGACGTCGAAGGTGCCGCCGCCCAGGTCGAAGACCAGGATGCGCTGGTCGGTGCCCTGCTTGTCCAGGCCATAGGCCAGAGCAGCAGCGGTCGGCTCGTTGACGATACGCTTGACGTTGAGGCCAGCGATCTTACCGGCGTCCTTGGTGGCCTGACGCTGGGCGTCGTTGAAGTAGGCCGGGACGGTGATGACGGCGTCGGTGACGGTCTCGCCCAGATACTTCTCGGCGTCAGCCTTCATCTTGGCGAGCGTCATGGCGCTCACCTGCTCGGCGGTGTAATCCTTGCCCTCGATATCGACGACGGCACGGCCACCCTGGCCCTCCTTGACCTCATACGGCACGGTCTTGATCTCGGAGGTGCACTCGGAGTACTTGCGGCCCATGAAGCGCTTGATGGAGAACACGGTGTTCTTGGGGTTGGTGACAGCCTGGTTCTTAGCGGCCTTACCCACGACGCGGTCGCCGTCGGCACGGAAGCCCACGACGGACGGGGTGGTGCGGTCGCCCTCGGCGTTCACGATAATGGTCGGAGAACCGCCCTCGAGAACGGCCATAGCGGAGTTAGTAGTACCAAGGTCGATACCAAGAATCTTACTCATTAGAAATTCCCTCTCTCTTTTGCGTTCGCGCCGCCTCGACGATCTGTCGCGCGGCGCTTCGGCTTGTCTTTCAGGATGTAGTGTATCCCCTTATGGGCCGGAATATACAAAATCTAAGTCAATTCATATAAGATTTCTTATTGCTGAGAGTTTAGGTTCTTAAATGCGCAGGTAGATGCGCTGAATGAGTTCTCGGCAAATCTATCGAGATCTATGTAGAGATGGCTGAGGCTTGGGTCTGGAACCCCTCGGGATGGCCCTGCGGAAAGCAAATCCCGGTTTGAGCGTGAATTCCGGGCTGCAGTTTCCGCAACCAAGGCCCTCGGGAAAATAGATCCCAGTCTGAGTGTGGATTCTGGGTCGCAGTTTCCGCCAGAGGGCTCGACCGGAAAGCGCGACCCGTTTTGGACGCCAATTCTGGGTTGCGCTTTCCAAAAGCTCGCTCAATAGCTCAATATCTCAAGTCACCTTTAGCTAACATTTGCGCAGCTCAACGGCCCCACCTGCGCGTTTTTTAGTAAACCTTGGCATACTCGGCGAACGGTATGAAGATGCCGGCCAGAGGGTATTGCAAACGGTCGCTCCCGTGGTATGTTTTTGCCCGAATCAAACCGGCGCGCATCGTCTGTAGCGTCGGTCAACAGAGAGGAAACTACCATGGCTCATCCCGTAATTGATGCCGACGAGTGCATCGCTTGTGGCGTTTGCGTCGACTCCTGCCCCGCTGGCGTTCTGGAGCTCCAGGACGTCGCTACCGTCGCTGACGAGGACTCCTGCGTCGCCTGTGGCGCTTGCCAGGACGCTTGCCCCGCCGGCGCGATCACCGAGATCGTCGAGGAGTAACAACTCCCCCACTTGCACACTCAAAAGTACACCGTGCACAAAAAAAGGAGGCTTCCGCATCGCCGCGGAGGCCTCCTTTTGCATATGTGGGCAGCTAATTTGGAGCGGGACCCTTGGCAGTTGCGGTGGAATAGTTCCTGTTTTATGTCTTGGATGCCGATTTTAGGAACTATTTCACCGCAACTTATAGATGCGGCGTCGACTAGGACAAATCGTCTTCGTAGGGCATCAGGTCTGCTAGGTAGCCTTTTTCCTTGAGCATCGCCTCGATCTCGTCGAGGGTCTGTTCGTCCTCCGCCGCAATGCGATGGAAGTGGTAGCCGCTGGTCACCGTCAGCAGCGGAAAGCTCTTGCCGCTCTCGATATCGCGCAGATAGCGCTCGACATCGCGACGATTGCGGATGTCCAGGTCGGCCGTAATCTTACCGTACACGCGGTGATTGACGATCACGTTGAGAACGGCGCCTCCGGCGTCGACGATGCTCGTGAGCTCGTCACTTGCCTGCTCCACGCTATGGTGCACCTTGACCACGCGCGTGGGAACAGCCGGGCTGCCCGCCGCCTCCTGCAGCACGTAGCCGCGATTGGTGGCCACGATATCGTGCCCATCGGCGCGCAGCAGGGCGATGTCTTGCACGACAATCTGGCGGCTCACACCCACCTCACGAGCAAGCGCACTGCCCGAAACGGGCTCCTTGGCTCGCTCGAGCACGCCTATGATGGCACGGCGACGCTCGCGGGCGTCCATTATTTACCGTCCAGCAGACGCAGGTGCTTAAGCGAGAGGTCGAGAATCGGCGCAGAGTGCGTCAGCGCCCCCGAGCTAATAAAGTCAACGCCCAGGTCGGCGAGCGCGCGGATATTGCTGGCGTCCACGTTGCCCGAGCACTCGGTCTTGGCACGGCCGGCGATAAGCTCAATCGCGGCAGCCATGTCGTCGTGGGTCATGTTGTCGAACATGATGATGTCGGCGCCGGCCTCCACAGCCTCGCGCACCATGTCCAGGTTCTCGCACTCAATCTCGACCGTCGCGGTAAACGACGCATGAGCGCGCGCCATCTCGATCGCGCGCGTCACGCCACCGGCGGCATCGATGTGGTTGTCCTTGAGCATGACGGCCGTCGACAGGTTGTAGCGGTGGTTGCTGCCGCCGCCGATCTCGACCGCCGCCTTCTCAAACACGCGCATGCCCGGCGTGGTCTTGCGCGTGTCGACGAGCACGGTCTTGGTGCCCTCGAGCGCCGCGGCCATGCTGTGCGTGTAGGTAGCGATGCCGCTCATGCGCTGCAGGTAGTTGAGCGCCACGCGCTCGCCCGAAAGCAGCACGCGTGCATCGCCACGCACCTGCCCCACGTGGTCGCCGGCGTGAACCTCGTCACCGTCGGCAACATCAAACAGCACCGAGCTCTGCGGATCCAGCAACTCAAAGGTGCGGGCAAACACATCCAAGCCGGCGATGATGCCGTCGGCCTTGGCGATAAGCTCAACGGTAGCGGGACGCGCCGTGGGGCACACGCTCGCCGTGCTCACGTCCTCAAACGTGATGTCCTCGCGCAGAGCCTGCAGAATCAGATCATCGACGACGAGCTTCACGGTAATGGGATTCATGGTCTACTCCTCCACGGCCTGCGTGCCGGCGGCACGGGCCAGATCATCGATTGCCAGGGTGTCGGCGCTCAGGGCGCGATGACGGCCATCGAGCGCGGGATCGCCCGCCTGCTCCACGGCCAGCGACTCGCCGGTACGCATATACCACGCGGCGCGACGACCCCAGACTAGGGACTCGAGCAGGCTGTTGGAAGCTAGGCGGTTCTTGCCGTGAACGCCGTTGCAAGCCGTCTCGCCCGCGGCATAGAGCTCGGGCATCGAGGTGCGGCCATCCTTGTCGACCAACACGCCGCCCATAAAGTAGTGCTGCGTGGGCGTAACGGGAATGGGCTCATCCAGGATGTCGCGACCGTCCTCAAGGCAGCGCGCGCGGATGTTGGCGAAATGCCCGGTCACCACGTCGCGCTCGACGGGGGCAAAGCTCAGCCACTCGTGCTCGGTGCCGTCCTGCTTCATCTGCTCGCGAATAGCGACGGCGACTACGTCGCGCGGCTGCAGCTCGTCGGTAAAGCGCTCGCCGGCAGCGTTGAGCAGAATCGCGCCCTCGCCGCGGCAGCTCTCGCTGATCAGGAAGGTGCGGCCCGGCTGCGGCGAGAACAGTCCCGTGGGGTGGATCTGCACGTAGTCCAGGTGCTCCATCTTAATGCCATGCTCCTGAGCGATGTAGCAGGCATCGCCCGTGAGCTGCGGATAGTTGGTCGAGTGGTCGTATACGCCGCCGATGCCGCCCGTTGCCCACAGCGTGTGGCGGGCATGGATCTTAAACAGCTCGCCGGCATGCACGCCCTCGGCGACATTTGCCAGCTCGTCGGCGGGACGAAGCGAGTTGTCCTCGTCCACGGGAACGGCGACGACGCCGGTGCACACCGTGGCGCCGTCACGCTCGCCCGTTAGAATGTCGGTCATGGCCACGTGCTCCAAAATCTGCACGTTATTCAGCTTGCGAACGGCCTGGAGCAGCTTGGTCGTGATCTCCTTGCCCGTAATGTCGGCATGGAAGGCAATTCGCGGACGGCTGTGCGCGCCCTCTCGGGTAAAGTCGAGGCTACCGTCGGCCTTGCGCTCAAAGTCCACGCCCATGGCCAGCAGGTCGTTGATGACCGAGCGGCTCGAGCGGATCATGATGTCGACGCTCTCGCGGCGGTTCTCGTAGTGGCCGGCGTGCATGGTGTCCTCAAAGAAGGCATCGTAGTCCGAGCCCTCGGGCAGCACGCAGATGCCGCCCTGCGCGAGCATCGAATCGCACTCGTCGACCGCGCCCTTGGAAAGCATGATCACGCGCGTGCTCGTCGGCAGATTGAGGGCCGCGTACAGGCCCGCCACGCCGCAGCCGGCAATTACGACGTCGCACTCCATATCGGGGTATTGCTTGGTTTCCACAGGAATCCTCTCCCTTGTAATGTGACATAAGGGACTGCCCCTCATGTCACATTGTTCTAGCGCGCTGCGTACTCGAGCATACGGTCGAGCGTGAGCTTGGCCTGGTCTGCCGCCTCGTCCGAGACGCCGATCTGCACCTCGCCCTCGCCCGTCTCCAGGCAGCGCACGAGCTTTTCGAGCGTGATGAGGTCCATGTTGACGCAGGTGGGCTGCACCGCGGGGAAGTAGAACTTCTTGCCGGTGCCCTGGCAGCGGCGCTCGAGCTCGTAGAGCACGCCGCGGACCGTCACGATAATGAACTCGCTCGCGTCGGACTCCTCGGCGTACTTGATAATGCCGGCGGTGGAGCCGATGTAGTCGGCCTCGGTCAGGACGTCGGCCTTGCACTCAGGATGCGCCAGCACGAGCGCGTCGGGGTGGGCCTCCGTCGCGTCGACGATCTGCTCGACGGTGATGATGTGATGGCGCGGGCAGTAGCCGTTGTTGAGAATGACGTGCTTTTGCGGCACCTGCTCGGCTACGAAGCGGCCCAGGTTTTGGTCGGGAATGAACAGGATATGCTGCTGCGGCAGCTCGGACACAATCTTGACGGCGTTGGAGCTGGTGACGCACACGTCACTCCAGCTCTTGATCTCGACCGTCGAGTTGACGTAGCAGACCACGGCAAGGTCGTCACCGTACTCGGCGCGGGCGGCGTCGACCGTCTCGCGCTTGACCATGTGAGCCATGGGGCAGTCCGCGCCCGGCTCGGGCAGCAGCACGGTCTTAGTGGGATTGAGCAGTTTGGCGCTCTCGCCCATAAACTCCACGCCGCACAGCACGATGGTCTGCTGCGGCAGGCTTTTAGCGAGCTTAGCCAGGTAGAAGCTGTCGCCGACGTAATCAGCCACGGCCTGCACCTCGGGCGCCACGTAATAGTGCGCCAGAATCACCGCGTCGCGTTGGATTTTTAGTTGCTGAATGGCCTCGACGAGCTCTGCGGGCACCAGTGCCGCGCGCTCCGTTGCCGTCGTTGCCGATGCTAGGCCGGCCGCGATATCGCGTGCAAGCTCCGACGCATCCATGTTCGCGCTCTGTGCCATCAAGGCCCCTCTCTTTTGGCGAATCTTGGGGCTTTAGTATGACACCTAGGTTTACAACTGACAAGACAGCTGTAAACCTAGGTGTAAAGTTGAAATAAAGATTCAATCATGTGGCAGGCCCATTTTCGAACTGGCAAGCTGAGGATAGCCGAGCTCTCGATAGCGCTGGAGGCATCTTTCGCCACCGCAATACCGCTCGGCGCGAGTTGCGCGACGTGGGGCGCAAATGGGACACGCCTCCGCGAGCGGTCCGCACCCAATGTGGCAAAATCGAACTACTAAGGGGGCTCAGAATGCTCAAGATTATTGCCTGCGACGACGACGTCGCTTTTCTAGATAGACTGCACCGGATGATCGACCGTTGGTCGAGCGAGACGGGCACGGCGGTCGATGTTGCGCTCGTCACGCGCGGCGAGGACCTGCTGGCGCGCCATGCCGCGTCGCGCGCCGACATCATCCTGCTCGACATGATCATGCCGCTCGTCAACGGCATGGATACCGCGCGCGAACTGCGCCAGGCCGATACCGCCGTGCGCCTGGTGTTCCTCACCTCGTCGCCCGAGTTCGCGCTGGAATCCTACGAGGTCCGCGCCTTCGACTATCTGCTCAAGCCCGTGGCCTACGAGCGCCTGGCGCGATTACTCGACGAGCTTTCGAGCATGCGCCCGGCGGCAACCGACGAGCTCGTGATCAAAACTTCCTTTGGCTACCACGCCCTGCGCCTGTCCGACATCGAATATGCCGAGGCGCGCAACAAGCACGTGGTCTTCCACCTGCGCGACGGACGCAATATCGAGGCACTCGAGTCGTTCCGCAGCGTCGAGGACCGCTTGGAGCAAAACGCGGTCTTCTTTAAATGCCACCGCAGCTACCAGGTCAACCTGCGCAATATCGATCACTTTGACCGCACGGACATCGTCGTGCGCTCGGGCGCGTGCATCCCGCTTTCGCGCAGCTGCAAGCAGGGATTCCAAGACGCCTACTTTGCGGTGCGCTTTGAGGGTGGGAGACACTGATGGTCTCCTCGGTCGAAATGGTCCTTTGGGCAATCCACCACGCCACGACGCTGCTCTTTGGCGTCTTTGCCTCGGCGGCGCTGTGCGGTGTCGAGATCAACCGGCGTCATGCGCTTGAACTGGTGCTGGTCGGCGTCGTGACCGGCGCTGCCTTTTCGATCGCCAATGCCGTCGGCGGCGAGCTTTTCGCCCGCCAGGTATATCCGCTCGTCGTGCATCTGCCGCTCGCCATCTATTTGTGCGCGCGCTACCGCCTGAGCCCGCTGCTTGCCGTGCTCGGCATTACGAGTGCCTATCTGAGCTGCCAGTTCAGCAATTGGATGGGCATCGCCGCATTTGCCGCAACCGATTCTCAGATCGCGCACTATCTGGCGCGCATCGCGACCACACTCGCCGTCTTTGCCGTCCTGCTGCATTGGGCCGGCGACATCGGTCCGCGCTTGGCGATTAAAAGCACCACCGAGCTGGGCATCCTTTTAATCCTGCCGCTCGTCTATTACGTCTTTGACTATGCCACCAACGTCTACACCACGCTGTTCCACTCGGGCTCGGTGGTGACGGTTGAGTTTTTGGCCTTTGCGCTCTGCGCGTTCTACCTTATGTTCCTCGCCGTCTACCTGCGTGAATACGAAGAAAAGGAAACCGCCGAGAGAGAGCGCTGGATGCTCGAAACCCGCGACAGCGTCGCCATCAAAGAGCTCGAGGCTTGGCGTCAATCTGGGCGCGAGCTGTCGATTCTTCGCCACGACATGCGCCACTTCCTACGCGGCCTGGCCGCTTTAATTGAAGAGGGCCACACCGACGAGGCGCTCGATCGCATCGACGAACTCTGCGAAGCCGGCGACCGCACCGCCGTACGCCGCTTCTGCGCCAACGAGACCGTAAACATCGCGCTTTCGTCATTTAACTCGGATATCAATAGAAACGGCATTACCGCCAACCTGCGCGCCGCCGTACCCGAAACCATCCACGTAGGTGACGCCGACCTGTTTAGCGTGCTCTCAAATGCCTTGGAAAACGCTATCACCGCCGCAAGCACCGCACCCCAAGGAAAGCGATTCGTCGACTTTGACCTGCGATTAGAGGACGGCCAGCTGCTGTTATTAGTTTCCAACACGTTTGACCGCGCGCCGCGCATGGTCGACGGCATGCCCGTAACCCGGCATGCGGGCCACGGCTTTGGCACCAGGAGCATCAAGCTTGCCGTGGAGCGCATGAACGGCAACTGCCAGTTCCGCATTAACGGCGATCGGTTTGAGCTGCGCGCTGTGATGTAGAAGTGCGGCGCCGATCTCGCGGCGTGTCTTGCTCGCCAGGCAATCGCTCACCGGCGCCAATCCGCTACAGCGGAGCGGCCGCCGGGGTCAGCTGCTTGATGTAGGCCCACATGCGCTGCTTGGCCGCTTTGTCGGTCAGCGCCGCCTCAAAGCCATCGAGCGCGAGCACGCGGCGGCCCTGCACATGGGCGACCAGGCCGGGCTTGAGCATGGCGGTGTCGAAGTCATCGATCGCCACGAGCATATCGGCGTAGGTCTCGCGCATGGCATCGGCCGCGTTGTTGTCGAGCAGTAGCACCGCCTCGGGGTCCAAGGCCTCGAGCGCCTCGCGGAACAGCTCGCACGGCAGAGTCTCGCCCACCGCGACCGCTCCGTCACCCACGCCGGCGACGCTTGCCAGCACGCAAAAATCCTCGGGCGCGTAGCCGATGGCCCCAAGCGCCTTGCGCAACGCCGCGCCATCCGGGCCGGCGGCAAGCTCGCCACCCGAACGCTCGGCCTCGTCCAAATCGCCTTTGACCAGCACGATCGGCGAGCACGCGTTGCCCGCGATACGCACGCCACGGACCGCAAGCGATGTGAGCTCCTGCTCGGCCGCCTGGGCGATGGCTTCTTTTTTCTGGCTTTGTGACGTGGACATGCGCTCTCCAATCGTTTGCGTGCCCACCATTATATAAAAGAGCTGCCCGCGAGTGGTTGCTTTGCGGGCGGCTGGGTATAAGCACGGTCGTACTGAGTTTTACGCGGCCGAGCCGCGTCGCATTATGGAGGTCACCATGGCTGACATTAATCAGATTACCCCCGAGAACTTCGATTCCATCGTTAACGACAGCCTGCCCGTGCTGGTCGATTTTTGGGCACCGTGGTGCGGGCCCTGTCGATCCCTCTCGCCCATCGTTGACGAGGTTGCCGATGAGCTGGCGGGCAAGCTTGCCGTTGCCAAATGCAACGTCGACGACAACCAGGATCTGGCCATGAAGTATGGCGTCATGAGCATCCCCACGCTGATTGTGTTTAAGAACGGCGAGGAGATTGACCGCTCGGTTGGCGCTCTGCCCAAGGCGAGGCTGCAGGCGCTGCTGGAGAAGCATCTGTAATACGCTTGTTACTTACCCGCCGTCTATGAGCGCTTTTGCACCGCTCGCCGAACTTCTGGATGCACCGAGTGCAACCACGGATAGTATGGTAGTTACAAACAGCCCCCAGTGAACGGGTGCGGGTCGCACAGACTCGTACCCGTTTTCTTATGCAGCCGCGCGCAGAGCGGGCGTAGTAAAATCTGAACCACTGAACTGCCCCATACAAAAGGAGATTTCCCATGCATGATGTTGGAATGAACATGAGCCAGCTTGCCATGAGCGTCAAGCAGGTCGACGACACCATCGAGCTCGCTCACGAGTGGAGCCATCAGCTGCTGCATGCGACCGAGAATTTTGACATGGAGCGCATCGGCGCCAAGCTCGAGGCCGCCATGGCTGCGCTGCACGAGGCCCACGACGCACTCGAGGGCTACGAAGAGGCCATCGAGGCCGACCACAACTCCGTCGGCTCCGTGAAGCTGGTGTAAGGTGGCCGAACACGAGCACTGCTGCGGGTACGAGCACGAGCATCCGCACGGGGCGGACGGTGACGCG
Organism: uncultured Collinsella sp.; assembly: GCA_902491765.1. GTDB lineage: Bacteria > Actinomycetota > Coriobacteriia > Coriobacteriales > Coriobacteriaceae > Collinsella. The sequence continues at coordinate 9,276 of CABUIY010000025.1, read as the reverse complement.
GGCTGCCGCTGTAGTGGCTCCGGCTCCGAGCTGGTCCGTTTTTCGGTTACCGCACCCGACGACCTGCTGCGCCGTTTTGACGAGCAGATCGCGCGCCGCGGCGATGTGGCCAACCGCTCCGAGGCCGTGCGCGACCTGATTCGCGCCTCGATCGCCAAGGAGCAGATGCGCACGCCCGATGAGCATGTTATCGGGTCGCTCACCATGATCTACGACCATCACACCGGCGATCTGACGCGCCGCCTGGACGAGGTGCAGCACGACTACACCGACGAGATCGTATCGACGATGCACGTGCATTTGGATCACCACAACTGCTTGGAGATTCTGGCGCTCAAGGGTCGCGGCGAGCGCGTCTACGAACTAGCCGACCGTCTGCTGGGCCTGCGCGGCGTTAAGCACGGCGAGCTCACGTGCGCCGCCACCAAGCAGAGCCTGGGGCTGTAGCGGAATTTCCCGCAGCGCACCTGCCAAAAAGGGACAGGTTTGTTTTGGCAGGTTTAGCGTTTTACCTACCAAAATAAACCTGTCCTTTTTTGGTCGGTTTTGATGAGGGGTGTCGCATGCGGCATGTGCATATTCATGTGACGGGCATTGTACAGGGCGTTGGCATGCGACCGTTTGTGTATCGCGAGGCCATGGCGCATGGCATTTGCGGATGGGTGCTCAATGCGGGCGACGGCGTGCATATCGAGGTGCACGCTCCGGCCGATGCACTCGATGCTTTTGTTGCCGCGCTTTCTGAGCATGCGCCTGCGGCAGCCCGCGTAGAGCATGTCGAGGTTGTGGACTTGGCAGCCAACGGTTGGGATGCCGCCAACGAACAGGGCTTTCGCATCGTAGCATCGCAGGACCAGACCGCGCACACGACGCTTGTCTCGCCCGATATCGCCACCTGCAACGATTGCTTGCGCGAATTGTTCGATCCCGCCGACCGACGCTATCACTACCCCTTTATCAACTGCACTAACTGCGGGCCACGCTTTACCATCATCCGATCGTTGCCTTATGACCGAGCGGCCACGTCGATGGATTGTTTTCCCATGTGTCCCAGGTGTGCCGCGGAGTATGCCGACCCACTCGACCGGCGTTTTCACGCGCAACCCGATGCCTGCTTTGATTGCGGGCCGCATATTACGTGGCGCGAGGCTGTGAACGGCGATGCGTGCGGGAATTCGTCCGCGACACCGGCCGTCGGCACCACACGCGAGGCCAGCGACGCTATCATCGAGCGCTGCGTTGAGCTGCTGGCCAGCGGTGGCATCGTCGCCATCAAGGGCCTGGGCGGATTCCATCTATCCTGTGACGCTGCCAACGAGCAGGCGGTGGCCGAGCTGCGCCGTCGCAAGCGTCGCAGCAATAAGCCGCTTGCCGTCATGGTGCGCAGTCTTGCCGATGCCGGGCGCCTGTGCCATATCGACGATGCTGAACGCGATCTGCTCGCCGGCAGTATCCGCCCCATCGTGCTGCTGCGCCGGCGGGCTGTTTGCGGGAACGACGGCGATTCTTCCGACGCCCTCGTACTCGCACCGTCCGTCGCGCGCGACCTGCCCGAGCTTGGCGTTATGCTCCCCTACACCCCGCTTCAGCATCTTCTGCTTGCAGCTGCCGCGTCACACGGTATGCACGCGCTCGTCATGACCAGCGGCAACCTGAGCGAAGAGCCCATCGAGACCGATGACGATCTTGCCTGGGGGCGCCTCGTTGCCGCCGGCATTGCCGACGCGCTGCTCGGCAACGATCGAGCGATTCTCTCGCGCTATGACGATTCCGTGGTGCGCGTGGTCGACGGCGCCGTTATGCCCGTTCGCCGCGCTCGTGGATATGCACCCCAGCCGCTGCCGTTGCCGGCGCTCGACGGCGCTCCGTCCTGCGTACTCGCCTGCGGGCCGCAACAAAAGGCCACGATTACGCTCACGCGTGAAGGGACGAACGGCGAGGCGACCTGTTTTGTGTCGCAGCATATCGGCGATGTTGAAAACGGCGGGACCTTCGATGCCTGGAACACCGCGCGCACGCGCTTGGAAGATCTCTTTGATTTGGCGCCCGCCGCCTTGGCCTGCGATTTACACCCCAGCTATCTATCGGGCCAGTGGGCGCGCGAGCAGGCGCGAAAATGCAATCTGCCGCTCGTCGAGGTGCAGCACCATCATGCGCATATCGCGAGCGTAATGGCTGAGGCTATCGCCGCGGGCCAGCTTACAACCGACGCGCGCGTCCTTGGCATCGCCTTTGACGGCACCGGCGCCGGCACCGATGGGACCATTTGGGGCGGCGAGTTTCTTGTTGCCGGCCTTGACGGCTTTGAGCGCGCCGCGCATTTGCGCACCTGGGCGCTCCCCGGCGGGGCGGCCTCCGTGCGCGACGCCTGCCGCAACGCCTTTGCCCTGCTCAGTGAGCTCGGCCTGCTCGAGCACCCAGGTGCCGCTCGGCTTTTGGACAGCCTCGGCGAGCAAACGCGCAGCGTGACAGCCACCATGATCGAGCGCGGCATCAACAGCCCGCGCACCAGCAGCATGGGGCGTCTCTTTGATGCCGCGGCAGCAATTCTGGGCATCTGCGACAAGGCAACCTACGAGGGCGAACCCGCCATCGAGCTTGAGGCTGCCGCCTGGCGCGCGCTCAGCAGTGAAAGTGCCTGCCCCGCCGGCAATATAGCCGGCTTTTCCGTAACCGAATCATCCCGTCCGGACGCCTGCCATGTTCTAAACTCCAGATCGCTTATTGAGGCGCTTTTGGAGGGAATCAGGGCCGGCGTGCCCGCCGACAAGCTCGCACTCGGCTTCCATGTCGCCGTTACGCGCTCTTCGGCACGAATCGCACGCGAAATCTGCACGCGCGAAGGCATCGATACCGTCGCGCTCTCGGGCGGCGTGTTCATGAACCGACTTCTGCTTCAGCTTCTCACCCGCGAGCTCAAAAGCGCAGGCTTTACTGTCCTTGTCCCCCACACCGTACCCGTCAATGACGGCTGCATCGCCTACGGTCAGGCAGCAGTCGCACGCACTCGCCTCGCACAGGTCGCGCCACAATAGGCTGTTCGGCCAGCCCGCAAGCCGCCGTCTCACAGGTGTAGCGCGTTTGCCCGCAGCGCCCGCGAGCGCTACCATCAACTGATGGATTATTGAGCGCCCGTCCAGCGCAAAGCGTATAAAAGGGGAACAATATGTGCCTTGCCGTTCCCGGTAAAGTAGTCAAACGCGACGACGACCTCAAGGCCACCGTCGACATGATGGGCATCGAGCGCCCCGTGTCGCTGCGACTCGTGCCGACGGCGCAGGTTGGCGACTATATTCTCGTACACGCCGGCTTTGGCATCCAGATTGTCGACGAGCAGGAAGCACAGGAAACGCTCGAGCTTGTTAATGCCATGTCCGAGCTGGTCGAAGAAGACCAGCTGACCACCAACCCGGCGGAGGCTTACTAGTGGCGCCCGAGCAGCCGGCGCGCTCCGGTATCGATTTCTCGGCATTCCGCGATCCCAAGCTGGCTCGCGAGCTCATCGAGCGCATTCATGAGCTTGTCGGCGACCGCACCATCAACCTTATGGAAGTCTGCGGCACGCATACCGTGAGCATCGGGCGCTATGGCTTTCGCTCCATTATGCCGGCCGGGCTCAAGCTGCTGAGCGGCCCGGGCTGCCCCGTCTGCGTCACCGCCAACCGCGACATCGACCACGCAATCGCGCTCGCCAACATAGACGGCGCCATCATCACCACCTTTGGCGACATGATGCGCGTGCCCGGATCATCCACCTCGCTCGCTGCGCAAAAGGCGGCGGGGCGCGATATCCGTATCGTCTATTCCCCGCTCGACGCGCTCGACATTGCCGAGCAAAACCCTGATCGCCCGGTCATTTTTATGGGCGTGGGCTTTGAGACTACGACGCCCACCATCGCCGCCGCCATCTTGGAGGCCGAGGCGCGCGGGCTTTTGAACTTCTCGGTCTATTGCGCCCACAAGGCCACGCCGCCTGCGTTGCGCGCCATCGCCAACGACCCCGAGACCACCATCGACGGCTTTATCCTGCCGGGCCACGTCGCCACCATCACGGGCTTGGTGCCCTTTAGCTTTTTGGTCGACGAATTCAATACCCCGGGCGTGGTCACGGGATTTGAACCGGTCGATATCCTGCAGGGCATCTGCATGCTGGTCCAGATGGTTGTCGAGGACAGGCCGGTGATTGACAACGCCTACCGCCGTGGCGTCAACGCAGACGGCAATCCCGTGGCGCGCCAGCTGGTCGAGCAGGTGTTTGAGCCGTGCGATACCACATGGCGCGGGCTGGGGCTGATTGCCAACTCGGGCCTTTCCATCCGCCCCGAGTTCTCGCGCTTTGATGCCCGCGCTCGCTTTGACGTGCCCGTTGAGGCGACGGTCGAGCCGCGCGGGTGCCGCTGCGGCGACGTGCTGCGCGGGGCCATTGCGCCGAGCAGCTGCCCGCTCTTTGGCCGCACCTGCACGCCCGAGCACCCCGTCGGCCCGTGCATGGTGAGCTCCGAGGGCAGCTGCGCGGCGTACTACCGCTACCGCGACTAGCCCGGGCACACCCGCACACCGGCACCACCCACGATTGGAGTTTTCGATATGTCCCATAGCGTTACCGATAGCACCGTCCTGCTGGGCCACGGCTCCGGCGGCCAGATGATGAAACGCATCATCGATGAGGTCTTTTTGGATGCCTTTGGGTCGCCCGAGCTGCTCGAAGGCAACGATGCCGGCGTCGCCGCGCTGCCCGCGAGCGGGCGCATCGCCATGTCGACCGACAGCTTTGTAGTCTCGCCGCAGTTCTTCCCCGGTGGCAACATCGGCCGCCTCGCCGTGTGCGGAACCGTCAACGACGTCGCGACCTCGGGCGCCAACGTGCGCTACCTGTCGTGCGGCTTTATCCTCGAAGAGGGCTATCCCATGGATAGGCTCCGCCAGATTGTGCAGACGATGGCCGAGACGGCGCACGAGGCGGGCGTGTCCATAATCACGGGCGACACCAAGGTGGTCGAGCGCGGCGGGGCCGACGGCGTCTATATCAATACCGCCGGCGTGGGCGAGGTGCCTGCGGGCGTGGCGCTCAGCGGCGCAAACTGCCAGCCCGGCGATGTCATCCTGGTCTCGGGTACACTGGGCGACCACGGCATCGCTATCATGAGCCAACGCGAGGGTCTGGCGTTTTCGAGCACCATCGAAAGCGACGCCGCGCCGCTCAACCACCTGATTGCCGATGTGCTTTCCGCAGCACCCGACACACGCTGCTTCCGCGACCCCACGCGCGGTGGCCTGGCCTCGACGCTCAACGAGTTTGCGCAGGCCAGCGGCGTTGCCATGGAGATCGACGAGGATGCCGTGCCCGTGCGTCCCGACGTGCAGGCCGCCTGCGAGATGCTCGGCTACGATGTGCTGCAGGTGGCAAACGAGGGCAAGATGGTTGCCGTCGTGCCGGCCGAGCAAGCCGATGCCGCGCTGAGCGCCATGCGCGCCGCCCGCTACGGCGAGAATGCCGCCATCATCGGCCGCGTGCTGCCACTTGCCGAGGGCGCCCATCCCGCCGTGCGCGTGCGCACCGGCTGGGGCTCGACCCGCATCCTCGACATGCTCGTAGGAGAGCAGCTGCCGAGAATTTGCTAACGACAAAGGCTCAGGGCTATTAAAGATATTCAGATTCCAAACATGCCCGGCACGCATGCCCAGTATCATGGGGTGCGTTTTACAACTCAAGCGGCAGGAGCACCCATGGCAGCAGCTTTTTCCCATGTGATCTTTGACCTGGACGGCACCATTCTCAACACGCTCGAGGACCTGGCGGCCGCCGGCAACCATACCTGCGAGGCGCACGGCTGGCCCACGTTTGCCGTTGACGAGTACCGCTACAAGGTGGGAAACGGCATGCTCAAGCTGGTTGAGCGCTTTATGCCCGCCGAGTACGCAGGCGACGGCCGCATGTTTGAGCAGACGCTTGCCGAGTTTAGGGCTTACTACGGCGAGCACAAGGAAGACCACACCGCTCCCTATGCCGGCACGATCGAGATGCTCGACCGCTTGCGCGCCGCGGGCGTTCAGCTTGCCGTGCTCACTAACAAGGACCACGTCTCGGCGGCTTCGCTTATCGAAAAGTATTTTGGTTCCAAGCGCTTTTCGCTGGTGCAGGGCCGTGTCGATGCGTTTCCGCCCAAGCCCGAAGCACCCGTCACGCTGCATGTGATGGAAGAGCTAGGCGCCGACCCGGCGACCACGCTCTACGTAGGCGATTCCAATGTCGATATCCTGACCGGCCACAACGCCGGCCTTAAGAGTGCGGGCGTCAGCTGGGGTTTCCGCGGCCGCGCAGAGCTGGAAGCCACCGGCGCCGACTACGTGGTGGACACCCAGGCAGAGCTCGCAGCGCTGATCCTGGGCGAGTAACGAGCGACACTGCTTAACGCAGCTGCGACAATTCTTCCGCGCGGAAAGCGCATCCCATTTTGAAGCTCCGGAATGGGATGCGCTTTCCGTTTGAGGCGCATCAGGGAAACCGCATCCCACTTCAGAGCAATATTCCGGGTCGCAGTTTCCGCAACCCACCCCATCCGGAAAATGCGACCCACTATTCGGCCAAAAACCGGGTCGCGGTTTCCCAAGCACTCGGTGCAACGCTGGCACAAGGAGTGTCCCCAACTGCCGGCAGAAAAGGAACGTCCCCAGCTGCCGCCTTCCCAATGACTACTTCAGCGATGGCAACGTCGCAGGTAAAAGTGCCACTTTAAGCCAACCAAGGGAACGACGTTGTTTTGGCAACGACAGCGAAAGCCCGCCAGAGCGAGCAAGGTGCCTTGAAACAAGGCGGCATTGACCTTTTGGTCATGCCGCCGAAGTTGAAAGGCAGATTGCCGCTCTGGCGGGCTTGCAGCGTCGAGCAGTTGCGGCGTTTGGTAAAACGCCGCAACGAACTAGCTCAACATTGCATCCATCATCTCGGAGTTGACGGAGTCGTCGGCAGACCACTCGCCGTCGTCGTTGCAGGTGTACTTGAAGATGACCGTGGTCTTCCTGGGCTCGGTGGCCTTGGTCACATCGACCATGACCTGACCGGCCATCTTGTACAGCTCGTCATCGGAAGGAACCGTATCAAGCGCAGCGACCTTCTCCTGATACTGGGTGGAGAAGTCCTCGACGATCTTGTTCATAGACTTGCAGGTGATAGAGACCTCGGCGGTCGCGACACCCTTGTCCTCGTCGACCGTCACGTCGCCGATCTTGTAGTCAAAGCCCTCGAGATAGGTCTTGGCGTACTCCTTGGGATCGATACCCAGCTGCTCGAACTCGTCGCCCGAAGCCTCCTCCAGACCAGAGAGGAAGTCGTCGCCACCGTTCTTGACCTCGTCAAACTGAGTCGTAAGATCCTCGGTGATGAGCTCCTCAACCGAAGGACCTCCACAGCCGGAAAGCACGACCACACATGCAACCAAGACGGCCATGAGGGGTGCAAGCAGCAGCTTCTTTTTCATGTTGTTCCTCCCAATGAGCGGCACTGCGCTTCCCAGACGCGGCGCACGTTGTAATAAGTAAGCCCATACTATCCGCTTATGAACACCCTCGGCAACGCGAAGGCGCGGTCGGTTCGTTTTAGCGTCCGAACGGTTTGCAAGCCCGCCCAATGTGCAATAAAACGCTTCCCCGCTATGCAATAAAAAAGGTGGCCGGAAAACCCGACCACCCTTGCACATCCTTTGGATGCCGCAGTTTACTTGCGGACGACCTTAACGATGGCGTCACCGGCGGCGACAGCGGAGTCGGCCTCGACGGCGAGTTCGACATCGGCAAACTCGGCGGTGTTGGACACGGCCACGACGACGCAGTCCTTGTAACCGGCAGCAGCGATCTTGGCGCGGTCGATCTTGAGTATGGGCTGGCCAGCCTTCACGACGTCGTCGGCCTTGACGAAGCCCTCGAAGCCATCACCGTTCATGTTGACGGTATCGACGCCAACGTGCACCAGAACCTCGATGCCGCTATCGGACTGCAGGCCCACGGCGTGACCCATGGTAACGGTCACCTTGCCGTCGCAGGGAGCGTAGACCAGGTCGTCCTCGGGCCATACGGCGCAGCCCTTGCCCAGAACCTCGCCACCAAAGACGGGATCGGGCACGTCGGCCATCTTGATGACCTTGCCCTTGACGGGCGAGCACAGCACGTCGGCGCCAGCAGAAGCAGAGATAGAGACCGGAGCAGCGGCAGCCGCGGGCTCAGCCTTCTTCTTGAACATATCAAACAGACCCATACGTTTTCTCCTCTTGATTAAGCGCAACGTTGTGCGCATGCCTACGGTAATTATAGTGCCAAATGGCCAAAATACTAAGGCGAGGGCTCGAATCGCAAGCCCTTCCCGGTAGTGCTCGTGGGATGAGCATCTCCTTTGCATCGCGGGTCGATAAGCCGAGTATCGCCTGCGCAGGTTATGGAGCGCATGGAGGGGCTCTACCAGACCACGCTGGCCGAGACGCAGGAGCTGCTCGACCCCACGCAGCTTGACCACGCCGCCAAGCTCATCGCGAACGCCCGACAGGTCGACATCTACACAGGCTCGCACAATCTCTATCCAGCGGGAATGTTCCGCGATCGCCTGCTCTCCGCCGGTAAAAGCGCGACGTGCCACGACAATTCCGAAGCCCAGGTGCGCACGGCGCTCGCCTCGGGCCCCGACCATGTGGCAATCGCCATCTCCTACAGCGGCCTTGCCCCCAATGACTACCACGGCAACGCCGATGTTTTGGCAACGCCAGCGAGCGGGTCGCATTTGAGACAAGGTGACGTGAAACGAAAGGGCGCTGACCTTCTGGTCGCGCCCTTGAAGTTGAACGTCAGATTGTCCAAATGCGGCCCGCGCAGCGTCGAGCAGTTACGGCGTTTGGTAAAACGCCGTAACTAACGTGCTCCGTACTGCTCGTAGTAGGCGTCGATGGCGGTCTTGAGCTCGTCGTCGATGACAACCTTGCCGTCGATCTCGTGGTTGTAGAGGGTCTCGACGACCTCAGCCATGGAGACGATGCTCGCGACGGGGAAACCGTACTTGGCCTCGATCTCCTTCTGCGCGGTGGTCACACCGCCCTTGCCGACCTCCATGCGGTTGAGGGACACGATCAGGCCCTTGATCTCGACATCGGCAGCAGCCTTGACCTTGGGATAGGTCTCGTCGATGGACTTGCCGCTGGTGGTAACGTCCTCGACCATGACCACACGGTCGCCGTCCTTGGGCTCATAACCCAGCAGGTTGCCCTTATCGGCACCGTGGTCCTTGGCCTCCTT
>CABUIY010000024.1 GCA_902491765.1 uncultured Collinsella sp. | reverse complement strand
TTGGAGAGAGCGCTCCCGCAAACTGCCTCTTGACAACTTATAGGAGCGTCGGTTTTTATTTCGCGAAATTTGGCATGGTTAAGGGCGATCGGTTAAACGTAGTAGATAGGCGCGTTTCGTGGCGAACGGATCAAGCCGAGGTGCAAAATAGCCCCCCGCCCCAGAAAAATCGTCGGCAAGGTAGCAAAATGCCCCGCGGGCAGGAGGCTGCTCGCGGGGCAAAGAAGAGGGGCTTGTTGGCGGCGGGCCAAGGCGCTCGGCGGGGAGTTTGCCGCGACCCGCTCTTAAGGCGTTACAGCTCGACGAGCTGGCCGGTCTCGGCGGCCTCCTTGATGGCGTTGAGAAGCGTGAGCGTCTTGACGTTATCGGCGGGGGTCACGACGGGCTCGACCTCGCGGCGGACAACCTTCACAAAGTGCTTGAGCTGCATCTTGTGCGGCAGTGCCGGGTCGACGGCCGGAATCTCCATCTGCAGCGGCTTGTGCCAGTTAGAGGCGCCGTCGTAGGAGAACTGGTGCAGGCGGGGCAGCGAAAGGGCGCCCTTGGTGCCGCCGATAAAGTAGGCGTCGGCGTCGAAGGGGCGGTACTGCGGATCCTCGCGAGCGGTCGCCTCCCAGTTCCAGGGGCTGGCGGTGGCGTCAGAGATGGTCATGCTCGCGAGCGCGCCGTCGGCAAAACGGACGTTGACCACGGCGGAGTCCTCGGTCTCAAAACCGCGGGCGGCGCTGGACTGCATACCCTGGACGGCAACGGGCTCGCCCAGCAGGTAGCGGAGCAGGTCGACGTCGTGCACCAGGTTGACTAGGATCGGGCCGGCACCCTTCTTGCGGCGCCACTCGACATCGAAATACTCGTCATTCTTATAGATCATGTAGTGGAAGCTCGACACGGTGAGCTTGCCCAGCTCGCCGGACTCGATGATTTCCTTGGCCTTGTTGACGAAGGGGTTGTGGCGACGGTGCTGGCCCACGAGTACGGGCACGCCGGCGGTCTCGGCCTCGGCGGCGAAGGCCTGGGCATCTTCCAGGTCGTTGGAGATCGGCTTTTCGACCAGCGGAACGATGTTGCGCTTTACGGCCTCGCGGGCAACGCCCAGGTGCAGGTCGTTGGGGGTGGCGATAATGACGGCCTCGGGCTTGACCTCGTCCATCATCTGGGCGGGATCGGTGTAAAACGGCACGCCGGCGGCCTCGGCCGTGGCGCGGGCGCCCTCAAAGGCGTCGGCGATGGCGACGAGCTCGGCCTCGGGCTCCTCGGTGACAAAGCGGATGTGGTTGCGGCCCATGGCGCCGGCGCCGATAACGGCAATGCGGACGGGGTTGAGCTCAGACATTTCGACTCCTTAATACTGGTGACCGGTGGAATGCGACAAAGGGGCTGTCCCTTTGTCGCATCGGTAAAACTAGGCGGACTTCTTCTTGCTGTCGGAGACCATCATGTAGACGGTGAGCACGACGGCGATGGCGGCGATCACGATGGCGCCGTAGAAGGACTGCTGGTAGGCGGCGCTGCCGGCCTCGGCGTGATACAGCACGGCGGTGATGGGCTGGCTGATCCAGGTGGAAGCGGCATAGCCTAAAAACATGATGCCGTAGTTGACGCCGATGTTGCTGGTGCCAAAGGCGCCACCGGTGAGCGGCGGGTAGATGACGAGCAGGGCGCCAAAGCTAAAGCCGAGCAGGGCGAGCGCCACAAAGAACATGCTCTGCGTAAAGCTCATCGACATGATGACGAGTGCGACGATAGTGACGACAAGGCTGATGAGCAGCGACTTATAGGCGCCGAGCTTGTCGATGATCTGGCCAAAGGACAGGCGGCCAACCAAGTTGGCGCAGGTGTTGACGGAGACCACCACACCGCCGAGGGCGACGGCCGCGGCGCTCGTGGGGTCGGCGAAGAGCTGGACGGCGGCGATGGAGGCAACCTTGCCCACGAGCAGGGTGCCCGCGGTGGCGGCAAAGGCGAAGGTGACGATGAGGACCCAGAAGCGCGGGGTCTTGACCATCTCGCCCGGGGTGAGGTCGCCGAAGGTGCCGGCGTGCGCGCCGCCCTTGGGGGCCTCGAAGCCCTCGGGCAGCCAACCGGCCTCGGGGGCCTTCAGGAACAGGGCGGAGGCAGCAATCGTCACAAAGAAGATGACGCCGAGCGCCTTAAGGGCGCCAAAGATGCCCAGGCTCGGGATGAGCAACGAGGCGAGCACCGGGGACAGCACGGCGGGGCCGGCGGTCGAAGCGGCCAGGGTGATGCCGGAGGCAAGGCCCTTTTTGTCGATGAACCACTTTTGACCGGTGGTGAGCGCGGGGTTGTAGCCCAGGCCGTTGCCGATGGCGGCGACGAGCGAGAACCACAGGTAGAACTGCCACGGCTCGGTGACGGTGCCGGACATGAACCAGCCCAGGCCGTAGCACACGGCGGCGGCGATAACGACGTTGCGCGGGCCGATCTTATCGGAGATGCGGCCGGCGAAGATGCCCGTCACGGCCATGATGGTCTGAAAGACCGGGAAGGCCCAGGTAAGAGCGCTGGACCACTCGGGGTAGACGGCGAGTAGGTTCTTGCTCACGACGGAATACAGCGCGATGGAGCTGATGAAGAACATGGTGACGCACGCGGCGGAAAGCACGACGGCGCGACCCTTGTTGGAGTTGGTGGAAGCCATTGGACTCTTTCTAATCGATACGGGGGAGGAGCGGGCGTGTCCGCGGGCCTCCCTGTCAGGTTGGTTTACTGGTCAGTCGGCTTGGCGACGCCGGACTCATCGGACCAGAGCTCGACACCCTTGTTCTTAAGGTAGTTGTCGGCATAGGCGCGACGGCCGCCGGGCTTGGCGGTGAGGTCGCCCATCATGTTGGAGAAGCCGCCATCGACCTTGATGGCGTCGCCGGTGGTAAAGTCCGAGCGCTTGGACGCCAGGAACATGACGGCGTTGGCGATATCGCTGACCTCGCCGATGCGGCGCGTGGCGATGAGGCGGCTGCGGCTCTTTTCGACCTCGGGGTCGGCGTAGAAATTGGCCGACATCGGGGTCTTAACGAAGCAGGGCTCGACGCAGTTGGAGCGCACGCCGTAGGGGCCCCACTCGGCAGCCAGCATCTTGGACATCATGTTGACGCCCGCCTTGGTGGAGCTGTACACGCCCGAGAACGTCTCGGGGGAGTGGCTGGCGACGGTCGAGATGTGAACTAGGCGGCCCTGGCCGGCCTTGATCATCTCGCGACCAAAGCGCTGCGAGGTGATGAAGTAACCGGTGAGATTGACGTTGATGACCTCGTTCCAGTCACTCAGCGGCAGGTCTTCCATGGCGGCGAAGCGCAGGATGCCGGCGGTGTTGACGAGGACGTCGACACGGCCGAAGTTAGCGATAGTGGCATCGACGGCGGCCTGAACCTCGGCCTCGTCGGTGGCGTTCATCTTGTAGCCCTCGGCGTGGATGCCAAACTCGGCGGCGAGGTCGGCGGCTGCGGCCTTGACCTTCTCTTCGTCCAGATCGAGCAGGACGACGTTGGCGCCGTTGCGGGCGAACTCGCGGCAGATCTCGACGCCCATACCGCCGAGTGCGCCGGTCACGGCGCAGACATCGCCCTCGAGCTTAAGCCAGTTGCTCATAGGAACTTCCCTTCTTGTGCCTCCCGGTGGGTCGCTCCCATTAACCGACCCACGTGGTTTTCGCTGGTTATCGTATGCTTTGCATTTGCGCAGGTGAATTGCATATTTGTTAGAATGGCGTTAACCATAGGTTTACACTGTGCGATGCAGTTTTTTCTCAATTGAGCGCGTGACCTGCCAAAACGACCCCCTTCGGCAGTTCATTGCCATGCGTCTGGAAACGGGAGATTGACGTGTACGATCGACGACTCGAGGCCATATCGGCCGCCGCGGAGCTGGGAAGCTTCTCGCGTGCGGCGGCAAAATTGCGCGTGTCGACCCCGGCGCTCGTCAAGCAGGTGTCGGGCTTCGAGGCCGAGTTTGGCATCACGTTGTTCGAGCGCTCGCATTCGGGTGTTAAGGTGACGCCGGCGGGCGCTCTGCTGGTGGACGACGCGCGCTCGATCATGCGGCAGTCCGAGGATGCGCTGCGTCGCGCCCGACGCGCGGCGGGCGATGGCGGTGCCGTGCGTCTGGGCGTGTCGATGATGTGCCCGGGGCGCCAAACGCTGTCGATGTGGACGGACGTACACGAGCTGGAGCCATCGTTGCGCTTCGAGATCGTGCCGGTGAGCGACCTCTACGACGAACGCGAATCCGTCATGCGCAGCCTTGGTCGCGAGGTGGATGTAGTGCAGTCGAGTTTTTCGACCCCGCGCTGGGGCGACGCCTGCCAAAAGCTCCGCATCGTTAACGTACCGTTTTATATCGACGTGCCGCGCACGAGCCCGCTGGCGCGCAAGAATCGCATTACGGTTGCCGACCTGGAGGGCATGCGTCTGCGCGTACTCCGCCACGGCAACGACGCTATGGACAGCCTGCGTATCGATCTTTTGGCAGACGGCGGCGTGGACGTGATCGATGTGGACAGCTTCGACTTTGCGCTCTTTAACGAGGCGGAGGAAAAGGGCGACGCGGTGCTCACCTGCGGGGCGTGGTCGGGGGTGCACCCGGCCTTTGTGGGCGTGCCGTTCCTATGCGGTCGCGAGGTGCCAGTCTTTCTGCACTACCCGCTCGAGCCCACCCTCCAAGTACAAAAATTCGTCAACGCCATGGCACAACTTCTCAAATAGCTCTTTTGGGACGGGGCTCTTTTAGCTACTTCGAGGATGATTTTTTACAAAACGAGGCCCTGGCCAACCGGCCAGGGCCTCACTAACTTTTATTCCGTTCTAAATGACGGGCTGATCGCGCGCAGGAGGGCGCCCCGGGGTGGCGGGGTATTTCCTCCGCGCGCAGTTTCGCAGCGAAGCGAGAATGTTTGAGCACGGAGGAATTACCCCGCCACCCTCGGGGCGCCCTCCGTCAGTAACCGGTCCTACTCGAGCTCAAACGCTCCGGTGTACAGCTGGTAGTAATATCCGCGCTTGGCGATCAACTCGTCGTGGTTGCCGCGCTCGATGATGCGGCCGTGGTCCAGACAGATGATTGCGTCGGAGTTGCGCACGGTGGACAGGCGGTGCGCGATGACAAACGTCGTGCGGCCCTCCATGAGCTTGTCCATGCCCGCCTGCACGATGGCCTCGGTGCGGGTGTCAATGCTCGACGTGGCCTCGTCTAGAATCATCGCCGGCGGATCGGCGACGGCGGCGCGTGCGATCGAGATCAGCTGGCGCTGGCCCTGCGACAGCTGTGCGCCGTTGCCGGTGAGCATGGTGTCGTAGCCGTCGGGCAGGCGGGTGATAAAGTCGTCCGCGCCCGCGAGCTTGGCCGCCGCGATGCACTCCTCGTCGGTAGCGTCCAGGTTGCCGTAGCGGATGTTATCCATCACGGTGCCGGTGAACAGGTTCACGTCCTGCAGCACGACGCCCAGCGAGCGGCGCAGATCGGCCTTGCGGATCTTGTTGACGTTGATGCCGTCGTAGCGGATCTTGCCGTCGGCGATGTCGTAGAAGCGGTTGATGAGGTTGGTGATGGTCGTCTTACCGGCACCGGTGGCGCCGACAAACGCGACCTTCTGGCCCGGCTTGGCAAACACGGACACGCCGTGCAACACCTCGTGGTCGGGCGTGTAGCCAAAGTCGACGTTGTCCATGACCAGGTCGCCGCGCAGCGGCACGTACTCGATCTCGCCGGTTGCGCGGTGCGGATGTTTCCACGCCCACATGCCGGTGTGGTGGTCGGCCTCCTCGAGCTGCCAGGTGTCGGGGTTCACCTGAGCGTTGACGAGCGTCACATAGCCTTCGTCGGCTTCGGGCTCCTCGTCGATGAGCTCAAAGATACGGTCGGCGCCGGCGAGGCCCATGACCACGGCGTTGATCTGCTGCGAGATCTGGCCGATCTGTCCGCAGAACTGCTTGGTCATGTTGAGGAACGGCACCACGACGGCGATGGACAGTGCCATGCCCGAGATGCTCAGGTTGGGCACGCCCAGCGCCAGGAAAATGCCGCCTGCCAGTGCGACCAACACGTAGAGCAGGTTTCCCAGGTTCATAAGGATGGGCATGAGGATGTTGGCGTACATGTTGGCCTTCTGCGAGACCTCGAAGAGCTTTTCGTTGCGCTCGTCAAAATCGGCCTCGGCGGCAGACTCGTGGCAGAATGCCTTGACGACCTTCTGGCCGTTCATGACTTCCTCGATATGGCCCTCGACAACGCCGAGCTCGGTCTGCTGCGCAATAAAGAAGCGCGCGGAGTTGGAGCCGAGCAGCTTGGTCATAAAGGTCATAAAGGCGACGCCTGCCACAATGACCAGGCACATCCAAACGCTGTAGTACAGCATGATAAAGAACACCGTGACGATGACGATGGTCGTCATGAGCAGGTTGGGCAGCGACTGGCTGATCATCTGGCGCAGCGTGTCGATGTCGTTGGTGTAGTGGCTCATGATGTCGCCGCGCTGGTGCGTGTCGAAGTAGCGAATCGGCAGGTCCTGCATGCGGTTGAACATCTTCTCGCGCAGCTTCTCGAGCGCGCCCTGCGTGACGATGGCCATGGCGCGGTTCCAGAACAGCGAGGACAGGATGCCGACGCCGTAGATGCAGGCGAGGGTGGTCACGAGCTGTGCGATCTTGGGCTGTGCAGCTTCCCAATCGCCCGACTGCCACGATTCGCTAATGATCTGCAGGGCGCTCTGAAGGAAGGTCGCGCCGATGGAGTTGATGATGGCGCAGAGCACCACGCCGACGACGACGAGGGGCAAAAGCACGGGGTAGAAGCCAAAGAGCGTCTTGATGAGGCGCGACATGGTGCCACCCTTGCGGTTGAGCGCGCGCTCGGCGGTCGTTGCCTTACTCATGTGCCTCGCCTCCTTCCTGGGTCTGAGCTTGTGTTGCGGATGCCTCGGTGTCGGCTTCGACGGCCTCTTCGCCCTCGGCAGACATCTTGTTCTGCGAGGTAAAGGTCTCGCGGTAGATCTCGCTCGTCTTGAGCAGCTCGTCGTGGTTGCCGATCTGCGCGATGTGGCCACCCTCCATGACGATGATGCGGTCTGCATCCTGCACGGAGCTAATGCGCTGGGCGATGATGAGCTTGGTCGTGTTGGGCAGATAGCTTGCCAACCCTGCGCGGATCTTGGCGTCGGTCTTGGTGTCGACGGCGCTGGTGGAGTCGTCCAGGATCAAGATCTTGGGGCGACGCAGCAGGGCACGCGCAATGCACAGGCGCTGCTTCTGACCGCCCGAGACATTGGAGCCGCCCTGCTCGATCCAGGTGTCATAGCCCTTGGGGAAGCCATCGACAAACTCGTCGGCGCAGGCCAGATGTGCCGCCTCGCGGACCTCTTCGTCGGTGGCGTTCGGGTCGCCCCAACGCAGGTTCTCGGTAATCGTGCCGCTAAACAGCACGTTTTTCTGCAATACCATGGCCACTTGGTGGCGCAGAGCGTCCAAGTTGTAGTCGCGTACGTCTATGCCGCCCACGCGCACGGTACCTTCGGTGGCGTCGTACAGACGGGCGATGAGGTTTACGAGCGTGGACTTGGCCGAGCCGGTGCCGCCGATGATGCCGATGGTCTCGCCGCTCTTAATGTGCAGGTCGATATCGTCGAGCGCCTGGCGCTTCGCATGCGCGGAATACTTAAAGCTCACGTGGTCAAAGTCGATGGAGCCATCGGTGACCTCGAGCACGGGCTCGGCGGGATCGGCGATCGTGGGCTCGGCGGCCAGCACCTCGGTGATGCGGTGCGCCGATTCGTCGGCCATGGTCACCATGACAAAGATCATCGACAGCTGCATCAGACTCATGAGGATTTGGAAGCCATAGGTAAAGATCGAGGAGAGCTGGCCCACGTCGAACAGCGTGCCCTGGCTCGTGATGATGAGCTTGGAGCCCAGGTAGATGATGACGACAAACGCGCCGTTGACGCAGATGTTCATCATGGGGTTGTTAAAGGCAAGCAGCTTCTCGGCGCGGGTGAAGTCCATCTGGACGTCGCGCGCAGCGGTCGCGAACTTCTCCTTCTCAAAGTCTTCGCGCACATAGCTCTTAACTACGCGCATGCCGGTGACGTTTTCCTCGACGGACTCGTTAAGGGCGTCGTACTTGTGGAACACGCGCGAGAAGATGGGGCGCACCTTAAAGATGATAAAGAACAGCCCAAAGCCCAGCAGCGGAATGATGACCAGGTAGACCATGGCGACGCTGCCGCCCATGATAAATGCCATGGTAAAGGCGAAGATCAATACCAGCGGCGCGCGCACGGCGATACGGATGATCATCATAAAGGCCTGCTGCACGTTGTTGATATCGGTGGTCAGGCGCGTGACGAGCGAGGAGCTTGAGAACTCATCGATGTTGGCAAAGCTGAACGTCTGGATCTTGTAGAACAGGTCGTGACGCAGGTTCTTAGCGAAGCCGCAACTCGCATGGCTGCAGGTGACGCCGGCAGCGGCGCCAAAAGCAAGCGACGTCAGCGCGATGAGCACCAAAAAGCCCGCGGTGGGAAGCATCTGGGCGACGGTGGCGCCGTCTTTGATGGCATCGATCAGGTTGGCGGTGATAAATGGAATCAGCATCTCGCAGAGCACCTCGCCAAGCACGAGCAATGGCGTGGCAACAGTGACTTTCATATAGTCGCGGATGCTGCCCATGAGGGTTTTAATCATCCAGTTCCTCCCAGGTTACGCGGATTTTATCGAGCATTTCGGCGAGGTCCTCGCGCTCGTCGTGGGTGAGCGCGCTAAAGGCCTGCTCTCTAAAGCGAATGCGGGCCGCTTGGTCGATGCGGGCATTTTCCCGGCCGGTTTCGGTCAGGCGAATGGTGAGTTGCCGTCGATCCTTGGGGTTACGGCTGCGCTCGATGAGGCCGTTGAGCTCGAGTTTGGACAGGATCTCGGAAAGCGACCCCGGCTTGAGGTCAAAGTGCATGCCGAGTTCCTGCTGCGACATCTCGCCGCCGGGCTGTTTGGCCAGCAGGCAGATAATGGGCGCCTTGCCGGACACGCCTCCGCCATGAAAATGCATGTAATGGCCGCAAAAGCCTAGGCCGCTCAGGATGCGCTTGGCGAGTTTGTCTTCGGCGCTGACCGCTTCGGGTATGTCTACCGGTTGCGACGGGTCGCCGCCGGGTTCATGCGGATAGGCGAGTGGTTCAACACACATATCTAAGCTTCGCTCCTTTCTTTAGTTAGGTAGTGGAATTGTTTTGTGCCTAACTAATTTAGGAGCGTGAGAAATCAATGTCAAGGTACCAAACTTATTAAGTTACGGCGTTTTGCCAAACGCCGTAACCGCTCGACGCTGCAAACGCTCCCTGCGCTACACTTAGTCGCACTGTGGCGCTGCTGCGCCGTGCCCGAACCAAGGGAGACCCTCATGAAGAACACTCAGATGCTGCTGATCAACGATATGTGCGGCTACGGCAAGGTCGCGCTTTCCGCCATGCTGCCGGTGCTGTCGCACATGGGTTACCGTATCCATAATCTGCCGACGGCACTTGTGTCCGATACGCTCAACTACCCCAAGTTCTACATCCACGACACCACCGAGTACGTGCGTCAGAGTCTTGCCATCTGGGAAGAGCTCGGCTTTGAGTTCGACGCCATCTCGACCGGCTTTATCGTGACCGAGGAAGAGACGCGCATCATCTCGGACTTTTGCCACCGCCGTGCGCAAAAGGGCACCAAGGTGTTCGTCGACCCCATCATGGGCGACAACGGCAAGCTCTATGCGGGCGTGCCCGAGTCCACGATTGGCCTTATGCGGCACCTGCTCGAGTGCGCCGACTACGCGGTTCCCAACTACACCGAGGCCTGTTTGCTCACCGACACGCCTATCGTCGAGCAAATCACGCCCGATGAGGCCCGCGCCCTTGTGGACGCCGTGCGCGAGCTGGGTGCCAAGTCGGTGGTCATTACGAGCGCCGTAGTCAATGGCACGAACGCGGTTATCGGTTACGACCATGTGGCGGGGGAGTACTTTACGATTCCCTTTGAGCTCATTCCGGTCTATTTCCCGGGCACGGGCGACACGTTCTCGGCGGTGCTCGTCGGCCGCGTTATGGCAGGCTGGAGTCTGCAGTGCGCGACGTCCGATGCCATGCGTGTGGTGGCTGAGCTTATCGAGCGCAATGCCGACCAAGAGGACAAGTCGGCCGGCCTTCCCATCGAGGCCTGCCTGGATGTGGTTGACCATGAGTAACGCTGGCGAGGGCGGCGCCAAGCCTGCGGGCGGGGGCAAACCGCTCGGCGCGCCGCGTGGCAAGCGTCCGCGTATCCGCGTGAGCTGCGTGGACCAGCTGGGTGCGTGCCGCTGCCACCATGGTCACAAGCCGGGCGACGTCTTCGACTTTGACCGCGACCGCGGCAAGATGTGTGCCATGGCCTGCCATGTGGGCTTTCCCTATATCGATATCCTGCGCTATGGCGGAACCGTGCCCGGCAACGAGCCTGGTACGGCAAAGTTCTGCTGTCCCGAGGTCGATACGCTGAACGTCTGGCTTGCCGAGATCGTCGACGAGTAGTCGAGCGTGGATTTTCTCCCGGTTAGAGTGCACTTGAACGCTCAAAGTGGGAGAAAATCCACGCTCATTTTTCATGCGGGAGATTATCCACGCTCATTTCGCGCCGAAGGCGTGGTCTGCGACCTCGCTTGCCTACAGCTGCTCGAGCATAGCGGTGCAACCGGCGAGTACATCGCGGTAGGTGGCGTCGAAATTGCCGGTGTACCAAGGATCGGCCACGTCACCGGGGCGATCGGTCCAATCGAGCAGGCGCGAGATCTTGCCGTCGGGGTCGTCGCCAAAGATGCGACGCAGGCCACGCGCGTTCTCGGCATCCATATAGACAATGTGGTCCCAGTCGCCATACTCCGCGCGACGCACCTGACGCGCGCGATGTGCGACGACGGGAATCCCGACCTCGCGTAGTTTGGCAATGGTGCCGTGGTGTGGCGGGTTGCCGATCTCCTCGGTCGAGGTCGCAGCGGAATCAATGACAAACTCGCCCGCGCGCCCGGCGCGCCGCACTAGCTCGGTAAACACGGACTCAGCCATCGTCGAGCGACAGATGTTCCCATGGCAGATAAACAGTACACGTTGCATATGCGGTTTCCTTTCGATCGCCATCATCGAGCTCGAGTATCGCATCTACGCCTGCGCCCTTGCCCGCCTGCGCTCCCAGTGAGCCAATTTAATCGTCACCAGCGTAAGCACCCAGGCCACAAGCGAGAACGCGGCACCCACTGCGCCTACGTGCGCAATGCCAATGCTGCTTACCACGGCGCCGCCCACTGCGGTGCCAAACGAGATGCCGACGTTAAACGCCATGGGCTCAACCGAACTTGCGAGTACCATCGACTTGGGATGGCGGCTGCGTGCCACGTCCATGAAGTGCGTGATGCACGACACCGAGAACAAGTACATGAGCAGCGCCAAGCTAAAGACAAAGGCCAGCGCGAGCGGCATGGTGCCGCCCACAGCAAACAGCCCGAGTAACGCCGCAGCCTGCAGCACGAACGTCACAAGCAGCGCCTTCATGCCAAAGCGCGCATCGATCCATCCGCCTAGGATGTTCGAGATCAGGCAGAACACGCCGTAGGCCATGAGCGTGGTACTGGCTTCGACCGTGCGCATGCCCAGCACCTGCTCAAGATAAGGCGTCACGTAGCCATAGAAAACGTAGACCGACCCCACGCCAAACAAAAAGATGAGCATGCCGGTGACGATGCTCGGCTCGCGTAGCAGACCCGCCTGCTCGCGAAAGGTGGCGGGCTCGTCGGTTTGCCCAGCGCGCGGCATAAACATCACGAGCGCTCCGCAGATCAGAACGGCAAAGGCTAGCGTGCCGTACATGGCCACGTGCCAATCGAGCGTGTCGGCCACAAACTTGCCGATCGAAGTGACAAAGACCATCGCCACGGAAAACGCGCCGTACACCACCGAGATGGCAAGCGAAGTTTGCTGCGGGGACAGCAGCTCGGGGATATACGTCACGCCCACGGCGAGCAGTGCGCCCGAGACGGAGCCCAAGATGATGCGCGAGGCGAACAGCACTTGAAAGTTGGGTGCCAGCGCCATGACCAGGTTGCCGAGCACAAAGACGATGCTATAGCACACGAGCAGCTGGTAACGACGGAAGCGCCCCGTGCTGAGCGCGAGCACCGGCGTCGCGATAGCGTAGACCAGTGCGAACACGCTAATAAGTTGGCCTGCGGTGGCAAGCGATACGCCGAGTTCCGTCGCTAGGTCGCTTTCGATGCCGATGACCACGAACTCGGAGCAGCCGAGCGAGAATCCCAACAGCACGAGCAGCGCCAGGCAGAGCTTGGTGCGTGCGGGGGAGAGCGCGGCGGCAGTTGACTTACTTTTTGGCGTGGTTGCGGCGGTCAAGGTTGTCACTCCAATGTCGCATGAATAAGCGGGATTCAATCCCTGCAACTCTAACAGAATGTGACAAAGGGACAGTCTCTTTGTCACATGGAGAGCTTGCCTGTATAGTCGCAATACAGGCGAAGATGGTCTCAGGTACATCGCGGGCGACAGGAGATCCCATGGGTATGCACACGACAAAGGTTGCAGTGGGCGAGGGCAAGTTTGCGCTCGAGGCCCAGCTGACGGTGACGCCGCGAGGCATGGCGGTGTACGCCTGCTCGCCGGAGTTTGCGCACCTGGGCGCCACGGCGCAGGCCATTCCGCGCCCCGAGCCCGGCCGTACGGCGACGGTGAGCATCCTGGCCGTTCCGTGCCATCGAGACGAGATCCCGGCGCACGATATCGCGGCGGCGCTGGCCACGCGCTTTGACGTGCCGGTAGTTGCAAGCATGGGTTTTCATGTTGAACAGGCGAGCGGGGACGACCTGCAGCGCGTGCTCGACACCACCAAGGAGCTTATCGCCGCGCTCGAGGAAGCCGCCGCGCGCATCCTGCGCGCCGGCTGGGATGAGGGCGGTGCGGGCGCCGAGGTCGTGGCGGTCGATGCCGCGACCGGCGAGACGCTTGGCCCCGTCGATCGCATCGAGGCCCATGCTGGTGAGGGCATCCTGCATCAGGCATTTCTGACGCTTTTGGTCGAGGGCCGGGGCGAAGACGCGCGCCTGCTGCTCTGTCGCCGCAGTCCGCTCAAGCGCCTGTGGGGCGGGGTGCTGGCCGATAGCTGCGCCGGCCATCCGCTCCCCGGGGAAGACGTCGCGGCCGCCACGGCGCGCCGCATCAACGAAGAGCTCGGCATTACGCGCGAGCCCGATCAGCTCAAGCACCTCGGACACGTAGTGTACCGCGAGGACCACGGCGACGGTCGCTGCGAGTGCGAATGGTGCGAGGTCTACCTTGCCCATGTTGAGCCGGGCGAGCTGCATATCAACCAAGAGGAGATCTCGGAAGTGCGTCGCGTGGCTCCGTCCGAGCTCAAAGGCTACCTGCAGGGTCACCCCGAGCAGCTGGCCCCCTGGCTCCGCGAGGCCCTCGGCGACCCATTCATCCGCACGGCCCTCGCTATGTAAAAAAGACAGTCCCTTTGCCACATCCAAACCGTCACAACATTCGGCGAAAATCTCGAAAACGAGGAAAAGCGTCGAATGTTGTGACGGTTTTTGTCTAGGGAATCGCTTCTCATCCAAAAAATCCGCTTGACTGTATTGCCGCAACACAGCGCAACGTAAGGGGTGTCCGATAACGGGCGCCCCTTTTTAAGCGGCAACATGGCTGCGAATTCGGAGCGCCCCCAACAAGAAAGGTGGGGAGATGGAAGCGGAAAAGAAGGCGTTTAAGATCACCAAGCGCGAAATTGGCTTTGTGCTGGGTATCGTTGTCTTTTTGCTGGTGAAGTTTCTTCCTTTGGCGGAGCTGAGCTCGACGGTCGAGCTCACGGTCGGCGGTCAGACCTGTCTGGCACTGACGCTCGCCACGGTGGTGTTCTGGGCATGCGGCGTGGCACAGCCGGGCTTTGTGGGCCTGCTCTACTGCGCACTGCTCGTCCTGTTCAAGGTGTGCGTGGACGACACGGGCGCCGCGAGCATCTCGGCGACGGTCGCCTCCACGTTTAGCTCGTGGACCAAGGCCACCATGTGGCTCGTCATCGGCGCCTACCTCATCGCCAGCGCGGTCAAGGAGTCGGGCCTGGGCGAGCGCATCGCCTACGCGTTCATGCTCAAGTTCGTGCGCGACGCCAAGTCGCTCATCATCTCGATCTTCGCGCTCACCTTTGTGCTGTCGCTGCTGATCCCGCATCCGTTCCCCCGCGCCTTCCTCATCCTCGCCGTCGTCTCGGTCATCGCCGAGTCCGCCGGCTACGGTGACGACGACAAGGGCAAGCTCGGCTTCCTCGTGTTTGCCGCTGCCGCCCCGGGTTCCATGTTCTTCCTGACGGGCGACTCCACGCTTAACCCGCTCGTTGCGCAGTACAGTGCCGAGGCCGGCGGCATGAGCCCGTCCTTCGTCGACTGGTTCCTGTACATGAGCGTGCCTATGCTGGTTGCGCTGCTGTGCACCCTGTTCCTGGGCCTTTTCCTCTTTAAGCCCAGCAAGGAGCTCGTCTACGATCGCGAGCAGATCGTGGCCAAGCAGGCCGCGCTCGGCAAGCTCTCCGTCAAGGAGATCCGCACCATCGTGTGGCTTGTCATCGCCATCGCGCTGTGGCTCACCGTCTCGGGCGACTATATCGGCTGGGTCACCCTGGCCATTGGCGTTGCTCTCGCCATGCCCATCATCGGCGAAGTCCTCACTCCCGCCAGCTGGAACGCTGTCGACATCAAGTCCCTCATGTTCCTGACGGCCGCCATGGCCGTGGGCTCCGTGGGCGGTGCCACCGGCATGAACGCCTGGATCGCCGACGTCGTGCTCCCCAGCTCCGTGCCTGAGAACATCTTCCTGTTCGCCCTGCTCGTCGCCGCGCTTTCCATGATCATCCACATGTTCATGGGCTCGGTCATGGCCGTGCTCGGCGTGTGCGTGCCGGCATTTATCAGCTTTGCCGCCGGCTCCAGCGTGAGCCCACTCGCCGTGGCGCTCATCGTCTTCACGTCCATCAACATCCACTACATCCTGCCGTTCCATAACCTGCCGATCCTTATCGGCGAAGGCAAGGACGCCGGCGGCTACACCTCCAAAGAGGCTATGCGCATGGGCATCCCCCTCACCGCGGTCGTCTTTGTCGTCGTGCTGGTCGAGGCCGCCTGGTTCCACCTCTTTGGCCTGATGTAAGCGGTCGGGCGTTCCGGCTGTAAGCAGCCAAGCACTTGAACTTCGAGCGGTCGAGCGCTCCATTTGTGAGCGCCGTGGCCCCATTACGTTACCCCGCCCGGCGGCACACCGCCGTCGGGCACTCTCCCGAAAGGAGCATGCCATGTCCACTACCGATGCTTCCCAGATCCACGACCTGCGTTCTGCACTCGACTTTTTGCGCGAGATGCCGGGCCAGCTGCTCGAGACCGACACCCAGGTCGATCCCGATGCCGAGGTCTCGGGCGTCTACCGTCACGTCGGTGCCGGCGGCACCGTCATGCGTCCGACCAAAGAGGGCCCGGCGATGGTCTTCAACAACGTTAAGGGCTTTGACGACGCCAAGGTCTGCATCGGCATGCTTGCCAGCCGCAAGCGCGTTGCCGCCCTGCTCGATCTGGACGAGGAGCATCTGGGCCTCGAGATCGGCAAGCGCTTCGAGAACCTGATCGCCCCTGAGCAGATCGCCGAGGGCAAGCACGTCGACTGCCAGGAGGTCGTGTACAAGGCGACCGACGAGGGCTTCGACCTGCGCAAGATCGTTCCCGCTCCCACCAACACGCCCGTCGACGGTGGCCCCTACATCACCATGGGCCTCGCCTACGGCACGAGCCCCGATGGCACCCAGTCCGACGTGACCATCCACCGCTTCTCCTGCGTCGACAAGGACAAGCTCGCCATGTGGATCACCCCGGGCAGCCGTCACCTGGGCGCGTTCTTTGACGAGTACTGCCAGCGCGGCGAGGACATGCCCATCTCCATCTCCATCGGTCTGGACCCCGCCGTGTACATGTGCTGCGGCTTCGAGGCTCCCACCACGCCGCTCGGCTTCAACGAGCTGCAGATCGCCGGTGCCCTGCGCGGCCACGCCGTCGAGCTTGCCGACTGCGTCACCGTTCCGCAGAAGTGCATTGCCAATGCCGAGTACGTGCTCGAGGGCTACCTCATGCACGACGAGACTATCAATGAGGACGTCAACGGCCACGGCTACGCCATGCCCGAGTTCCCCGGTTACACCGGCGGCGCCAAGGTCTGCCCGGTGATCAAGATCACCGCCGTCACCACGCGTGTCAACCCCATCATGGAGAGCTGCATCGGCCCTTCGCACGAGCACGTGTCCATGGCCGGCATCCCCACCGAGGCTTCCATCTACAAGATGGTCGAGACCGCCATCCCGGGCCGCCTGCTCAACGTCCACGCCGCTCCCTGCGGCGGCGGCAAGTTCGTTGCCATCATGCAGTTCAAGAAGTCGAGCAAAAATGACGAGGGCCGTCAGCGCAACGCCGCCATGCTTGCCTTCTCGGCGTTCTCCGAGCTCAAGCACGTCATCCTTGTTGACGAGGATGTCGATATCTTCGATATGAGCGACGTGATGTGGGCCATGACCACGCGCTTCCAGGCCGACGTGGACCTCATCACCATCCCCGGTTGCCACTGCCACGTGCTCGATCCGTCCAACGACCCCGCGTTCGATCCTTCGATTCGCGAGCACGGCATCGCCTGCAAGGCCATCTTCGACTGCACGGTTCCGTTCAACCTCAAGAAGAACTTCATCCGCTCGCAGTTCATGGAGATCGATGAAGAGAAGTGGGCCGCCGAGCTCGCCTTCTAGTAAGTAGCCCTATCAAATAGCTAAGGAGTTGTCATGCCTGAGTCTTCTGTCCGTTCCCGTCGCATTGTCGTTGGCGTTTCTGGTGCCAGCGGCGCTGCGCTGGGCCTCGAGTGTCTCAAGTGCCTGCGCCAGGCCGGTGCCGAGTCGGCGCTTGTCGTCACGCGCGGGGGAGAGATCACCATCGAGCAGGAGCTCGGCATGACGCTCGACGAGTTTGCCGCGCATGCCGATGTGGTCTACGACAACAAGAACATCGGCGCTGCCATCGCAAGTGGCACCTATCCGGTCGCCGGCATGATTGTGGCGCCCTGCTCCATGAAGACGCTCGCCGGCATTGCGAGCGGCTACAGCGAAAACCTGTTGCTGCGTGCGGCCGACGTGCAGATGAAAGAGCAGCGCCGCCTGGTGCTCATGGTGCGCGAGACGCCCTTCAGTGCGATCCATGTCGACAACATGGCGCGCCTGGCGCGCGTGCCGGGCGTCATGCTCATGCCGCCCATGCTCACGTTTTACAACGGCCCCGCCACGCTCGACGATGCAGTGCATCACATCGCCGCCAAGGCGCTCGAAGCTGTTGGCGTGTCGTGCGAAAACTATAAGCGCTGGTCATAGGCATCTTTAGGGTAGGATACGAGTAGTGTTTGAGCCCGCTGCCCCTGTGGGCGGCGGGCTTTGTGCGCAAAAAGGATGTGTCGGGAGGACCTATGCAGACGGGCATGTATGCGATTAGCGAGATGGCGAGTTTGTTTAACGTTTCGCGCCAAACGCTCATCTACTACGACAAGATCGGCCTGTTTAAGCCCGCCGTGGTTAACGAAAAAGGCTACCGTTTCTATTCGCCCACGCAGATCCCGCTCATGCGTCTGATCTGCATGCTGCGCGACCTAGGGCTCGAACTCGATGAGATCGACCGCCTAGCCTCGACGTTCGACATTAGCGAGATGACCGACCACCTGCGCTCGCGGGTGCAGGCGCTCGACGAGCAGATTGCCGGGCTCAAAGCCGAGCGTGCGAGCGTGCAGGAGCGTCTGAGCTTTTACGACGAGGCAGTTTACTGGCGCGAGCGCGAGGGCAAGCCGGAGCTCAAGCAGTTCGAGCGCCGCTTCGTGGTCTTTGAGGAGTTTCCAGGCGATATCGAGCGCGGCCGCTCGATGCTTCACCCCACGCTCATGCGGGCCATCCTGCGCATGCGTGCGTTGACGGGCACGCGCCCTATGCGCGGCTGGGGTGCCATGCTGCGTCGTGAGGCGCTGCATTCCGACGACCCTATCGCCGGCGCGGGCTCCTTTGCCGTGCTGCCGCGCGGTGTCGAGGAACTGCTGCCGAGCGATCCCGCCGAGCTGGCAGAGATCGGCATCGAAGTGCTGCCCGAGGGCACATACCTGTGCATGAGCCGCTGGGGTATGCCGTACGAGCCCGAGGGCATCCGCGCCATCGTTGCCTGCATGGACGAGCACGCGCTCCAGCCCGTTGGCAACGCTTTCGACTTTTGCTACCTCGATACCACGAGCTACGACGAGTCCCACCAAGAGGACTTTTGCTGCATCCAAATCCCCGTTACCCTCCAGATGCGACAAAGGGACAGTCCCTTTGTCGCATCCAAACCATCACAACATTCGATGAAAATCTCGAAATCGAGGAAAAGCGTCGAATGTTGTGACGGTTTTTGTGTCCGGCGCGGGTGAGCTTCGGTGCCGTCTGGGGGTATAAGGCTAGCAAGTGTTTATTTGCGAGGCCTAAGGGGCGCCCCGTATGGATATCGATAACTTTGAATGGTGGTATAGCGAGGGCGAGGCTCCGGACGAGGAGTGGGACGAGCCCGCGTCGCGTGACGTGTCGAGCGACGAGGACGAGACCGGCAACGATGCCGCTGTCGAGCCTGATGCCGCCTCCGATGCCGCCGAGCCCCTGACCT
Organism: uncultured Collinsella sp.; assembly: GCA_902491765.1. Lineage (GTDB taxonomy): Bacteria > Actinomycetota > Coriobacteriia > Coriobacteriales > Coriobacteriaceae > Collinsella. The sequence goes on along the minus strand of CABUIY010000024.1, from coordinate 6,527 downwards.
TTGAGCAGGCTTGGGCCCAAGCCGAGGCCGATGAGGCTAAGGCCGACGCTACGGCCACGCTCGGCGAGCCAGCCGACATGTCGATCTCGCCGGCAAAGACCCCGCAGCCGCGTCACACCATCGACCCCGACAGCACGGCATCCTTCAGCATTCTCGACGTGCCCGCGCAAGGCGCCCAGGCGCCTGCGCCCACACATCGCCCCGACCTGGCTCGTGAGGAAGACGCGGGCCGCCGTTCTCCGCTCGGCCCCATCCTCATCGCCTTCATGGCCGGCGTTATCGCCTGCTCGGCAATCGGTAGCGTTTGGAGCCATGTCGAGCAGCAGCGTCAAGACGCCGCCAAGGTCGAGATGTCTGTCGAGCAATCGCTCAGCCGCACGCGCTCGGTACATGTGTCGGTCGAGGTCAAGGACGGCGCGATGTGGGACACCGCGCGTGGCGACAGCCAAATGCTCATCCACATCGTGGGGCGTACGCTCAAAGGGCAGACGATTGACGAGTATCAATACGTCAATTCCGCTGGTGACGGCATCGAGCTCAAGCCCGGCGACTACGAGCTCACCGTCGACGAACCGCCCGTCGCCACCGACGGCACGCGCTTCCGCGCCTCAAAGCGCATGGTTCCCGTGAGCTTTAACTCGCAGGCGCCCGATACGGTCGATAGCACTCCGCAGGGCGGGTTTGACCTTTACGCTATTGCTCAATAACTGCGCCTGTCGCTCAACCCCGCCGCCAAGAGTGGGACAATAGCCCTCGACACTATTGTTTACTTTTGGAGGAAGTAGCATGTCTACCGTCACTACCATCAAGCGCGGCAGCCTCACCGCGGCCATCGATTCCATGGGCGCCCAGCTCACGAGCCTTGCCCTCAACGGCAACGAGTATCTGTGGCAGGGCGACCCCGCCTTTTGGGGCAAGCATGCGCCCATCCTGTTCCCCATTGTGGGCTCGCTGCGCAACAACACGGCGACGTCTGCGGCTGGCACCTGCGAGATGCCGCGCCACGGCCTCGCGCGCATCGTCGAGCACAAGCTGGTCGAGGTTTCGGAGGACGGCTCCTCGGTAACGTACGAGATCACCGACACGCTCGAGTCGCTCAAGGCCTTTCCGTTCCACTTTAAGCTCAACATGACCTATGCCCTGACTGGTGACGCCACACTTACCCAGACCTTTGCCGTCACCAATACCGGCGACGTGGACCTGCCGTTCTCGGTGGGCGGCCACCCCGCATTTAACGTACCTGCTCCCGGTGCCGAGGACGAGGCGTTCGAGGATTACGAGCTGGCATTTACCGAGGCTTGGACCAACGAGGCCCCCATCATCACGCCCGATGGCCTCATGACGTTCGAGGACAGCTACAAGGCTCCCGATAACTCGGACGTGCTGCCCATCACGCACCGCAGCTTCGATAACGACGCCATCATGTTCACCGATACCCCGGGCTCCACGCTCACGCTGCGCGGCCGCAAGTCGGGCCACGGCGTCAAGATCGACTTTGAGGGCTTTAAGTACATCGGCGTGTGGTCTGCCGCCAACGACGCCCCGTTTGTGGCGCTCGAGCCTTGGACCGGTCACACCACCATGTCCACCGAGGACGACGTCTTTGAGCACAAGGTCAACACCATCACCTTGGCCCCCGGCGCTACCGATAAACGCAGCTTTAGCGTCACCTTGCTCTAGAGGTTCCGCCGCTCGGTCGATGCTGCGTGCCGTCCAGAGCGATAATTTGTCATTCAAAAGGCAAGGCATAGACCTTCTGGTCATGCCTTGCCTTTTTCATGCCACTTGTTCGCTCTGGACGTCGCTCGCCGGCATTGCCAAAACATCGACGTCCCCAATGACTACCATGTGTCTATTAATTTTTCGAGCTTGTGCTGCACTGCTGGTCGCTGGCGTATATCCTGTTAAGTCGTCAGCATACGATTCAACAGGGAAGGCAGATTATGCATTCTCCCCATCAGCGCGACGCGCATCCACAGCCGGTGTGCAGCCGTCGCATCTTCTTGGGTAGCGCTCTCGCTGCGAGCGCTACTGTCGTCGCCGGCGCACTTGCCGGTTGCCAGCGCCCCTCCACGCTGGAAGTAGTTCAGCCCACGACGGGCGGCGGTCGCGACGACCTGTCCGATTCCGTGATCGGCAAGGACAAGATCCGCATCGGCATGGAGGCGGCCTACGCCCCGTACAACTGGCAGGTCTCCGAAGCCAGCAAGTACACTATCCCCATCGACAACGTGCAGGGCGCCTATGCCGATGGTTACGACGTGCAGATCGCCAAGATCGTCTGCAAGGCCCTCGGTGGCGAGCCCGTTGCCGTCAAGCAGAGCTTCTCGGGTCTTATCGATTCGCTCAACAACGGCCAGATCGACCTCATCATTGCCGGCATGAGCGCCACGCCCGAGCGCGAGGAGTCCGTCGGCTTTTCCGACCCGTACTTCATTGGCTACTTTGGCCTGTTCGTAAAAGAGGGCTCGCCCTACCAAAATGCGACCAAGCTCAGCGACTTTAGCGGCGCAACGGTCCTCGGCCAAAAGGACACCATGCTCGACACCGTCATCGACGAGATCCCGGGCGTTGTCCACAAGAACCCGGTCGATTCGGTCCCCACGGTGTTTTCGAACCTGCTGCAGGGCACCTGCGACGCCGTGACCTACAATACCGAGAACGAGAAGGGCTATATGGCCCAAAACCCGGGTATCGTGCCGATTCGATTTGCCGAGGGCGAGGGCTTTAAGCAGGAAGTCACGGCAAACGTCGGCTGCCGCAAGGGCTCGGACAAGCTGCTTAAGCTCATCGACAAGACACTCAAGGGCATTAGCCAAGAGGAGCGCGACCAAATGTGGGACGCGTGCCTCGACCGTCAGCCGGCATAGGGAGGCAGCATGAAAACCATCAATCGCCTGGCCTCCTTTATCAAGGCCGACCACCGTTATGTATACCTGGGCACGAGCGTTATCGCGGCGCTCGGCCTGGCGTTTAGCCAGCGCAACCCCACGCCGCTGAGCTTCTTGGCCCCCACCGGTATCTTCCAGGATTGCCTTTGGGCGATTCTTTGGGCCTGGATTGTCGTGTCGGCGGCGGCGCTGGTCACCAAGCTTATGCACTGGAGCGACTATCGCGTAAAGTCGCTGTTCGCCTCCGAGCGTTTCCGCCGCGGCGCGCGCCTGGGTAGCTATGTTGTGGTCGCCATCGCAGCGATCTTTTTCGCGGACCGCTGCGTCATGTCGTTTATCGATCTGGTGCAGGTGAGCATTGTCTCGGATTCCAACCCCAGCGACTTTTTGTCGAGCCTGGTCTACATGACCTACAAGAGCGGAGACTTCTTCATTCGCGGTATCGAGATCACCATCGCGCTTGCCACCTTCGGCACGGTCATCGCATTCTTCCTGGCGCTGCTCTTTGTGTTCCTGCGTATTCAGACCTTCGACCGCGTGGACAACGACCTGGTGCGCTTCTTTAAGAGTATCGGCCGCGGCTTTGCGACCATCTATTCCACCATCGTGCGCGGTACGCCCATGATGGTCCAGGGCCTACTCATCTATTACGCGGGCTTCACCGTTTTGCGCGGCATGGGCTTCGAGACCGCCCAGGCCAACCAGATCTGGAGCACCTTCACCGCCGGCCTCGTCACCATCTCGCTCAACTCCACCGCCTACATGATGGAGGTCCTGCGCGGCGGCATCGAGTCCATCGATCCCGGCCAAGCCGAGGCGGCGCGATCGCTGGGCCTGTCGCAGTGGCAGGCCATGCGCAAAGTCGTGTTCCCCCAGGGCATTAAAAATGCGATTCCGGCGCTCACCAACGAGCTCATCATCAACATCAAGGATTCGTCGGTGCTCTCGGTCATCGGCGTGTTCGACCTTATGTACGCTACTACCACGGTCGCCGGCGTGTACTACCGCCAGATGGAGGTCTACTGCGTGGCGCTCGTGGTCTACCTGATCCTGACGCTCGTGGCGAGCCGCCTGCTCGAAGCCTTTGGCAAAAAGCTCGGTGCCGAGGCTCCGGCCACGCTGCCCAGCTCTAACTAGGCTTAAGACGAGGAGAATCATCATGGCAGATACCGCCACTACCGGCGTTGCGGCCGCCGTTCAGACCAATGAGCCGCTCATCCGCGTCGAGGGCCTGCGCAAGAGCTTCGGTTCGCTCGAGGTGCTCAAGGGCATCGACCTGTCCGTTAACCCCGGCGAGGTCGTCACCATTATCGGCGCCTCGGGCTCGGGCAAGTCGACTTTCCTGCGCTGCCTCAACCTGCTCGAGACTCCGGACGCGGGCCATATCTGGTTCCACGGCCAGGACCTCACGGCCGAGCGCTGTAACATCAACAAGCTGCGCGAGGACATCGGCATGGTGTTTCAGGGCTTTAACCTGTTCAACAACATGGACGTGCTCGACAACTGCACGCTTGCGCCCGTCATGCTCAAAAAGATGAGCAAGGCCGAGGCTGAAAAAATTGCGATGGAGCATCTGACGAGCGTGGGACTCGAAAAGTTCGCGCACGCCGCCGTGGGCCGCCTGTCCGGTGGTCAAAAACAGCGCGTAGCCATCGCACGCGCCCTGTGCATGAATCCGCAGATCATGCTGTTCGACGAGCCGACTTCGGCACTCGATCCCGAGATCGTGGGCGAGGTGCTCGAGGTCATGCGCAAGCTCGCGGCCGACGGCATGACCATGGTCGTCGTCACGCACGAGATGGCCTTTGCCCGAACCGTGTCCGACCGCGTGGTCTTTATGGATAAGGGCGTGGTGCTCGAGGACGCCGCGCCGGCCGAGCTCTTTGGCAACCCCAAACACCAGCGCACCCGCGAGTTCCTCTCGCGCTATCTCGAGGACAAATAACCGACCGCAAACGCTTATGTGGCAGGGCCGCTCCGGTGGGGCGGCCCTCGTCATCACAATCGAAAGGATGTCATGGCCGAGGTTTGGCGCTTCTTTGCGCATGAGGATGATTTTGCCGATTTGGACGAAGCTGGTGCGTGCGAGCGCCTGGGCCGCGTGCTGTCGTTTCCGACCATCTCGAGCATGGATGCCGAGGCGGTGGACTGGCGGCCCTTCGACGACCTGCGCGCCTATATGCAGCAGGCGTGGCCGCGCGTGTTCGCGGCGGGCGAGGTCGAGCTGATCGACCACTCGCTATTGGTGACGCTTAGCGGTTCCGACCCTGACCTCAAGCCCATTATGCTCATGGGCCACATGGATGTGGTTCCCGTGGTGCCGGGTACCGAGGCCGACTGGACGCACGACCCCTTTAGCGGGCACGTGGACGACACCTACATCTGGGGCCGTGGAGCGATCGACATGAAGGACCAGGTCGCAGGCATTCTCGAGGCTGTCGAGTATGCGCTCGCGCACGGTTGGGAGCATGAGCGCACGCTGCTCCTGGCCTTTGGCCAGGACGAGGAGACGACGCAGTACGGCGCAGGCGCCATCGGCCGCGCGCTCGAGGAGCGCGGTGTTGAGCTCGAGTTCCTGATCGACGAGGGCGACTACCGCATCGTTTCGGATGCCGAGTACAGCGCGGGCGAGGGTTGGCTCATGCACGCCGACCTCGCGGAGAAGGGCTATGCCGATATCGTGCTCAAGACGAAGAGTGAGGGTGGACATTCTTCTAACCCCTACGGCGGCACGTCGCTCGAGGTGCTCAGCCGTGCCATCACCGCAATCTGCGATATCGAGTGGCCGACGCGCGTGACCGATTTGCTTGCCGCCCAGCTCGTCGAGCTGGGGCTCTACGCGGCGGATGAAATTGCCGCCAACGGGGGCGCCATTGTCCGCGATTGCCTCGCCAGCAAGAAGCTCTATCCGCTGGTGACGACCACCTGCGCACCCACGCAGATCGAGGGTGGCAGCACCGGCGCCAACGTAATGCCGCAGGATATGTGGGCCAACATCAACTTCCGTATGCTCGAGGGCACGAGCGTGGCCGACGTTGTGGCGCGCTGCCGTGAGGCGGTTGCCGGGGCGGACCTTGCCGGTCGTGTCGAAGTGGAGCTAGGCCCCGGCAGCTCCGAACCCTCGCCGTCCCCGCGCATCGGTGGCCCCGGCCTCGAGGCGGTTCGCTCCATCGCCGCCCGCTATTTCCGTGATCCAAAGGGGACGGAGGAAAATGGATCATTCGAGCCAGTGGCAATTGTGCCCTCGACCGTGATCGGTGCGACCGACGCTGCCAACTACCAGCACATTTGCCCTGAGTGCATTCGCTTCTCGGCCTTTGTGGTTGATGACGACGAGTGTGATCGCGGCGTCCACGGCACCAACGAGCGCATCACCCGCCGCGCCTACCTCCAAGGCATCCGCTTCCTCATCGCCCTGCTCCACACGCTCTAGAATGTGACAAAGGGACTGAGCCGGCAACTGGCAACCGGTTTCATCGGTAATGGGTTGATTTCCGATCTCAGCCGAACACATTGAGCAAATAGGCCATTCCCGCAGTTAGCCGAACGCCCCCGCGGCCCCTCCTGGGGTCCGGGGGCGCCGTTTTCCCAGTTGAAGGAACGGTGGAGATGTGTTTCGATGGGTCCGGTGGCCAT
>CABUIY010000023.1 GCA_902491765.1 uncultured Collinsella sp. | reverse complement strand
GTGTAGACCTCCTCGACGCCCTCGGCACCGATCACGCACGGCAGGGAGGTAAAGATGCCCTCCTCGCCATACTGGCCGGTCATAAGCGTAGAGGCCGAAAGCACGGCGTGCTCGTTGTGCAGCACGGCGGCGCAGACGCGCGCGGCGGAGTTGGCGACGGCGTACTCGGTGCACTGCTTGCCTTGGTAGGTCACATAGCCGCCCTTGCGCGCAAGCTCCTCGACCTCCATGTGGTCGAAGGCGTACTTGTCGGGGTTCTCGGCCTGAAGCTCGTTGAGGCTCTTGCCGGCGATGGTTGCGGCCTTAAAGGCGGCAAGCTGGCTAAAGCCGTGCTCGCCGATCATGTAGGCGTCGATGGACTTGGGGCTCACGCCGACCTTCTTGGAGATCTCGGTGCGCAGGCGGGCGGAGTCCAGACCACAGCCCGAGCCGATGATCTTCTTGGGATCGTAGCCGGTTAGGTGCCACAGCTCGGTGCACACGACGTCGCAGGGGTTGGAGATGCTCACGAAGATGCCGTCAAAGCCGGCGTCGACGATGCGCTTGGCAAAGGTGCGGGCGGCGTCGGTGGTAAAGAACAGCTCGCCGTCGCGGTTGCCAGCGGCCAGCGCGACCTTGCCGGCGGCGTTGACGATGACGTCGCAGCAGGCCAGCTCCTCGTAGTGGTCGTAGCAGTTGACGATCTTGGTGTTGTACGGGACAAATGAAAGGGAGTCGCGCAGGTCCTGGACCTCGGACGTCACCTTGGCCTCGTTGATATCGCACAGGTACAGCTCATCGGCAATGCCCTGCATGAGCAGGCTGTTGGCGACATGTGCTCCTACGTGGCCCTGGCCGACCACACCGATCTTACGCGTCTGGTACATATGAGTATCCTTCCGGCCGAGTTTTTCGCGTCGAACCATTGTAGCTTCCTGTCGTCACTTTGCTAGGCTAAAGCGCCATAGATTTTTGGGCATGCCTTAATCTCTACTTTTGGCTGTTTTGGACCACAGGCGGCGTCTCGGGGCGATGCACTCGCGCAGACGGGGCCGGTCGTTGTACCATAGCTGCAACTGACTCGTAAGGAGCATCCATGCCCATTCGCATCCCCGACGCCCTCCCTGCCGCCGCGCAGCTCGAGAGCGAGAACATCTTTGTCATGACCGAGTACCGCGCTCTGCACCAGGACATCCGTCCGCTGCGCGTGCTCATCCTCAACCTCATGCCCACCAAAATCGCCACCGAGACACAGATCATGCGCAAGCTCTCCAACACGCCGCTGCAGGTGGAGGTGGACCTGCTGCGCACCAAGACGCACGAGGCCACGCACGTAAGCGCCGGCCACCTGGAGACGTTCTACCGCACGTTCGACGACATCCGCGACATCCACTACGACGGTCTGATCATCACGGGCGCGCCGGTGGAGCAGATGCCGTTCGAGGAGGTCGACTACTGGCCCGAGCTCTGCCAGATCATGGATTGGTCCACCACGCACGTGCACTCTACGCTGCACATTTGTTGGGGCGCGCAGGCCGGTCTGTACCATCATTACGGTATCCAGAAGTACGACCTGCCGGCAAAGGCGAGTGGCGTGTTCGAGCATTATCTGGTGAAGCCGCAAAGCCCGCTGGTCCGCGGCTTTGACGATCGTTTCTATGCCGTGCATTCGCGCAACACCGATGTGCGCCGCGAGGACGTGGAGGCCGAGCCGCAGCTTGAGGTCGTGGCCGTGTCCGACGAGGTGGGCCTGTACATCGTCAAGTCGACCGACAGCCGTCGCTTCTTTGTCTTTGGTCATCCCGAGTACGATACCGACACGCTGCGCCTGGAGTACGAGCGCGACGTGAAGCGCGGGCTCAACCCTCAGGTGCCGGCGCATTACTTCCCGGGCGACGACCCCACCGCCGAGCCGCGCAACGTCTGGCGCAGCCAGGCTCAGCTGTTCTATACCAACTGGCTCAACTACTACGTCTACCAGACCACGCCCTACGACCTGGCCCGCGCCGGCGAGGAGCACTAGGTCGTCGGGAGGTGCGCCAGCCGTTAGGCGCTGATGATGTAGGGTAGCGGCAGGTCGTGGGCGTCGGTGGGAACGTGGTCGACGCGCTGCTCGTCAAAGGCGATGCCGATGATTTGACATGCGGGCGAGAGCATGGGCAGGTAGCGGTCATAGCAGCCGCCGCCGTAGCCCAGGCGCGCGCCGGCGCGGTCGAAGGCTACGAGTGGCACGACGACCATGTCGAGAGCTTCGGCAGGCACGATAGGGAAGCGACTGCTGTCGATGTCCATGGCCGCGAAGGCTCGCGTGGGGTGGTCGACAAACGGAGCTGCGGACGCATCGTCGACAGCAACTGCCCGCATGCACATGCGCTGGCCACAAGCTGCGGCATCAATTGCCGAGAGCATGCACGGATAGACCACGCGCCAGCCGCGCACGGCGGCTGCAGCGGCAAACACGGCAGGGTCGACCTCGGAACCCATCGCGGCATAGACGGCAACGGTGTGCGGCGCCGCGGTATCCAGACGATCCAACAGCTCAACAAGCCGCGCACAGATAACGGCAGACTTCGCGGCCCGCACATCCAAATCAAGAGCGTCGCGCCGAGCAATCACCGCCTTCCGCAACTCGGCCTTGTCCATCCCAACCTCCTCTAGCAAACCTACCAAAAAGGGACAGGTTTATTTTGGCAGGTTTTATCTGGGCAAACACCCAAACCACCACATAAGCCATCGCAAAGGGGGCGGTTCATGGACACCTTCGTGGGTTTTGACGAAGAGCGGGTGTTCGCGGCGGTTTGTCTCGATCTGTAACAGTAGCTCGGCAAAATCGGACCTAGATGTTACAGATTGAGACAAAGGGACGGGGTCATCCGAAAACGTCTCGATTAGTAACATCTGGAGCCGATATTGCCGTCTTGGCGTTACAGATCGAGACAAACCGGCAGACTGCGGCAAAAGAAAAAGGTAGATTTTCAGGCATATCCCAAAAATCTACCTCTGTGCGTTAGCCCAACAGGTCGACGACGTTAAAGCCGGCGTTGCTCTTGGCGATGACGTCTCGGCCGCCAAAGACACAGGTAGGCGACTCGGCTGCGATGCGCGTCACGTCGGCGCCGAGCGAGCGAAGCTCACCGGGCGTGGCGGCGAGCATCTGGGCGCGGCGCTCCTCGCGTGCGTGCGGATCGAGCCCGGCCAGGTAGGTCGTGTTGCGGCGCTTGGTGAGCGCGTACGGCTTCACCGGCGCGTCCATGCCGCTCACGCAGCTCACGATAAAGCCCTCAAAGGCGGCCTCGTCGGGTTCAAAGCTGCCGAGCCATTCGCCCGCGCGAGCTACGCGCTCAATCGAGGGGTCGATTGCGGGGTCGCGGTAGGTGTAGAACGCCGCCTGACGCTCGCCGGCCGCGCGGAATCCGCAACCGTACGCACCGCCCTTCACGCGAATCTCGTTCCACAGGTAGTCGTAGGAGAGCGCGTTGGCGGCAACCGCCCAGGCGCCCGTCACGTCAAGCCCTAAGCGACGTGGGTCGCACGCGCTTGCCGCAAAGCAGATGTCGCTGGGGATGACAAAGGCCTCGTGGCGGTCGCACGGCGTCGGCACCACGAGTGCGTTGCGGCCGGCATCGGCGCCGTGGCCCGCGCCCAGCCCCAGGTCGCCCGCGGCGGCCCAGTACGCGTCAAAGTCCTCATCGCTGCCGGTAAAGCTCGCCAGGCAACCGTCGGCCACAAAGATACGGCCCGCCAGCTCGGCAAGCTTGGCGCGCAGGTCGCCCAGGCGCTCGTCAAAGTGGTCGAGCAGATCGCGCAGGAACAGATAGAAATCAACGCCCGAAAGCTGCTCGCGCACCACGGCCGAAGGCGAGCTGTAGCTCATCGCGCGACCGAGCGCCGCCGAGTGTCCGTTGTTGATAAAGCCCTGCTCAAGCCCAATGCGAATCTGCGTGAGCACATCGCGCACGCGGTCGGCGTCGGCATCGAGCAAAAGCGTGCTCGACCACACCTCGCGCGGCAGGCTCGCCAGCGCATCGATCTTCTCGGACAGGGCGCCGGCGCTCACCAGCAGGTAGGGGCGCACGCCGTCCACGTCAGGCTGGGTCATGACCTCGGTCGTAAAGCTCAAAAAGCCCAGCTTGCCGGAGAGCAAGTTGTCGAGCTCCTCGGCCGAGTGTTCGCGCGTGGGCAGCTGTTTGAGCAAACGGCAAAGCAGCGTCACATAGGGCAGGTCCTCAAACGCGACGCAGCTCAGGTCGAAATACTGCATGGCGTAGGCCAGGCGGTTGGTGGGGATGCCGTGGCGCAGGCAGGGGATGGGCGCAGTCGTGTCCACGACCAGCGGAGGCTCGGGGCGCGCCTCGCCAATGTCGGACACGCGCAGGCGCGGCAACGTGGCCTTGGCCTCGGGCGTGTCCTCCGCCTCCTGCGCGGCGCGCAACGCGGCCGTGCGCTCGACCACATCGGCCAGCTCGGCATCGGTCATGGCGTCCCGCTTGGCTGCCAGCTCGGCGGCCTCGGCACCCTCTGCGCCCTCGGCGGCGTCCATCGGCGCCAGCTCGACCAGCGCCATATGGTCGTTTTCCAACACCAGCTCGCGCAGCAGGTCCTCAAAATAGCTGCCGTCCAGCTCGCCTCGCAGCTCCTCGTACACCGGGCCGTACTTGAGTGCTAGCGTCGCGGCGTCGTCATCGTAGAGCCAGGTGCTCAGTGCGTCGCACGCAATGGCCACGCCGTCGGCGATACCGTAGTCGCGCTGGCGCAGGTCGTATTCGTTGCTGCTGATGATAGCTTCCAGGCGCTCACGCGGAACGCCGTGCTCGCACAAGTCGCGGCAGGCGTCCTGGAACACGCGGCGCAGCTCGCGCGCCACGCCGGGCTGTGCGTTTTGCAGCATGATGAGCTCGTAGGGCTGCAGGCTCTCGGCCGCGGTGTAGCTCACCACGTTGCCGCCCAGGCCGGCGGCCAGAATGGCCTTCTTAACCGGTGCTTCGTTGGAGCCCAGCAACGCCTCGAACAGGATGTCCGCGGCGATCGTGCGCTTGCGGTCGAGTGCGCTGCCCAGCACGAGGCCCAGGCCCACCAGGGCGTTTTCGGGCGTGGTGGCCATCTCGACGCGCTTATACTCGCAGGTCACGGGCGCCTGCACGCCCAGCGGATTGGGTGCCAGCGTGGACGGCTCCTCGCCGGCGGCAACGGCTGCGTCCATGCGCCGGCTCGCGGCACTCGGCTGCGACAGATAGCGCTCGTCCAAAAAGGCCAGTGCGCGGTCCACGTCCAGGTCGCCGTAGAGCGTGATATAGGAGTTGGAAGGATTGTAGTGGCGCGCATGCGTGTCCAGGAACTGCTCGTAGGTGAGCGCGGGAATCGCGCGCGGGTCGCCGCCGCTCTCGTGCGCATAGGCGGTGTCGGGATAGAGCGCGGCGTTGACGGCGTCGTCCAGCACGCTCATGGGGTCGGACAGCGCGCCCTTCATCTCGTTGAACACCACGCCGTTATAGCGTAGCGTGCCCTCACGCAGGCTGGCAGGGTTACCGTCACCCTCGCCCTCGGCGCCCTCCGGCAGGTCCAGCTCGTAGTGCCAGCCCTCCTGCTCAAAAATGGTGGGCTTGGTATAGATGGCCGGGTTGAACACCGCGTCCAGGTACACGTCCATCAGGTTGTACAGGTCCTGCTCGTTGGTGGTGGCAACGGGGTAGATGGTCTTGTCGGGGTAGGTCATGGCGTTGAGGAACGTCTGCATGGAGCTCTTGATCAGGTCGACAAACGGCTCCTTGACGGGAAACTTGGCCGATCCGCACAGCACCGAGTGCTCAAGAATATGGAACACGCCGGTGGAATCGGCCGGCGGCGTCTTAAAACCAATGGCAAAGGCCTTGTTCTCGTCGTCGCACGCCAGGTACAGCAGGCGAGCGCCCGAGGCGGTGTGGCGTAGCACGTAGGCGTCCGAGTCGAGCTCGGGCACGGTCTCGCAGCGCTCGACGGCAAAGCCGTGGCAGGTAGTGCCGGGCACCAGCAGCGCGGCGGCAGCGGCGCGCGGGTCGGTTGGGGTGGTGGGCATATGCAGTCTCCTTTGACGCCCCAGCGGGGGCGAATCGAGTCGAATCCTCGAGAGTATACCCATATGGGGCCGCGACCCTGCGGCGAACTGGAGACGATGCCAGCGGATTGGGTAAAGGCCCCGCGTGCCCGCCGCACGAGCGTGGAAAATTGGACACTCGCCAAACGAGAGTGGATATTCGGACGGACGAGCGAGGATTTCCGGATACCTATCGAACGAGAGTGGATATTTGGACGGAATTTGCCGCAAAAGCCCCAAAAACCGTCCAAATATCCACTCTCGATATCCGACCGTCCGAAAATCCTCGCTCGTCCATCACTCGCGTATCTCTCGTCCCTCATTCGTCTCTAATATGAGAGATGACAGGAAGATGAGAGAAAAATATGAGAGATAACTGAGCAGCAAAGAGACAGGCAATCATGGTATTGTCTCAATACCGATTGTTCTACCAGCAAAAATATGTATAAATGAAGCAAATGGTAGACATTCCATCTCTATCTATCTCTTATCTCTAAGCCGAGAGATAGAGAGATAAATGAGAGATAATTACGAGAGATAACTGAGAGACGAGGGAAATCTATCCGCGGCATTCTCCGCAGGACCGAGCGAAAGGACGTGCAGATGAACGAAAACGAGCTGACCGGTCTGCTTGAGTCTTTAAGGCGTATGGGCTCGGATGATCTTAACGTCGAAGTGAAGGAGAGCGCCACGACGCTTTCCCGCGACGTATGGGAAACGGTGAGCGCATTCGCGAACACTGCCGGCGGAATCATCGTGCTCGGAGTGAGTGAGCGCGCAGGTTTTGTCCCGGTTGAGAACTTCGAGACCGAGAAAGTGCTCAACCAATTTGTGTCAGGCATGGGTGATGCGGGCGGTCGAGGAAAGCTGGCCAATCCGCCTAAATACACGATCGAGCGAGTGGAGCTTCAGGGCGTCATCGTTCTCGTCATTACGATTGAGGAGCTCGATCCGTCGAGCAAGCCCTGCTATGTCATAGAGCGGGGCGCCCAGGGCGGCAGCTACAAGCGCATCGATGATAAAGATGTTCCGCTCTCGTCGACCGAGGTCCTGTCCTTGTCATCGTATGAACGGGCGAGCCCCAGTGATCGCGATGCAGTGCCCGGCGCGGTCGCAGGCGATCTTGACGAGGCCCTGGTCGACCGCACGATAGAGCGTGCCTATTCGTTGACGCCTCGAGCGATGCGCGGTGCGGCGGACAAGAAGACAAAGATGGAGCGTCTGAATTTCCTCGACTTCCAGGGCAATGTTACCAAGGCCGGCCTCCTTGCCGCGGGCGTTTACCCTCAGCAGTTCTATCCCAAGCTCTTCATTGATGTGGCTGTCCACGTGGGAACTCAAAAGGGAGTTGCGGGGCCACTAAGGTTTATGGACCGCACAGTCTGCGAGGGCACCCTAGGCGAGATGATTTCGGATGCCGTCGCGGCTGTTGCCAAAAACCTGCGCCGCATCTCGACCGTCCAAGGCGTCTCGCGTGTCGACTCGCTGGAGATTCCCGAGGAGGTCCTGCGCGAGGCAATCGCCAACGCCGTAATCCATCGAGAATACGGGGATCGGTTCTGTGGACAATCGATTGCCGTCGACGTCTTTGACGATCGTGTCGAGGTGACGAATCCTGGCGGCCTTTACGGGGGAAAGACTCGCGAGAACTTGTTTGACGGCAGCTCCCGATGCCGTAACGCGACGCTCGTGAAACTCATGTCGATTGTCCCGCTGCCGGATGGCGCAGGTTCGCCGGCTGAGGGCAATGGCTCGGGCATCCCGATGATGATCGATGCCATGCGCGCGCATGGTCTGGCCGGGCCCCTGTTCTGCCCGGGGTTCGATCGGTTCAAGGTCGTACTTTACCGTTCAAAGATCGAGCCGGTCGATCATGGCGGGGGCTTAATTGTGACGGCACTCAAACACTACGGCGAGCTGGGGACGCGCGAGCTGGCAGAGCGCACAGGGCTCACAATTTCCCAGGTTAGGTCGCGCGTCAACGCGCTCATTGCTCAAGGCGAGCTTGAGCCCACGGCGCCGGCGACGAGCCGCAACCGCAAGTATCGACTGTCAGAGTGCGTGGAATAAATGCGTTAGTGGACGAGGCGAACCAATAATCGACCTTCAATTGGCGCCCACTAAGGTAAAGCGGTTGTTGCTCAGTCGACGGTGATGCTAAAGACTCGGCTTACGCCGGCATGGCCCCGAACCCGTCCATCAAGAACAGCCTAAGAACCAGCTTGATGACATATCCCGGTTTGACTTCTGCCGCGCCAAAGACGCTGCGCTCGGCGAGCTCGCTGCAGTATGCATAGATATCGCGGATAAGGTCCGCGCCCGAAAGCGTAAACATGTAGCCTGCGTCCGAAAGCGCATTGGGTGCGGCGGGCAACTTGGCCATACGACAAAAGGTCAACAGGTCGGGCGCCATGGCGTCCTGGTAGCCAAGATGGCTACCGTCTTCTTGTGCGGCGAGTTCCAGCTGGCGTACTCGATCCAGCGCCGCTGCCAGCACAAAGCTCGGTGTGGGAGCATTGACGTCCTCCGTGCTCGCCACAAGCCTGCCCGCCGCCTGCGTGATAAGCCAAGCGACCTCGCGCTGGCAACGCACAGCCTTGCGCGTAACCGGCTTGATGGATGAAGAAGAAACGCTCCCCTTAGGCGGATTCGAAGCAGCCATAAGACCCTCCCATGAACAATCCGGCCCAACAAGCCCGGATGAAACACGTGCTACATCAGTATACAGGGGAGTGGGGCAGCGGGGTACAAGCGCGCCAGCGGCAAACCGAGAGCATCAACGATGCGCCGACCGCGGGATTCAGGGATCTTCTGGCCGGGCCAGGATCGGGTGAAGCAAGATCCCAATAAGACCTTTGCGCTTTCGGTCCATAACTCTAGAAAGAGCTTCTACACCGATGTACCTCCGCTCTATTTGGACGATGGTACGTGGGTCATTAAGTACTCGGTTCAAGCGCCGGGTACCGTTGGTTCTCGAGACCAGAATTACAACCGTAAAATGCTCAACTGCATGGAATGTGGCGTCCCAGTTGGAGTCATATTTGCAACCGAGGTGGGCTATAAGGTGCTCGGCCTTGCGTTTGTTGAGCGGTTCGAGCCAGAAAACGGATGGTTTGGACCCAATACGGTGTTTCTTGAGGCCCATCGCATTGAGTTCGATCGCTCGGAAAAGAAGCGTGAAAAGGCGGGGCTTCTGCCGTATTAGCGTATTTGGCTTTGGCATTCTTTGACGATCGTGTTGTTTGATCGGATCGCGTGGCGATGCAATCTCGCGCATGCCCGCCGGTGCATGCTCTTCCTGTTTTGTATAGCGAGAGGGGAGCGTGTATGAGCTGGCGAGGCGATATTGTGATGGGGAAGTACGGAAAACTGCCGTGTGCCCTTATAGACAACAATATGTTTCCGAGCGTAGAGGTTGATTGCGGGTCGTTTGTCGTCACCTGCCCTTGCTGCGGCTCGCAAATACCGTGTCTCGACATTCGGTTCATCGATGCGCGCGACAGGTTCAGCGACGAAGTGAGAAAACAGACAGGCGTTCATATGCCGGTGTATCCGGAGAAATGCCCCGTTTGTGGCCTCGATATCGTGTACGACGCCGGCGACGAGGGATAGGTGATGCGGAGGAGCTGACTGTGAAGGCCTCTCCGTCCCTACAAATAAATCCCCTCACCGAGCTGCTTGTGGAACTCGGCGTGATGGTCGCGTGCCCAGGTAAAGAGCGCCTGGTCAAAGTCGGTACGCGTGGCCGGGACGCCAAAGACGCCGGCAACTTCGACGCGTATAAACTCCAGTGCCGGCAGCTTGTTGATGGCAGTGAGGGCAAACGGGGACGAGGGCTCCTCGAACAGATAGCGGCTGCCTTGCAGCGCGTCGCAACTGGTGCACGTGTTGCCGAGCGACGGGGCTTTGGAGGCTCGCGCGCCTACGGGCTTGTAGCCGCAGCGCTTATGAAGGTAGTCGCGGATCTCGCCCGGCACGCAGCCAAGAGCGGGCACGATGGCGAGTGCGTTGGCGTTGGCCGTGTCGATGGCAATGTGCCCGGCTTCGTTGGGCGCGTGCGCGATGGCGATGCTCTCGTCGTTATCGGCTCGATAGGGAATGCCGAAGGCCGCGACCGAGGTCTCTTTGTGACACTTCCAGCACTCGCGCTTGCCCAGTACTAGATATATATACGGCGCAGAGGGGTCGGATCGGTCAATACCGGGCAGCCACTCGGCAAAGGGCTCGGGGTTGACGCCGCTGGGTACATACCAGATTTTCTTGGTCCGGTCCCATTTGGCGCCCAACGCCTTGGCTTCTTCTTTGTGCGAAAAGGGAACATCGAGCTCGGTGCGCATGGTGGCTCCTTGGTGCTGCAGGTGTAAGTGGCTCAAGGATACCGCAGGGCGCAGACATCGTGGCGTTTTGCCGAGAAGCTGTGGTGCGGACTGATTGGTTATACCGATGGATAGATCGGCAAGTAGATGGTCGGCTTTTGGCCAGTTGGGCGGTTGGAGCAGCTTGCGGCGCAGTTTTGTGCCTGGCTATTGTTGATGTTGGGGTATTGAATTTGTTTGGCCGCCATTCGTCAGGTGAATTGATGTTACGTTGCGATAACGGTTGGAGCTGCCAGCGGATTTGGCGGCATAAAACAAAACAGCTCAGAGACATAGCCTCTGAGCTGCGAACATTTGGTGGGCGTTAGAAGATTTGAACTTCTGACCTCTTCCGTGTCAGGGAAGCGCTCTCCCCCTGAGCTAAACGCCCGATCAAGGGTGCGCAAGTGCGCAAAGGATAATATAACGGAGCCTGAACTCGGTGGCAAGAACATTTTTAAAAATCGCTTACATTGTGGAATTCGGGGGCTTTGTCATATCCATTTCAAAAGAGTCTGCTGCCGCGATTTGGCTGTCGACTAATGCAAGGCCATTGCGGTATCGAGCTATGGAAAGACGCCTGCGGAATTGTCCTACCGATAGGCGGACAAGCCTCCAGCTGGTGCCTTCGCCGTGGTAAGGTAAGCCGAATTGTTCCCAGGCTGTTTCGGGGGAGTGGAATGAGCAAAGAGTGTGTCGAGCAGGTCGAAGGCACAGGGGCTTCGGTGCCGATGACGGCGGCGTCCGATTTTGTCGTGCCCGAGGGAACTGACGAGCTCAGCCGCAGCACCCGCCGTGCATGGCGTGACCGCCTCAACGATGCGTCGTCGCGCAGGATGGCGTTGGGCGTGTTGGCTACGCTCGTGGGTGGCTCGTTTTGGGGCTTCTCGGGCACCAGCGCGAGCTTTCTGTTCGATACCTACCATGTCGATACGCTGTGGCTCATGAGCGTGCGCCAGATTCTTGCCGGCCTGCTCTTTATGGTCGTGGTCGTCGCGCGCGACCGTGCGCGCCTGGTCAAGCTTTGGACGACACCGGCCGACCGCAAGCAGCTGCTGCTCTTTACCGCCTTTGGCCTGCTGTTCAACCAGTTTTGCTATCTTTCGGCCGTGCGCCTGACCAACGCCGGAACCGCGACGGTCCTTCAGTGCCTGCAGCTGGTCATCATCATGGGATATACCTGCGTGGTCGATCGCCGCATGCCGCGTACTCGCGAAGTCATCGGCATTGGCCTGGCTCTGGGTGGAACCTTTTTAATTGCCACCGGCGGCGACCCTACCAGCCTGAATATCTCGCCGCTTGGACTGGCAGCAGGTCTTATGTGCGCGGTCAGCGCCGCGTGTATGGCGGTGATTCCCGCCAAGATCCTGCCCGAATACGGTAGCCCCATCGTTACGGGCTCGGCAATGCTCACGGCGGGCGTGGTCTCATGTGTCTTCGTGCAGCCCTGGGCGCATATGCCGGCGCTCGATGCCGCCGGTATCGAGGCGCTCGCGGTGTTCGTGGTTATCGGCTCGTTTTTTGCTTACATGCTCTATATGCAGGGCGTTAAGGATATCGGCTCGGTGCGTGCGAGCCTCATCGGAACTGTGGAGCCGGTTTCGGCGACCATCACCAGCGCCGTTATGCTGGGCACGGTGTTTTTGCCGACCGACCTTATCGGCTTTGCCATGATCATCGTGATGATGTTCCTTACGGTGTAGTTGACGCCGCCGCCAAGACAGAAAAGGTGTTGTGCCGCATTTTCGCCAATTGATGTCCGCGTCTGGAGTTTAGCTGTCGATGCTCAAAATGCCATAAACTAGTAACGTTATGGACTTTTTCATTGCGACTCAATTGCGAGGATTTCTTTATGGCTGGTAATCACTTTAAGGGCAGCGATAGCGGCCGTCCTGCAGTTCCGCCGCGTCCGAACGGGGCTGGTAAAGCCGGCACGCCGGGCGGCGCCGGACAGGGCGGTTCCGGTAAGCGCGTGTCCCCGGGCGAGACGGCGATGTTTACCGCTCTGTACGAGCAGTCTCAAAAGGCAAAAAAGACCGGCCGTGCAAGAGGGAATGTCTTTGCGGGCGGTGCAAGCTCCACGTCGCAGCCGAGCGGGCCTCCTTCGGTACCTGCGAACAACGCAGGTGCTGCCAACGCCGCGAATGCCGCCGGCAACGTTAATGCCGGCAAGGCCGACAACAATACTCCCTCTGCCGGTGGCGCGGGGCTTACGGGTAACCTCGGCACGATTTACACCGGCGCCTCTGAGACTGGCACGTTCGCCCGTCTGGATGATAGCGGTACCGAGTTTGCGGGCTCGGGTTCCAAGGAAGATTATTATGATTTTGGCTTGAACTACGGTAGCGACGCTTCGTCGAGTTCGACCTCTGACGGTCTGGTCCGTCATCGCCATCGCAAGGGTGAGCGCAAAAGGCGTCACACCGGCGCCATTATTGCCGCTGTAGTCGCGGTGCTTCTCGTTGCGCTTGGCGCAAGCGGCTTTATGCTGCTTAACTCGGCAAAGACCGTAAAGAGCGAAGCGAAGGAGGCTGTCGAGATCGTCGGTGGCCTTAAGGACAAGGTCACGTCGGGCGATTTTTCGACGCTGCCTGACGACGCGAAGAAGATCGATGAACTCTGCGACAGCATGAAGGCGGAGACTTCGAGCCCGCTGTGGACGGCGGCTTCGTTTATCCCGGTGTATGGCAGCGATATCAATGCGGCCCGCACCATGATTGACGCCCTGTCCGATGTCTCGAGCAACGCGTTGGTTCCCATGGCCGACAACCTTTCGCAGGCCACGCCCGGCAAGCTGTTCCAGGACGGCATGATTAACGTGTCCGCGCTGCAGGCGGTCGCCGATTCGCTTTCCAGCAGCTCGAAGGTGTTCAAGAGCGCCAACGAGAAGATCCAGGGCATTGGCGATACTCATATTTCCCAGGTGACCGAGCTGGTCGATAAGGCCAAGGACGGCTTTGCCACCCTCAACGGCGCGGTTGACGCGGCGGAGAAGGTCGCCCCCGTCCTTCCCCAGATGCTCGGCGCCAACGGCCAGACGCGTCATTATCTTGTGCTCGCGATGAGCAATGTCGAGATCCGCGCCTGCGGCGGTTTCCCCGGTTCTCGCGGCGTGATGTCGGTGACTGACGGTAAGCTCGAACTGGGCGATTTTGTCAAAGTCGACATGATGAAAGAGCCTTTGAGCCCGCTTCCCATCACCGATGAAGAGGCAAACTTATTCACGACCGGATGGGGCCTGACCGGATTCAACACGCTCGGATACACGATGGGCGACGTTACGATGACGCCCGATTATCCGCGTGCGGCTCAGCTTGCCAGCGATATGCAGAAGGCCATTGTCGGAGATGACATCGACGGCGTATTTGCAGTCGATCCGGTATTTTTGCAGTATATGCTCGGCGTTGTAGGCGGCACACAGCTTCCTGACGGCACCGTCGTTGATGGAAGTAACGCCGCAAAGGTACTGCTGCACGATATTTATTGGAATTACCCGGTAGAGGAACAGGACGCCATTTTTGCGGCGGTTGCCGGATCAGCTTTTAACAAGATCGTGGACGAACTGGGCTCCAGCGATATTACTAAGATTGCTGCCGCCATCGAAAAGGGTGCTTCCGAGGGTCGCATCCTCATGTATTCGAGAAACGATGACGAGGAAAAGGCCGCGAAGGCTCTTGGAATATCGGGCGCTCTCCAAACCGATACGTCGGAGGCTCCGATCTTGGGCGTCTATGTGAACAACTACAGCTATTCAAAGATGGATTGGTTCCTCGATAAGCGAGTCACCGTCGATTCTTCGGTTGAAAATGCCGATGGCTCGACGACGTATCGAGTGACCACCTCGCTCAAGAACACGATGACCCCTCAGGAGAAGGCCGAGATGCCTGGCTATTTCCAGGGCCATAACGGCATTAGCCAGGATATTGATGATGAGGTGCTGAGGCTTTATCTCTATGCTCCTGCGGGAGGCAGCATTTCAGATATTAAGACTTCGGGCTCCGGTTCTATCGAGATGAACGAAGCGACGCACGATGGCTTGAAGGTTGCATGGGGCGGTGTCCACATGCTTCTTGGACAAGACATAAAGGTCGAGTACACGGTCACGACTTCGAAGGACTCTGGGCACAAAGAGCTTAAGGTTCGTACCACGCCAACCGCTCAAACGTTCGAACAGGATAAGTAAGATATGAAGTACTTTGGCACCGACGGCTTTCGCGGCAAGGCCAACGTTGGGCTGACGGTAGAGCACGCTTATAAGATCGGCCGCTTTGTGGGCTGGTATTACGGCGCCAACCGCGAGCGCAAGGCACGCGTGATCGTGGGCAAGGACACGCGTCGTTCGAGCTATATGTTTGAGGCGGCGCTGGTGAGTGGCCTAGTCGCGAGCGGTGCGGACGCATATATGCTGCACGTGATCCCCACTCCGGGCGTGGCGCACCAGACCGTGGAGGGCTGCTTCGATTGCGGCATCATGATCAGTGCGAGCCACAACCCGTTTTGCGATAACGGCATTAAGCTCGTCAACAGCGACGGCTTTAAGATGGACGAGGACGTGCTGGAGCTCATCGAGGATTACATCGATGGCAAGAGCGAGGTGCCGCTGGCCACGGGCAACCACATCGGTGCCACGGTCGACTACATGCAGGGTCGAAACCGCTACATTGCCTCGCTCATTGCAAGCGCGAACTTTTCGCTGCAGGGCGTCAAGATCGGTCTCGACTGTGCCAACGGCTCGGCATCCTCGGTGGCCAAGCCGGTGTTCGATGCGCTGGGCGCCGATGTGCGTGTGATCAATGCCGCACCCGATGGCTTTAACATCAACGTCGACTGTGGCTCCACGCATATGGAGCGCCTGCAGCGCCACGTGGTGGAGCAGGGGCTGGACGTGGGCTTTGCCTACGACGGCGATGCCGACCGCTGCCTGGCCGTGGACGAGCGCGGCCGCGTGGTCGACGGCGACCAGATCCTGTACGTGTGCGGCGTGTACCTGAACAAGCACGGTCGCCTTTCGGGCGGTACCGTGGTGCCGACGATTGCCAGCAACTTTGGCCTGATCAAGTCGCTGGAGCTTGCCGGCCTGAGCGCCGTGACCAGCGGTGTAGGCGACCGTCACGTGTATGCCAAGATGCGCGAGGGCGGCTACAGCCTGGGCGGCGAGCAGACGGGGCATACGATCTTTGGCGATATCGAGCGCACAGGCGACGGCATTATGACCTCGCTGCGCGTGATGGAAGTGATTCGTGCCGAGCGCGAGACGCTCTCGCAGCTCACGGCTCCGTGCAAGCTGCTGCCGCAGGCGCAGGTTGCCGTGCGCGTGGCCGACAAGGACGCCGCGCTCGAGAATATGGGCGTGCAGGCCGCCATCGCCGAGGCCGAGGCCGCGCTGGCGGGCGAGGGCCGCGTGCTCGTGCGCAAGAGCGGAACCGAGTCGGTGATCCGCGTACTGGCCGAAGCTCCTGACCAGTCAGCCGCCGACGCCGCCATGAAGCGCATCGCCGCCGCACTGGAAGCTTTATAGTTACGCGGTTTTACCAAACCGCGTAACCGCTCGACGCTGCAAACGGCCCCAAGCGGCAATCTGACGTTCAATTTCATTTTCCGGCACTTGGGGACGTTCCTATTGTGCCGGCATAAAAGGAGCGTCCCCAAGTGCCGGGTCTCTGGCTTAGGTGGAAAAGGGGCGCCGCGGATAGATCCTGCGGCGCCCCTTTGCGTTGGCGTGTTGCCTAAGCTTTACAACTCGTAGAGCGTGGTGAACTTGTCCTGCAGGTAGCTGCAGTAGTAGCGGGCGTCGAATGCCATGCCGCAGGCGCCCTTGATGAGCTCCGGCGCGTCCTTGGCGCGGCCCCACTGCCAAATGTGCTCGCCGAGCCAGGCCCGGACGGGCGCCAAATCGCCGCTTGTGCAGGCACCGGTGAGGTCGACGCCGTCGCGGCACATGGCCGGCACGAACATGGCGTCGTAGGCGCTTCCCAGCGCATAGGTGGGGAAGTAGCCAAACGAGCCGCCGCTCCAGTGCGTATCCTGCAGGCAGCCACGTGTGTCGTCGGGAACCGGAATGCCCAGGTACTCGTCCATAAAGCGACTCCAAAGCGCGGGGATATCCTTGGCCGTGGCCTCGCCGGCAAACAGCATGCGCTCGATCTGGTAGCGCACCATAATATGCAGCGGGTAGGTGAGCTCGTCGGCTTCGGTACGGATCAGCGACGGCTGCGCGATGTTCACGGCGCGGTAGAGCGTGTCCTCGTCCACGCTTCCATAGACCTCGGGCGCGTGACGGCGCAGCACCTCGAGCAGCGGGCCCATAAAGGCGCGGCTGCGACCTACGGTGTTCTCGAAAAAGCGGCTCTGGCTCTCGTGGATGCCCATGGAGGTGCCGCCCTCCAGGCAGGTGCGCGCATAGGCAGGATTGACGCCCAACTCGTACATGGCGTGTCCCGCCTCGTGGATGATGCTGTAGACATTAGAGATGCAGTCGTCCTCGTAGATGTGCGTGGCGATACGCGCGTCGCCCACCGAGAAGCCCTCGCTAAATGGGTGCTCGGTAAAGGCGAGCGTGGTGTCGTCCAGGTCCAGGCCGACGAGCTTCATCAGGTCGAAGCTCATGGCACGCTGGGCGGCCTCGGGCACGCGGGCGTGCAAAAAGTCTGCAGCGGGCTGCTGGCCGCGCTCGCCGATGGCGTGTACGAGCGGCACGACCGTCGCCTTAACCTCGTCGCAAAACGCATCGAAGCTCTTGGCGGAAAGGCCGCGTTCGTACTGGTCGAGCCAAACGTCGTACGGGTCGCGCTTTGGGTCCATGAGCTCGGCCTGATGCTTAAGCTGGCCGACGATTCTATCCACATAGGGCTCAAAGCTCGCCCAGTCATTGGCCGTCTTGGCCTTGTGCCACACGGCGTCGGCCTCGCAGGTGAGCCTGGTCCAGGCCTCGGCTTCCTCGGTGGGAATGACGCTCGCTTCGCGCTGGTCGCGGCCGAGCACGCGGATCTCGTCGAGCAGCTGCGGGTCGTCGATCTTGCCGCCGGCGACGGTCTCGCGTGCCAGCGAGCGCACAAGTTCGACGGACTTTTCGCTGGTCAGCAGCTTGTGATGCTCGCCGGCAAGCGTGCCCATGGCGTCGGCACGGGCGGCAGCGCCGTTGGCAGGAGCAATCGTCGCTCCATCGAACTCGGCAATCTTGAGCAGGTACTCGCGGGTCCACAGCTTGCCCTCGAGCTTGCGGATTTTTTTGACGGCCTTATCGACCTTCATGCCTTTGGGCGTCTTGCCCGCTGCGGGCTTGGCCTTCTTATCGTACTTCTTTCCCATACCATATCCTTAATCTCGCAGGCCGAGCGCCGCAGGCGGGTGCACGGCCAGTTTGCACAGCTACTTGCCTTGTACCCAGCGCGAACAAAACGGAACGCGGCGATGCGCTCGCGAAATGTGTTATCCTATAGCCCAATGCGTTGACGGAGAGGGTTTTGCCCGCCGCGTCGCCGGCGAGAGAGGGAAGGTCATGGGCTGCAAGCCTTCCTGCGGTGGCAAGGGCCAAGCGTTCACTCCCGAGCAGCGACCTCAACGGGCGCGCGGCCAGTGGCAGCAAAGCCCCAGTAGGGAAGCCGTGAGCCTCGCGACAAGAGGCGCAGAGTGGGCACGGCGGGCCAGACATCCGCCGGGTCAAACAAGGTGGTACCGCGGAATTCAACCGTCCTTGGGCAATGCACATGCCCGAGGGCGGTTTTTTGTTACCGAACCGGGCCGCGTTTTCGCAGTGCCAGACGGCGACAGTCGTCCCGGCAGGCGGAAAGCGCGAGAGACGAAAGGGAAGACATGAGTCTGATTGATGATCTGGTCAAACTCGAGGAAGAGGCCAAGGAGCTCGTCGCAGGCGCCGACGACGCCGCAAAGCTCGAGGCCGCGCGCGTTGAGCTGCTCGGCCGCAAGGGCCGCATCACCGGCCTGATGCGCATGATGGGCAAGCTCGCCCCCGAGGATCGTCCCGTGATGGGCAAGCGCGCCAACGAGATGCGCCAGCTGATCGAGGGTATGCTCGACGAGCGCACCACCGAGATGAAGGCCGCCGCCCTCAAGCACGCGCTCGAGCACGAGGCTGTCGACATCACGCTGCCGGGCATCCGTCCGCAGATCGGCCATCAGCACCTGATCAAGCAGATCATCGAGGAGGCCGAGGACATCTTCTGCGGCATCGGCTACACCGTCGAGTCCGGCCCCATGGTTGACACCTCCTACTACAACTTCACCGCGCTCAACGCGCCCATGGATCACCCGAGCCGCTCGGCCCGCGATACCTTCTACGTGGTCGACAACAACCCCGGCAGCGTTGCGCACCCCGAGGCTCACGCCCACGGCGAGTCCGACGTGCTGCTGCGCACCCAGACCTCGGGCGTGCAGATTCACACCATGGAGTCGCAAAAGCCGCCCATCTACATGATCTGCCCGGGTACCGTCTACCGTCCCGACACGGCCGACGCCTGCCACCTGCCGCAGTTCAACCAGATCGAGGGTCTGGTCGTCGACGAGGGCATCACCTTTGGCGACCTCAAGGGCACGCTCGACTACTTTGTTAAGTGCATGTTTGGCGAGGACCGCAAGACGCGCTACCGCCCGCACTTCTTCCCCTTCACCGAGCCTTCCTGCGAGGTGGACGTGAGCTGCCACGTGTGCGGCGGCAAGGGCTGCAACTTCTGCAAGCACAGCGGCTGGATCGAGATCCTGGGCTGCGGCATGGTCGACCCCAACGTCCTGATCAACTGCGGCATCGACCCCGAGAAGTACACCGGCTTCGCCTTTGGTATTGGCGCCGAGCGCGTCGCGGCCCTGCGCTACGACCTGCCCGACCTCAGAACGCTCATGACAGGCGATATGCGTTTCCTGAACCAATTTTAGGCTTGCCCAGGCACCCCATCTTGGCGTTCAAACCGTCGCTCGCGTACCTTTAGTACGCGTCGCTCCTCTTTCACGCCAACCTGGGGCACCTGGACAACCCTAAGACGAACGTCTTCATTTGATATTCCTCCCTTTGCGGAGATTAAGAACTAGGAGAGCTACATGCGCGTTTCTTACGACTGGCTCAAGACCATGATCGATATTCCGGAGGATCCCAAGACCCTTTCGGACGAATATATCCGTACCGGCACCGAGGTCGAGGCGATCGACACCGTGGGCGAGTCCTTCGACCACGTGGTGACCGCCAAGGTGCTCACCAAGACCCCGCACCCCGATAGCGACCATATGTATGTGTGCTCGGTCGATGTGGGCGACAAGAACCTCGACGCCGACGGCAACCCCGCTCCGCTGCAGATCGTCTGCGGCGCGCAGAACTTCGAGGCCGGCGATCACATCGTCACGGCCATGATCGGCGCCGTGCTTCCCGGCGACGTCAAGATCAAGAAGAGCAAGCTTCGCGGCGTCGTGTCCATGGGCATGAACTGCTCTGCGCGCGAGCTCGGCCTGGGCGGCGACCACTCCGGCATCATGATCCTGCCCGAGGATACGCCCTGCGGCATGCCGTTTGCCGAGTATGTGGGCTCGAGCGATACCGTGCTTGACTGCGAGATTACGCCCAACCGTCCCGACTGCCTGTCCATGATCGGCATGGCCCGCGAGACCGGCGCCATCTTCGACCGCGATTTCCACGTTGAGCTGCCCGCCATCAAGGCCGAGACCGGCCGCGCGACCGACGACGAGCTTTCGGTCGAGATTGCCGACGAGGGCCTCTGCGACCGCTACGTCGCCCGCATCGTGCGCAACGTGAAGGTCGGTCCGTCGCCCGACTGGATGGTCAAGCGTCTCAACGCCCTGGGCGTGCGCCCGCACAACAACATCGTCGACATCACCAACTATGTGATGATGCTTACCGGTCAGCCGCTGCACGCCTTTGACCTGGACACCTTTGCCGAGCGCGAGGGCAGGCGTCGCGTGGTGGTTCGCGCCGCCCAACAGGACGAGAAGTTTACGACCCTCGACGGCGAGGAACGCACGCTCGACGCCGGCATGGGCCTCATTACCGACGGCGAGCGCCCCGTGGCGCTGGCCGGCGTTATGGGCGGCATGGATTCCGAGATCGAGGACGACACCGTCGACGTGATGGTCGAGAGCGCCTGCTTCAACGCCGGTCGCACCTCGCACACCAGCCGCGATCTGTCGCTGATCTCCGATGCCTCCATTCGCTTTGAGCGTCAGGTCGATGAGACCGGCTGCGTGGATGTCGCCAACGTTGCCTGCGCGCTCATCGAAGAGATCGCCGGCGGCGAGGTTGCTCCCGGCTATGTCGACGTGTTCCCCGCGCCCAAGACCATCGATAGCATCAAGCTGCGCTTGGCCCGCGTGCACGCCATCTGCGGCGCCGACATCGAACCCGACTTTATCGAGCGCTCGCTCACCCGCCTGGGCTGCACCGTCGAGCGCGACGGCGAGGACTTTATGGTCACCCCGCCGAGTTTCCGCCCCGACCTGCCGCGCGAGATCGACCTGATCGAGGAGGTCCTGCGCCTATGGGGCATGGGTCGCGTCACGGCGACCATCCCAGCTGCCAAGAACCACATCGGCGGTCTGACGCGCGAGCAGAAGCTTACCCGCAAGGTCGGCGAGATCCTGCGCGCCTGTGGCCTCAACGAGACCACGACCTTTGGCTTTGCCGCCCCGGGCGACCTGGAGAAGATTGGCATGTCCACCGAGGGCCGCGGCTGCTCCGTGGTTCTCATGAACCCGCTGGTAGCCGAGCAGACCGAGATGCGTCGTTCGCTGCTGCCGGGCCTGCTGCAGTCCGTGGCCTACAACGAGGCGCACGGTACGCCCAACGTGCACCTGTACGAGGTCGGCAGCCTGTTCCACGGTCGCGAGAACGCCAGCCTGCCCAAGGAGACCAAGTCCGTGGCGGGTGTGCTCTCGGGCCAGTGGAGCGAGAAGTCCTGGAACATGAAGTACCGCAAGCTGCGCTTCTTCTTTGGCAAGGGCATTGTCGAGGAGCTGCTCGCCCAGCTGCGCATCGAGAAGGTTCGCTTCCGTCCCGTCGAGGGCGAGGGCTATGCCTTCCTGCAACCGGGTCGTGCTGCCGAGGTTCTGTCCGGCGGTACCGTGCTGGGCTGGGTCGGCGAGATCCACCCTGAGGCGCGCGAAGCCATGGGCATCGATGAGGTCGTCGTTGCCTTTGAGCTCGATCTGGACAAGCTGATCAAGGGCGCCCGCAATCAGGAGAACTACCGTGAGTTCTCGCAGTACCCTGCCGTTGAACACGACCTTGCTATCGTGGTCGACAACACTGTGACCTGCGAGGATCTTGAGCGCCGCATTACCAGCGCCGGCGGCAAGCTGCTCGAGGGCGTGCGCCTGTTCGACGTCTACCGCGATCCGGTCCGCGTGGGCGTGGGCAAGAAATCCATGGCCTTTGCGCTTACGTATCGCTCCGACGACCACACGCTCACCAGCGAAGAGGTCGAGAAGGCGCACCAGAAGATCGTCACCAAGGTGTGCAAGGGCGTAAACGGCGAGGTCCGCGGCTAGGATTTGCGCTGGGAGCAGGGACCCCTCGGCAGTTGCTGTGGGGTCCTGCGTGACCGCGGTGTTCGGAAAAGGCATCGCTGAGCCTGCATATATGACACGCGCATTACATAACGGCGTGCTGCTTTGTCGGCAGTGCGCCGTTTTGCTATGATAGCCCGCGTCGTGTTACGAGTCTGATAATACGTAACACTGGCAAGGTGATTCAGGCGGCGTTGCAATTCTGTGCGCCGACAACCGGGAGGCGTACATGCACATTCCAGATAATTATCTGTCCCCGCAGACCGATGCCGTCATGGCGGTGGCGATGGTGCCCGTTTGGGTCCACTGCATCAAGAAGGTGCGCGCCACGCTCGACCGCGAGCACATGGCCTTTTTGGGTATTTGCGCCGCATTCTCCTTCTTGCTCATGATGTTCAACGTGCCGCTGCCCGGCGGTACCACTGGTCACGCCGTTGGTGGCGCGCTCATCGCGCTGCTGCTGGGCCCCGAGGCTGCTGCCATTGCAGTCTCGGTTGCACTCGCGCTGCAGGCGCTGCTGTTTGGCGACGGCGGCGTTCTGTCCTTTGGCGCCAACTGCTTTAACATGGCCTTTGTGCTGCCGTTTGTCGCTGCTATCGTGTTCCGTGCGCTCAACAGCCGTCTGCACGACAAGAGCTGGGGCACCTCGGTTTCTGCCATCGTGAGCGGTTGGGTCGGCCTGTGCCTGGCGGCCCTGTGCGCGGCAATCGAGTTTGGTATTCAGCCGATGCTCTTCACCAACGCTTCGGGCGCTCCGCTGTACTGCCCCTTCCCGCTGTCCGTTTCCATTCCGGCCATGCTGATCCCGCATATGCTGGTAGCCGGTGTGGTCGAGGGCGTGGCGACCGCCGCTATCTACGGCTTTATCAAGAAAACGGCGCCGAGCTTTATCGTCGGCCCCGAGGCTTCCGACGGCCTGCTGGAGTCCGAGGGCGCAACCGCCAAGAAGACCTCGCTGATCCCCACGCTCATCTTGGTTGCCGTGCTTGTCGTGGCTACGCCGCTCGGCTTGCTTGCCACCGGTGACGCCTGGGGTGAGTGGGACGCCGAGGGCGCCGCGACCGCCGTTCAGGAGGCTGGCGACAACAGCCTGCAGGCTTCGGTCGGCCTCGATACCCCGACCTTTGCCGATGCGCTGCCCACGGGCGATTACCTTCAGGCCTATTCCGATGAGCAGGGCCTTGGCTTTGCCGGCCAGGCCGCGATGTATATTCTTTCGGGCGTGATTGGCGTTGCGGTGCTCACCATCGCATTCCGCCTGGTCTCGCTGACGGTCAAGGAAAGCGGTGCTCATGGCAATAGCCGAGCTGCCTAGCTGGCTTGCGGCCGAGGAGCGATATGAGCCCGTGGGGGCTCGGCATCGCGTGATGCAAAAGAACGTCCTGCACCTGGCGAGCCTGCTTGAGCGGGTTCGCCTAGGCGGCGGCGCACACGAGGGCGGGTCGATAATCGACCGCGCCCTTTCTTCCGTTTCGGCCCCGGTGCGCCTGGTGGGGATGCTCGTCTGCGTCCTGTGCGTGTGTCTGACACAGAGTCCGCTGTACCTCATGTTGATGGCGGCGATCGCATTGGTGCTCGTTGCCGTGCGCCCCGTACGCGGGCTGCGGGCAACCTTTGTGCCGGCGCTTGGCGCTGCGGGGCTCGCGGTGGTTCTGGCACTGCCTGCCCTGCTGCTGGGCGCGTCTGCCACGGGCGCCATGCTCAAGATTGCACTCAAAACGTTCATTAACGTGTCGCTGGTACTGGGCGTTTCGTGGACGCTCACCTGGAACCGCATGTCGGCAGCGCTTAAGATGTTGCGCCTGCCCGACGAGGTTATCTTTACGTTTGATATGGCACTCAAGCATATCGAGGTGCTGGGACGCACGGCTCACGATCTGTGCGAATCGGTCATGCTGCGCAGCGTCGGTCGCGCGCCCGAGAGATTTTCGCGTACCGATTCGATCGCGGGTATCATGGGCATGACGTTTATCAAGGCGATGGAATGCAGCCGTGCGATGGACGAGGCCATGCTCTGCCGCGGCTTTGCCGGTGCGTATCCGGCGCTCGCGCGCGCCGGGTTTGGCTGGCGCGATGCCGTTTACGCGGCCGTTGTGGTGCTGCTCGCCGTGTTGTGCGCGGTGCTGTAGCGCGGGCGGCCGAGCCGTCGATGTGAGTAGGGAAGGGCGACGTTTTGGCAAACGATACGAATGACGCGATGGGCGCGAGCGGCGCTGCTGGCGTCGAGACCACGCCGCTCATCGAGTTTCGCGACGTGGTGTTTTCCTATGCGGGGCATACGGTGGTCGATGGCGTTTCGCTGCAGGTGGACCGTGGGGAGCTTGTTGCCCTGCTCGGTCCCAACGGCTGCGGCAAGACGACGATCATGCGCCTTATCAACGGCCTTGAACTTGTGGACGCGGGTGCGTATCTGTTTGACGGGCATGCGGTCGATGCGGCATATCTCAAGGATTCCGCGGTTGCCCAGCGGTTCCATCAGCGCGTGGGCTTTGTGTTCCAGAATGCCGATGCGCAGCTCTTTTGCGCCACGGTGGGCGAGGAGGTCGCGTTTGGCCCGGCCCAGATGGGGCTGCCGGCAGACGAGCTCGAGCGCCGCGTGCGCGATGCTATGGGGCTGTTCCAGGTTGCCGACCTTGCCGACGCCTCTCCCTATCAGCTTTCGGGTGGGCAAAAGAAGCGCGTGGCGCTGGCTGCCGTCGTGTCGATGAACCCCGATATCCTGGTACTCGACGAGCCTACCAACGGACTTGACGAAGACTCTTGCGACATCGTGGTCAACTTTCTACTGGCCTATGTTGCTGCCGGTAAGACGGTCTTGATGAGCACGCACCATCAGGATTTGGTACGACGCCTGGGTGCCCGCGCCATCTATATCGACCGATATCACCACGTGGTCGAGGCACCCGTGGCATCGTATGGAACCGAAAGCGGCACTGCGGAATAGTTGCTGCGTAGTAGGGCTGCGGCCGTGCGCGTGGCTTGCCGTGAATGGTATAGTTATCCAGGTTTTTATGGGGGGTGGCTATGCCAAGCTGGAACATTCATATCGCTCAGACGGAGCGTTTGCTGGAGCGCACCGGTGCGCTTGCCAATAGCGTGCGCGACCGCAATGCCTTTTTGTTTGGCTGCGTGGTTCCGGATATTTTCGTGGGCTATATGGTCCCTGGCATCGCCGATCCCATCCCGTACCGCATCACGCATTTTGCCAAGCCTGAGCCTATCCCCAAGCCGCGCGAGCATGAGTTTTGGGACATCTATGTGGCGCCGCTGCTCAAAGGGGCGCCTGTTGGTACGCTGGCTGCCGCTACCTCGATTGTCGAGGAGCGCGAGCGACTGAATCGCGTGCACTATCCCCACCGCTACAGGGATGTCGAGCCGGTTGCCGGTCCTGGCGCCTGTGAGTTCTCGCTTGCATCCGAAGATGTGGCGCAGTCGTTGCTCGATTTGACACTGGGTGTCTGGTCGCATCTGGTGGCCGATACCGTATGGAATACGCGCGTGAATCAGTACCTGGAGGCGCACGGCGGCAAGCCGTGCGAGGAGTTCCGCATTAAAAAGCAAGGCGACTTTGACTGGTTTGGCAAGACACTCGGCATCGTTTCGATTCCGCGCGCGACCGATCGCCTGTATACTGCGGCGACCCGTTTTGGTCAGTATCCCATCCATAAGGAGTATGTGCTCAAGACCATTGGCGTTATGCACGAGATTGTACGCGAAAACCCCGGCGAGTCCGATCATCCGCCGTATCGCCTGCTAACCGAGGAGTTTTTCGATACAACGTTTACCGAGGTTATCGAGCTAACCGAGGCGGGATTTGCGGCTCGCGTCGAATCGCCCGATATGCCTGCGCTTCCCCTGATTGCTAGCTGCTAGCTGGCCGGCTTGGCGGTGAATAGCTCAACCCAATTGACTAACAGCTCCCGTCGCAGGGCATCTTCGGTGGAGCGTTCCTGATCGGTCTTTGGGATGTAGGAGAGCCCCGCCTTTTTATGGATGAGTTCGGCGATGTTGTTAAAGCTCTTCGTGTCTTTGATTTGCTCATAGGTTATCTGGATAACGTCATAGCCCATGCTGGTGAGCGCGGTGGTGCGCTCGGCATCGGAGAGGCTCGCGGCTTCGCCATCGTGGGCGGAGCGGCCTTGGCATTCCAAGATGACGCCCATGCTGTCGGTGTTGCTCTCGATGAGGATATCGGCGTAGCAGCAGGTTTTGTCATACAGCGAGCGTGCGGCGTCGCTGAGTGGGATGCGCACGTTGTTTGCGATGTTGATGCCCATGCCGCCTTCGTCGCGGGGGAGCGAGACAAGCATGGAGGTCTGTACTTCGAAGGGCGAGGCGGTCTGCCCCGTCATGTGCTCGGCCGCCCAGCGCAGTTGTTTGACGCCGCGCAGGCCTGCAGCTTGCTTGGCGAACGCGGCGATATCCGTTGCGGTAAGAAGCGGCGTGCGCTTCCACAAGTTGGTGTCATTGCCCTTGGTGTCGTTAACTCGCTCCCAGCCGCAGCTGGGTGGAATGAACTTAAGCGAAATAGCTTCATCGAGTTGTTGTTGCGTTCGCTCGCAGGGCTTAAACACTGCAAAGGAGCCGCACATCTCGTAGCACGCCATGAGTAACTGGTTGCGTGAGACCTGCGTGGCAAGGCTGAGCAGCGTAAACTCCGGTGAAGTGACATCAAACCCATGCTCAGTCTGCCTAAACGACCCGGGAGGCGGCTCTTGGGTTAGCAGACGGCTATGAAATAGCTTTCCGTTCGCGCGCTGCTTTCTTTCGCTTACGAATCTCCAAACTGGTGTGCCGAGCAAGTCTTTAAATACTGGCTGTTTTGAGTAATGCACCAAGCGATGGTCATGGTCGGGCGACAGGATTGCCGGATAGAGTCCCAGTATCTGGGGCGGGATGCGATAGTGTTAGCGTCGGAATAATTTAGCCAAATATAGTCGGCCGAGATTGACCAATCCCG
>CABUIY010000022.1 GCA_902491765.1 uncultured Collinsella sp. | reverse complement strand
CGGGATTGGTCAAAATAGTTTGACTATTAGCGGCTAAAATCGCCCGGCGCTAACACAGTTTTCTGCCGAGCAATTTGCCGAGGTCCTGTTCTCGCTCGTGCTCTCTGCCGTGATTCGGCAAGATTTCGATCCGAGTGCCGCGCTCGAGATTACGCGCCGAACCCTCTACTAACGGCCCCGCGCAAGGCGGGGATTTTTATGGTTAGAAAGTGAACAGCGTTCACGTTAAGGAGGTGGTGCGTGGCACCAAGAACCAAAACCGTTCGTTTGCAACCATTCATTAAGGGAGACGTATATATGCGTGCTTTATTCGAAACGCTATTCGACATCGTCTATCTGGTGACGGTCATTACCCTCGGCATTCGCATGATTCGCGGCAGCAAGGGCAACCGTCAGTTCCAGCTGTTTGGCTGGATGGCGGTCGTTTTGGGCGCCGGTGATTCGTTCCACCTGGTCCCCCGCGCGCTGGCGCTCTGCACGACCGGCTTTGACGCTTATGCCGTGCAGCTGGGCCTGGGCAAGTGGATTACCTCGATTACCATGACCATCTTCTACGTACTGCTCTACTACGTGTGGCGCGAGCGCTACCAGGTGAAGAACCACGTCGGAACGACCGTGGCGATCTTTGCCCTGGCCGTCATGCGTGTCGCGCTGTGCATGCTGCCGCAAAACCAGTGGCTCACCAACCAGACCCCGCTTGCATGGGGTATCCTGCGCAACATCCCGTTTGCCATCATGGGCCTTATGGTCATCGTGCTGTTTTACCGCAGTGCCAGGGAAGATAACGACGAAGCCTTCCGCTGGATGTGGCTCACCATTGTGCTGAGCTTTGGCTTCTACATTCCCGTGGTCCTGTGGGCCGAGGTTGTCCCGGCTATCGGCATGCTCATGATCCCCAAGACCTGCGCGTACGTGTGGACCGTGCTGATTGGCTACAGCGCCATGAAGAAGGAGTGCTAGGTCCATCTTCTAAATGTTTCGCCCGCCCGGCGGCGGAATATAAGGTTTCCTACTCTACAGTCCTGCTCGCACGGAGAGCACATTAAGTGCTCTCCGGCTCGTGCGGAACTCGCGATAAACCTTATATTCCGCCGCCGGGCGGGCGCCCCTTTATTGATGGAAGGCCTTATAAGCGGATATTCCATGTCCGGATGTATTCAGAGCGGGACGGGCTTTCCGAATGGGCGGGGTCTTGGAAAGTATGTCCCGGAATCAAGGCTTGGAATGGGATGCACTTTCCGGTTGAGGGGCTCAGTGGAAAATGCATCCCAGTATTCGGCTGAGAAATGGGACACGGTTTCCGGTTGAAGCCTTGGCGGAAAATGTGACCCGGAATTTGTGATCGGAGTGGGACGCGCTTTCCCATCGGTGTCACAAGCGGAAACCGCATCCCACTCCGGACCTGAAGATTGGGACACGCCTTCCAGAAGGTATGGGCTGCGAACTACAATGGGCTGCCTTAAACCCGCAGGGGGGTTAAAAATAAATAAGACATAGGGCAGTATGTTTTAATGTCGGGGGGGGGGCGCATTCTTTTAGATATTCAAAAAACAGACCCCCTATGAAGAAGATGCGTAGGGGGTTAGTAGTAGATATTGGATATGGCAGTCCGGTATGGGGATAAATGACCGCTTACGCCTAAATTGGTAGCGTTTGGCGCTGAGAGCTTGATAAAAATGCAGGACATCGCTAACGTTTTTGTTACGAAAAGAATTCAAATTGGCTTTTTTTCGAACTCACTTTTTAGTGCCTTGCGGTGCCCGAGGAAAGCGACTGCCCCTTCAGGGGATCGAATAAGGCCTCGATGGGGATGGATTAATCGTTTTGATGACTCGCGGACTCAAACGTTTTATTGCACTTCTTAGCAGTCTGGCGCTTGCGCTTGTCATAGCCCTTGCCGTTGTTTCTTTTGCTCCCCGCGCATTTGGATACACGCCTTTTGCAGTGCTTTCGGGCTCTATGGAGCCCAAGCTTCCCGTTGGCTCCATGGTGTTTGTTCGCCAGGTTGAGCCATCGGATATTGCCGTGGGCGACAATGCAACTTTTTACCGATCGGACGGCGCCGTAGTGACCCACCAGGTGTACGAGGTCGACCCTGTGGCGCAGACGATCAGCACGCAGGGAATCGCAAACAAAAATGCAGATGGAAGCATCATGCACGACGCCGAGCAGACGCCTTTTTCACGCGTGATCGGCGTCGTTTCTTTTTGTGTCCCTTACCTGGGCTTCGTTAACGCATATTGCACGACGATGCCCGGTTTGCTTGTTGTGGTGGCCGTTCTGGCGCTGCTGGTCGCGGCGTCGATAGTGCTCGATCGGATGGTTCCCGACGAGCCTGCGGGCAAGCATACCCGCGCGCATGTGAGAGAGCGGCGTTCATAGCAGCAGGGAGAGGTGTCGGCGGCGGCAAGGGCCGTTGCCGGGGAAGTCGGTTTTCGAAAGGAAGAGAACGATGGAAAACAAGAAGAAAAAACGCTACGGCATCGTTGCCGCCCTGCTGCTGCTGGTGCTGGCTGCCGGCGTGGGCACCTATGCATGGCTGACAGCCACGCAGACGCTGAACAACGTGTTTACGGTGGGCAGCATCAACATTCCCGAAAAGAAGCCCGATCCCGACCAGCCCGATAAGCCTGGCACCGATAATAATACCGACAAAGCCTATCTGTTCGAGACCAAGTGGAAAGACAACTCCAAGATTGTTCCTGGCTCCAGCACCGATAAGAACCCGAACGTTGGCATCGCGAAGGGCTCAGACGACGCCTACGTGTTCATCTACGTGAAGAACGCCATGGTCAAGGATGTCACCGCTGCCAAGAACACCCCGTACTTCGCCCTCAACGACAACTGGAAGCCGGTTGATGGACAGGTGACCTCCTCTGCCGACGGCCAGTACCTGAGCGGTCTGTTCATGTACGCCAAGGGTGCTACCGATGACAAACCTGTTGCCCTCCCCGCCAAGAGCGCTACTGAGGACGTCTACACCGGCGAGCTCTTTAGCAAGGTTGTGTTCCCGGGCACCCTGGAGGGCTCCATGGTCGCCACGAACCCCACGATGAAGGTTTCCGCCTACATCTTCGGAGCCGACCAGACGGACGGCAACACCAGCGCTGCTGACAACGCCGTCACTCAGGCCAAGACTTGGGCTAATACCATTAAGAACCAGTAGTAGCCCCACCCCCACCGAGATCCCGGCCCGCTCCCCATCCCCATTTTCGGGTCGGGATCTCGGTCCCCCTTTGATCGACGATTGGCGAACGTAATGCTCAACAATCTTTCCGACAATCAGAAACGCACCTTGGCGCTTGCCGCGATTGCGCTGTTGGCCCTGGCGTGCCTGTGTGGCACGCTGGCTTTTACCGTTGATATGGTTCCGGCGAACAACGTCCTTTCGTTTGGCAGCGTGAAGGTACGAGTCTGCGAATACACCCTAAACGAGCAGGGCGAGGAGATTCCGTTTGAGGCCAACGAGCACGGGGACTATCCCGACACCAAGGCCGGGGGCTCTGACATCAGCCGCATTGTGCGCGTGGAGAACGCCGGAACGCAGCCTGAGTACGTTCGCGCTCGTCTGCGCATGACGTCAGTGGCACCCGACGGTACGAGTGCGGATGCCTCGGGCAACGTTGCCTTTCACGTGAACGCGGGCGAGGGGTCCCCGTGGATCGATGGCGGCGATGGGTGGTACTACTACCGCGGATTGGCTGGTCGTGGCGGCATGCTCGACCCCGGCGCCATGACGGAAAGCCTCATGGACTCGCTGCGCTTTGTGGGCGACTACCACGATGCCGCGCGCGACGGTTCGTTCAGGCTCGATATCGACGTTCAGGCCGTGCAGGCCAAAAACCAGCAGACAAACGATACCGTCCTCGACGTGCTCGACGTCGCAGGCTGGCCGGAGGCGAACTAGCCCATGGAGATTAAGAACATGAACCGAGGTGTGCTCAGCAGGCTGATTGCCGTCGCGGCGATTGCCCTTTGCTGCGTTATGGTGCTGCCGGCGGTGGCGCATGCCGAGGGTAAAACCGAATTCCACATCAAAAACGAGGCTGACTTTTTGTCGTGCGTGGCGCTTTCGCGCGAGCGCGACACGCGCGATTGGCACGTCTATCTCGATAACGATATTGAGCTCGATGGTGAGGACATGAAGACCATCGTCTCAAACACGGTCAAGCACCTCTCCTTTGGCAATAAGGAGCATCCCTTTAGGGGCGTTTTCGATGGCCAGAACCACACCGTTAAAGGTCTGGACTACGCCAACAATATGTTGGATCCCGAGCGCGATACGGGCTTTTTTGCCGAGACCGATGGCGCTACCATCAAGAACTTCCTGGTCAAGGATGCCAACATTTGGGCTGACTTTCGCGGCGGCATTATCGTGGGCAAGGCTGTCAACACCCGCTTCGAAAACGTCATGGTCATGGAGAGTACCCTGCACGTTACGTGCGCCAACAACATGCTCAACGTTATTACTAACGCAGGCTTTGAGGGTGGATTGATTGCCGGCGAGCTCGATGGTTGCACCCTCTACAACTGCGAGGTCCGTGGTGGCCGCGCCGTTAACAACACGACTTCGGGCGTACAAGCAATCGGTGGCGAGGGCCTGTATATGGCGGCGTTTGCCGGCTACGTTAAAAACTCGACTATCGAGTATTGCCGCGTGACGCCTACGCGCAACCAGGATGGCTCGATTGCCGAGAAGGGCATGACCGACGTCACCAATAAATACGATGTGGCCGTTGGCGCCCTGGGCGGCAACAACGTGTACGCCTCGGGTTTTGTGGGCTGCATGGCTGGTGGTGCCAAGGTCATCGATTGCTTCTCGACGGCACAATGCTACAGCTATGCCGCGTCGTACGTGGGCGTCATTTCCGTGACGCGTGCGTGGACGGGTGGCCTGGCGGGCCGTATTTTAACTGAAGAGGGCAACGAGCTCGTTCGAAGCCACTTTGCGGGCGATTTGAGCTCGCGTCAGTACAATCCCATCGCCGTGATTCCCATTATTCAAAACGACGTGAACTTGGGCGGTATTGCTGCGCGCGCCAACAAGGGCGATGCCACGATCACCGAGTGCTACTTTAAGCCGAGCGTGAGCCTAAAAGGCAGCAGCCAGGGTACTGCGGCTAAGAAAAAGATACCTTCGTTTGGCGGTGACGGCACCACCAAGGGCGACAGTTATGGTCCGTGGGATGACGAGCGCTACATCACGCGTGAGCTATGGGAAGAGCACGACTACGACTTCTGTGCCGGTACCATGCGCTCGACCGCTAACGACGATGCCCTGGGTGGCCAGCACACCAATGAGTGGGCGATGGATTACAAGCTGAATATCCCCGTGCATGGCCAGAGCGTTAAGGCGACGATTGATTTTCCCGGCGCGGGCACCGCGACAATCGAGGCGACCAAACTCGGTATTGATCAGAAGACCACGGATCCGTACACCTTTGCCGTGAGCGCCGTGCTGGCGGGAACGGCTCAGGGCTTGGCCCAGGGCGATACGTCGGTGACGTTTAAGCAGGAGACATCTGCAAGGCCTGAGGGGCTGAGCGAGGCGAACGGCGGCTACCGCTTTATGGGCTGGTTCCGCGAGCCCGACGTGCGTGTGAACCGAATTGGACAAGACAACAGCTGGTTTGACGGCAAGACCGATGACGCTGCGGTGAAGGATGGCAAGCGCGTTCAGGACAACACGAAGCACGAGACGACGTCTAGCTACACTGCCGACAACGGCAAGGATCATGCCAAGAGTGAGGGCTTCAAGGGCAATGACCTCTTTATCGCTTCATACGAGGCGCAGGTGCTGTTCTATAACGTTAAAGGCGAGACGCTCAATTGGAAAGACGGCAAGGCACACGATCAGTCCACGGACTGGTACCGCTATGGCGTCGGTTTGACGCCCGCTGCCCCCGCGGATCGCGGCGGCTTGTCGAAAACCGCGACGTTTATCGGCTGGACCACGCAGCCGAACGACGATAAGAGCATGAACGGCGCCTATGCTGCCATTACCTCTCCTCGGCTGGCAGATCTTAAAAATCAGGGAGCTTTTTATCCTGCGGGTAGCGAGATCACCGTGGTCGGTCCCACCGATTTCTATCCCGTGTACAGCGACTACGTTTCGAACATCATGACGGTGTTCGAAGGCAATGAGCAGGATGAACTCGGTGATGTGACCCAGCGCGTTGACGTGGGCAATACTCATGTGGACGTGCAGCCGGGCGAGAATGGAACGAGCTCCTATACCGTGCAGGTACGCGATGTGAACAATAAGCCTCTATCCGATGGCGGCACCCTGCCCGACGGCTACCGCTTCTTGGGTTGGTATGAAAACAAGGGGACCGAGGATGCCCCGCTCGAGGTGCGCGTAAGCCGCGACCCAAGCTATAAGCTTCCCGCCAGCGTCGATCTGACCGTCCCGCACACCTACACCGCTCGCTTTGAGTACCGTGTGGATTATTACGTCCGCGCGTACGCGAACGATGAATACACGAACTCGGAACTCCTTTGCTCTGTATGGAACGAGTACGAAACACCGTTTAACGATCAGGTTGGCACAAGTTATGTTCGAGAGAACGTGGTGCACTGGGGTTCCGAGCACGTTAATCATGGCGATAAGAATGCCTATAGGGGCGAGTGTGCAGAGGGGTACTACGACAGCAATAAGCGAATCGTGGCCCCAATGAGCGCATATTCGCATAACGTGAGAAACGATACGGGGGCGGATACCCTAAAGAATGTCCTTGTGGATACAGATTTCCCAGGTTCTGGAACGTTTGACGAGGAAAAGGTTATTAATGCGTTGCAGTACACGTTTAAGCCATCCAGCGATCGTTATAGCTTGAAGTTTTGGACGCTTGAGAGAATCGGCGGTCGATGGACATATCTCAATACTCCTGAAAAGAAGAACACCGTAAAGGCTTCAATCAATTACACTTCGAAATACCGCATGCGTGCGATGGTGACGACGCGTGTCGATTTTTATAAGAAAGATGGCGCGGTCTGCAAGGAAACGACACGTCACTACGAGAGCAATTTGCTCCAAAAGAAGAGTGGCGAAGAGGATCCTCATTACACGTACAAGTATCCATTCATCTATACGAATGATACGGTTGATAAGAATTCCGGCGGGGACAGCGACAACATTACAGATCCTAAACTGACCCTCGAGTCCTCTCCGACCGATGCGGAGATGGCGGTGACAGGCTATAAGTTCCTGGGCTGGATCTCTACGGCTGAGGTCCAGAAGGACTCTGACGTCTGGAACTATATCTACGATGTCGAGGGCGATTCCTTCACCACTTCTGACCCGGATAAGGCCGAACCGTATCTGGTGAAACCAGATTTCAAGGTCACCCAGTACCAGGATGCCTATCCGGTGTACGCGAAGTACGACGTTAGGTACACCACCAACCTGTATCGCGCAGGTTTTAAGGGCACAGACAAGGTCAATGTGCCTAGGTACGACATCGCTCCCGTTATCAACGCGGACACCGATCCTGCTACGGCAACGGTGACCCCTGATATCGAAACGACGGTATACAAGTCCGGCGGCGAGTTATATAAGCT
Source organism: uncultured Collinsella sp. (assembly GCA_902491765.1). Lineage (GTDB taxonomy): Bacteria > Actinomycetota > Coriobacteriia > Coriobacteriales > Coriobacteriaceae > Collinsella. Next base: position 24,103 of record CABUIY010000022.1, on the reverse strand, counting down.
AAATAAGGTCGAGATCGAACTTCCGAATGGTGAGGTCAAGGAGCTCGATTCTGCTGGCGGTAACTCATATTCCTATCAGGTGGAGCCCGGCGGGACCTATACATTTGTGGCGTACTATTCGCCGTTGGCGGTTGTGTACCATCTCAATGCCAGGGATGTGGACGGTAAGGTAGCCCAGCAGGGCGATTCTCTCGGCAGCCTTAAGGACGGCATGCCGCTACCAACGTATAACGTCAGCGACATCGATGCCGCGACGAGCGCATACAACGTGTTCGTGGGCTGGACGGAAACCAAGCCGGCTGCTGGCAGCGGCTATGTCGTTTGGTCGGACGGTCTTCCCATAGTGGATAAAAACACTGTGGTCAAGGCCCCCATGGAGCTGTACCCGGTCTACCGTGCCAGCGCGGTCAAGGTCCAATCGAATATCGATGCCAATTTGGAGAGCCCCGAATCCGTGCGCTCGCTTTCGCGCACCGACTCTGGCGATCAGATCTCGCTGGAGGTAAAAGCTGCAACCGAGGTTGTCGGCAAAAACGGCACCAAGTACGACTTTGTCGGCTGGTCGCGCGACTATAAATCCGATAGCCAATACACCCTGATGACCGACGATGAGAAGTACCCTCTCGAGGGCGGTGAGCCATTTGAGGACGTAACGTATACCGCGGTGTATAAGATTACGCCGTATAAGGTGTGCTATCACGGCGTTGACGGCGCGCCCATCTTTACGGCGACGGTCGACTCGGGCGACGATCGCGCGACAGGCGCTGGTTTTGTCCATAACGTCGAGGTTCCCAAGGTGGATGAGAGCGGCAAACCGGTCTATGACAACAACGGCAATCCCGAGATGGAGCAAAAGTCCGTCGCGTACGACCCGGACGCCTACTCCAAGATCGTCGCGCTGCTTGATGAGCGGGCGGCGGCTAACGGTGACGTGCGCGAACTCTTCCTGGAATGGCGATATGTGCCTGCCAATGGTGCTGCGAAGTCTTGGAATGAGTTTAAGGGCGAGCCGGTCAAGGGAGACATGGATCTGTATCCGGTGACGTATCGTGTAGTCGCCAACGATACATCCAATTCCGCGCACCCCGTACCTATGACCGCGAAGCTTAAGTGGCTGCTCGATCCCACTGCTGACAATACAGTCAATGACAATGCCGATAAGGCGCCGTTCAAGGTCTGTTTTGCCGAGCCGTTTATGGGAACGCAGCTGACTGTCACGGTCAAGCAGGCGAGCTATGGTCCTGATGGATCCGTGACGGAGGACCCCGTAAACGACAAATATGTCTCACTCTATAGCTTGGGCTCGGGCAATGGCTCGTTCGACTTGGCCAACCGCCTGGAGTCCAAGAAGACGGGCGGAGTCGAACAGGGCGCCGGTAATGCCGTGTTCAATTTTGCCCCGACTCATGCGTTGACGATCGTCAAAAGGACCACCGACGCCAATGCCATGGGGCAGACGTTCCGCTTTAAGGTGACGAAGACGGCGGAGGGAGCCTCTCCCGAGACACGCATGGTCGAAGTGATAGTCGATAAAACGCAGCAGGAAAACGGTGAGACCTGGTATGTCGGCAGCGTGCAGTTCGCCGCTCCGGTGGGTGACTATACCGTCGTGGAAGACACGGCTTGGGCATGGCGCTACCAGGGCGAGCTGAGCACGCCGGGCAAGGCACCCGGTAAAACTGCCGAGCTGAAGATTTCGTCTGCTTCGAGCGCGGGCGATGCGGTGGTGACGTGCGTTAACACGCGCACAAAGGATAAATGGGTCGACGGCGGTTCGCGGGCTAAGAACGTTTGGGAAAACGGGAAGCTGAAGAGGGAGGACTTGGATGACTAAGCGCAAGCAGATCGTCGCCCTCCTTGTCGGCGTTCTCCTTTTGGCCGGCGCTGCCGGCACCTTTGCGTGGCTTTCGGTTACGGGCGTGCTGGTCAACGAGTTTGGTTTTGGCTCGGTGAAGCCCTCGGTGGACGAGACGCTCGAGGACAACGTGAAGAGGGATGTCTCGGTTAAAAACATGGGCACGGCTCCGGCATACCTGCGTGTCGCGGTGGATATCTACTGGCAGGATAAGGATGGCGCGCGCCTGTGGGATGAGCCGGCTGCCGGCACCGACTACACCATTGAGTGGGGCGATAAAGGCGATGCCGCCGCCACTAACAGCCCTTCGTCTTGGGTTCTTGCGAGCGACGGGTTCTACTACTGGACGTCTTCTGTTAAGCCGCTCGACAAGACGGGCGTGCTCATCAAGAGCGTGTCCGAGAAGAAGGCAGATGGTAAAAACCTAGTTGTCGACATTTCGACCCAGGCGATTCAGTCCACGCCCGACGATGCGGTCACCGAGGCATGGAACTGTACGGTCAAAGATGGCGTGCTGGTGCCGCCGCACGGAGGTGCGTGAGTATGGCGTTCCCGATTCGCAAAGGCGTTGCGCGCTCCGTGGTCGCGGCCATTCTCTGCGTGGTCGCGCTCGCCGTTCCCGCCCGCGCGTTTGCCGATAGTCCCGCGATTGCCTATGACGGAAATGCGCGCCAGCTGACGGTAACGGGGGCGACGGGCTCCTCGGGGGAGCCCGATCTGTTTCCCGCCTTTAAAGATCTAATGCCCGGCGATGCGCGCGAGCAGCAGATCGAGGTTCGTGCCACGGGCGTAAAGTCCCAGGTACGCGTGTTTGTGCGGGCCGTTGTCAATCACGAGACGGCACACCTGCTGTCGCCCATTACCTTAACGGCGTCGGCTGGCGATGCGTCTGACGGTTGGCTCCAGACGGGAACGCCGGGCAGCGTGTTCGCCTATCCCACGCAGGTCGCCACGTTCACGAGCGATGGCAGCACGGTGCTCAATCTGCAGCTGAGTGTCCCGACGTCGGTGGGCAACGAGCTTGCCGACGCAAACAAGACCATTCGCTGGGAAATCACTGCCGAGGACGATGGCGAAACAATTCCTGCGCAGCCCGCTGGCCCCAAAAAGCCCGGCCTGTTTGGCCTGGCTGCGACGGGCGACAACTCGCTCGCTCTGCTTTTGACGCTGCTAACGCTAGCGATTATCGCTTTTATGGTCGCGCTGTTCTTGTCTCAAAGGAATAAGCGCTAGGTCCATCTTTCTAAATGAAACGTCCTCCCGGGCGTCGGGGCACGAAGTTCCCTGCTCTACAGTCCTGCGCAAGACGAAGGCCACATTAAGTGGCCTTCTTTGCGTGCGGAACTCGCGATGAACTTCGTGCCCCGCCGTCCGGGAGGACGCCTCTTTATTGATGGGAGGCCTGATAGGTCGATGGTTCCGTGCCCGGATGCGTCCAAAGTGGGACGGGCTTTCCGGATGGGCAGGCTTTCGAAAAATGCGTCCCGGAATTTGCCTTTGGAATGGGACGTAGTTTCCCGTTGAGGTGCTTTGCGGAAAGTGCATCCCACTCTGGGCGGTCGAAGTGGGACACACTTTCCCAAAGGCGCTCCAACGGGAAATTGCGTCCCATTATTCGGTCAAGAAACGGGATGCATTTTCCCAATGAGAGCAAAACCGGAAAATGCATCCCACAATCAGCCCTCAAAGTGGGACGCCGTTTCCCAATGAGGCTCAAGCGGAAAATGCGTCCCGGAATTTGCGCTCAAAGTGGGATGCGGTTTCCGGTTGAGGGTCTAAGGGGAAAATGCGTCCCAGAATCGACGCTTGAAATGGGATGCAGTTTCCCGATGAGGCACTCGACGGAAAATACATCCCAGAAATGGCCTTTGAGCTGGGATAAGATTTCCGCGGCATCTCGGATTCTCAAAAATGAGACACGCCGTTGGCGAAAATGAGACACGTGATATCGGGCATCGGATGTATCATTTGCAAAAATGAGTCCACTCCACTCGAATAAAGCGAGGTCCCTCATGTACGTTCCACACCCCCGTATCCGTAGGCTGTCGAAAATCCCGCTTGTTGGGACGGCGGCGCTTGCTGCGTTGATCGCCACGAGCGTCGCCTGCTTCACGGCCACGCCCCAGGTTGCCCAGGCGGCAGACGCGCCCGCAATCACCGATATGACCGAGCAGGATTATCAAGCCCTGGGTCTGGGCACGAGCGAGGACATTCCGGCCGATACCGTTGGCCCCTATTCCACTGATACCCCCACGACGTTTGCCACGCGCAGCGAGGTCTATATGGCAGCTAACGGTAGCCATGGCAATCGCTACACTCTGCGCGACAAGCTCGAGAACGTCGAGCGCGGTGACATTGGCGGCAGCAGCAAACTCACCGATGGCTATGGAAGTGTGTGGGGCGCCGCAAAGTTCTGGCAAAACGTCAACAACTTCGATACGAACAGCGATCTCTACAAGCATAGCGACTACGGTGGCGGCACCTGGTCGTACCTAAGCAACAATGAGTCCTCAACAGTACTCGCCAACGACAACAACGGTTTCTCGGGCATTCACGCCACGAGTGTTGAGTTCTGCAGCGACGCCAGCACGGGCAAAAAGAGCCGCGTTGCCGAGCTCCGTGCCTACGGCGACAGTTCCTCCACGACGATTGACGGCAAGTCATACGCCGGAAAGGTTGAGCTGGTCCTCTACTCGTTTAGCAACGGGCGTACGCGCACTCTCGACACACACCTGCCGGTGACGGTCAACACTAATATGATGTACGAAGGCCGTTTTAAGTACCTGGATGCCGGTTACCTGCAAGAGCACGACGCCGTCTTTGATGTCGAGGCGGGCGATGTCGATGGCGACGGCGTCGACGAGCTTTTTGTCTACGCGGGCTGCTATGTCGACGAGAACGGCGTGCGCAAGGCTGTAGTCGACATGTATGACTTGGAGGGCGGCAACTGGAAGCAAAGCGTCGTCAAGATCGATGCCGGTAACGCCGCGGACTACACCACGCACAACAAGGGCGGGAACGACTCCTGGACGCAGCTTCAGTCAGCTCCTGTCGTTTCGCTAGCGGCCGGCGACCTCGATCGCGATTTTTGCGATGACCTCGCCATCGTGGTCTCGGCACCCTACGGCAAGAAGAATATTGATAAGTCGACGCATTGCGAGCTGTTTTCGTGGGATGCATCCAAGGGTGCGCTCGTCCATGTCGATGCTCTGGGCGACGAGGGCGCAATCTCCCTCTCCGCGAACGGCAAGACCATGGTCGCTGCGAATGCGACGTTCGGCACGTTTGCCGCCTACGATGAAGAAGGAAAGAAGACGGGTGAAACCGTCACGGGCCTTATTCTTGCGGGCTATGACTGGCAACGCAGCGCTTTTGATTACGGCGCTTCTGACGGCAGCAAGGGGCTGTACGGCGCGCTGTACCGCTACGCGTATTTTGACTCGGAGTCTGGCGAGTTCAAGCTTTCCGATTGTAAGGAATACAGAGACGGGCTCCTCGCCTCCTATGGGCTGATGCATGTGCCCAACAGCGCATGGAAGGATAGCGCTCAGGATAAGCGCTATCCGTGCACCTTGGCGCCTATTGCCCTTGCCACTGCCAACCTTGACGGCCTGTCCGAGCAGCTGGCGGTTGACGAGGTGCTCGTGGGCGGCGATGTGTTCCGCGACTTTGCCTGCAACACGGCACAGAGCGGGGCTCAGGGCTTGGGGTCCATGGTCGGAACCATGAGCATGAGCGGTCAGCAATACAACAGCAGCAACAAGCATGACCACAAGGGTATAGAACAGGTGTGGATCAGCGACGTCAAGGCGGGCAGCGTCTCGGGTTCGGACCGCTATAACGAGAGCTTTATCGCCGTGGTGGGCAAGCACCGCGACGAGGACCTGCGCAAGAACGATGACTACTATTGGATGACCGCCTCGCATTTTTCGCTCGACGAGAACGGAAAGGTGCGCCGCGGCGAGGAGCAGGTGATTAGCGAGAGCAACCGTCGCGGCACTACCTACGGCACATTTATCTCGCTCGCGCTGCCCGATGTCGACAACGACAGCGTCAAGATCACGTACAAGGACCGCTACAAGGTCTATACCAACCCGCGCGTGCTTGCCGTGCTGCAGGATGCGCCCTATGTTGAGGATCTGGAGCAGGCATACGGCTATCTGGTGTTGGGCGGCACGTCATACGGAGAGGAAAAGGGCACGGGGACATCCCAGGGCTATACCATTGGCGCCGAGTTGGGCGTTGCCGTCGAGGTGCAGACCGGTCCGCCCCTGGTCGCGATGAATGCTTCAGTCGATTTTGCCGCCGAGGGATGCTATGACTACCGGAGCGAGCGCACGGTCAGCGCAAGCGTAAGCTATGAGTCGCATGCCGGCGAGGGTGACAAGGCCGTGCTCTACACGATTCCGATGGTCTATTACGAGTATGAGATCGAAAATGAGGAAACTGGTGGCAAGGGCGTGATGGCGGCGCCCGTGTCGCTCGGCGCGCAGACCTCGGTCGTTAATGTCGAGGCCTATGACCGCATTGCCAAACAGCACAATATGACGCCGCTCAGCTACTTTTTGACCAACCGGTCGGGAGAACCCGGAACCTATCAAACGACGCTCAACGGCGAGACTCCCGTTGGGGATTCCTTTGGCCTGGGCAAGCCTGGCGTAACGCGCGCCTACACGCACGATGGGTTTAACGGCGCCGCCGCGCAGTCGGGGGCGAGCATTGAGCAGACCATCGAAGTCGAGGAGGGCAAGGAGCAGGAGCTCGAGCTCGGCTTGACGCTGAACGGCAGCGTTGTCATGGGCGCGAAGCTCGCAAAGCACGAGTTGTTTGGCGGCCTGTGCTTTGGTGCCAACGCCGGCTTTACTACGGGTAACTCCTCGAGTGAATCGACCGAATACGGCGGCACCGTCGACAACCTGCCCGAGGCCGCGCAGGGCAAGTACGGTTTTGTGTGGCGTCTGGGCGTCAACGCGGTGGATGTCGACAAGTTCGAGGCAGACTCGGGCGACAAGCTCGGCACCAAGGACACCGACCAGTTCTGGATCGTGGGCTATGACGTTAAGGACGTCGAGATGCCCGACGCGCCGGCCGTGACGGGCTTTACGGCAAACGCCGTCGATTCGACCAGCGTTACGTTTAGCTGGGACGATGTACTCGCAAACAAGGGTGGCTTTAGCTACGGCGTAGGCATGCTGCAGAGCAATGTGGCGGATGCGGTCGTCAATAGCTGGAAGATTGCCGACAACACGCAGACCTCGCTCAAGTGGGATGGGCTGCAGCCCAATACGGAGTATCGATTCGCCATCGCCGCCGTTAAGAATGGATCCACGACCGAAACAGGTATTCGCTCGGCAATCATCACGGTCAAGACCATGCCCGATGGCATGACGATGACCGTGAGCGGACCTGCGGCGGATGCTGCGGAGGGGTCGGATCTTGGATACGACTCTTCGGTTGAGCGCGCGGCGGGAAGCCACCTGACGCTCTCGGCGATTGGCCATGTGAAGCAACTCGGTGCCGACGATAGCGAAACAGGGCTGGCACCGACCTATATGTGGTACCGCAAGGGCCGCGGCGAGACGGAGTTTAAGCTCGTGGGTGCCGATGGCAACCTCGCGGCTGGAACGGCCTCAAAGCTCGAGATTGACCTGACCGCAGACGATGACGGTGCGCAGTATTACTGCCACGTGGGATACAACGACGTGGGTCTCGACACCGGCACGACGCTCGTGAATATCGAGGCCGAGGAGACGGCGCCCACAACGGTGAACGCCACCCCGATCCGCACGCGCCGCCTGTTCTCACAGGCAAGTGCGTGCGCCAAGAAGTTCCTGGACCATACGCTGGTAAACACCGCCGGCCCAACCGATTCCGAAGGCTCAAAGGACCCCGAGACTCCTGAGACCCCGACGAACCCGGACAAGCCCAAGTCCGACAACGGAGCTAAGACCGACACCAAGGTCAAGACTACGACCACAGCGAAGAACCTCGCAAACACCGGCGACCAAACATTCGCCCTAGTCGCCACCGCAGCAGCAGCGGGGGCAACGCTCGTAGTGATAGCCCTCATCATGCTGATCAAGCGCCGCAAGACCCACTGGTAGCCAGTCGAACATATCGACAACCCAAAACCCGGGTAGCCAAAAAACAGGCCACCCGGGTTTTCTGTTGAGTGGAGACTCCGCAAGCGGAAACTGCATCCCACAATTAGCGCCCGGAACGGGACACATTTTCCGTCAAGCCCTCATCCGGAAAATCCATCCCAGTTTGAGCGCCCAGACCGGGACGCACTTTCCCAAAGGGTCCTCAACGGGAAACTGCGTCCCATAATTAGGCCGAGAAATGGGATGAACTTTCCCAATGAGAGCCAACCGGAAACCACGTCCCAGAATCAGCCCCCAAAGTGGGACGCACTTTCCCAACGAGCCTCAACCGGAAAATACATCCCGGAATCCAGCTGAATAGTGGGATGCGGTTTCCCAACGGGGCCACAAGTGGAAACCGCATCCCATTCCAGACACGGATTCCGGGACACACTTTCCGGATACAAAGAAGGCCACATGACGTGGCCTTCAACTTATATATGTTGCGGTTACCACCCCATGACAGGCCGCGCTTCAACAACAAGGCGTCTGTCCGGGCGGAGGCATATAAGGTTCATCGCGAGTTCCGCACGCAAAGGGGGCCACTTAATGTGGCCCCCGTCTTGCGCAGGACTGTCCGAGCAGGGAACCTTATATGCCTCCGCCCGGACAGACGTTTCAGTTATGAACTCGCAGCTAGTCGCTACTTGATCTTGGTCGTGCCCGGCGCCAGGTTGGGGTCGGTCTCGTTGGCCTCGGTCTGGAAGTGCTCGGTGTACACGTTCTTGCCGTCGCGGAACATCTCGTAGTACTGCATCTTGGCGTAATCCTCGCGCGCCTTGGTGGCGGCTGCTGCGGCGGCGTCGTCGCCGGTGACGTTGGAGGAGAGTGCCCAGCGCAGGCTGGCGTCCTCGTAGCCCACGGAGTTGATAGCGGGCAGCGACTCGCGCAGCGTCATGTGCGCCTTCTGATAGTCGGTCAGCGGTGCGCCGATCAGCTGCATCAGCTGCGTGGACAGGTAGTTGGTGGACAGGTCGTCGACCTCGCTTGTCTGGTCGCAGCCGGCAACGTCGTAGTTGGCCCAGATGATGTAGTCGGTCTGCCACAGGCGCTCCTGGTGGGTGGCGTCATCCTCGTTGGTAAACCACTTGTCATTGAACTTGGACGGGAAGAACGGCTGGTGATCGCCCCAGAACACCACGACCACCTTACGGTCGAGCTTGCTCAGGGCGTTGAGGAAGTAGCGAAGCGCCTGATCGGACTGCTCGATGCACGAGACATACTCGTCGACATCGGAGAGCGTGCCGTCCTCGACGGTCTTGGCGTCCAGGTCGGTCGTGTCGATGTTCAGGTGCATCTGCTTGTCGACCGGCAGCAGGCCCGTATCGTAGCCCGAGTGGTTCTGCATGGTCACGTCGAAGATGAACTGCGGATCGGCGTTCTGGTCGAGCAGCTCAAGAATCTTGTCGTAGGTAGCCTGGTCGGTCACCATGCCGCGCAGGGTATCGGCGCCCTGGAAATCGTTGATGGACAGGAACTGGTCAAAACCAAAGTCCTTGTAGACGTTCTCGCGGTTCCAGTTGGTCGCGTGGTTGGGGTGCATAGCCGTGGTGGAATAGCCGAGCGATTTGAACTGCTCTGCCAGGTTCCCGGTCGTCTCCATGTTGTAGATGGTGTAGGGGTACACGCCCGAGCCCAGGTTGGCCATGGAGTTGCCGGTCATAAACTCAAACTCGGTATTGGCGGTACCGCCGCCGTAGGCGCTCACATAGAGCTTGCCGCGGCTGAGGCAGTCGGACAGGTTCTTAAAGTACTGCGGGCCCTCGTAGCCGGCGCGCATCTCCTGATAGATCGAAAGATCCGAGAAGGTCTCGTTCATGATGGCGATGACCGTGGGCTTCTCGCTGTCGAACTGCTCCTTTGCGGCGGTGCGCTCGTCGCTCTTGGCAGCGTCGGACTTGTCGTAGGCCTTGGCGTACTTTTTGAGCGTGGCCTTGGCGTCGTCGACGGAGTAATCGGCGGGTTTGGGCGGCTTGATGGACTGTGCCGCACTAATAAAGGCAGGCAGATAGCCCTCGCGCCAGTAGCTCTCGAGCGGGCGCCAGGTGTAGACGGTGATGCCGAGGGTGTTGTAGTAGTCGATGAGCGTGACGTGTGCGGTCACACCGCCCAGGCACAGCACGGCGACGAGCAGGTTGGTGAGCAGCATGCGCTTGGCGTTGGCGGCGCCCTTCTGACGGTGCGGTGCCACCAGGCCGGCGTACTCGCACAGCAGCATAGCGATGGCGGTAAAGCCCATGGACAGCACGCAGAACAGCGAGATGGAGAAGGTGTAGCCGGTGCCGGCGACCGCGGCGGCGGTGGAGATGGCCGAAAGGTCGCCCGGCTGGATGGGCATGGATTTAAACGTGATGACGAAGAACTCGGCAATGCCCAGGACAAAGAGGGCAAAGGCCAGGACCGCGGGAGCTGCACCGTGGCGCTGGAACAGGAAGAACAGGCCGACCATGAGCGTGGTGATGATGGCCCACTCGAGCAGGATGCACAGGGGGTAGACCCAGGTAAAGTCGTGGTTGGACGAGACCTCCATGCCCAGCAGCGCAAAGACGCCGGCGAGCAGCAGGCACAGGACGGCGGCGACGAGCGGTTTGCCCACAAAGGCGCCGCGCAGGCGGGCGAGCTTGCCGGTGGGGGCGGGGGCGTCGGGCGCGGCGAACGCAAAGACGCGCGGGGCGATGCGGTCGCGTGCGATGCTGGCCCAAGCGCAGCCGGTGAGGATGGCGTTGGTCAGGATGAGCATCACAAAGGCGAGCGGCTCGTTTTGAGCGACGAGGCCCACGGCGCCCCAAATAGTCAAAAAGACCTGGAACAGGCCGAAGGCGACGCTCCACCCAAGAGCGCTTTTGGCAACGGTGCCCGACTGAGCGCGAATGGCCTTGGCCTCGCGCAAGACAAGGTAGACGGTCGCCGCAAGACCGACGAGCGAGATGGCGGCAGCGAACATGCTGAGACTCCTCACAAACTAAAACGTACGAAAGCGGGGGTTTACCCGATTGTTACCAAGATATGCGCTGCAATTGGTGTCTGCGCACAACAACCAGCCATATTAACGCGCACGTGTGGCGGTGTGGCGCAATGTAGTGGCGACCTGCGCGATAATGGACGGGAATTACACGGAAACGTAAAGGCTTCTTAAAGAATTAGCGAGGATGAGGCGATGAACGAGCAGGTTTGCACCAAGGCTGTGGATACGAACGGTTATCCGGTCGAGACGACGGGCAATGCGGTGCTGGACACGTTGGAGCACCGTTCCTCCACGCGTGCCTTTGCGCGTGATGACGACGACCGTCCCGTGGCGGTGACCGACGAGCAGCGGGCGGCAATTTTGCATGCGGCGAGTCGCGCGCCGTCGGCGGGCGCCATGATGATGTATTCCATCGTGAGCATTCGCGAGCAGGCCACGCTCGACCGCCTGGCCGATCTGTGCGACCATCAGCCCATGATCGCCAAGGCGCCCTGGGCACTTATATTTGTGGTCGATTATGCCAAGTGGATCGATCTGTTTGAGCACGTGGGCTGCTTTGAGCCCGAGTTCGTCGAGCGCACGGGCAAGGCGCCCCGCCGTGCGCCGGGTTTGGGCGACCTTGCCATCGCGGCCCAAGACGCCGTGATCGCCGCGCAAAACGCCGTGGTTGCCGCCGAGGCCCTGGGGCTGGGAAGCTGCTACATTGGCGACATCGTCGAGAATGCTGAGGAAGTTGCCGAGCTGCTCGATCTGCCGCCCTATACCATGCCGCTGTCGATGCTCATCATCGGCACGCCCCGTAAGGAGCGTCTGGCGATCGCGCATCCCGTGGTGAACCTGGTGCACGAGGAGCGCTACTGCCGTGCGGATGCCGCGACTATGGATGCGCAGGTGGCCGAGATGGACGCGATGTTCCGTCCGCATGCCCGCGAGGTGGGGGAGCGCGTCGTGGACATCTATACCCGCAAGCACACGAGTCCCTTTATGGCCGAGATGAGCCGATCCATGGAATGGTGGTTCAAAAACTGGCTTGGAAAATGACAGATGAGGCAAAGGGACAGTCCCTTTGTCGCATTCCATATCGCCGTGGTGGCCTAAAGGCCGTATAAATGTTTATCTAGCTGGGAAAACGGTGCCGTGCAAGCGCAGGTCGATTACCTATAATCCCTTCGAACATTAAAGTTGGGAGGAAACCGGCTTATGGAACAAAAGGCCAAGGAGGCAGCCTCGCACGCTGCGATTCCTGTGAGCATCTCGGCGATGCTCGTCACGCTGGGCGTGGTGTATGGTGATATCGGCACCAGCCCTATGTATGTAACCAAGGCGCTCGTTGCCGGCAACGGCGGCATCGGAAGCGTCACGGAGGAGTTCGTGCTCGGCGCGCTCTCCCTTGTCGTGTGGACGGTCACGTTGCTGACCACCATCAAGTATGTGCTCATCTCGCTGCGCGCCGATAACCATGGTGAGGGCGGCATCTTTGCCCTGTACAGCCTGGTCAAGCGCTGCGGCAAGTGGCTTATCATCCCCGCCATGCTGGGTGGCGCCGCGCTGCTCGCCGACGGCATCCTGACGCCGGCCGTTACCGTTACCACGGCCATCGAGGGCCTGCGCACCATCCCGGCGGTCCATGCCGTGCTGGGCGATGACCAGGGCCGCGTCGTCGCCATTACGCTCGCCATCATCATCGTGCTCTTCTTGGTACAGCGCATCGGTACGGCCAAGATCGGTCACGCCTTTGGCCCCATCATGACGCTGTGGTTCCTGTTCCTGGGCGGCACGGGTCTGTTCTTCGTCTTCCAGCACCCCGCCGTGCTGCTGTGCCTCAACCCGGTGCGCGGCATCGCCTTTTTGCTGAGCCCCAACAACCACGCGGGCATCATGATTCTGGGCAGCTGCTTCCTCGCCACCACCGGTGCCGAGGCGCTCTACTCCGACATGGGCCACGTCGGCCGCGGCAACATCTACGCTACCTGGCCGTTCGTTAAGTGCTGCCTGCTGCTTTCCTATATGGGCCAGGGCGCTTGGCTTATGAACAACGCTGCCAACCCCGAGCTCATGGGCATTGCCGATCTCAACCCGTTCTACCAGATGCTCGCCCCGGGCCTGCGCCCGTTTGCCGTAGGCCTTTCCACCGTTGCGGCCATCATTGCCTCGCAGGCGCTCATCACCGGCGCATTCTCGCTGGTGTCCGAGGCCAGCCGTCTGGACCTTATGCCGCACATGCAGGTCTTCTACCCTGCCGAGACCAAGGGCCAGCTCTACATCCCCATGGTCAACAACGTCATGCTTGTCGGCTGCGTCATCGTGGTGCTGCTGTTCCAGAACTCGGCGCATATGGAAGCCGCCTACGGCCTTGCCATTACGCTGACTATGATGTGCACCACGCTGCTGCTCTTCTTCTACCTGCACGAGGAGCGCAAGCTCAAGGTTGCTCCGTGGATCTTCGCGGCCTTCTTCCTTTTGCTCGAAGGCTTCTTCTTCGTGAGCTCGCTCACCAAGTTCTTCCACGGCGGCTACTTCACCATCCTCATGGCTGCACTCATCATGGGCATTATGGTGTGCTGGTACAACGGCACGGCGGTCGAGCAGCGCCAGTTTACACTGCTGCCGCTGCGTAGCTACCTGCCGCAGCTCAAGCGCCTGCGCGACGACGACCGTTACGAGCGCATGAGCGACAACGTCGTGTACCTGACCAAGGACACCCATACCGACTACATCGACCGCGACATCGTCTACTCGATTTTGGACAAGCATCCCAAGCGCGCTCGCGCCTGGTGGTTCGTGAATGTCGAGACCATGGACGAGCCGCATACCTTTGCCTATTCGGTCGAGACGTTCGGCACCGACTACGTGTTCCGCGTGCATCTGTACCTGGGCTACAAGATCAACCAGCGCGTCAATGCCTACCTGCGTCAGGTCGTTCAGGACCTGGCTGCCACCGGCGAACTGCCTGCGCAGACGCATGACTACTCGGTCTACAAGGATCCGGGTAACATCGGTACGTTCAAGTTCGTCCTGATCCGTAAGCTTCTGGCGCCCGAAAGCGATGTGGAGCCGAGCGAGCGTACGGCCATCACGCTCAAGTACATCATCCGCCGCGCCGCCGGCACGCCTGCACGCTGGTACGGCCTGGAGAACTCCAACGTGAGCTTTGAGTACGTGCCGCTGTTCACCAAGTTCAAGGCCGTGAACAAGATGCAGCGCCTGGCCCCCAACGAGCGGCCGTAGGCGCCGACGGGTTGCACGGAGTTGGTTTTCGATGGACAAGATTGAGACCGGGGAGGCAAACATGGATGTAAAGATGCTTGATGGCCGCGAGGTGGTTGCCGAGCTGGTACGTGAGGCACGCGCCGACGCCGCCGAAGATCGGTTTTTGACGAACCGTGCCAACATGGATATGGCCGACCGCGTGATCTCGATTGTGGCACTAGTATTTGGAGCGGTGTGCGTGTGTGCCCTGCTCGCGCACGTGCTGTTTGTCTAGCGACCGCAGGTTGCAAAGGCTATACACTTGGAACCACCACAAGGGAAACCACCACAAAGGTGCCTGTCCCTTTGTGGTGGTTTTTGTTTTTGAGAGAGGGGCGGGGCACTGATGGACGTCCGTACGGACGGCGATATTGCCGATAGCTTTTGGTGGCGGCGCACAACGCTGACGCGCCGCACTCCTCTGTATGACGCCTGCGTATCGGTGGGGCTGCTGGTCGCGGCGACGATTGTGGGTGCGCTGCTCGACCATCCGGGTCTCGCGCCGAGCATCATGATCGTCTATGTGTTCGCCGTTCAGCTGTGCGCATTCTTTACCTGGAGTCGCCTGTATTGCTTGCTGAGCTCGGCTGCCGCCGTGGCGCTCTACAACTTCTTGTTTGTCGACCCGCGCTACTCGCTGTCGCTTATCGATCGCGGCTATCCCGGCATGTTCTTCATCATGTTCGTGGTCTCGCTTGTGTCGAGCTCGATTGCGTTGGCCCTGCGCCGCGCCTTGGCACAGGCTGCCGCCAGCGACCGCCGCACGCATATGGTGCTCGAGACCAACCGCATGCTGCAGCGGTGCGCCGACGAGCAGCAGATCGTTCACGCCATGGCAACGCAGCTGGCGCGTCTTTCGGGCTGTCCGGTCGTGTGGTACAGCGCCGACGCCGAGGGCGATGACCTGCTGCCGCGTTCGACATACACGGCCGTGGGCGATGCCACACCGGTGCACGAACTGGCGCCGCAGATGCCGCCGCGGCTCTCGGCGTCCGCCTATGTGGGAACGCCGCTCGATGCCACCTATGGCGGCTCGGCGTTTTATGGCATCTACCTGACGGTTTGCACAGGCGACGGCTTCGCGCGCTCGGGCGACCCCGCCTCGGTGGTGGGCGTGCTGGCTATCGTTGCCGAGCCCGACGTGCTGACGCACGAGGAGCGAACACTTGCCGATGCCATCGTGAGCGAAGGCGAGCTGGCACTCGATCGCGCTCGCGCCATGGAGGCCCGCGAGGAGGCGGCGGTGCTTGCCAAAAACGAGCAGCTGCGCGCCAACCTGCTGCGCTCCATCTCGCACGATCTGCGTACGCCGCTCACCAGTATTTCGGGCAATGCCGACGTGCTGCTCGATCAGGGCTCGACCGGCACCGCGGTGCTCGATGCCCAGACGCGCCGCGGCCTGCTTCTATCCATTCGCTCGGATGCGCTGTGGCTCAACGCCACCGTCGAGAATCTGCTCGCCATCACCAAGCTCGAGGGTGGCGGTATGCATCTGTCGACAACGCTCGAGCTCATGGACGATATCGTCGAGGAGGCGCTGCGTCACGTGAACCCTGCCGTGCGCGAGCACGACCTTAAGGTGGTGGCGTGCGATGAGCCGGCGCTCGTCAACGTCGATGCGCGCCTGATGGTGCAGCTGGTGGTCAATCTGGTGAACAACGCCATCACCTATACGCCCACAGGCTCGCATATCATGATTTCGATTAGCGTCGACGATGGACGCGTGACGTGCTCGGTGGCCGATGATGGTCCGGGCATCGCACCCGAGGATCGCGAGCGGATCTTTGAGTCGTTCTACACCGCCAACCACGGTCTGGCTGACAGTCACCGCAGCGTGGGCCTGGGTCTTTCGCTCTGCCGCTCCATTGCGCTGGCGCATGGCGGTAGCATAGAGGTTGCCGCGGCGGACCCGCACGGCTCGGTCTTTACGATTGAGCTTCCTGCCGCCGACGTTTCGTTTGATAAGGAGTAGCGCCGTGCCGAACTCTGCCGTAAAACCGCTCATCTTGGTCGTTGAGGACGACCCTGCCGTTCGCAATCTTATTGTTGCCGCGCTCGAGGCGCACGGCTTGCGCCATATGGCCGTGGAGACCGCCCATGCCGCCATCGCCGCCGCTTCGTCGCAGACGCCGAGCATTGTGCTGCTCGATCTGGGCCTGCCCGATATGGACGGCGTCAAGGTGGTGGAGTCGGTGCGCGCATGGTCGGGCATGCCGATTATCGTGGTCTCGGCGCGCAGCGAGGATGCGGACAAAATCCGCGCGCTCGATGCCGGTGCCGACGACTATCTGACCAAGCCGTTTTCGGTCGAGGAGCTGCTCGCGCGTATTCGCACGACGCTCAGGCGCCTTTCGTATGCGCAAACGGGCGGTGTTGCCTCCGAGGGCTCGTTCGATACCGGTGAGCTGCATATCGATTTTGATGCCGGCATCGCCACGATGGATGGCGAGGAACTGCATCTGACGCCGATCGAGTACAAGCTCCTGTGCCTGCTGGCGCATAACGCCGACAAGGTGCTGACGCATCAGTTTATTCTGCACGAGATTTGGGGTACGGCGACTAAGAGCGACCTGGCGAGCCTGCGTGTCTTTATGGGCACGCTGCGCAAAAAGATCGAGTCCGACCCCGCGCACCCGCGCTATATCCAAACGCACGTGGGCATCGGTTACCGACTGGTCACCCAAGGCTAGATCGCCAACCACCATCCCAATATGAGTTGCGGTGAAATACGGTCTAAATTTGCCTAATTCCAGGCAAAACAGTCCGTATTCCACCGCAACTTTGTTATTTGCCCTTGGGCTTGCTGGCGTAGAACTTCTTCTTTTTGGGCTTGCCGGCAGGGGAGGGTTTGCCGTTGCCGGCAAGCCCTCGGTCGCCGGCCTGCGCGTGCGCGGGTGCTGCCGCGCGAGGCTTGCGGGCCTCGGGGTTACGCAGCTCCTCGGTTCGCTCGGCAATTTCCTCGGCGCTAAAGCCGACTTCGGCCATGGCGTCCTCGATGGGCAGGCGGCGCACGATATAGCAATGGTGCACCTTCTGGTTGCGTGCGAAGTCCTCGGGGATGGTCTGTGCCGTAATGTCCTCCAGTACGACGCCCGCGCGCGCGAGCTTGCGCGTCTCGGGGCGGAAGCCGCGCAGGTTGCAGCTAAAGATGGCATGGCCGCCCTGCGCGAGCAGGCGAGATACGCCGGCCAAAAGCTCAACATGGTCGCGCTGGACATCCCAGGTGCGGCGGCCCATCTTGGACGAGTTCGAAAACGTGGGCGGGTCGACAAAGATCAGGTCCCAGCGGTTGCGCGTCTGGCGCTGGTCGCGAATCCAGGCAAGCACGTCGTCGCGCACAAAATGATGCTGCGGACCAACAAAGCCGTTCTGGCGCATATTGCGCTCGGCCCAGTCCAGGTAGGTGTTGGAAAGGTCGACCGTCACAGTTTCCTCGACACCGCCGTCTGCCGCATAGCAGGTGGCGGTGCCGGTGTAGGCGAACAGATTGAGGAAGCGGCGCGCCTGTTTAGCGTGCTCGCGCACCAGGTTGCGGGTGACGCGGTGGTCCAGGAAGATGCCCACATCCAGGTAGTCGTCAAAGTTGACGGCAAAGGTGAGTCCGCCCTCTTCGATGAGCGGCAGGCGACGGCGCGCGATGTTGGCGCGCTCGCCCGATGCGCCCTTGCCGGCGCCCTGCTTGCCGTACTGCGAGCCGCCGCGCGAACGCATGCGGGCCTTGGCGTGCACGTGCTCGGCCGGAACATCCAGGATACGCGGCGCGATGGCCAAGATGTCGAGCATGCGGGCCTGGGCTAGCGCGGGATTGATGGTCTTAGGCGCGGCGTACTCGGCGATGACGAGCCAGCGGCCCGGCGTCTGCGGGCAGCCCTCGTACAGGTCAATGGCGGCGGAGTAGTCGGGCAGGTCGGCATCGTAGACGCGGTAGCAGCTCACGCCCTCGCGCTTTGCCCACTTGCGACGCAGGCGTGCGTTCTTGCGCAGGCGGTTGGCGAACTGCTCGGACTCGGGGATGAGCACGGGCAGCGGCTTGCCGTCGCCCAGGTCGAGCGTGGCGGCAGGTTCGGGCATGGGGGTGTTGGCGGCTTCGTCTTCGGCGTCCGTGGACTGTTCCTCGGCGTTTGCGCTGGTCGCGGCCTCGAATGCCGCGGCGGCGTGGTCGAGCGAGGGCCAAACCTCAATAGCCGCCTCCTCGTTATTGGGCATAACGGCGATGGAGCGCGCGGGCTCGGCATGGAGCGCGCGGGCCATAAGGCCATCGCGGGTGAGTGCGGCGACCGGCGCCGCGGAAAGCTCGGGCGCGCGACGCAGCTCGCCGACCAGCGTCATGGCGTCGTGCATGAGTGAAAGCGGTGTCTCGGTGGTGTCTGCGACTACGGCGGCTCCGGCGACGGCGCCAGCATGGTCCAGCACGGTGGCGGACTTGGCGGCGCAAAAGTCGACAAAACGCTTGTAACCAGCGCTCTTGACCATGCGCTCGGCGGTCTTGCGAGCGGCGGGGTCGATGTCTGCGGCCACGATGCGCGCCTGCCGCTCGCGCGCTGCCGCCTCGCGCTCGCGCGCCTCGGCAAGCAGCTGCTCCCACAGAGCGGCGTCGTGCAGCTGCCAGCCCTCAAAGCCCCAGCGCTCGCGTGCGGCGCCCGGAGCGCGGTCGGTTAGGATGTTCACGGCCTCCAGCAGCAGACCGCCGCCGGCGCACGAGGCGTCGACCAGCGTGGGTAGGGCTTCATTCTCGTAATCGTCGGCCGTCAGCTCACGCTCGCATAGTGCGGTCCAGCCGACCTGCGCCAGCACCAGGGCGGCGTAGTCGGGGCGCAGCACGTGCGTGCCCTCGCCGGCGCGGGTCGCTGCGGGCGGCAGGCGTTTGAACAGCGGGTCGCCCGAAAGGTCCAGGCTAATGCTCGCGCGACGCTGACGCAGCGAAAGCAGTAGGTGAACATCGGGGTCGGCGGCATCGACATCGGCGCGACGGCCCGTGGTCTCGGCCAGGCGGTCGCACAATGCGTCCTTGGCGCGCAGGGCCGAGAAGCGCGTGTTGCGCAGCTGCTCGGTCACGCCGCGGGCGGTGATGGCGATGGTGGCGCCGGGGCGAACAATGCCCTCCCAGGCGATGTCGTAAACGCTATCGTACAGTTCATCGGCATCCTGCGCCTCAAAGCGCCCGAGTACCACGAACACACGGCTCGCCAGGCGCGACCACAGACAGGCGCGGTAGCCTTCTTCGAGCTCGCCCTCAAATGTAGCGCGGCCCTTCAGCCGGCGAACATGCGAAAGCCCGAGGCGTTTAAGCTCATCGGCGAGTGCGGACTCAAAGCCCTCGGGGCAGCTTGCGTAAAAATCCATGGGTGACCTCTCTGGTTGCGTCGCTCCATTATATGATGGATACTTCGTTTACTCTCGCCCCCGAAAGGAACCCATATGATTGATGCGTGCCCCGATTCCGCCGTGCTCTTTTTTGACGTGGACGGCACGCTGACGTCGTTCGATCCCGACAACATGACCGACAAGGACTTTTCGGCGGTTCACCCCTCGCAGGCGGTCGTCGAGGCGTTTCATCGTCTGCGCGACGCGGGACACCATGCATTTATCTGCACGGGTCGTCCCTTGTGGCTGATTGCCGATGGCCTGCGCGCGCTGAACCCGGCGGGTGTCGTTGCCATGGCGGGAGCGACGCTCGAGGTCGAGGGCCGCGTGGTGCATGAGGACTGCTTTGACGAGGACGTTATTGAGGAGCTTGCGCGCCGTATGGCCGCGGCAGGGATTGAGGCCTTTTTCGAGACCAACGTGGCTACTTTTGCCCTGGAACCCGCGGGTGTTGAGCAGTCGTCTCTGATCGGCACTTCTGTGGTGCACAGCACCGAGGAAATGCGCGTCGACGGCAGTCTGCGCGTGGGCAAGGTATGCCTCAGTGTGCCCAGTTTGGCTCGCGTGGCCAACGATGACGGCTTTATCGATCGCGAGTTTGAGCTGTGCAACACCGGTGGCCAGAATCGCGAGCTGAGCCCCAAGGGCATTGACAAGGGCGTGGGCGTGGCGCGAGCGCTGGAATACCTGGGTCGCACCGGCAACGCGCGCACCTTTGGCTTTGGCGATTCCGGCAACGATCTGGGTATGCTCGCCGCTGTCGAGACGGCCGTGGCCATGGGCAACGCTATGCCCGAGGTCAAGGCGCTCGCCGACTACGTGACTGATGATGTCGCACACGACGGCACCGTCACAGCGATGCAGCATTTCGGCCTCATCTAATGAATCCCACGTTCTGACGTTTGCTCAAACTGCGACTCTTTGCTTTTGCATGCTCAATCGATTTATCAATCCAAACACTGAGGTGTTTATACCGTTCGCCGAGAAGATAAAAAACCGCAGCTTACGCCTTGATAAACGTAGGTAAAGTGTTTAGCAGTTTAACGCCCATGTGCAAGCGAAAGGAATCAGGCAGATGGCAATCAAGGTGTTCGCTGACGGTGCAAACCTCGAGGGCATGCTCGACATGTACGAGAACGGCAACGTTCAGGGTTTCACGACCAACCCGTCCCTTATGAAGAAGGGCGGCGTGACGGATTACCGCGCGTTTGCCAAGGAGGTCCTGGCCCACATCACCGATGTGTCCGTCTCGTTTGAGGTCTTTGCCGACGACGTCGAGACCATGGAGGTCGAGGCGCGCGAGATCGCTACCTGGGCCGAGAACGTCTACGTCAAGATTCCGTGCGTGACCACCAAGGGCGAGTCCACCGCCGAGCTGGTGCGCAAGCTTTCGGCCGACGGCATCAAGGTCAACGTCACCACCATCTTTACGCCTACGCAGGTTGATGAGATGGTCGAGGCCGTCGACGCCGAGACGCCGTCCATCATCTCGCTCTTTGCCGGCCGCATCGCCGATACCGGCGTCGACCCCATTCCGTTTATGACGGAGTCGGTCAAGAAGGCCGCCGCAAAGCCCAACTGCGAGGTCCTGTGGGCGTCCACGCGCGAGCTCATCAACATTTACCAGGCCGAGGCCTGCGGTTGCCAGATCATTACGGTGCCCAACAGCATCCTGGCCAAGCGCAAGAACATTGGTCGCGACCCGTACGAGGTCTCGCTCGATACCGTGCGCGGTTTTGCCAAGGATATCGCGGCGCTCGGTTTCCATATCCTGCCGTAGCGCGAACACCGACTGTACCGTGGGCTGTTCGCCCCGGCCTTTCCTTTCCCTATCGCTCACGCGCTCCGCGAGGGTCGCGCTAGGCAAAGGAAAGGCCGGGGCTGCCGGCACGAGCTTGCCAGCAAGTTGGCGATTGGCTTCCATATCCTGCCGTGGGCAAAGGTACCCCCGCCTGCGCCGTGCAAAATTGAGAGTATTCAGCAAGGTAAAGGTCTTTATCAGTTAACCGAAGCATGGAACGGCCCCCGTTTTGGCTCTGACGACGCTAAAACGGGGGCTGTTTTTTGCTTTTTCGCCTCTGAGGGGCATCCGGAACGGTGGAATTTGCAGAATACTCGCGATTTTGCACGTCACTACAGGGGGTACCCCTGCTTTGGCGGTTTACTTCCCCTGTACCATGGTGAGCGAGATCTTCTTGCGGTCGCGATCGACCTTTTCGACCCACACCTTGACCGTGTCACCGACGCGCACCACGTCGCTCGGGTGCTTGACAAAGCGGTTGGCCAGCTTGGAGATGTGTGCGAGGCCGTCCTGGTGCACGCCCACGTCGACGAAGGCGCCAAAGTCCACAACGTTGCGCACCGTGCCCTTGAGTTCCATACCGGGCTCCAGGTCGTCGATGGAAAGCGCCGAGCGGCTAAAGACCACCTCGGGCGCGTCGTCACGCGGGTCGCGGCCGGGCTTCTTGAGCTCGTTGACGATGTCGATGAGCGTGAGGGTGCCGCAGTCCAGGTCGCTTGCCAGCGCCGAGATGCTGCCCAGACGGCGTTCAATGTCGGGCACGCCGCCACGGCTGAGCTCGCTGGCTTTAACGCCGGCGCGTTCAAGGACGGCCGTGGCTACCTCGTAGCTCTCGGGGTGGACGCTCGTCGCGTCGAGCGGGTTCTTACCGCCGCTGATGCGCAGGAAGCCCGCGGCGTTGAGATATGCCTTGGGCCCCAGCTTGGGGACCTTCTTAAGCTGGCGGCGATCGGTAAAGGCGCCGTTTTCCTCGCGGTAGGCCACGATGTTCTTGGCCACGCTCGGCGTAATGCCCGATACGTATCCCAGCAGGCTTGCGCTCGCGGTGTTGACGTCGACGCCCACGCGGTTAACGACGTCTTCCACCACGTGGCCCAGGGTGCGCGAAAGCTCGGCCTGGTCAAGGTCGTGCTGGTATTGGCCCACGCCGATGGACTGGGGCGGAATCTTGACGAGCTCTGCCAGCGGGTCCTGCAGGCGGCGGCCCAGGCTCATGGCGCCACGCACGGTGACGTCCAGGTCGGGGTATTCCTGGCTGGCGAGCTCGGAAGCCGAGTACACCGATGCGCCGGCCTCGTTGACGATGGTGTATCGCAAGTTGGGCGCCTGCTCGGCAATGAACTCCGAGACGACTTCCTCGGTCTCGCGGCTGGCGGTGCCGTTGCCGATGACGATGGTGTTGACGCTGTCCTTCTTGACGAGGCGGGCGAGCTCGCGCTTGGTGCCGGCGACGTCGTGGCGCGGCTTGGTGGGGTAGACCACGCCGTGGTCGAGTAGCTTGCCGGTCTCGTCCATGACGGCGACCTTGCAGCCGGTGCGGTAGCCCGGGTCGAGCGCGAGCACGCGTGCGCCGCGCACGGGACGTGCCGAGAGCAGGCCCTCGAGATTCTTGGCAAAGACGTT
Source organism: uncultured Collinsella sp. (assembly GCA_902491765.1). Lineage (GTDB taxonomy): Bacteria > Actinomycetota > Coriobacteriia > Coriobacteriales > Coriobacteriaceae > Collinsella. The sequence goes on along the minus strand of CABUIY010000022.1, from coordinate 1,103 downwards.
GATGGCCTCGGTCTGCGCGCGAACGGTGAGCTTGGCGCGGGCTTCGCGCTCCAGCGAGGGGGCCATGAGGCGCTTGTAACCGTCAGCGATGGCGGCGTCAAAGACGGGAGCAAACACGCCCTGACGGCGGGGCCAACGGCTGCCGAGGCGTGCCGTGGCGGCAGCACCGTCGACGTTCACGCGCACGCGGAGCTTGCCCTCGCGCTCACCGCGGTCGATAGCCAGCACGCGGTGGTTGGGTATACGGCGCAGCGGCTCATCATAGCTGTAGTACGGCTCGTAGGGGGTCTTCTCGGTGGGGTCGGTGGCCTCGACGACGATATCGGCGGTGTTTTGCGTAAAAGCGCGCAGGTCGGCGACGTTCTCGGGGTCCTCGGCCACCGTCTCGGCCACGATGTCCGCCGCGCCGGCGAGCGCCTTCTCGGGCGTGTCGAAGCCGGCTTCCTCGTTGACGTAGGCCGCGGCGGCATCGAGTGCGCTGCCCTTGGCCGAGGCCTGCATGATGATCATGTTGGCAAGCGGCTCCAGGCCTGCCTCGCGGGCCTTCTGCGCGCGGGTCATGCGCTTTTTGCGGTAGGGCTTGTAGAGGTCCTCGACACGCTGGAGCTGCGTGGCCTCGCGAATCTGCTGCTCGAGTTCGGGCGTGAGTTTGCCCTGGGCGTCGATGAGCAGGATGACGTCCTCTTTACGCTGCTCAAGATTGCGCAGGTAGGACAGGCGCTCGTCGAGCGCGCGCAGGGCGACGTCGTCCATACCGCCCGTTGCTTTCTTGCGGTAGCGCGAAATAAAGGGGATGGTGTTGCCCTCGTCGATGAGCTTGACGGCCGCCTCGATGTTGGCGGCCTTAAGGTTGAGCTCGCGGGCGAGCTGGGCGATAAGATCCATGGGACTCCTTGCGTTTAAGGTGCGTTTGCAGCACAGGGCTACCAAGGATACCACCCGTCCCAAAAGGCTGTTTTGGGGCCGCGCCACGAAAACGACCTATCTACTACGTTTGAACCGTATGGGTCGACCATCCCCCGGTTTTCCGAGAATACGCAAGCCGTCTACCTGCACTGATAATTGTTCTCGGGGGAAGCGGGCACTGCGGGGCGCGGCAACGG
>CABUIY010000021.1 GCA_902491765.1 uncultured Collinsella sp. | reverse complement strand
CGCTTGAACTGAGAAGGGGGAGGCCTCGCGGCCTCCCCCTTTTTTGCGTTTACGGGCTTTTGTCTCACATAGTAGCTGTGTTTTATAACCCTCGTTTGTCGCATCTTCTGTGAACGGGCTACAATAACTTAGTCTGTGCGATATGGAGGTGAACATGGCTGAAGCTGGTATCGGCGTTGATATCGTCGAGATTTCCCGTATGAAATCAATTCTTGAAAAGACGCCGTCGTTTGCTCGGCGTGTGTTTACCGAAGAAGAGCGTGCGTATTGCGATGCATCATCGCGTCCCGCTGCTCACTATGCGAGCCGCTTTGCTTCGCGCGAGGCGGTGCTTAAAGCTCTCGGCACGGGTTTTAGTCAAGGCGTGGGTCGCAAGGATGTTTCGGTAACGCGTGATAAACTCGGCAAACCGAAGGCGCTGCTTTCGGGCCGTGCACTCGAGATCGCTCATGAGCTGGGTGTTGTTGAGGTCGCTCTTTCCATTACCCTTACAGGAGACTTAGCCGTTGCGAATGCCATCGCGATTACCGAAGATGCTCGGCCTAAGCCAAAAGATGAAAAGGTGAGCACTAAGAAACGCGTTGCGCAGACATTTAAAGAGGCTCGCTCTGTTTTAGATGAGCTTGAGCAGCTGCAGAATTCAGCATTGACGGAGCACCTGGGCGATGCTTCGCAAGATACGCTAGGAGCATAGATGAAACCGGTTTTGAGTACCGAAGAAGTCGTTCGTCTCGAGGATATCATCGAACGCGAAGGGACTTCGAAGGCCGAGCTTATGGAGCTAGCGGGTGAGTTTGCCGCCAACGAGGTCTTGAAGCTCAATCCCGATCGGGTTCTCTTTCTGGTCGGTTTTGGTAATAATGGCGGCGACGGTTGGGTTGCCGCCGATATCCTGAGCCATAAGGGTGTGGACGTGGATATCGTTTCTCCGGTTGAACCGGATGAGATTCCTGCTGCTCTGGCACGTCATGTTGCTCGTCGTACTGCCGGCCGCGATGTGCACGTTTGCGTCGGCCCTTCGCGTGACGAACTCGAGGTTTTGATCGATAAGGCCGATGTTGTTGTCGATGCCATTTTTGGTACCGGTTTTCACGGGAATCTGCGTGCGCCGTTCTCCATCTGGATTCCTACGGTCAATGAATGCGCCGATTGTGTCGTATCCATTGATGTCCCCTCGGGCCTGAATGCCGAGACGGGCGTTGTTGATGACGACTGCATTCGTGCCGAACATACGGTGACGATGATTGCGCCCAAGATTGGTTTGTATAGCGCCGATGGCCCTGAGTATGCTGGCGATTTGATCTGCGGCAATCTTTACGACCGTCTTGACGAGGTCATCGATGATGTCGACCACGCCGCCGAGATTGTCGAGCCCGGTGACTTAGTTGATTTCTTTGCTCCACTTCCTACGAATATCGATAAGTATTCCCGTGGCTCTGTGCTTATTGTCGCCGGATCTGCGCAATATCCTGGTGCTGCCATTATGGCGGCCAAGTCTGCAGCTCGCGCGGGTGCTGGTTACGTGGCAGTCGCGGCTCCTGACGCCTGCGCCAATCTTATTCGCATGGCACTTCCTTCGATTCCCGTCTTTGCTATTCCGTCTGATTCCCGCGGCTCCTTTGGCGCCGCTGCGCGCATGACGGTGTGCGAGATTGCAAAGAAGTACAGCTGTGTACTGTGCGGTCCCGGTATGACGACATCTGCCGGCGCTATGCAGGTGGTTTCGGGCTTGCTCGAGCTTGATGTGCCGCTTATCTTGGACGCCGATGCACTCAACTGCCTTGCTAAGATTGCCATTGACGGTATTGATAGTAATCCCGAGATGTATCGTCGCGAGCAGCCGTTGGTTATGACGCCGCACTATCGTGAACTTTCGCGTCTGGTTGCCGGTGACGAGGTGAACGACCTTGGTACTGCGATTGCAGCCGCGCAGAAGGTTGTCTGGGCTGCAGGCTCTGACAATCTGGTGGTCATTGCCAAGGGGCCGACGACGGCTATCTGTGGCGTTGAGCGTGTGCTGCTGCCGCTCTCGGGTCCGGCTTCTCTGGCAACTGCCGGTTCGGGTGATGTTCTCGCGGGTATTTTGGCCGGCACGCTTGCCACCATGCGCGACGAGATGGATCGTTGGGAGTTGCTGTATTCGTACGCCGTCGCACTTCACAGCTACGCCGGTTTTGCCGCGGCGACGGAGTATGGTGAGAAGAGCGTCATCGCGACCGATCTTATCGACTTGATCGGTCCGGCCATGGAACTGGCGGCAAAGGATGCGCTCGAAGATCTGGGAATCATGGACGAAGGGTCGGATGACTAATCATGAATAAAGCCGATTTGACGCGCTGGTCCTGGGTCGAGATCGACCGCGGGGCGCTCCGTCGCAACACGAGGGCCTATAAGAACTTGCTGAATCCACGTCAGCGCCTGTGCTGCGTGGTCAAGGCCGATGCTTATGGTCATGGAGCTGTTGAGTGCGCCAAGATCATGTATTCGGCCGGTGCCGACATGTTTGCCGTGGCGACGGTTAACGAGGGCGTTGAGCTCCGACAGGGCGGGATTACGAAACCCATCCTCATCCTAAGCGAGCCGCCTATCGAGGCCATTCCGACGTTGCTCGAGTTTGATATCATGCCTTCGGTCTATACGTCTGATTTTGCTCTTGCGTATGGCGAATGTGCCGTCGCGGCGGGCAAAGTGGGCAAGTATCATCTCGCCATCGAGACGGGCATGAATCGTATCGGCGTTCACTACACGCAGGTGCTCGACTTTGTCCGCGGTATAAATTTCCATCGCGGTATTCAGTGCGACGGCGTATTTACGCACTTCGCCACGGCCGATGAACCTTCGGGCTGGGACTACAAGCTGCAGTGTCAGCGCTTTACCGAGGCCGTTCAGGCCATTAAGGATGCGGGTTTTGAGTGCGGTATCGTGCACTGCGCCAACACGCCGTCCTCGATGCTCGACCCCTCGATGCATTTTGATATGATTCGCGCCGGCGTTGGCTTGTATGGCATGCAGCCGTGCGAGCTGAGTGGCCGCGTGATGCAGCTTGATCCCGTTATGAGCGTCCATGCGCGCGTGACGCGCGTGGCACACCCTGCGATGGGTGAGGGCGTGGGCTACGGTTTTACCTACCGCGTACCGCGTACGCGCGTTCAGATCTGCACGCTGCCGATCGGTTATGCCGATGGCCTATCGCGTACGCTTTCCAATCGTATGGATGTGCTGTATCGCGGCGAGCGCGTGCATCAGGTTGGCAATATCTGCATGGACCAGTTTATGGTCGCCATTCAGTCCAACCCGGCACACGAGATTCCCGAGGCCGAGTATGGTGACGAGATGATCATTGTCGGCCGCGATGGCGATGCCGAGATCACTATGGACGAGATGGCCCGACTGCGCGGAACGATTAACTACGAGGTCGCCTGCGGCTTTGGCATGCGTCTCGACAAGGTCTACGTGTAGGAGCCGCCATGGGCGTCATGCACATCCCCGGCTATACCCATCAGGCACCACGTGAGGTCGCACTCGAGGAAATTGAGGCCGTTCTGGGCGATTGCCACCTCTGCCAGCTCTACCAGTCGCGTCACAATATCGTGTTTGGCGTGGGAAACCCCCGCGCTCGCGTGATGTTTATCGGTGAGGCGCCGGGCCGCAATGAGGATTTGCAGGGCGAGCCCTTTGTGGGGGCGGCAGGCGAGGACCTCAACGGCATTTTGTCGCTGGCGGGGCTCAAACGCGAAGACGTCTACATTGCCAACGTGCTTAAGTGCCGCCCGCCGGGAAACCGCAATCCGCGTCCCGAGGAAGTGCTGGCTTGCTCGCCGTTTTTGCGTGAGCAGATTCGAAGCATCTGGCCCGATATTATCGTGACGCTCGGCAACCCCGCGACGCACTTTGTGCTTAAGACCGAGATTGGCATTACTAAGCTGCGCGGCAGGTTCCACCAGATGGGGCATTTTGTAGTAATGCCCACGTTCCATCCGGCAGCAGCGCTGCGCAATCCGGCGTGGCAGGAGCTGTTGGAGGAAGACTTTAAGATGCTGGGCGACTATCTGGAGCGACATCCCGCACCAGAGGACGCCTCGGAATAATAAGGAGCATATATGTCCCTGGAGCGCCTGGGGGTAGGTACTTACAAAACGACTTGCGCTGCCGATACGGAGTACTTTGGCGAGCTAATTGCACCGTGCCTTGAGGACGGCGATGTGCTCATCCTGACCGGTGGCCTGGGAGTGGGCAAAACTCACTTTACCAAGGGCGTCTCGCGCGGGCTGGGCGATGGGCATATGGTTACGAGCCCTACGTTTGCGCTCATGGCCGTTCACGATCAAGGTCGTATTCCGCTGTTTCACTTTGATCTATACCGCCTGGAGCATGCCTACGAGCTCGAGGATACGGGCATTTTCGATGTGCTGGGCTATGAGGGTGCTTGCCTGCTGGAATGGGGCGAACAATTCCAAGACGAGCTGACGGATGAGTATCTTTCGGTGACGCTCAAGCGTGATGAGGGCGACAGCGATGTGCGAACGATAACGCTCGAGGCGCACGGTGACCGCGCAATGGAGCTTTCCCATTTGATTGATAAGGCTGTACAAGATGAGCTTGCATAACGACAACGCGCTGGTGGTGGCGCTCGATACTTCGACCGACATGCTTGCCTGCGCGGCAAGCTGGATTGATGGGCAGACGGGCGAGACGAAGCTCGTGAGTGGCGACCACATGTGTCGCCGTCACGCCAACGTTGAGCTCGTGAATACCGTTGATGGCGTGCTGGCTCAAGCCGGTCTGGATCGCAGCGATGTTGGTTACTACGTGGTCGGCCGCGGCCCGGGGTCGTTTACGGGTGTGCGCATCGGCATCTCCACTGCCAAGGGCCTCGCGCGCGGTGCCAATGTTCCGCTGCTGGGCGTGTCGACGCTCGACGCTTGCGCTTGGACGGCGTGGAAGGCTGGCGTGCGCGGCAAGCTTGGTATCTTGGCCGATGCTATGCGCGGTGAGGTATATCCGGCGCTGTATATGCTGGTCGATGAGGGTCCCGAGCGTCAATTTGAGCGCGAACACGTGGTCAAGGCCGCCGTGGCGCTCGATGAGTGGCGCCAAGCAGCGGACTGGGACCAGGTTCAGCTGACCGGTGACGGTCTCGTGCGCTATGGCAAGCTGCTGGGTGAGGACGAGACCGCCCGCTGCGTGGAGCGCGACCTGTGGTGGCCTTCGGGCGAGGGGTTGCTGCTCGCGCACGCTGCGGGTGACGGCGATCCGGCTCGCGTCCTGCCGATTTACACGCGCCTTTCTGATGCCGAGGAAAACGAGCGCAAGCGTCTTGGTCTTGCCGAGAGTGCGCAGAGCGAAATTACGGGCGTTGCCGATGAGCTCGCCGGTCGTCATCTGCAGTTCCGTCCCATGGGCGCGGCGGATGCCGAGGGCGCGAGCGCGCTAGAGGCTGCCTGCTTTGAAGGTGCCGGACACAAGGCGTGGACGCCGGGCATGTTCCTGTCCGAACTGGGCGAGGACGTCGCTGCGCCGCGTAGTTGGTGGGTGGCACACGACGACGGCAAGCTGCTGGGCCTTGCCGGCGGTATGGTCGTGGACGGTGATGTGCAGATTCTGGATGTCGCCGTCGACCCGGCATATCGCCGCGAGGGCATTGCCCGCAAGCTGCTGTCGCATGTGAGCTATGATGCCCAGATGCTCGGCTGCACCACGGCTTCGCTCGAGGTCGAGGACGGCAACGAGGGAGCGATCGCGCTTTATAACGCTCTGGGCTTTACCGAGGCTGGCCGTCGCCGCGGTTACTACGGTGTTGGCAAAGATGCCATCGTCATGACGGCGCCGCTGCCCCTGGTGCTTCCGGTCGACAACGCTTCGCCCGAGCCGACGGCGGCTGAGCAGCGTGTATGGCCGCTGCCTGCGCCCGAGCGAACCGTTGAGGAGCGCGCTGAAATTGAGCGCCGTCGCCTAGTGCTCGCTATCGAGAGTTCCTGCGACGAGACGGCCGTGGCGATTATCGATGCGGATGGCAATATGCTGGCCAACCAGGTGTCGACGCAGATTGATTTCCATGCCCGTTTTGGCGGCGTGGTGCCCGAGATCGCCTCGCGCAAACACGTTGAGGTGATTGTGAGTGTCGTGGATGCGGCGCTCGAGGATGCCGCAGCATCGCTTGGTCTTGAGGGTGGAGCCATTGCCCCCAGCGAGCTTGCCGCCGTGGGCGTGACACAGGGTCCGGGCCTGGTGGGCGCGCTCGTGGTTGGCGTCGCCTTCGCCAAAGGCTTTGCCTACGCTGCCGGCAAGCCGCTCGTGTGCGTCAACCATCTGGAGGGGCACCTGTTTGCCAACTTGCTAGCGCAGCCCGACCTCAAGCCGCCGTTTATCTTCACGCTTGTCTCGGGTGGGCACACCATGCTCGTGCACGTGAAGGCGTGGGGCGACTACGAGGTGCTCGGTGAGACGCTCGACGACGCTGTGGGCGAGGCCTTCGACAAGGTAGCCAAGGCATTGGGTCTGGGCTATCCCGGTGGCCCCATCATTTCCAAGCTGGCCGAGACGGGCAATCCCCGCGCGATCGATTTTCCTCGCGCGCTTAACAGCAGGGGAGACTATCGCTTCTCGCTTTCGGGCCTTAAAACCGCTGTGACGCTCTACATTGAACAGGAGACCAAGGCCGGGCGCACGATTCACCTGCCCGATCTGGCAGCTTCGTTTGAGGCAGCTGTCTTTGACGTGCAGTACAAGAAGGCCAAAAACGCATTGCACGCTACCGGATGCAAGGAATACTGCATCGGTGGCGGCGTCTCGGCCAACCCGCATCTGCGCGAGATGATGATCAAGAAGCTTGGGCGTCAGGGGATTCGCGTAACGGTGCCGCCCTTGTCTGCCTGTACCGATAACGCAGCCATGATTGCGGAGGTCGCTCGCCGTAAATTCGACCGAGGTGAAATCTCGCCGTTCGACGTCGACGCCGATCCAAACATGACGCTGTAGCTGGTACGGCGCGGTCCCCGGACGGAGGGGCCGGATATAAGGTTTCCTGCTCTACAGTCCTGCGCAAGACGAAGGCCACATTAAGTGGCCTTCTTTGCGTGCGGAACTCGCGATAAACCTTATATCCGGCCCCTCCGTCCGGGGACCTTTCTGTATCGATATAGCTTCTGAGTTGGTTCGGCGTCGACAATGTCCGGCAAGGTTAGCCAGCTGCGTCGAATTTCCGGCGTGCTTTAGCTGAAAGAAAAAGATGGTGTGCGGAGCTTTGCTCCGCATTTGGGATGGGAGCCCCTGAGAGCCGCGGGAGCCGGGCGGCGCATATGAACTTTATCGCGAGTTCCGCACGCAAAGGAAAGCACTTAATGTGCTTTCCGTCTTGCGCAGGACTGTAGAGCAGGAAAGTTCATATGCGCCGCCCGGCTCCCGCGGCTCTCAGGGGCATCTCTCATGCAAAAACTGTCGTGGGGTAAAGTCCGAGGTCAGTGGCGTTTTATACTGAGAAATCCAAAAAAGTTGAAAATTCATTACAAATTTGCGTTGACTTTAGGTAACTAAAGTTTCATACTCCTTTTCAACCACTGGGGGATGTGAACACGCACGGGTCGTTCGCATCATGATTGAAGAGGATTTCTTAGACATGTTCACGCATCAGCTAAACATTATCAGCGTAGTAATTATCTGATGCGGGTTAGCACATACAGCTAGCCCGTACGATAACGGGCGGCTGATGAAGATGAGGGCCGTCGAGCGCAACCGACGGCCCTCATTTTTTATGTCTAGGAAGTTCTTTTTAGAGGAGGAAATGTAATGAACGGAGTTTTGCTCATGGTTGTGGCCGCGGCGGTGCTCGCCTGCGGCTATCTGGGCTACGGCCGCTGGCTGGCCAACAAGTGGGGCGTTGACAAAGAGGCCCTCACGCCGGCCAAGCGTATGAAGGACGGCAACAGCTTCTCGCCCGTCTCCGCCTTCACCGCGTTCTCGCACCAGTTCAGCTCGATCTGCGGTGCCGGCCCTGTCACGGGTACGATCGTCGCCATGGCCTTTGGCTGGCTGCCCGTCGTGCTCTGGGTCCTCGTCGGCGGCATCTTCTTTGGCGCCGTCCACGACTTTGGTGCCCTGTACGCTTCGATGAAGAACAACGGCAAGTCGCTCGCTCAGCTCATCGAGAAGTACATCGGCAAGACCGGCCGTCGCCTGTTCCTGCTGTTCTGCTGGCTGTTCTGCATCATCGTCATCGCCGCCTTCACCGACATGGTCTGCAAGACGTTCATGTTCACCCCGGCCGTTGACGCTTCTGGTGCTGCTACCGGTGCCGTCGACTTCACCAAGTCCTATGCCGCCGGCTGCGCTGGTACCATCTCCATCCTGTTCACCTTCGTCGCCATCGCCTTTGGTTGGGCCCAGAAGAAGTTCAACCTCACCGGCGCTGCCGAGTTCGTCACCGGCGTGGTCCTTATGGTTCTCATGTTCGCCGTCGGTATGCAGTTCCCGGTCTACCTGGATAAGTTCCAGTGGTTCGCCGTCGTCATGGTCTACCTGGTCTTCGCTGGCGCTATGCCCATCCAGATGCTCAAGACTCCGCGTGACTACCTCACTTCCATCATGATGATCGTCATGATCGTCTGCGCTGTCCTCGGCATCGTCGTCCTGGGCGTCAACGGTCAGGCCACTATCACCGCTCCGGTCTTCACCGGCTTCTCCACTGCCTCCGGCATGATGTTCCCGGTCCTGTTCGTCTCTGTCGCTTGCGGTGCTCTCTCCGGTTTCCACAGCCTCGTTTCTTCCGGCACCTCTTCCAAGCAGGTCGAGAAGGAGCAGGACGCCGTCAAGGTCGGTTACGGCGCCATGATCGTCGAGTCCTTCGTCGGCATCCTTGCCATCATCGTCGCCGGCATCATGTTCTCCGATATGAACACCGCCGGTACTGGCGCCCTCAATGCTGGTGTCGCTTCCACCCCGTTCCAGATCTTCGCCGCTGGCATCTCCCGCGGCATGCAGGCCTTCGGTGTTGACGGCACGCTCGCTACTGTCTTCATGACCATGAACGTCTCCGCTCTGGCCCTGACCTCGCTCGACGCTGTCGCCCGCATCGCCCGCACCTCGTTCTCCGAGTTCTTTGCCCAGACCAACGACGCCCTGGCCATCGAGTCCAAGGCTGGCTACATGAAGGTCCTCGGCAACCCCTGGTTCGCCACGGTCGTCACCCTGCTTCCCGGTCTCGCCCTCGCTTTTGGTGGCTATGCCAACATCTGGCCGCTCTTTGGTGCTTCCAACCAGCTGCTCGGCGGCATGACCATGATCACCCTCGCCGTGTTCTGCAAGTGCACCGGCCGCAAGGGCTGGATGCTCTACGTGCCCGTCGCCTTCCTGCTCTGCTGCACCTTCACCTCGCTGGTCCAGAGCGCCATGGGCTGCATGACCGCCGTCCAGGCCTACGGTTTCTTCGGTACCATCCCGGCTACCGCCACCACGGCCGCCGTCTCCGTCGCCGCCACCAAGGGCCTGCAGCTCGTCTTTGCCGTCCTGCTGATGGTCCTGGGCCTCATCGTTGCCGTCAACTGCCTCAAGGAGTTCTTCGGCAAGGAGGCCGGCTCCATGCCCGACGAGGAGCCCGAGTGGTCCGAGATGGGCAAGGCCGAGTACGGCCGCGCCGCTGCCGCTGAGGCTCCTGCCGACGCCGAGGCCGCCAAGGCTTAGTCGACCTGACGAGTTGAACGTCACATCTATATGACTCGGAAAGACCGGGTCCGCGACTTCGCGGGCTCGGTCCTTTTTTCATGCAAAAGCTGGTGACGCTCGAGTGTTCTCGCAGATGTTTTGCGTGGATAAGGGCGTGCGTTGTACCATATAGACGTATATGTGTACATATGAAAGGGGCCCCGTGGCCAAGACGGTATATTCCGATAACCAAAATAATGTCGATGCCCTGGCTGAACGTCTGAGCAGCCAGACGTCGCTTTCTGCCGAGCGTGCCAAGCTGGTTGCCTACGACCTGCTCTGCCGCAAGGCGCTCAAGATTAAGTCGAGTGCGCTGGCGCAGATTTTCCGCTCCGTTGATAAGGAATGTGACACCAAGGCGATGCGCGATGAGCTTATCGCGGCAAAAATCGTGACAAAGATCGAGGGTAGCGGCATTAACGGGCGCCCGGCGTTCTATACCATCAATGCCGAGATCAGCGATGTCCAGGAACAACCTACCGAGTCCGTCGAAGACTTTGTCGTCGAGGATTCTGCTGACGTGCCTGCTGTGGAAGAAGTTGCTCCGCGCGAGCATGTCGATACCGATGAGTTGCTCGATGAGAACGTCGTGCGTGCCTTTACGGCCAAGGCAGGACGCGGCGGTTTTGGTGGGGGTGGCAAGCGCGATGCGCAGCGCCGCGCCCAGCAGGAGCGCTTCCGTCGCGCCGTTGCTCAAAAGGGTGAGACGGATGCTGAGACCGTCGAGGAAAAGTCCGTCGGGATGCAGGAGCCGACTCGCACTCAAGAGCATGCTGGGATCCAGGAGCCCAAGCGTCGCCGCGGTGCCCATTTTAAGGCCGAGCAGCGAGGTATTGCATGCGAGGTCCAGGATTCCGCCGAGGCTGCTGACGCGTCCGATGAACCGGCCAAGAAGGCTCCGGGTTCATGCCGTCCCGGACGTGGTTTTGCGGGGCGCGCGTATCCCGTAAGGCGTCAGGAGAAGAGCGAACCGGCTTCGACCACTCAGGACGAGAAGGACGAGAAGGCCGTTGAGCCGGCGGCTCGCGAACAGAAGCCTGTTGAGCCGCAGCTTGAGGTCGATGCCGAGGCCAAGGGCCAGCAGCCTACTGATGAGCAGGCGGAGCAGGGCGCGTCGAGCAAGCCTCGCCGCCGTCGCCATCGTGGGGGCCGCAGTTCCCATGCCGAGACTGCAGCCGAGAAGACCACGCCGCAGGACGAAGATGCGAAGGTCGAGGTTTCTTCGGGGCAGCCTAAGCGCCAGCCGGCGAAGGAGAGCAAGTCCAATCGTCCGCAGAAGCAGGCGCCTATGCCGAAGCGCGAGCGCAATTCCCAAGGCGATTCTAAGCGCAAGTCTCAGAAGAAGCCGGAGTCTACCGCAGCAGATACTGCTGCCCAGCAGCCCAAGTCGGCAGTCCACGGCGAGGTCTCGGCGTTTGCCCTTGCCCGCGTTTTAGGCAGGCAGCTGCTCAAAGTTGTCCCTACGCCTACGGCGCTCTCTAAGATCAAGGAGCAGCAGACACAGATCGTAAAGGTCGAGGGCAAGGACGGCAAAAAGGCTCCGCAGCGCACTCAGCACAACGAGATGTCCAACCGCAAGATTGCCGAGGAAATCGCAATCATCCAGGCTTGGATCGAGCAGAACCGAGGTGCCGATACGCCGGTTGCCTCGCGCCGCCAGCGCGCCTACCAGATCTTTAACGACGAGAAGGCTTTTGACGGCAAGCACGGTGAGCGCCTGATCAGACGCATGACCGAAAAGGGCATCAGCATGCAGGCGATCAAGGTCGCCCCCAATCGCCCCGTGCACTTTACGGGCTTCTTTACGCTGGGCGCCGACAAGCCGTTCATTATGGTCGAGAACCTGGACACCTACGACGAGATCGTCAAGCTGCTGCGTGGCCGCAAGCACGCCAAGCTCTTTGGCATCAAGGTGGGCGGCGTGATTTTTGGCGGCGGATGCAAGGCGAGCGTCTCGCATGCCCTGGACGATTATCTGGCCGAGATTGGCTATCGCTTTAACTACGTCTACTACGTAGGCGATATCGATCGCGAGGGCGCGCGCATTGTCGAGCAGACTCGCAATGCCAATGTGGTTGAGATTCGCCTGCATGCCGGCATGTACCGCGCCATGCTTGCCGAGCATAAGCGTCGCGTGAAGGCCGGCGGCGAGTGCGAGCCCGCGGCTGCCAACCAGGGCGTGCCACAGAACCTGGCAGCGACGATCAAGGATCTGCCCATGGTCACGCGCGTGCAGTTCCGCAACGTGCTGCGTGAAGGCGGGCGCATTCCGCAGGAGATTCTGATGACCGCAGACTATCGGGATGGCGACTCGGGAAGCTTCGACCGCATGCTGAACAACTAGGGCGTTCGGCCCCGGGAGAGCGGGGACACCGGCTTAGGTTTCCTGCTCTACAGTCCTGCTCACGACGGAGGCCACATTAAGTGGCCTCCTGTTCGTGCGGAACTCGCGATAAACCTAAGCCGGTGTCCCCGCTCTCCCGGGGCCTGCGGCTACTTGGTTGTCGCAGGCGGCTCGCTTTTCGGAACAGGGCTGATAATTCTAGATGCAAGGCGCTCTTGGTCGTTATGGGCCTGGGGCGTCTGTCTTATATAGGTAGATTCCTTGCGGGTTCGAATCCCTCCGCTTGCTCACAAGAAAAGCCTCCCGATCGGCTATGCGTTCGAGAGGCTTGTTTCTTTGGCTGGGACGGAGGGATTCGAACCCCCAACAGCCGGCACCAAAAACCGGAGTTCTACCGTTGAACTACGTCCCAATGTGTGGTGTTGCCCAAAAGCAACTCGTTTAGTTTACCTAATCTGCGAGGGCATCGCAAACGCCATCGAGCAGGCGTACGGCGAGTGTCTGTGCGTCGCTGGCCGTGAAGGTGCCGTTGTAGCGCGTCATGCCCGTGAGCTCAATGCGAATGCGAGCCGGCTTCTGCTGCGCGGCGACATTGGCAGTGCGGATGCGCTGGGCCAGGTTGTGGCACTCGGCGAGGGCAATCGTGGCGCGCGGTGCGGCGTCGGCGGGCAGCTCGTCGCTTGCGATTTCGAGCACCAGGTCAACGTCGGTTGGGACCTCGGAGTCGCAGAGCATCATGCCGCTGTTGTCGGTCGTTGCCGTGGCGATATTCCACATGCGCGACGCAACACTGCGCGCGATGGGGTCCTCGCCGATAACGGCAATCTGGAAGCGCTCGAGCACGTTGGCGGCGCGAGCAAAACCGATGCGGGACTCGGCTTCGGTGACCGAGGGCTTGCCCTCCCACACATGGTGCAGGCGGTTGATGTAGGCGTAGGTGTCCTGGAAGGCCATGCCGTCGGCAAACAGGCCGACATTTTCCTGGAACTGCTGCAGGGCGGCCTCGGTATGCGGACCAAAGTAGCCGTCGTCTTCGCCACAGGCAAAGCCCAAAACGTTGAGAGCGCGCTGCAGGGCCTGCACATCGGCGCCATGGAAATTGGGCATGCGCAGATAGAGGGTGCGGTCGCCCAGCTTATACGAAGCGTCTACAAGGGCGCTCCAACAGGGGATATCGATGGCATGACCGGCAGCAAGGCCGCTGTCGAGCCTGAAGGTGCTGACGGCCTGCTCAGTGGTGGCTCCAAAGTACTTGTCGGTGACTTCGGCGGCATCAATCGTGTAGCCGAGCTGCAGGAGACGAGACTGCACGTCCTCGACGGCTGCTCCTTGCATGCCCGTTGTAATAGGTTCCATGAACGAACCCCTTTCGGCGTACCATTCGTACTATTTGAGCGTCTGTCGGATAGACAACGCAAAGGGATGCATAAACATGCACTCAACAGTGTAGCAAGTTGTGCCTAAATACGCTGCTGACAGGTTTTATAACACCCGTTAGTTAAGGCGCTCCACAAAGAAATCTGCCATGGAGAGGAACAGCTCGCGTGCGTGCGGATCAAGCTCAACGTTCTCGATGGCCGCTTTGGCCTTAGCGGTCAGGTCGAGCGCGTAAGTGTGGGCGTAATCGATAGAGCCGGTCTCCTGGAAGATCTCCACGGCGCGTGCGAGCTGCGCGGGATCATCGGTGCCCGAGGAAAGAATCGCCTCGACCTCGTCGTGGTGGCGCTTATCAGAGAGGGCGTGTACGGCGACAAGCGTGCGCTTGCCCTCGGTGATGTCGGTGCGGAAGTCCTTGTTGGCGGCTTCCTTAGTGCCGACAAGGTTGAGCAGGTCGTCCTGAATCTGAAAGGCAAGGCCTGTGTGCAGGCCAAAGGCGCGCAGCGCTTCGATTTGCTCATCGCTGCCGCCGCCGATAATGGCTCCGGCGGCAAGCGGCGTGGCTCCGCTGTAAAACGCGGTCTTGTGCGTCGCCATGTCCAGGTAGTCATCAACCGAGATATCAAAGTGCCCGTCACGGACCCAACCCAGGTCGAGTGCTTGACCCTCAATGGTGCGGACGATCATCTCGGTAAGCTCGTGGAGCACGCGCAGCTTCACGTCGGACTCCAGCGTAGGGTCGTCGAGAACCGTCTTGGTGACCATGGTGAGCGCCAGGTCGCCACAATTGATGGCAAGGCCCGTGCCCTCGGTAAGGTGCATACAGGGCTTGCCTCGACGAAGCTGTCCGTTGTCGGCGATGTCGTCGTGGATCAGCGCGCCCGACTGGAAATGCTCGATAGCTGCCGCGGCGCTGCGGGCGCTCTCAAAGCTGCCGCCCACTGCGGTTGCGGCGAGCATGCAGATAAGCGGGCGGTGGCGCTTGCCGGCGTTGGCCGTAAAAGCCGAGAGCGGCGCGTACAGGTAGCGCTCGATATCGGCAGAGGTCGCCTGTCCGTCAAAGAACGTGGCCAGATAGTCGTTAATCTGGTCAAAGTGTTGGGCTAAAAAGCTGGTAAACGGACTGGACACGGGTTCTCGCATTCTTTCTGAGGTTGCATTGATGCAATATACAGACAACATATTGCCACATCAGGGCGTTTGGCGCGGCAGTTTTGGCGATTTAGGACAACGGGCGTGCGTTTGATGGAGTGTGCCTAAATCAGCCTAAAATGCTCGAGCGCCGCAACGACACCGTCGTGATCGACGGTGTCGGTCACGTAATCGGCCTTATCCTTGAGATAGTCCGGTGCGTTGCCCATGGCGATACCGACATCGACGGCGTTCATCAGCGAGATGTCATTGCTGGCGTCGCCAATGCCGTATACGGTTCCGTGGTGGGGATCGAGGGCGTCGAGTACAGACTGGATGCCCCCGCGCTTCGTGCATTCGCGGGGCGAGATTTCGGTTACCTCGAGTTCGAGCTCGTTAAAGCACAGCAGCGGCTCAAGTGCCTTGTCTTGAGCGATGTGGTTGGCGAGCGATGTAGACATCAAGATCTTGTAGACACTGTAATGTTGCAGCTGCGTGACTGCGTCGCCCAGGGTGCGCGCGTATCCGGGAGCATCGGGCGCATCGGCACTCATGCGCACGACGCCGTTGAGGCCCTCAAAGCGGATGACCTCGCCCGATTGCTCAAGGTAGGGGGCAAGACGCTGCAGCATACTGGGCGTCATCGACAGATCGCGAATTGCGTGTCCGTTGATCTCGGCGTAACCGCCTGCAAGACAGACGATGCCGGTCCAGGGCAGCTCAAGAAGTTTGGGGTGGATGCAGCTCAGGGTACGTCCCGTGCAGATAAAGGCCATGTTGCCGTTGGCGACAAACTCGCGGATTGCCTGCGAAACCGCCTCGTTGGGATAGGGGGAGAGGTCCCGCTCGTCTTCGGGAAGGTCTTGGGCGAGCCTGGGGTCTTGCCAGGCGAGCGTTCCGTCGATATCGAAGAAGCAAATATCGCCGCGCTTATGGGCTGCGCTGGCGGCAGGGGAGGCCGAGGTGGTGGGCACAAATTCCGGCTCGAGGCCCATGATCTGGTCAAAATGCTCTTTAACGCGGGGAACGGAGATGCCGATAATCACCTGGGCGGTCTTGCCCGTAATGATGAGGCCCTTGGCGCCCACCGCGACAAACGACGCGTTATCTGCAACGATGGAAGGGTCTGCGACCTCGACGCGCAGGCGCGTGGCGCAGTTGGTTGCGCCCACGATATTACCAACGCCACCTAAAAGCTGAATTACCCGCTCAGCGAGGACGTGATCTTGATCGGATCGACTATTGACCTCGTCATTGGGAGATTGCTCTTTGGCAAAGTCGCTTCCCGTTAAACAATCGATTGCCGCGCGATTGACGACATGATCCTCGCGGCCCGGAGTCTTAAGGTCATAGACCAAGATGAGTGCTCGAAAACTAACAAAAAAGATGAGGCTAAAGGCAAGGCCGATACCGAGCGCCAAAAGATAGGCACCGGCATGCGTGCGCATGAGCGGAATAAAGTTGAAGGCTGCCATCTCCATGAGGCCGCCCGAGAAGATGCCGACGATGCCAAAGAGATTCATGGCTGTGGCAAGGCAAGACGATAAGACGGCGTAGAGCAAAAAGAGCCCGGGGTGGGTGAACATAAAGAGAAACTCGAGTGGCTCGGTAACGCCGCAAACCACCGAGGCGATGATGGCGGGAACAAGGATGACCCTGAGGCCGGCGCGGCGCTCGGGTTTTGCGGTGGAGTAGAACGCGGCTGCGATGGCAGGAAGGCCAAAGAGCTTGACCCAGCCGGTGGCGGTAAAACCGGCCCACGGCGCAAGCTCATTAAGGGGGCGCGTGCTATGGGAGAGGATGGGGAGCAAACTGCTCCACGTGGCGTAGATGCCGTCGTTAATGACCAGGTTGTCGTAGTAGATCGGCATGTAGAGCAGGTGGTGCAGCCCCATGGGCTCGAGTGCTCGTTCTAAAAAGACAAAGATGCCCACGCCAAAGGGACCGACGCCTGCAAGCGCGTGACGCAGAGTATCGGTTACATCGTATACGTAGGGCACGATGGCGGCCGAGATAGCGGCAAGGGCAAACACGGCAAAAAAGCTGATGAGGTAGACCAGCGAGGAGCCCGAGAAGGTGCCGAGCCAATCGGGAACCTTGGCATCGTAGAAGCGGTCATGGATGGCGACGACGGTTGCCGATACCGCCAGCGGGCCGATAATGCCGGTGTCGAGCGTCTTGATGCCGTCGATGACGGTGATACCGCTGGCGGAGGTCAAAGATGACGGGTACTCAAGTCCAAGGTTGTCTCCGCTCAGCTTAATGATCTCGCTCAAAAAGAAGCAGTAGGCAAAATAGGCGACGAGAGCCTCGAGACAGCAACGAGCCGGTTGTTTTTGGGCAAGACCGATGGGCAGCGCTACGGCAAAAAGGAGCGGGAGGCGTTTAAAGACCGTCCACGAGCCGCGCTGGATGATGGTCCAAAAAACGTACCAAGGGGTTCCGTATACGGCGAGATCGCCGACGATGTCCGCAGTCGTTGCGAGAGCGGAGACGCCGACCATGAGGCCTGATATAGAAAACAGCATGGCGGGCGCGAACATTGCCCCGCCAAAGCGTTGGATTTTTTGCAGCATGTTCTGCCTTCCGAATATCGAGGCGCGTTGCGCGTGGGGAAACGTTTAAACAATGGATTCATTGTAGAGGACCAGACGATTGTCGTACCGGCAGTTTTGAGCGAAACCGATTTGGGCATGACAGAAACCGT
Source organism: uncultured Collinsella sp. (assembly GCA_902491765.1). Taxonomy (GTDB): domain Bacteria; phylum Actinomycetota; class Coriobacteriia; order Coriobacteriales; family Coriobacteriaceae; genus Collinsella. The sequence goes on along the minus strand of CABUIY010000021.1, from coordinate 14,460 downwards.
CAACGGTTAAATCCTGTCGCTTTACCGATATTCGGTTTAAACAACTTTAAGAAATGCTATCGTGCCTAGCCGGAAATGAATAATGTAGAGGTGAAACAATGCCAAAAGCGATATACGAAGGAATCTACCGAGAAATACGCTCGCGCATCATTAATGGGACCTATGCGTTTCAGGAGATGCTGCCAACCGAAGCCGAGCTGACCGCGGAGTTCGGATGCACTCGCAATACCGTCCGTCGCGCCTTGGGTATGCTGGCCGACGGGATGTTTGTGCAGCCCATACACGGCAAGGGCGTGCGCGTTATTTGGCTTAAGGGCGAAACCGACATGTTGGGCGCACTCGAAGAGGTTGAGTCGTTTGGCGAGTTTGCAAAGCGCAACAATGCCGTTGCATCGACGGACGTTAAGTCTTTCGAACATCTGGTTTGCACCGAGCAACTCTCTCGTCACCTGGGCTTTAAGGTGGGCGAGGAGTTGATTCGCGTAGTGCGTGTCCGAAGCCTCAACGGCAACGCGCGCCAAGTGGACCATGGCTATTTTTTGGCGTCGATCGCCAAGGGCCTGACTCCCGAGATCGCGGCAGATTCTATTTACGGCTATCTGGAGCACAAGCGCGGTGTCAAAGTGATGGCGAGCCGTCGTACGGTGAGTGTCGAGCTCGCCAACGATGAGGACTGCAGCTATCTTGACCTCGGCAAATACAACTGCGTTGCCGTCATGGAGAGTCAGTCGTACACCTCGGATGGCATCTTGTTTGAGGTGACGCACACTCGCACACACCCCGAGATCTTCCATTACCGCGTCAATTCCAAGCGATAGCCGGCTAGCTCGCAGCCTGACGAGACTCATGGCCTCAAAGAGAAAACGCCCGGTCAAACCGACGGTACATCGGCTTGACCGGGCGTTTTCTCTGCATTCGATAACTAATAATTGTTTATACAAAACTTGTCAAGTATCAAGTTGAAATTACCGTTCACCGAAGTTTTTCTACCGCTCTAGTAATACTTGTTCAAACAACTAGCCAAATAGCGTATCGTTCAAATCAGCAAAAGGGGCAAAGTCCCCGAGCCAATCTCCGAAGGCGGCGGCAAAGGGTGCCGCCACGGTGTGAAAGGGTGGATTGTAATGAAGAACGAAATGAGCAGAAGGCAGTTCCTGGGCTTTGCTGGTTCCGCGGCTGCAGTTCTTGGTCTGGGCCTCGTGGGTTGCGGTGGTTCTGCCGGCTCCGGCTCCTCTGCTTCTGGTGACGCTGCCGAGGTCTACTTCCTCCAATTCAAGCCCGAGGTCGACAAGGAGTGGAAGGAGATCGCCAAGGCCTATAAGAAGGAGAAGGGCGTCGAGGTCAAGATCGTGACCGCCGCTTCCAACACCTACGAGGAGAAGCTTAAGTCCGAGATGTCCAAGAGCTCCGCTCCGACCCTGTTCCAGGTCAACGGCCCCACCGGTCTTAAGAACTGGAAGGATTACTGCGCCGACCTGTCCGATACCAAGCTCCGCGGTGAGCTCATTGATGACTCCCTGGCTCTGCAGTCCGACGGCAAGGATGTGTGCATCGACTGGGTTCAGGAGAGCTTCGGCATTATTTACAACAAGCAGCTGCTCGAGAAGGCTGGCTACAAGGCCGAGGACATCAACTCCTTCGACAAGCTGAAGGCTTGTGCCGACGACATCCAGGCCCGCAAGGACGAGCTTGGTGTCGAGGGTGCCTTCACTTCCGCCGGCATGGACGACTCCTCCAGCTGGCGCTACACCACCCACCTTGCCAACATGCCGCTCTACTACGAGTTTGAGAAGGAGCACAACCAGGAGGACGACGAGATCAAGGGTGAGTTCCTCGACAACTACAAGCAGATCTTCGACCTGTACATCACCGACTCCACCTGCGATCCTTCGCAGCTTGCTTCCAAGACCGGCGACGACGCCACCAACGAGTTCGCAACCGGCAAGGCCGTCTTCTACCAGAACGGCTCTTGGGCCTACTCTGACCTCGTCAAGGCCGGCATGACCGACGATCAGATTGGCATGATGCCCATCTACATCGGTGTTGACGGCGAGGAGAACCAGGGCCTGTGCTCCGGCGGCGAGAACTACTGGTGCGTCAGTTCCCAGGCTTCCGAGGATGCCCAGAAGGCCACCGAGGACTTCATGTATTGGTGCGTCACCGCTGACACCCCGACCAGCATCATCGCCGACAAGATGGGTCTGACCGCTCCGTTCAAGAGCGCCAAGGAGACCACCAACGTCTTCTCGCAGCAGGCCGTTGCCATGGCCAAGGACGGCAAGAAGACCGTCGCTTGGGACTTCGTCTACATTCCCTCCGAGGAGTGGAAGAAGAACCTCAAGCAGGCTCTGATTGCCTACGCTGCCGATAACAGCAAGTGGGACGGCGTCAAGAACGCCTTCGTCGATGGCTGGAAGACCGAGAAGGCCGCTTCCGAGTAAGCAGTTGCTGCCCAAGCTATCTGATTAGCGACAGGGGGCGGGCAGACGTTGGTTTGCCCGCCCCCTGCATATTGAAAGGACCCTTTTATGGGCAAAGCACTCAAGCGCTGGTGGCCGCTCTTTATGCTGCCCACGTGCCTGGCGTTTATGATCGGGTTCGTGATCCCTTTTATCCAGGGCTTCTATCTCTCGTTCTGCCAGTTTATTATCATTAGTAACGCGCACTTTGTCGGTATCGAGAACTACGTGCGCGCGCTGTCCGATCCGCAGTTCTCCACGTCGTTCTTCTTTACCGTGGCGTTTGCCTTCCTGTCGACGGTGCTCATCAACGTGATCGCCCTCGCCATCGCGCAGGCGCTCACCCGCAAAGCGCTCAAGGGCACCAACATCTTCCGTACGATCTTCTTTATGCCTAACCTGATCGGCGGCATCGTGCTGGGCTACATCTGGCAGATTCTGATCAACTGCCTGCTCTCCAACGTGGGCGCCCAGCTCATCGCCCTTAACTCTGCTGCTGGCTTCTGGGGCCTTATCATCCTGACCCTGTGGCAGCAGGTCGGCTACATGATGATTATCTACATCGCTGGTCTGCAGTCCATTCCGTCCGACTACATCGAGGCCGCCAAGGTCGACGGTGCCACGGCATGGCAGACGTTTTGGAAGGTTAAGATCCCTAACCTGATGCCGACCATCACCATCTGCCTGTTCCTGTCCATCACCAACGGCTTTAAGCTGTTCGACCAGAACCTCGCCCTTACCGGCGGCGCCCCCGCGCACTCCACCGAGATGCTCGCCCTGAACATCTACAACACGTTCTATTCGCGTGCCGGCATCGCATGGCAGGGCATCGGTCAGGCCAAGGCGGTTATCTTCTGCATCCTGGTCGTAGCCATCTCCATGATTCAGCTTAAGGCCACGAGGTCCAAGGAGGTGCAGCAGTAATGAAACGCGATAAGGTTATCAACCGCGCGCTCTCGATTTTCTTTACGATTCTGTCGCTCGCGTGGATCTACCCTGTGTTCATGATTGCGCTCAATTCCTTTAAAAAGGCAACTGCAATCAGCACCACCACGGCATTCGATCTGCTCACGCCCGAGACGTTCAACGGCCTCGCAAACTACATGCATGCCCTTAACGAGCAGGGCTTTGCCTCGGCATTTATGTACTCGCTCATCATCACGGTCACGTCGGTCGTGCTGATTCTGGTGTGCTGCTCCATGTGTGCTTGGTACGTGGTCCGTGTCAACAGCAAGATTTCGAACTTCTTCTATTACCTGTTCGTCTTCTCGATGGTCGTGCCCTTCCAGATGCTCATGTTCACGCTGTCCAATTTGGCGGACCGCATCGGCTTCAACACGCCGTTCAACATCTGCTTTATCTACCTCGGCTTTGGCGCGGGCCTGGCGGTCTTTATGTTCGCCGGCTTTGTAAAGAACATTCCGCTCGAGATCGAAGAGGCGGCCATGATCGACGGCTGCAACCCGGTCCAGGTGTTCTTTAAGATCGTCCTTCCCATCATGAAGCCCACCTATCTTTCGGTCGGCATCCTCGAGACCATGTGGGTCTGGAACGACTATCTGCTGCCCTACCTTACGCTCGACTCCACCAAGTACAAGACCATTCCTATCTTGATCCAGTACTTCCGCGGCGGCTACGGCCACGTCGAGCTCGGCCCCATGATGGCCTGCATCATGATGGTCGTTATCCCCATCGTTATCATGTACATCCTCTGTCAGAAGTACATCATCGACGGCGTGGTGGCAGGTGCCGTCAAGGGCTGATGCCGTAACTGTTTTGCAAGTTTCTGCGGCGCCCCTCAGCGCGGCGCCGCATATCGAAAGGTAGAGACATGGCCGAGATCGTTCTCAAACATGTTCAGAAGGTGTATCCCAACAACGAGTCAAAAAAGAAGGGCTTCTTTGGCAAAAAGAAGAAGACCGAGGAGAAGAAGCACAACCTCAAGGTTACTGAGGACGGTGTGCTCGCTGTAGAGGACTTCAACCTCACCGTTCACGACCAGGAGTTCATCGTCCTCGTTGGCCCCTCTGGCTGCGGTAAGTCCACGACGATGCGCATGGTCGCCGGCCTGGAGGACATTACCTCGGGCGACGTGCTCATCGACGGCAAGCGCGTCAACGACGTGGCGCCCAAGGACCGCGACATCGCCATGGTGTTCCAGAGCTATGCTCTGTACCCCAATATGACGGTGTACGAGAACATGGCGTTTACGCTCGAGCTCAAGAAGGTCCCCAAGGACGAGATCGACCGCAAAGTTCGCTCTGCTGCCGAGATTCTGGGCATTACCGAGTACCTCGACCGTAAGCCCAAGGCGCTTTCGGGCGGCCAGCGCCAGCGTGTCGCTATCGGCCGCGCCATCGTGCGTGACCCCAAGGTCTTCCTGATGGACGAGCCACTGTCCAACCTGGATGCCAAGCTTCGTAACCAGATGCGTGCCGAGCTCATTAAGCTGCGCCACGAGATCAAGGGCACGTTCATTTATGTTACTCACGACCAGACCGAGGCTATGACCCTCGGTGACCGTATCGTGGTCATGAAGGACGGCGTCGTCCAGCAGATCGCCACCCCGCAGGAGGTCTTCAACCATCCCGCGAACATCTTCGTCGCCGGCTTTATCGGCGTGCCGCAGATGAACTTCTTCGATGCCCAGCTGGTGCGCTCGGGCAACGGCTTTACCGTCAAGACCGAGGATATGAACGTGGCGCTCGCCCCCGAGACCTGCGCTCAGCTTGCTCTCAACTGGGACGGCGGCGACGTGAAGGAGATCACGGCCGGCGTGCGTCCCGAGCAGATCCTGCTTGCCGACAAGGGCGAGGAGGGCGCGCTCCAGGGTACCGTCGAGGTGACCGAGCTCATGGGCTCGACCGAGCATGTCCACGTGACCGCTCCCGACGGCCAGTTTGTCCTGATTATCCCCGTCGTCGACCTCGAGGCCAAGGGCGCGCTCAAGGCTGGCGACACCATCTGGTTCAAGTTCGAGAAGAACGCGACCCACCTCTTCGATAAGGTCTCTGGCAAGAACCTTATCTAGGCCCGGTGCATCCAGGCCCTCCCTTTGGGCGACTGCGGTATTGCCATCCTTTTGCCGCGGTCACATATAAGGCTCCCCTCCCGTCCACTGGGCGAGAGGGGAGCCTTTCTTTGTGTTGGGGTTGTCTGGCCGGTCGTTTGTCTCGATCTGTAACGGGTAGGGTCGATTTGATTGAGTAGTTGTTATAGATCGAGATTGTTTGGTCGAGTCGGGTCACAGGGTAACGTGCGGGCACAAAAAACGGAGCCGTGTTGCCACGACTCCGTTTCTCAAGAGGATGGGTAAGGGAAACGAAATTAGCTCAGGTGCCAGATCTCATCGTTGTACTGGGAGATCGTGCGGTCAGACGAGAAGGTGCCGGCGTTGGCGATGTTGATCAGCGCCTTGCGCATCCAAGCGTCCTGGTCCTCGTAGTCGGCTAGCACGCGCTCCTTGGTCTGGATGTACTCCTCAATGTCGAGCAGGGCCATGAACCAGTCCTTGCCCTTGATGTCGTCGTGCAGACGCTGCAGGCGCTCCGCGTTGCCGGTCGCCATAAAGGCGGGGTTGGTGATGAAGTCCACCAGCAGTTTGATGCCGGGCTTGCGGTAGAGCACACCGGCGTCATAGGTGCCGTCGGCATAGAGCTGCTCGACCTGTTTGGACGAGGCACCAAAGGTATAGATGTTCTCGTCGCCCACGAGCTCGGCAATCTCCACGTTGGCGCCGTCGAGCGTGCACAGGGTTAGGGCGCCGTTGAGCATGAACTTCATGTTGGAGGTGCCGCTCGCCTCTTTGGAGGCCAGGCTAATCTGCTCGGAGATGTCAGCGGCGGGGATCACGCGCTCGGCGGCGGTGACGTTGTAGTTCTCGATCATGACAACCTGCAGGTAGGGAGCCACGTCGGGGTCGTTTGCAATCCACTGCGACAGCGTCAGGATCAGATGGATGATGTCCTGCGCGATAGTGTAGGCAGGCGCCGCCTTGCCACCAAAGATGATGGTGACGGGGTGCTTAGGTCTGTTGCCGTTCTTGATATCGAGGTACTTCCAGATGATGTAGAGCGCGAGCATCTGCTGGCGCTTGTACTCGTGGATGCGCTTGACCTGGACATCGATGATGGCGTTGGAGGGAATGGTCACGCCCTGCTCGAGCGCCATGAACTGGCGCATGATGGCCTTGGCCTCGACCTTGGTGGCGGCCAGGCGCTCAAGAACGTCCTTGTCGTCGGCGAACTTGGCGAGTTTGCTCAGATCGCCGGTGCTGCGCCAGTCGGTGCCGATCACATCGTCGAGCAGGCTGGCGAGCGCGGGGTTGGCCCCATGGATCCAGCGGCGGAAGGTGATGCCGTTGGTCTTGTTGGAGAACTTCTCGGGATAGATCTCGTAGAACGGATGAAGCTCGGTGTCCTCCAGGATCTTGGTGTGGAGGGCGGCTACGCCGTTGATGGAGAAGCCAAAGTGGATGTCCATGTGGGCCATGTGGACGGTGTTGTGCTCGTCGATGATGGCGACGCGCGGGTCATCGTGCTCGGCTTTCGCAATCTCATCGAGCTTGACGATAATGTCGGCGATGGCAGGGGAGACCTTCTGCAGGCTGGCGAGCGGCCACTTCTCGAGCGCCTCGGCAAGAATCGTGTGGTTAGTGTAGGCGACCATGGAGCGTACGATGGTCACGGCCTCGTCAAACTCGATGTCATGCTCGGTGGTGAGCAAGCGAATGAGCTCGGGGATGACCATGGTGGGGTGCGTGTCGTTAATTTGGACCACGGCGTAGTCGGCCAGATCGTGCAGGTTGCTGCCGCGCTCGATGGCCTCGTCGATCAGGAGCTGGGCGGCGTTGCTCACCATGAAGTACTCCTGATAGATGCGAAGTAGGCGGCCCTGCTCGTCGGAATCGTCGGGGTAGAGGAACAAGGTGAGGTTCTTGGCGATCTCGGTCTTGTCGAAGTCGATGGAGCTGCCGGGGACCAGGCCGTCGTCGACGCTCGCCAGGTCGAACAAACGCAGGCGGTTCTTGGTGGGCTGGCCGTAACCGGGCACATCGATGTTGACGAGCTTGGAGGTGACGGCAAAATCGCCAAACTCGACGGTGTAGGAGCGGTCGTCATCAATCAGGATGTCCTGCTCGCCAAGCCACTCGTCGGGGACGGCCTTTTGCTGGTTGTCGGCAAAGCGCTGACGGAACAGGCCGTAATGGTAATTGAGGCCCACACCGTCACCGGTAAGGCCCAGTGTGGCAATGGAATCCAGGAAGCACGCAGCCAGGCGACCGAGGCCGCCGTTGCCCAGCGACGGTTCGACCTCAAATTCCTCAATCTTGTTGAGGTCGTGGCCGGCAGCGGTGAGCTGGTCTTTGACCTCGGCATAGATGCCAAGGTCAATCATGTTGTTGATCAGCAGTTTGCCAATCAAAAACTCAGCAGAGATGTAATAGAGCTTTTTCTTGCCATTGTTGAGCGGGCAGGCGGCGGAGCGCTCCTGTACGAGCTTGACCAGCAGTTTGTAAACGCGACGGTCGTCGAGCTGCTCGAGCGAGGTGCCAAAAGACTGCTCGGCGAGTTCCATGAGGTTAATTTGGGGCATGTTTTCTCCTGTGATGGGTTGTTTCATGTCTGCAATTCATAAGAAGCCCGCGCGAGGGGATTGGGGTGGCCTCGCGCGGGAAAAGCAAGCGCGTCCGCACGGTGGGGAGGGGTCGGGCGCGGTAGCTCCTATTGAGGAAGCTCGATTTCGGCTTCCGACGGGATGCGGAAGTAGGTCTCGGTCCAGTCGGTGAGTTTGTGCTCGAGCTCGCGGGTGATGGCGCCGTCGAGCATGCGCCAGGTCCAGTTGCCGCCCAGCGTGGCAGGGGTGTTGATGCGCGCCTCGTTGCCCAAGTTGAGCAGGTCCTGCATGGTGTAGATGCACGTGTCGCTCACGCTGGCGGCGATGGTGCGATTGAGTGCGTCGGCCATGGGCTCGCCCGCCTGCTGATGGGTGTACAGGGCTGCCTGCTCGCGCTGACGCGGGGTGGCCGTTCCCTCAAACCAACCGCGCGCCGTCTCGTTGTCGTGGGTGCCCACATAGGCGACGGTGTTGGCGATGTAGTTATGCGGCAGGTAGTACGAGTTGGTGCCCTCAAAGGCAAACTGCAGGATCTTCATGCCGGGGAAGCCCGAGTTGTCGCGCATGTCGATGACGCCGGAGGTGAGGAAGCCCAGGTCCTCGGCGATGATGGGCAGCGTGCCGAGCTTTTCCTCGAGCGTCTTGAAGAACTTGAGGCCGGGACCCTGCGTCCACGAACCGTAGGACGAATCGGGCGAGGAGAACGGCACCTCCCAATAGGCCTCGAAGCCGCGGAAGTGATCCAGGCGGATGACGTCGTACATGTCGAGGGCGGCGCGAATGCGGCCCTCCCACCAGGAGAAGCCATCGGACTCCATAGCGTCCCAGTCGTAGATGGGGTTGCCCCAGTACTGGCCGGTGGCCGAGAACTGGTCGGGTGGCGTGCCGGCGACGCTCACGGGATTGCCGGCGGCGTCGATCTTAAAGAGCTCAGGCGTCGCCCACATCTCGACGGAGTCACGCGAGACATAGATGGGCAGGTCGCCGATGATGAGAATGTCGCGCTCGTTGGCATAGGCCTTGAGGCGGCTCCACTGGCGATCGAAGAAGTACTGCGTCATCTGGTGGTAGAGCATACGCGCCGGATGGTCGGCGCAGACCTTGGCGGAAGCCTCGCCGCGGGTGCGGAGCTCCGCGGGCCACTCCCAAAACGCCTTGAGACCGCACTCCTCTTTGACGGTCATGAACTCACAGTAGGGGATGAGCCAGTCCTCGTTGGCCTGGATAAAGTCATCGAAATCGGCCGGCTTGTCGGCGGCAAAGCGCTCGGCGGCGCGGTCGAGAATCTGACGGCGGCCACCAAAGATGGCACCGTAGTCGACATTGCTGGGGTCGGATCCCAGATACACGCCATCGATATCGCGCTGCTCCAGATAGCCGGCCTCGATAAGCTCGGCAAAGTCGATAAAGTTGGGGTTGCCTGCGCGGGCCGAGAACGACTGATAGGGCGAATCGCCATAACTGGTCGTCGTGAGGGGCAGAATCTGCCAGTAATGTTGTTTGCACGAGGCGAGAAAATCGACGAAGTCGTAGGCATTCCAGCCAAAGCCGCCGATTCCGTATGGTCCGGGCAGAGATGAGACGGGCATGAGGACGCCGCTTGCACGCTCCATGAATGCGCTCACCAACCTTCTTGTTGTGGGGTCGGCCTGCCGATGGGTGTGCAGTCCGCCTCCGATGTTCTGATTCGATACGCCTATTGTAAAACATGTTGTTTAAACATGTACAGGCAAGATAAAAAGTTTGTCGATTTTCGGCGAATGGTTACATGCCATGAAAAAAGCCCCGACCTCACAACGTGAGATCGGGGCAAGAGCGGTATGTAGGTTTTTGCTACTCGGCGTCGGCGAAGCCGTTGGGGTTGTGGCTCTGCCAGTTCCAGCTATCGCGGCACATGTCCGCGATGTCGTACTGGGCCTTCCAGCCCATCATGCGCTCGGCCTTGGAGGCATCGCACCAGTTGGCAGCGATGTCGCCGGCGCGGCGCTCGCGGATCACGTAGGGCAGCTCCTTGCCACAAGCCTTGGAGAAGGCGGCGACGACCTCGAGTACCGAGGTGCCGGTGCCGGTGCCCAGGTTAAAGATCTCGACGCCGGTTTTGCCGTTCATCCAGTTAAGGGCGGCAACGTGACCAGAGGCCAGATCGCACACGTGGATGTAGTCGCGCACGCCGGTGCCGTCGGGGGTGGGGTAGTCGTTGCCAAAGACCTGAACGGCCTCGAGCTTGCCCACGGCGACCTGGGCGACATAGGGCACCAGGTTGTTGGGGATGCCCTTGGGGTCCTCGCCGATCAGACCCGACGGATGGGCGCCGATGGGGTTGAAGTAACGGAGCAGCACGACGTCCCACTCGGGGTCGGCGGTGTGGACGTCCATAAGGATCTGCTCGATCATCCACTTGGTCCAACCATAGGGGTTAGTCGCGGGCTTCTTAGGATCCTCCTCGGTGACGGGCGGGTTGTCCGGGTCGCCGTAGACGGTCGAGGAGCTCGAGAAGATGATGGACTTGCAGCCATGGTTGCGCATGACGTCGATGAGCACCAGGGTGTTCTCGATGTTGTTGTGATAGTACTCGACGGGCTTGCTCACCGACTCGCCGACGGCCTTAAAGCCGGCAAAGTGGATGACGCGGTCGATCTGATGGGTATCGAAGATCTTGTTCATCGCATCGCGGTCGAGCACGTTGGCCTCGTAGAAGGTGAGGTTCTTGGCGGCCTCGTCGCCCACGATGGTCTTGACGCGGTCGACGGCGACGGCGCTGGAGTTGGAGAGATCATCGACGATGACGACCTGGTAGCCACCCTCGAGCAGCTGAACGACGGTGTGCGAGCCGATAAAGCCGGCGCCACCGGTAACGAGGACACAGGTGTCTTTGGGGTCGAGTGCTTTGGACATGTAGTCTCCTATCGAATCAGGAACACTTCTTCAGGGGAGTATAGCGCAGGCAGGGACGCCCAAATCGTGCGCTGTAGGAAAAGCAGAGGATTGTGCTAACGTACTCATAGAAGAGCTTGCGTACGCATAACCTGATCTTTGACATTTGCTTACGAGCCGCTGACCTTGTAGTTTCCTGCCGTTCGTGGAAATCGTTGGGACGCGCCATATGTACGCTAATATGTATGAGTTGAGCGACATATAAATAAGCATGTAACGGAGTACATATGTCACCAAACAGCGATTCCATCCTTTCCCAGGAGCTCTCGCGCCGCACTGCCCTCAAGGCCCTGTTCGGCGCCGCTTCTGCGGCAGTTCTTTTTGGCCTGCCCGCTCGCGCCCATGCGGCGGAGGCTTCCAAAGAAACCACCGATAAACTGAATGCCGCCCAGGCCCAGCTCGACGAGGTTCAGGCCCAGCTCGACAGCATCGCAAATGAGTATGCGGCGCTGGCCAACAAGAATGCCCAGACCCTCAACGACATCGAGAATGTCCAGGGCAAGATTGACGACACGCAGGCCCAGATCGATGAAAAGAAGGCCGAGCTCAAGAAGAAGCGCAACGACCTTTCCGATCGCGTGGCCGCCAGCTACAAGTCCGGCGGCACGAACATCCTGTCGCTGCTGCTGGCCTCTGGCTCGTTTGAGGAACTCGTCGCCAACGCGCATTACGTTGAGAAGATCAACAAGAGCGACCGCGACGCCATCGAGGACATTCAGACCATCCAGGAAGAGCTCGATGCGCAAAAGACCGAGCTCGAGTCGCAGAAGGCCGACTTAGAGAAGCTCAAGGACCAGCAGACTGCCCAGATGCAGGACATGCAGGCCAAGCAGCAAGAAGTCCAGACCGTGCTGAACGGTCTTTCCGACGACGTCAAGGAGCTCATGGCTCAGCGCGATTCCGAGATCCTCGCTGCTGCCCAGGCTGAGGAGGCCGCTAGGAAGGCTGCCGCTGCCGCGGCTGCCGCGAACAAGAACAATTCCTACTCGGGTGGTTCGAGCTCGGGTGGTGGATCGTACGCGCCCGGAACTCCGCAGCAGAATGCCGGCTCGGGCAAACAGCAGGCTGTCGTCAACGCGTGCTACTCCACGCCTTCGCCGGGTCAGAACTGGTGCGCGGCGTGGGTCACCAATGTCTTCCGTAACGCCGGCGTTGGCTACTTTGGAGGCAATGCGTGCGACATGTTTAACGCCTGGTGCTATAGCTCCGACCGCTCGGCGCTGCAGGTGGGCATGATCGTGGCCGATTCCTCGCACAGCGGCACGGGTGCTCCGGGCCTTATCTACGGTCATGTGGGTATCTACGTTGGCGGCGGCATCGTTATGAGCAATGAGGGAGCCATTACGTCTAAGTCGCTTGATTCGTTTATTAGCTTCTATGGCACTGGCTCTGGCGTGCGTTGGGGCTGGCTTGGCGGTATTGCGCTGTCGTAGCTGCGGTTTGAAGTAAGTTGGTCCGTGGCTGCCCGAAAGGCATTAGGTTGCCTGCTCGGACAGTCCTGCTCGCACGGAGAGCACATTAAGTGCTCTCCGGCTCGTGCGGAACTCGCGATCAACCTAATGCCTTTCGGGCAGCCACGGACCTCTCGGGTCCAATACGTCACACACCGGACTGGTTTATCTGAATTAAAGAAAGTGAAGGCCCCTTTCGGGGCCTTCTTTTTATAAAAATTCGCCTACTCGGTGGACTTCGGGTTCTAGGTCTACGTTGAATTGGTCTTTGACGGTTGCCTGGATGTGGCGGATGAGTTCGTCGACATCGGCGGCGGTGGCGTGGTCGGCGTTGACGATGAAGCCGCAGTGCTTCTCGCTCACCTGCGCGCCGCCAACGGCGTGTCCTCGCAGGCCGGCATCCATGATGAGTTTGCCGGCAAAGTAACCCTCGGGGCGCTTGAAAGTGGAGCCGGCACTCGGCATGTCGAGCGGCTGCTTGTCCTCGCGGCGCTGGCGGTAGTCGTCCATGTCGGCCTTGATCATCGCGGCGTTGCCCGGGGCGAGATTGAAGGTGGCCGAAAGCACGATAAAGCCGTCATCGGCGATGCGGCTCTTTCGATAACCCAGGTTGAGCTCGTCGACATCGAACTCGATGATATTGCCGCTGCCGCGGGTGCCGTCGTCGAGCTGGCGAGCGGGTTTGTAGACGCGCACGGACTCCAGCACATCGGCCATGCAGGCACCGTAGGCACCGGCGTTCATGTAGCAGGCGCCGCCGACCGATCCGGGGATGCCCGAGATGGGCTCCATGCCGGTGAGACAGGCCTCGGCTGCCGCGGCTGCGACATCGGAAAGCAGCGCGCCGGCTGCCGCCGTGACGTGCGTGCCGTCGACGGTGATGTTGGAGAGACCTTCGCCCAGCGCCACGACGACGCCGCGGATGCCCTTGTCGCCGACGAGTAGGTCGGAGCCGTTGCCCACGATGGTGAGGGGCAGATTGCAGCGATAGCAGGTATCGAGCGTGGCGACGAGGCCCTGCTCGGTATCGGGCGTGACAAAGACGTCGGCCGGGCCGCCGATCTTAAACGTGGTGTGCTCGCGCATGGGCTCGCTCATCAGTACGTTGTCCTCGCCGGCAACGCCAGCAAGCGCGCACAGCAGGTCCTCGTTAAAAAAATCGTTTTCGTGCATACTAATAGCCGCCTTTTGGTGGTCGTTGTCATCAATCGATTGCAATATACCCCACCCGGACGGATTTGGTGCGCTGGCGGCGATAAAACAGCCGTCTACCGGATTGGTAAAGTGTTTATCACCGAGGTAGAGGGGTGGTCGCTATACTTTCAAGAGATTGCGCGTAAACCTGGAAGGAGCGAGATGGCCAACAAAGTCACCCTCAAGCAGATCGCCCAGGAGGTGGGGCTTTCCCCCTCGTCGGTCTCGCTTGTTCTCAATAATCGGCCCTGTCGCATCTCGGAAGAAAACCGCAAGCTCATCAAGGAGGTCGCGGCGCGCAACCACTATGTTCCTAATCAGATTGCGCGTAGTCTGGTCATGCGCGAGTCGCGCACGCTGGGCCTTATCGTCCCTAACATCGAGAGCCGCTTTTTTGCCTCGCTCGCCGGTAGCCTGGAAAAGCGCTGCCGCGAGGACGGCTATGCGCTCTTCATTACCAGCTCGGGCGGAAGCGCCGATGACGATCTGGAGCTGCTGCGCCAGCTGGTGACGCGCGGCGTTGATGGCGTCTTCCTGGTCGTGGGCGACGAGTTCTCCGACGACCGCGCCCTGCGCGAAGAAGTCAGCCACCTGCCCATCCCGGCCGTAATGGTCGACCGTGCCATTGAGGGACTCGAGTGCGACAAGGTGATGTTCGACCACGAGATGGGCGGCTACATGGCCACCCGCTATCTGATCGAGCAAGGCCACCGCCGTATTGCTTGCCTGGTTAACGCACGCCGCTCCAATACGGGTCGCAAACGACTTGCCGGCTATGAGCGCGCGCTGCGCGAGGTTGGCCTGCC
>CABUIY010000020.1 GCA_902491765.1 uncultured Collinsella sp. | reverse complement strand
CGGGATTGGTCAATCTCGGCCGACTATATTTGGCTAAATTATTCCGACGCTAACAACTGATCGGTAAAGGCGTCCGGGCGTACCCGAGGATCACGCTTGAGCACCACGCAAAGCTGGTCGAGGATATGCTGCCAGGCATGATGCATGCGGCGCTTGCCGTCCGCAGTGTCTTGCTGCATAAAACTCAGCGAGTGATGCGTAAAGAAACCCGGATACTTTTGACAGCCGTACTCCATCTGGCGATACATCCAGCGAACGCATGCGAGCGTGTCGTCTAGGACGGTCTCGTCATCGGGGTGATGGAAAATGTCACCCCAAATGCTTGCCACGGTTGCGCCAGCGAGTGTCAAGAAAAAAGCCTCGAGGATTTCGAGGCTTTCACATTTGTATTGTTTTGCGCGAAGGACCGCGAGCGGCGAAGCTACTCCCCCAGCACGGCCTTTTTGGCGGCTGCAGCCATGTTGTCCAGATCTTCCTTGGTGGGGTGATCCTTTGCGGCGACCCAGTTATCGAGCAGCATCTTAAAGCGGACATTGTCGGGATCTTGCTCGAGCATGGCCTCGTAGCGCTGCTTTACGGCAGGGCCCATCTTGCCCTGGCACATCGCCCAACCCGCAAGCTCGGCATCCTCAGCCAAATTGGAGGTCACACGATCGATAATCTGCTGATAATAGCTCTGGTCGGCCCCAAAACCGCAGGTGCCAAACAGAAAGACGCGCTTGCCGTGCAAGGCGGAAAGCAACGCCGCGACCGAAGGCGTGCACGCGCCCTTGTCGCACCAAAAACCGACGAGCACTGTGTCGGCCGCGCAGGCGCCCTGCGCCTCGAGCGCAACCTGATCTGCATCCGCATCGTCGCTCAACGCCGCGGCATGGACAAACTCAACGCCCGCAGCCTGCAGAGTGCGCTTGATCGCACCCGAAACCATCCTGGTATTACCGCTCTTGCTGTTGACCACCAAAGAGCATGTCATAGTCACGTTGCTCGTTTCCCCCAAAACTAAAGCCACTAATGCAATTTATTAGATGAATATCTTAGTACTAACGTGACAGATGTAAACCACCGTCTGTCGATTGATTAATTTGCACCACGGGCTTGCTCACTGGGCAAACTGGCTGCGGTAGAGTTCGGCGTAGAAGCCGCCTGCCGCTAGCAGCTCGTCGTGCGTGCCGCGCTCGATAATCTGGCCGTCGCGCATGACCAGAATGCAATCGGCGTTGCGGATGGTGCTCAGGCGGTGCGCCACGACAAAGCTTGTGCGGCCGGCCATGAGCTCGTCGAATGCCGCCTGAACCTGCAGCTCGGTGCGGGTATCGATGCTCGAGGTCGCCTCGTCCAGTAGCAGAATCGCCGGGTCGGTGAGCATGACGCGCGCGATGCACAGCAGCTGCTTTTGGCCCTGACTAAACGTGCCGCCGTCCTCGCCAATCACCGTGTCGTAGCCGCCTGGCAGCTGCACGATAAACTTGTGCGCGTGCGCGCGCTTGGCGGCTTCGATGACCTGCTCGCGCGTAGCTCCTGGGCAACCGTAAGCGATGTTGTCCGCCACCGTGCCCTCGAACAGCCAGGTGTCCTGCAGCACCATGCCAAAGGCACGGCGCAGGCTCGAGCGCGTGTAGTCGCGCGAAGCCTTGCCATCGACCGCGATGCGGCCGGCATCGATATCGTAAAAGCGCAGCAGCAGGTTGATGAGCGTCGTCTTGCCGCAGCCCGTGGGGCCGACCAGGGCAATGCGCATGCCGGGCTTGGCCTCGATGCAGATATCTTGCAGCAGCTTGCGGTCGGGCACATAGCTAAAGTCCACGTGTTCAAAGGTCACCTCGCCCTGCGGGGCGGCAAGTTCCCCGGCATCCGACGCGTCGGGCTCCTGCTCGCGCGCATCGAGCAGCGCGAACATGCGACGCGCCGAGGCGTACGCGGTCTGGATCTGCGTAATGACGTTGGTAACCTCGTTGAACGGCTTGGTGTACTGGTTGGCATAGGACAGGAAAATCTGCACGCCGCCCACCGTAAGCGCCGCCGGCACGCCCGTGATCACGCCCACGCAGCCGATCACAGCGACCACGGCATAGATGATGTTATTGATAAAGCGCGTGCCGGGGTTAGAGAGCGAACCCATAAACTGCGCGCGCTCACCTGCCGCGTAGAGCTCAGCGTTGAGAGCATCGAAGCGCTGCTGGGCGTTGGAACCATAGGCAAACGCGTCCACGAGCTTCTGCTCGCCCACGTATTCCTCGATATGGCCGCCAAGCTGACCCTGAATGCGTTGCTGCGCCGTAAAGCTCTTGTTGGAGAGTTTGGCGATGGCACCGGCTGCAAAAATGGAAAGCGGCGTGACGAGCACCACCACAAGTGTCATAGTCAGGTTGATGGAGAGCATAAACGCGAGCGTGCCAACGATGGTGATAACGCCGGTGAAAAGCTGGGTAAAGCCCTGCAGCAGACCGTCGCCCACCTGGTCGACGTCGTTGACCACACGGCTCATAAGGTCGCCGTGGGCATGGCTGTCGATAAAGCTGAGCGGCATGCGGCTGAGCTTGTCGCTTGCCTCCACGCGCATGTCGCGCACCGTCTCGTAGGACAGACGGTTGACGCAATAGCCCTGCAGCCACTGGAAGGCCGCGGCACCTACCACGACGAGCGCGAGTTTGGTGACAAGCGGCAGCAGCGCGTCAAAGTTCACCTGACCGGCGGCAATGATCAGGTCGATGCCCTCGCCGATGAGGATGGGCGTATAGAGCTGCAAGATCACCGAGATGGCGGCGCTCACAAACGACGCCGCAAACGAAATGCGGTGCGGACGAACGTAGCCCAGCAGACGGCGAGTCACCGCGCCCACGGGGTAGCGCTCGGGGTCGCCGGGCTGACGCGGGCCGTCACCCAAGTCGCTGAGGTTATCGTTGCCGGACACGTTGGCCGTCATCGTGGCGACCGAACCGGAAGAAGTATACGGATTCATTTAGCAGCCCTCCTTTGCGCAGACGGATGCGGAGGCGACCGGGGCGGACGAGGGACTTGGGGCGGACGCGGGCGCTGCACTCCCCTGCTGGCCCTCGAGCTCCTCGCGGCGCAGCTGCGACTGGCAAATCTCGCGGTAGAGCTGGCAGCTTGCATACAGCTCGTCATGCGTGCCCAGGCCCGCAACCGATCCGTGATCGAGTACGCAGATCATGTCGGCGTCGCGCACGGTCGAGACGCGCTGGCTCACAATCACCGTGGTCAGCGGCAGCCCGCCCTCGGCGGCACCGCGCACGCTGCGCTCGCGAATGGCATGGCGAAGCGCCGCATCGGTCTTAAAGTCGAGCGCCGACGCGGAATCGTCCATGATTAGGACCTGCGGCGAGCCCACCAGGGCGCGCGCGATAGTCAGACGCTGACGCTGGCCACCGCTGAAGTTCTTGCCGCCGGCCTCGACCGGGGCATCGAGCCCCTGCGGCTTGTTGCGCACGAACTCGCTCGCCTGCGCCATGTCGAGTGCCGCCCAGAGTTCCTCGTCGGTTGCCGCCTCATCGCGCCAGGTCAGGTTGCTGCGGATGGTGCCGCTCACCAGCGACGCGCGCTGTGGGACGGTCGCGACCACACGGCGCAGCTGGTCGAGCGGCCAGGCGCGCACGTCGGCGCCCATCACGCTCACGCTGCCGGCGCTCGCATCGTACAGGCGCGGGATAAGCGAGACAAGCGTGGACTTACCGCTGCCTGTACCGCCGATAATGCCAAGTGTTTTGCCCAGCGGGAGTTCCAGCGTCAAATCGTTGACAGCATTGGCCGCGCCGGCGCCAAACGAGAAGCCCGCATGACTCAAGCTCAGCGCAGGAACTGGAGCGACATTGCCCGGCTCGGGCAGTGCGACCGGCTCGTTGTCCTCGTCGGTGATGCTCGGCACGCAATTGAGCACCTCATTGATGCGCGACGCGCTCGCACTCGCCTTGGTAAAGACCACGACCAGGTTGGCGACGTACACGATAGAGGTGAGCGTCTGCGTCATGTAGTTCACAAACGCCATGACCTGGCCCTGTGTGAGTTCGCCCACGCTGACCTGGATGCCGCCCACCCACAGGATGGCGCACACGCCCAGGTTCATCACCAAAAACGTGACGGGGTTGAGGACCGACGAGAGCTTGCCCACCGCGATGGCGGTATGGGCCTGGTCATCGGCAGCTTGGGCAAAGCGCTCGCGCTCGTGGTCCTCGCGCACGAAGGCGCGAACCACGCGAGCGCCCGAAAGCCCCTCGCGGCAAATGAGCGCAATGCGATCGAGCTTCGCCTGCAGCTGTTTGTAGTACGGGATGCAGCGCGCCATGACAAACCAAAACACCAAGCCGATGGCGGGCGTGCAAATCAAAAAGATGATGCCGAGCTTAAGGTCGATGGCGAGGGCCGCGACCATGGAGCCCACCGCCAGGAAAGGCCAGCGGATGAGCATACGCACGCCCAGCGCCACGGCGAGCTGCACCTGGTTGACGTCGTTGGTAATGCGCGTGATGAGCGACGGCGTGCCAAAGCGATCGAGCTCAGCATAGCTCAGCTTGTTGATGTGTTTGTAGAGTGCGCCGCGAATGTCGGTGCCCATGCCCTGCGAGGTGAGCGCCGCCATCTTTTGGCAGACGAGCGTAAACGAGATGCCGATCACGGCCATAGCGGCAAGTACCATGCCGTAGTGGATAACGGCGCTCACGTCGTGCGAGCCAATGCCCTTATCGATCATCTGGGCAATCACCAGCGGCGTCAGCAGGTCAAAGATCACTTCGATCAGCTTGCACGCAGGACCAACCACCATATACCGGCGAAACTTACCACCAAAACGCCTGAGCAGCTCAATCATGTATAGGCGCTCCCTATCATCATCTCTCTTCAATCTGATTCATGATAGTACGGAGAGCCCTGGAGATGCGTAAGCAACTCGTTACAGATGTAAGGGCGACGGTCGCTAGCGCCCAAGGCATGTAGCAGCCGATGTTTTGGCAACGCCAGCGAGCGGCATAACGCCAGGGATTCAATTATCAGATAAATGTGACCTTTCAGGCGGTTTTGGTCGGCTACCCGCGAGTGCCGGCAGGGCGTTTGGTAGTCGAGCGATCCCGCAGGCGCAGCCGAGCACCAGCGAGACACCAAGCGCCCTGCCGGCACTGGCGGGTAGCCGCGGCACCAAAAAGCGCCCGTGCGCTCGATGGATCCGGATGCCCGACAGAGGCTCCTTATGGCTGCTTCCTTCCGGACCTGACCAGATTCGGAACATGTCGTCATCCGAACCCATCGAACGCGCTAGGCGCTCGGTATATCTTACCTGCTCCTGCTCGACAGGGCAAGGTGGCTAATTTGGGACGGAGCTTTTTTGACTACTCGGGCAATCAGATCGGCAAGTAGCCAAAATAGCCCCGTTCCAAAAAGACTGGTCTGACGCTGCGCCACGAAAAGGGCCCATCTACTACGTTTTGGTCGCAGGGGTCAACCATAGCGTGCTTTTTCGAATAGCGGCAAGCTCTCTACCTGCGGTTTTATTTTTGCAAATCCCGGAATGGTCGAGGGTGGCCGGTTTAACGTAGTAGATGGCCGCCTTTCGTGGCAGGCGGTCCGGCTCGAGACCCAAGGCAGCCAACCTCGAATGGCCATTCTCGAAGTTGCGGTGGAATACGGACTGAATTGGCCCCTTAAAGGCAAAAACACTCCGTATTTCACCGCAACTTATCGAGGGGATGGGTTTTAGATACGGCCAAAGTCGTAGGATCGGGCGGCGGCTTCACCGGCGCAGATGAGGTTGATTGTGGCTTCCTGGGGGTCGAGCGCTTGGTCAAGGGGCATGGGTCTGCGACAGACCGGCAGAACTAAGTCGACACCCTGCCCATACGCCGCATCCAGGTTGTCGGCACGACCGCCCACGACGGCGACCACCGGCTTGCCATATCGCTTCGCACGACGGGCCACGCCCACCGGTGCCTTACCGGCGGCGGATTGCTCGTCCATATTACCCTCGCCTGTAATGACCAGGTCGACATCGCGTACGCGCTCGTCAAACCCAATCAGATCGAGCACCGTCTCCACGCCCGAACGCAACTCGGCACCGAGCGCCAGCAGCGCGGCACCCAGGCCGCCGGCAGCACCGGCACCGGGCACGCCGAGCACCGAACCAAATGTCCGTGCACCCTCGGGCACGCGCAACAACCCCTGAGCCCGCACCCCGGTAATCGCCGCATCGAGCAGGCGGCCGTAACCGACCATCCAGCTGTCGTACTTGCCCAGGGCCTCGGCATCCCCCGTCGGCAGACCTTTCTGTCCACCGAACACTGCCAGTGCACCGCGGCGCCCCACGAGCGGATTCTCGACATCGGAAAGCACCACAAGACGCGCGCCATTCAGTACCCGAAGCGCTGGTGTCAAATCGATACTCGCCACATGTTCAAGGCCCGCGAGACCGGGGGCGATATTGCAGCCACACTCATCAACAAGGTGGGCACCCAGCGCCTGCAGCATGCCGGCGCCACCGTCGTTGGTGGCACTGCCGCCCAGACCAATATAGATAGTCTTTGCCCCCGCGCGGACCGCGCGAAGTATGAGCTCGCCCACGCCATAGGTCGAAGCCGCAAGCGCCGCCGATTTCGTGCAGGGTGAATACCCAATACCCGCCGCCTCGGCCATCTCAATTACAGCCGAGTCGTGCTCGTCGTCCACCAGCATCCGGGCAGACACGCGATAGTCCAAGGGGCCTGCAACCTCACAGGTCGAGAGCTCGCCACCGCGCGCGGCGATGGCATCGAGCGTTCCCTCGCCACCATCTGCCAGCGGCAATGCGCGCACCTCGGCATCGGGCCAAACGCGGCGCACGCCTTCGGCAACCGCCGCCTCCGCCTGCGCACTCGACACGCTGCCCTTAAAGGAATCAATCGCCAGCAGCACACGGCGAGGCCGACGGCACGCAGGACCAAAGTCAACCGCCGTGCCAACATCCTCACCGGCACCTGCAAGCGCCTCGGCATGAGCGGCATGCGCCTCAAGATCGGCCCCGCAACCGCAATCAGCGCCGCCCGCTCCGCGCAGACCGCCAAAATAGCTACTCAGCAGCTCGCGGCATTCATCCGCCAGGACCCCAGCCGTCACGTTAAACCGATGATTCAGGCGCGAGTCGGCATTCAAATCGTATAGGGATCCCAACGCGCCCGCCTTGGCATCACTCGCGCCATACACGCAGCGTCCCACGCGCGCGTTGACCATAAGACCCGCGCACATGCAGCAGGGTTCCAACGTCACATAGACCGTACAGTCGGAAAGGCGCCAACGGCCAAGCGCCTGGGCAGCGGCGCACACGGCCGCAAACTCGGCATGAGCCGAAGGATCCTGGTCGAGCTCGCGGCGATTATGCGCCCTCGCGACAACCTCGCCCGAGCGCACTACTACGGCTCCGATGGGCACCTCGCCCACCGCAGCGGCGTCGCGCGCCTCCGCCAGCGCCTCGCGCATGAACTTCTCGTCGATTTCGGTGATCGTCATCGTTCGCCTTCCCTGTTGCAAATTCAAAACGATGCTATCATTACGACTCACGGAGAGATGGCAGAGCGGTTGAATGCGGCGGTCTTGAAAACCGTTGAGCGCGAGAGCGTTCCGGGGGTTCGAATCCCCCTCTCTCCGCCACCTTAGTGATTCACCGGCGTCATGGTCCGCTCAAACAGTGCATCGACCACGTCGGCCATCTCGGGTCGACGCTCAAGATCGTGGCCCGATTCCCACCAATTTGTGAACAACCGAATAATGCCACCGGCGATAAACTCAGACGTCGTCTCGAGTGACACGGGGGCCAGGGCATCCTCGGCAAGCACGTTCATCACACGCTCGCGGATGGAGCGGGCAATGCGGTCGCAAATAACGTTGGTCAACATGCCCGACATGCTGCTTGCCAAAATGTTATCCATGAGCCGCTCGTGCGCCAGAATCAAATCCATGGCATCGTCCAAAATCGCGTGCCGAAGCGCGCGCACGTCCTCGGCAGATACCACGCCGGCCTCATCGGGCTGTTTTTGCGGCAAGCCCGACATGAGCTCATCGATATAAAAGGCAAAGTAATCGTTCTTGTCGCGAAAGTGCTTGTAGAACGTCGTGCGGCGAATCATGGCGCGGTCGCACAGCATGGCAACCGTCAGGTCCTCAAAACGATGCTCCTCGAGAAGCTCGGTGAAGGCATCGAACAGGGCGCGGTAGGTTTTCTTAATGCGAAGGTCCACTGGTATCGCCATCCTCAGGGCAAAGACAACACTCGTCAATCTGTCGCATATCTTACACCTGTACCTCGCGCGCTTTGCCCCGGTGCCAACCCCGCCGAAAACACAACGCTTACCGGAAAGTTCGGCACGGCAAAACGTTGCGGGTATACTAGTAGCGTTATACCAACGGCAGCTGGCGCATGCCGCCGCGGCCATTCGAAACGGAGACATCATGATTACCGTCATCATCGGCATCGTTGTTGTCATTGTGATTGTCTGCGCCATCGCCGGCATCTACAACAACATGGTCACCAAGCGTAACCGCATCGATAACGCCTGGCAGAACATCGATACGCAGCTGCAGCGCCGCAACGACCTGATCCCCAACCTGGTCGAGACCGTCAAGGGCTACGCCAAGCACGAGCAGGAGACGCTCTCCGCCGTGATCAGCGCGCGTAACACCGCCGTCAAGGCAACCACGCCCGAGGCCAAGATGGAAGCCGACAACGTGCTGACCGGTGCGCTGCGCCAGCTCTTCGCCGTGGCCGAGGCCTATCCCGATCTTAAGGCAAACACCAACTTTACGCAGCTGCAGGCATCGCTCGAGGATACCGAGAACAAGATTAGCTATGCACGCCAGAGCTACAACGACTGCGTGCTCAGCTACAACAACGCCATTCAGACGTTCCCGGCTGTCATCTTTGCCGGCATCTTCCAGTTTAAGGAGCGCCAGGGCTTCGAGGCCGCCGAAGCAGCCCGCCAGGCCCCGACCGTCAAGTTCTAGTAGTTTGACAGCGCATCCTTAATCAGCCAAATGCATAAACCGCCCCGTCGAATGCATACTTCGACGGGGCGGTTTCCCTTTTCGCAAAGGTCCCCCTCTAAGTGCCGTGCATTTTTAGGAGTATTCAACATAACCAAGAGCTTCGGGCGCCACGATAAATGCCAAAGACCGCGAATATCCCTGCAAATCAAACGCTGTCAGCCCATAACCCCGCCCATCATCCGTAGAAAACATCGAGAAATCCCGATTTTTTGCCCGAGGTCGGTATGCAGGGGCCTTCGATTGCAGAATACTCGCAAAAATGCACGTCGCCACCGCCCCCACATGGCGCGAAGCAAAGCAGAAGCGCGGCCTAAAAGGCCGCGCACCATCTTTATTCAGATTAATCATTGCCCGTTGTGACATCGCCGAACCCGCAGGGCAGAGAACAAGCTCCCTCCCGGCGCACTCCGCAGGACGAAAGAGCCTCCGCCGCACGAAGTGCGCAGCGGAGGCTCTTTCATGTCCGAGGACGCGCCGGAAAGGAAGGTCGCCCTCGGGCCGGACATATCCGTAAGACAAATTACGCGACGGTGTAAACCCAGTTGTGCTTGTCCTCGACAGCACCGGACTGGATACCAGTCAGGGTCTCGCGAAGCTTCTTCATCACAGGGCCAATCTCGGTGTAGCCAGCCGGGAAGGTCACAGTCTCGTCGGCGCCGTAAACCTTGTTGTCGATCTCGCCAACCGGGGAGATGACGGCAGCGGTGCCGCACAGGCCGCACTCCACAAAGGCGCCGGCCTTGACCTCGGCCCACTCGACGGGACGCTGGTCAACGGTCATGCCCAGGTCCTGAGCAACCTGAACGAGCGAACGGCGGGTGATGGAAGGCAGAATGGAGTCGGTGTGGGACTGCGGAACGACGAGGGTGCCGTCCTCCTTCACAAACAGGACGTTAGCGCCACCGGTCTCCTCGACATAGGTGCGGGACTCGGAATCGAGATACAGGTTCTCGGCATAGCCCTCGCGGTGAGCCTCCATCGTGGGCTTGAGGGACATGGCGTAGTTCAGGCCGGCCTTGATGTTGCCGGTGCCATGCGGTGCTGCACGGTCATACTCGGAAACGCGCAGCTTGACGGGCTTGAGGCCACCCTTAAAGTACGGACCGACCGGGGTCACGAGAATGCGGAACGTGTACTCAGGAGCGGGGGCCACGCCGATCACGTCACCGGAGCCGATCATAAACGGACGCACGTACAGGGTCGCGCCGGAACCGAAGGGCGGAACCCAGGCGGCGTTGGCAGAAACGACCTGCTTGACGGCCTCAACGAACTTGTCCTTGGGGAACGGGGGCATCTCGAGGCGCTGCGCAGAGTTATACATGCGCTCGGCGTTCATGTCGGGGCGGAAGCAGACGATGCTGCCGTCCTCGGCGGTGTAGGCCTTCAGGCCCTCAAAGACCTCCTGGCAGTAATGGAAGATGCCGCCGCACTCGGAGACATGCAGGGTGTGGTCGGTGGTCAGGCCGCCCTCGTCCCACTCGCCGTCCTTCCAATGGGCCTCGTAGCTGTAATCGGTCTTCATGTAGCCAAAGCCGAGGCTACCCCAATCGATATCCTTCTTCTCGACAGTCATATGTCGCTCCTTACATACACAGTTGCAAACTCGCGAACCCGCACGCAAGGACCGAGGCCGGCCGCGTCGCAACGTCGCACGCCCGGAGCGTAGAGCCGGACGGGACACGCGAACAGCATCAAAGCCGATGGCACGTCGATTCGCATGCACGAGATTGTACTCCGCACGCGCGTCGGATAAAACGCTTTTCTTTAACTAAGTAAAGTATTTTCATTTGACCGAAGCAAAAGGGCCCGCCACCGTAAGCGGTGACGGGCCTCAACTGTACGGTCTGCGCGCTGGCTCGAGCTAGGCGTTCTATTTACCCAGCTTGGCCTTAACCAGACCGACCACGGTCGGGATGATCGACACGGCAACGATGCCGATAATCAGCAGCTCAAAGTGCTCCTGCACAAAGGGAATGCCGCCAAAGAAGTAGCCCAGCAGCGTAAAGACCGTCGACCAGGTAATGCCGCCCAGCACGTTAAAGACGACAAAGTTGCGCCAGTGCATGCCGCCCATGCCAGCGATAAAGGGCACAAAGGTGCGGATAAACGGGAAGAAGCGACCCAGGAAGATGGCCAGGTGACCCCACTTGTCCAAGAAATCCTCGGACTTTTTGATGCGCTCAGGCGTCATGGCCTTGACCTTGCCCGAAGCGATAATCTTTTTGCCAAAGAAGTGACCGATCATAAAGTTGCACTGGTCACCCAGGATGGCAGCAGCCCATGCGACGGCCAGCAGTGCCACGATGTTAAAGCCACCGTTGTGGGCAAAGAAGCCCGAAGCAAACAGCAGTGAATCGCCAGGAAGGAACGGGAAGAACACCACGCCTGTCTCAATGAAGATAATCAGGAACACGCAGCCGTAGGCCATAAGCGGGCCGGCGGCGATCCAGCTGGCAATCGCGGTGCGCGGGTCTTTGAGCAGCTCGGCGATAAAATTGATGAAACCCATGAAGTAAAACCTCTCAGTTGTGGGCGCGGATACGTCCAAGTTGACCAGTATACGGTTGCGGCGCCCCCTCGTGCGCAACCCCACAAAAGCATGACTCCATTACCAGCAAGTTTGCATAACTGACACCTGTTGCGCAAAGCCGCCAGGATTGTCCTTCCTAATCCCTAGCGAATCGCTATACTTTATTGAATCGCATTGCTATGACGCTAAGGGAGGGCGGCCGGTGAGCTTTATCAATACCATTCGCGAGGACATCAAGACCGTCCAAGCGCAAGACCCCGCCGCGCAAAGTGCCCTGGTCATCTTCCTTTCCTATCCTGGTCTGCACGCCAAGTGGAACCACGTGCCCGAGCACTGGCTCTGGGAGCACGGTCATCGCTCGCTCGCCCGTGTGCTATCTCAAATCACCCGCCACATCACCGGCGTCGAGATTCACCCTGCCGCACAGATTGGCAAGCACTTCTTTATCGACCACGCCATGGGCGTCGTCATCGGCGAGACCACCATTGTGGGCGACAACTGCGTGCTCTACCAGGGCGTTACGCTCGGCGGCACCGGCAACGAAACCGGCAAGCGCCACCCCACCCTGGGTAACAACGTCACCGTGGGCACGGGCGCCAAGGTGCTCGGCAACATCCGCATCGGCAACAACGTCAAGATCGGCGGCAACTCGGTCGTCGTCAAGGACGTGCCCGACAACTGCACCGTCGTGGGCGTGCCGGGACGCATCATCAAGCGCAACGGCTGCCGCGTGTTCGAGGAGAGCTTCGACGCCAAGCAGCATCGCGAGTACATGCCCGATGACGCCGCCGAGCAGAGTGCCCTCAACCGCCAAGGCATCACCGAGAACGCCCGCCGCGTCAAAGAACTCGAGCGAGAGGTGGCCGAGCTCAAGGCCCTCGTCGCCAAGCTCGTGGACGAGCGCTAGGAACGCAAGCGGCACAAAACGACATCGGCATCAACGCAAGAAGGCGCGCTAGGGAATTCATCCCCGGCGCGCCTTTCTTTTTGATGTGACATGCGGGACTGTCCCTTTGTCACATTATGCGAACTGACTCAGATAGAGGTCGGCATAAGCGCCCTCGGCTGCGAGCAGCTCCTTATGCGTGCCCTGCTCGATAATGTTGCCGTGGTCCATGACCAGAATCAGGTCGGCATCCACGATCGTCGACAGGCGATGCGCGATCACAAAGCTCGTGCGCCCATGCATGAGCGCGTCCATGGCACGGCCGATGGCAAGCTCGGTGCGCGTGTCCACGCTCGACGTCGCCTCGTCCAGGATGAGAATCGCCGGGTTGTTGAGCAGCACGCGCGCAATGGTCAGCAGCTGACGCTGGCCCTGGCTGATGCTCTCGGCATCGTTGGCCACGCGCGTGTCGTAGCCCTGCGGCATGGTGCGTACAAAGAAGTCGACCTGCGCGGCGCGTGCGGCGGCCACGACCTCCTCGCGCGTCGCCTCGGGGCAGCCGTAGGCGATGTTTTCGGCAATCGTGCCATCGAACAGCCAGGCGTCCTGCAGCACCATGCCAAACTGCTGGCGCAGCTCGCCGCGGTCCATGCGGCTCGTGTCTACGCCGTCGAGCGTAATACGCCCGCCGTCAATCTCGTAGAAGCGCATGAGCAGGTTGATGAGCGTGGTCTTGCCCGCGCCCGTGGTTCCCACCACGGCAATCTTCTGGCCCGGCTCGGCGGTAAACGACACATCGCGCATGAGCGGCTTGTCGGGCGCATAACCAAAGCGCACATGCTCAAAGGCGACGCGGCCCTCCACGCGGCCCGGCAGCTTGGCGGCCTCGCCCGGCTGCGGATCCGCCTCCATCTCGGGTTCATCGAGCAGGTCGAACACGCGCTCTGCACTCGCCAGCGCGCTCTGCAGCGAGTTGAAGGTAAACGACAACTGCGTCATGGGCTCGGATGCCTCGTAGATAAACTGGAAGAACGCCTGGAACACGCCGACGGTCATGTGGCCGGCAACCAGCATACTGCAGCCCACAATCGCAATCACGATCTGTGCCAGGCGGCCGATAAAGCGCACCGCGGGGCCGACGGCGTTAATCATAAAGTCGGCCTTGGTACTCACGCGCGCTAGCTCCCTCGAGGCCTCATGCACCTCGGCAGAACTCTGGCGCTCACGGTTGAACGCGCGAATCACCAGACGGCCCGAGTAGCCCTCCTCAACCGCGCTCGTAATCTTTGACACCCACTCCTGGCGCTCACCGGTCACATCATGTGTGCGGCGCGAGACCACCTTGGTCACCAGCAGCGACAGCGCCATAAAGAACAAAAAGACTAGCGTGAGCGGCACGCTAAACACGAACATCACGCTCACGGCGCCCACCACGGTACCGATCGACACCAGAAGCTGCAGCAAGCCGCGCTGCATGCTCTCGGACATCTTGTCCAAGTCGTTGGTCGCACGGCTGACGACCTCGCCGGGACGATGCGCGTCAAAATAGGCAAGCGGCAGACGGTTGAGCTTTTGTGCGATGCGGTTGCGTAGACGCAGGTTGAGGCGTTCGGCCACGCTCGACATCAAAAAGCTCTGGAGCGCGTAGAACGAGGCAGCGGCCGTCCAAATCATAAAGTAGATGAAGATGGTCCTGCCGCAGTTCTCCCAGGTGATGTTGAAGGTGGTATCGTTGGCAAACGCCACCTGAATGTGGCCCCACAGCTCATCGATCACACGGGCGCTATATGCCGGCGCAGCGGTGTTAAAGATGGCATAGAACACAATACTCGCGAACACGATATAGAAGCGCCAATGGTCGCCGGCAGCCTCGCTCCACAGGCGGCGCACCGTCGCCCAGGTGTCGCGGGGTTTCTCGTCCTCGTCCTCGTCGTCCACATCGCGCATGCGCTCTGCCTCAGCGCGGGCGCGCTCGTCCTCGGCGCGCTCGTTTTCCTCGTAGAGCGCTTGGCGGCGAGCCTCGCGCTTGGCGGCGTCATCCAGCTCGGTCGACGCGGCAGCCGTTTCCTCGACCAGTCCCGCGGCAGCGGCGTCATCAACGCCGCCCTGCTTCTTGAGCTCCCCGGTCATGCTACTCACCTCCCTTCATTTGCGATTCCGCGATGGCGCGGTACACCTCGCAGGTTTCCATAAGCTCGCCATGCGTGCCCAAGCCCACGACCTCGCCGTCCTTGAGCACAACGATCTGGTCGGCATGCAAAATCGTCGAGATGCGCTGCGCGATGATGAGCACCGCGGCGTCGCGCGTCTCGTCCTGCAGCGCATGGCGCAGGGCCGCATCGGTCTTAAAGTCCAGGGCCGAAAAACTATCGTCGAAGATATACAGGTCGGCGCGCTTCATGAGCGCGCGAGCAATGGCCAGGCGCTGGCGCTGGCCGCCCGAAAAGTTCGTACCGCCCTGGGCAACCGGAGTGTCGAGCCCCTGCGGTTGGTCGAGTACAAAGGTGCTCTGGGCAACCTCAAGCGCGTGAAGCATGTCACCCTCGGTCGCGCCTTCGTTACCAAAGCGAAGGTTGCTCGCCACCGTGCCCGAGAACAGCCACGCCTTCTGCGGCACGTAAGCGATATGCCCGCGAATCTCACCTTGCGAAAGGTCGCGCAGGTCAACGCCGTTCAGGCGAATGGCGCCCTTCGTGGCATCGTGGAAACGCAACAAGAGCTTGGCCACCGTCGACTTGCCCGAACCCGTCGAGCCGACGATTGCGGTCGTCTGACCGCGACGACAGGCAAAGCTCAGGTCGCACAGGGTGTCCTCGTCGGCATCGTCAAAGCGAAACGACATATGATCGAACACGGCAACAGCATCCGCATCGTCCTCGGAGGCAGTCTCCCCGTCACCCAGCGTACGCTGGCCATCGACGATGCTCGGCTCAATCTCCAACACCTGCTGCGCACGGTTCAGGCACGCGGCAGCACGCGGAAGCGTCAGCACCACCATCTGCGCCATCATCACAAAAAACAGAATCAGGATTGCGTACTCAAGCACCGCCGAGATACTCGCAATCTGCATGGCGTGGGCGCCTACGCGGTTGCCGCCCACCCACAGCACCGCCACCTCGGCGATGTTCATCAAAAAGAAGCTTGAGCTGTCGAGGCCCACAAACAGGTGGTTGACTTTGATGGCGTTGGCGGCGTATTCGCTAAACACCTCGTCCAGACGCCGTTCCTCGTGGCGCTCCTTGTTAAACGCACGGATGACGCGCACGCCCACAATATTCTCGCGCAGCACCACGTTCATGCGGTCGATAAAGCCCTGTAGGCGCATAAAAATCGGCGCCGCGTTGGCAACCGTAAAGACCGCCGCCACCAGCACAATCGCAACGACTACGCCCAGAAGCGTGCCCATGGCAGGATCGATGAACCAAGCAAAAATGATGCCCGCGACGGCCAAGAACGGCACCGGCAGCACCAACTGAATCGTCTGCAGGATAGCCTGCTGAATCACGTTGATGTCGTTGAGCGAGCGCGTGATCATCGATCCGGTGCCAAAGCGCTCAAAATCGCTGGCCGCGAGTTCGAGCGACTTGTCGTACACGGCATTGCGGATATCGCAAGCCACGTTGGCGGCCAGGCGCGCCGAAAGATAGCAGCCCAGCACCGTGCCGCCGCTAGCCATGCTGGTCGCGATAAACATGTATAGGCCGTTGCGTAAAATGTAATCGACATCGCCCGTGGTAATACCGGTGTTGACCATGTTCGCCAGCATCGTGGGAACCAACAGCGTACCGACGTTATCCACCAGCAGCACCAGCAGCGTCACTGCGACAAGCCCTCGGTAGGGCTTCAAAAACCTCATTAACAGTCGCACGACTCCCCCTCACTTTGATTCTCGGCTTGGCTCTCGGCAGCGATATGCTGCTTAAAGGCATCGCACTCATCGCCGAGCACCTGAGAGAATTTGCCGATCAAGCGCATAATCTCGCGCTGCTCACATGGCTCAAGCGCGCCAAAGGCTCGCTGTTCGGCCTTGAGTGCCGGCAACGCATAACGCTCGGCAAATCGCCTGCCCTCTTCGGTCAGGCTCACAACCTTGTTCTTACGGCTGCCTTCGGCAAACTCCAACGTTGCGAAGCCCCGCGCCGTCAAGGTTTTAATTGCCGAGTTGATGGTCTGCTTGCTGTAGAACCATTCGCTTGTCAGACGGCTTACGGCAATACTGCCGCCCGCCGTGCTGGTGTCGACGAGCATCCAATAGGCGCAGTCCGAAAGGCCGCAGGCGCGCGAGAACTCCGAATAGATATGGTCGAGTCCATTGAGCAACCGATCGAAGTCGACCAGCGTAACCGCACTATTCATCTATCCCACCATTCAATTGTCCGATTTTTGACCAATTATGTGTCTCTAGATTAGTCCGAGTTTTGACTATCGTCAACAGGCTCTCCGCAAATGCGTGCATTTTTATGGCCTATCGGCAGAAAAAGACCGCCGGCGCGGGGGCGGCGCCAGCGGTCACGTGAAAATCGAGTTTTATTGCCTGTTAAGCGGCGACGGCCTCATAGACCGTAGCGCCCGAGAAGCTATCATGCAGGCTCTTGCCGGCAATCCACGGCAGCTCGACGACCTCGCAGACCGTGTTGACCAGCTCGGAGCAGTCAGTAAAGTGGCCCTTGTCGTTGAGGGCCTCGCAATCCTGAACACGCCAATAGCCATCGGTGTGCGTGATGTAGTACTCGTGATCGTTGATCGACACGAAAGCGCGCGTCTTGGAACGCAGCAGCTTCAGAAATCCTTCGAAATCGGTCTCGACGACATCTCCAGCCTGGAACATGATGTTACCTCCTGGCCCGGCGCCACCACGGCGCATTGATAAACGTTGGTGCTCCTTTAGTAAAACCTTTATCAGAGGTTATGCGTTCGTCATTTAGGCAAGTGGTAAAAAACCGCAGGGTAGACGGGATAAAACGTTTAACCATCCCATTTGTTTGTCACATTCTGAAGGTACTTTTATGCAAACCTACTTTCCCAATTGGAATCTATCCTTTTGGCCGGGCAATTGACCGTCTATCGTTTAAGCCCGGCGGGTATGAACGGGGCATCTGCAACGCCACCGCAAGGAGACACCATGGAGACTATCGAAGCACTCATTCACCGCCGCAGCTGCCGCAACTACAGCGATCGTCCCGTCGAGGCCGAAAAGCTTGCACGTATTATCGAAGCCGGCCAATATGCACCGAGCGGCATGGGCCGCCAGCCGGTGACGTTTGTCGCCGTCACCGACCCCGCGACCGTCGAGCGTCTCTCACAGCTCAACGCCCAGGTCATGGGCAGCAACGGCGACCCCTTCTATGGCGCCAAGACCGTTGTTGTGGTGTTGGTTGACCGCAGCGTGCCCACACATCTGGAAGACGGCTCGCTCGCCATGGGCAACTTGCTCAACGCCGCCTATGCACTGGGTGTCGATTCGTGCTGGATTCACCGCGCGCATGAGGTCTTTGACTCGCCCGAGGGCCTGGAGCTGCTGGCCAGCTGGGGCCTGCCCGCCGACGGCAGTCTGCGCGGCGTCGGCCACTGCATTCTGGGCTATGCCGAAGACACGCTACCCGAGCCCAAACCCCGCCGCGACAACGTGGTGTACGTGAAATAGTACAGGAACGTCAGCAGGGGTAGCTAATTTGGGACGGGGCTATTTTAGCTACCCCACTCGCAACTTATATTGACGTCGCCGTTGTCGTCGTTTCGTTCGTCTGGGCCGTTTCGACGTCGTCGCCTTGCTTGTCTTCGTCCTTTTGCGCATCGGCGATGGTGGAGGCCGCCGCGACGATACCGCGCTGGGGCGCAACGCCCGTCTGGGTCTGTGCGCCCTCGACAACTTCTGTGCCTGCATGCGCGAGCTCGGGCGATTTAAACATTGCGTCCAAGTTGGCGCCACCGCCGGCATATCCGAGCGCAGCGAGCGCGATGACGATCACTGCAACGGCGGCCACGATCGGCACGTAGCGATGCCAGCCGGCGGGATTGAGCCCGCTGCGGCGAGCCGCCCCGCGGCTGATGTAGCCGAGCGTTCCGTCGTGCTTGAGCTTTGATCCCACCACGCGTTTGCGGCCCAACAGCGAGGACTCTGCCTGCATTGCCAAGCGGGCGCTTGCCGAAGGATAGCCGTATTTAGTGCGCTTGAACGAGCCATCAAACCCCGAGGCGTGTTTGCCCCACGTCACCGATGTTGTGCGTCGGTTGACCGGCGCGGCACTCCGCCTTCTGCGGCTCGGTTTTGAAGTCTCAGCCATATGCCCTCGCACGCCGTAACCAAATCGAAACAATAACGCTTTGGACTGTAGCACACGCGTCGCGCGCGGTCACGGGCGCCTCGCTCAACGGTCATCGTCCTTCAGCAAGCGCCACAGCGTTGTACGGCTTATGCCCAGCACCTCCGCCGCACGGGTTCGGTTGCCGTGGAGATGATCTACAACCAGATGCGCGATATCTCGCTCGGTATCGGCCAGCGGTCGCAGGATATACAGGTCACTTTCGAGCGTCGGGGCGCCAAAGGTTGCGGTCTTAATCACGTCCTCTTGGGCGAGCACTTCCTCCGCCACAGCGCGGTCCACCGTGCCCGCCCCCACCAATATATACAGTCGTTCCGAGACCTCGCGGAGCTGCAGATAGTTGCGCGGCCAGCGGTAAGCATCGAGCGTCTTCGTCGCCGCGGCAGACAGCGTGGGCGCTGCCGTCCCAAATGCATCAGCGAGATATTCCAAATAGCGCGCAGCCTTCGTCGACGCGGCTCCCTGCTCGGCGATTGCCGGCGCCACGCTCACCGCACAGGCGAGGCGCTCGGTCACAAAGGCGGCTTGATCACTTTCGCCGCCGCCCGGCATGTCATTCGCTGTCAGCACCACATGGCAGCGCGTCGCCAACGCGGTGTCGGTCATCGTGGAGACCAGCTCGCGGAGGCGCTGGGGGCCAACCGCATTCCAGCCCTCAATGCAAAGGGTCAGCCCCGTTTGGAACAACGGCGATTCGGCGCTTTTGAGCACATGGCGCCAACCGCGCTCGGTGAGCTCATCGAGCGCAACGGAAACAAAGGGCTGACCGGCAAAAGGACCGTCCAGATAGAGGCGCTTGGCGATCTCGACCTGACCCGCTCCCAGCTCGCCCTCGAGCATAAGGGGCACACCGCGCGCGTAACTCTCTGCAACCGGCGCAGCCACCGAGACCGCCCCCTCAGCGATGCCGTACGCGCTCGATTCGTAGCGGGCCTCAACCTCGTCGGCGTTGAGCCACTCGATGCCCGCATGCGCCGCGGCGCCGCGCACCTCGCGGACCACGACGGCCCAAAGGCCCCCGCCCTCTTTGTCGGTGGGGCGAACGGTCAGGCTCAGGCGCGTACCCGCACGCCCCATAACAAGACGCGCGCCGTCTCCTATACGGTCGAGGCGTTCGGCAACAAAAGTCGCCACATCCCGCTCAAGCGCCGCGTCATTCATGGTCGAGATCGCGACGTCCCCACGCGCATCGATTGCCAATGCCGAGGCCCCGGCAGCAGCCAGGGCCTCGGTCAAGATGTTCAGCTTGGCATCGCTATTCATGATTCGCCTCTGTCCGCAGCGACGTGCAACCGCCGACGGTCGCACGACCGAGTGTTTCAAAATTGAACGATATTGCTCACCAAACACTATAGGGCAGAAAGCGCCGTCCTGCGAGTATAGGTGTTGCCCCGCATCGCCATCCTGGCGGGGCGATAAGAGCTCTTCGGGACCTATCAACCTGCGGACAAGCCATACCCGCAAGAGCTCCTATCGCTCCACCGCAGGCATGTGCTCACCAGCAACCAGAATGCAAATAAGCTACTTCTCTACCAGATTCCCAGCACGTGCTGCATTCCCAAACTCATGCACGCAATGCCAATCCAGCAGCAAAAACCCAACGCGATAGGCTTTCCGCCCTTTTTGACCAGCTCGACGATATCGGTATTAAAGCCAATAGCCGCCATGGCCATCACGATAAAGAACTTCGACAGCTCCTTGATGGGCGCCGTAATGGATGCAGGAAGCTGAAGCACCGTAGTGATCACGCTCGCCAGCACAAAAAACAGCACAAACATGGGAAACGCGCGTTTAAGGGAGAACGTGCTTTTGGCGTCACCGCCGGCCTTGCGCGCCAGATGCATCTGCCAGCATGCGAGGACCAACGTGATGGGAATAATGGCCAGCGTCCTGGTGAGCTTGACCACCGTGGCGCTCTCGAGCACATTGGCGCCGGGATGCATGCTGTCCCAGGCGCTCGCCGCAGCCGTTACGGACGAGGTGTCGTTGATGGCGGTGCCGGCAAACAGGCCAAAGCCCTCGTTGGTCAGCCCGAGCATACCGCCGAGCGTTGGAAACACGAGCGCCGCGATAACGTTAAACAGGAAGATGACCGAAATGGCCTGGGCAATCTCGCGATCGTCGGCATCGATGACGGGTGCGGTCGCGGCGATAGCAGAACCGCCGCAAATCGACGAACCCACACCCACAAGCGTCGCGATCTTACCCGGCACGTTCATAACGCGGCAGAGCACAAAGGCGATGACAAGCGAGGTCGAGATTGTCGCCACGATAATCGGTAGCGACTGGGCGCCCTTGGACAGAATCTGGGAGAGGTTCATGCCAAAGCCAAGCAGGATAACCGCGTACTGCAAGACTTTTTTGGACGTATAGGTGACGCCGGCGACGAGCTGTTCGCGACGATTCTTGGGAAAGACGAGCGCCAGGACCATGCCAAAGAGGATGGCAAATACCGGACCGCCGACCACCTCAATTTGTTTGCCGAGCAACGTCGCGGGAATGGCGATGATCAGGCAGAACAAAACGCCTTTCCAGCGCTCGCGTACGATATTTGCCAGTTGCATATGGGATTCCTTCTTTCTATTTCACGTTTGCGACGGCTTATGATACGGCAACATTGAGCGCAGCCTTGCGCAAACACAGACTAAGATGCCGCAATAGTTCTCAGGCAACAGCCGAATTGCCCACCGCGGAGAGCTGATTCGCGGCATAATTAACAACTGACATATGAGTTTGATAGAACAGTTGCGAGGCGCTATGGAAGAATCGATGCACGTCGGCGAGCAGGAAACGAGCCTACAGGACCAGTCCTACCACACCATTCGACGCAAAATCGTCTACCTGGACTACAAGCCGGGCGAAAAGCTGGGCGTCAAGCAACTTTGCGACGACCTGGATATGGGGCGCACCCCTGTGCGCGAGGCTTTGGTTCGCTTGGCGCAGGAAGGCCTGGTGCGCACCGTGCCCCAGAGCGGCACCTACGTCTCACCCATCAACCTCACCCTTGCCGAGAGTGCCTGCTACATCCGCGAGCATCTGGAAAAGCAGGTGATTGTGGAGTGCTGTGCGCGCGCCACGTCGGCCGGCATCGAGCAGCTCGACCGCGCCATCGCGCTGCAGGAAAAGGCCATGGCCGAAGAGGATCGCATCGGCTTCTTTTTGAGCGACAACCTCATGCATCACATGATTTTTAGCATCGCATGTCGCAGCACCGTGTGGTCGTGGCTCGAAGAGACCAATGCCGACCTGGAGCGCTTCCGCTGGCTGCGCGCCGCCACGCAGGTTCTCGACAATCAGGACATCGTGAACGAGCACAAGCAGATTCGCCGCGCTATCGCCGGTCGCGACCCCATCGAAGCGAGCTTTTTGGTTAGCAAGCACCTGCATATGATGTTCCGCAACCAGACCGAGGTTCTGGACCAGTTCCCCGAGTACTTCGAGACCAGCAAGCTCCGCTAACCTGCCAAAAAGGGACAGGTTCATTTTGGTAGGTTTTATCTGGTCAAATGCAGAAAAGGCCCGGCTCCGTCTTGATGCGGAGCCGGGCCTTAGCTGCTAGAACGGCGGAACCAACTACTCTACCGTGACGCTCTTGGCCAGGTTACGGGGCTGGTCGACGTCGCAGCCGCGCAGGATGGCGACCTCGCGGGCGAGCAGCTGCAGCGGGACGCTCGCCGTGATGGGGCTGAACACGTCGCGGACTGCCGGCACGCGGATGATGCAGTCGGCGATCTTGTTGATCTCCTCGTCGCCCTCGGTGGCAACGACGATGACCTTGGCGCCGCGCGCCTTGCACTCCATGAGGTTCGACACGGTCTTGTCGTAGGTGGCACTCTTGGTGGCCACAGCGATGACAGGGAAGCCCGGGTCGATCAGGGCAATGGGGCCGTGCTTCATCTCGCCGGCGGCGTAGGCCTCGGCGTGCAGGTAGCTGACCTCCTTGAGCTTGAGCGCACCTTCGTAGGAAATAGCGGCGCCCATGCCGCGACCCACGAACAGTGCGGACTGCGCGTCCTTGCACAGCAGGGCGGCCTCATGCACGGCCTCGGTTTGGGTATCCAAAATCCACTGGATCTGCTCGGCCGTATCGGAAAGCTCGCGGAACAGCATGCGCGCCTGCTTGGTGGTCAGACGGTACTTGACCTGCGCCAACAGCAAAGCCAGCAGCGTGAGGCTCACGACCTGGCCGATGAAGCTCTTGGTCGAGGCGACCGCGATCTCCTTGTTGGCCTTGGTGTAGATGACGCCGTCGCTCTCACGCGCCACGGGGCTGCCCACCACGTTGGTGATGCCGAAGACCTTGGCACCCTTGATGCGCGCGTCGCGAATGGCGGCAAGGGTATCGGCCGTCTCGCCCGACTGGGACACGGCAACGACAAGCGTCGTCGGCGTAATGATGGGGTTGCGATAACGGAACTCGCTGGCCGCCTCCACCTCGGTGGGGATGCGAGCCCAGCCCTCAATGAGATTCTTGGCAATGAGGCCAGCATGATAGCTGGTGCCGCAAGCGATCACGTAGACGCGGTCGATGTCGTTGAGTTCCTCGAGCGAAAGGCCCAGCTCGTCGATGTCGAGCTCGCCGGCCGGCGTCATACGACCAACCAGCGTGTCGCGCACGACGCGCGGCTGCTCGTGAATCTCCTTGAGCATAAAGTCGGGATAACCGCCCTTTTCTGCCATGTCCAGGTCCCAGTCGATGTGGGTGACCTTGGGCTCGATAACGTTGCCGGCCTCGTCGGTGTACTCGACGCCTGTGGGCGTGAGCTTGGCAAACTGACCGTTCTCGAGCACCACGACATCGCGGGTGGCGTCGATGAGCGCGATGACATCGGAGGCGACATAGGCGCCGGTCTCGCCCACGCCGACCACGATCGGGGAATCCTTGCGGGCCACGGCGATCACGCCGGGCTCGTCAGCGCACACGGCGGCCAGACCATAGGCACCGACCACGTGGGTGCAAGCCTCGCGCACGGAGGCCATCAGGTCGTGCGTCTCGGCATAAGCCTCTTCGATCAGATGCGCGAAGACCTCGGTATCGGTCTCGCTCTTAAAGTGGTGGCCGCGGCCCTCCAGCTCTTCGCGCAGCTCGGCGAAGTTCTCGATGATGCCGTTGTGGACGATGGCGATACGACCGTCGCAGCTGGTGTGGGGGTGAGCGTTAACGACGGAGGGCTTGCCGTGGGTGGCCCAACGGGTATGGCCGATACCGCAGGTAGCGTCGCTGTCGATGTTGGAAAGCTCGCTCTCCAGACCCGCGACCTTGCCCACGCGGCGGATGACGTCGAGGTGCGCCGCGGCGCCCTCGCCCACCTCGAGCGCGACGCCCGAGGAGTCATAGCCGCGATACTCCATACGCTTGAGGCCCGTGACCAGGATGTTCTTTGCAATATCAGAGCCGGTGTAGCCGACGATTCCGCACATAAGATAAATCCCTTCGTTCGCGTGACTGCAAGACGTCCACGCACAAGGGGCGCTGAGACGTATAACGTTCGAGTATTGTACTCACGCAAACGCAAGCTGATATACCAGAAGTGGTATCTCAACTTAGATACCACTCGATGCACACACGTCCAGCCGGTCCAAACCACCACAAAGGTGCCTGCCCCCTTCGTGGTGGTCGCGCTGGCAATAGCGTTTGCCCAGATAAAACCTGCCAAAATAAACCTGTCCCTTTTTGGAAGGTTTGGGATGCTACAATCTGGCTTGTACTTGAAACGCATCAAAGGGGCCGCTATGGCAAAGGTAAAAATCAGCGACGTCGCGCGCGAGGCCGGGGTTTCGTTGGGCACGGTTTCCAACGCGCTCAACCACCCCGAAAAGCTGCGCCCCGAGACCCTCAAGCTCATCAACGAGACCATCAATCGCCTTGGCTACCTGCCCAACCAAAGCGCCCGTCAGCTCGCGGGCGGCGCCACCAAGTCCTTTGGCCTGGTGCTCCCCCGTCTCGATCACGGCTTTTCGCTCCAAATCGCCAGCGGCGCCCACAACGAGGCCCGCAAGCACGGCTACGACTTGCTCATCGCCAACGCCGATAACGACGATATTCTCGAGGACCATTACCTGCGCTACTTTATGGGCACCCAGATGTCCGGCGTCATGGTTCAGCCCATGGCATCCCCCGACTGGCACCCCGCCATGACCAAGATGCCCGTGCCGATCGTCCATCTGGACATCCATTGCTCCGAGCCCGGCTACTACGTAGCGGCCGACAACGAGGCCCAGGGTCGCATCATTGCCGAACTTGCTATCGCCCGCGGCGCGCACCATATTGTCGTCGTCGGCCGAGCAGCATTTATGCAACTCACCCTGCGCGTCCTTGGCATTCATAAGGCGCTCGCCCTGCACCCCGATATCAAGATCGAAGTCATCGACGCCGGCGAATGGAATACCGCTGCCGACGGCTACGGCATCGGTGCCCAAATCGCCGAGCGCCCCGCGGACGAACGTCCCGATTTTGTCGTCGGCCTGACCGATGTGTTGGCCTCGGGCGTCGTTTCGGCACTGGTCAACAAGGGCATCTCTGTCCCCGGGCAAGTACGCGTGGCCGGATGCGACGGCAACCCGCTCGCTTGGAGCGGATCGGTCCCGCTCACTACGGTAGCGCCCCCGGGCTACGAGATTGGCCGCAAGGGTGTCCAACTGCTGATGGAGCAAATCGAGAACAAGGTCCCGACAAAGACCAAGCATATCCACGTCAGCTCTGCCGCGCGCACCGTCACCGCGGTCACGGCCATCGAGGACATCAACCGCCAAGAACTCGTGCGGCCGTTCCTGCTGGAACGCGCCAGCACCCAGGCAAGCAGCCAGACCGACGCCACGGCCATCAACCTCGGTGCGTATCTATAGCACGCCCGCAAGTATGCTAAGTCGCCGCTCAAGCAAAAGGGGCCCGACCATTGCCGGGCCCCTTTTGCTTGAGCGCAAACGTGAGCAATCGCTCGTTTCAACGCCGCAATTTTCTAGCGCACAGTCTTGATTGCCGCCGCCAGGTCGAACAACGTATCGAGCACGGCCTCGCAGCCATCCACCACGTCCTGCGGCAGCGGCACGATATCGGGGACGGCAAAGACATGGCAGCCGGCCGTAATGCCCGAGACGCAACCGTTGCGCGAATCTTCGACCACGGCACATTCCTCGGGAGCAAAGCCCGCGCGCTCGCAGGCGAGCAGATACATCTCGGGGTCGGGCTTGCCGTGCACGACGTCCTCGCCACACGTTACCGTTTCAAACTTGTCAAAGAGGCCAACCATCTTAAGGTTGCGCTCCGCCGTAACGAGGCGCGACGACGTCGCTAGACCCACGTGATAGCCCGCAGCCAGCAGCTCGTCTAGGCACTCGGCGGCGCCGGCCTTAAGCTCCAGCTCGGTCTTGACCATCTCGTCGCGAATCTCCTTGTGGCGGACATAGACCGCCTCGGTGGTTTCATGGCTGCCGTAATGCCTATCGAGGATGTCCATGACATCGGGCAGCGTGCGGCCGATAAACTGATGGATCAGCGCTTCATCAATCGCGAGCCCCAGCTCAGCGGCGCCTGCCTTCCAGGCCTTAATCCCCAAACGCTCGGTATCGACCAGCGTTCCATCCATGTCAAAAATAACAGCCTTGATCATATCGGTCCCCCATCGACTCTCGCTGTCGCGTTGCTGCAACTCTACCGCATTTGGCAACTTGTATATAACGTATATGCCATATTGCACTTTCGTTACACAGATAGAAGTCTTATGGCAAGTAACGCATTAGGATTATAGTTTTCGATCGAGTACTCAACGATAAGGAACGTTTCATGATTTTAGACACCACGGCACCCGCAGGGGAGCTTCAAGACAAGCTATCGGCGCTCGAACAGCTGCTTTTGGCATACGGGCGCGTGGCTATCGGGTTTTCCGGTGGCGTCGACAGCAGCTTTTTGGCCGCCGTATGCGCCCGCATCATGCCTACCAATACCCTCCTCGTCCATCTCACCACGCCGCTCATCGGCACGCCCGAGCAGGCTTCGTTTGAGCAGTCCGTTGATGGGCAGGCCAATGAGGGGCCGCATTTTAAGCTCCCCGTGCTCAATCTTTCGGTGGATCAGCTGCAGCTCCCCCAAGTAGCCTGCAACGATACTAATCGCTGCTACCACTGCAAGCACGCCGGCTTTACCGCCATCGTCAACCACGCCAAGTCGCTCGGCTTTCCCACCGTCATCGATGGCAGCAATGCAAGCGATCGCGGTGACTACCGCCCCGGCATGCGTGCGGCAGAAGAGCTCGGCGTACGCTCACCCCTTATGGAGGTCGGCTTTACCAAGGACGAAGAGCGCGAGCTGCTGCGCGCATGGGGCTATCCCGTTTGGAACCTGCCGGCGGGAGCATGTCTTGCCACCCGCGTCCCCACGGGCGAGGAGCTTACACGCGAGAAGGTCGATTTAATCCGCGCCTGCGAGGATTACCTGCACGATCTTGATTTGGCACAGGTACGCGCGCGCTTGGTCGGCGGCTGCATGCATATCGAGGCCGCACCCGCAGATGTCGCCAAGATTGCTGCCCTCGGTGGCAACGCCGTCGATGCCGAGGGCAAGACCCCGCTGCCCGCCGCCATCGAGTCCGCGCTGCGCGAGCTGGGCTGCGACCATATCTCCCCCGAGGTCACCCCCTACATTCACGGCAACATGAACCTTTAGGTTACGCCGTTTTACAAACGGCGTAACTGCTCGGCGCTGCGCGGGCTCCGGACACGGCAATCTGACGTTCAACTTCACGGGCGCGACCAAAAGGTCAGCGCCCGCTTGTTTCACGTCACCTTACCGCACCCGGAGACCGCTCGCTCGCATATGCTCAACCTGCACTGCGTT
This sequence comes from uncultured Collinsella sp., assembly GCA_902491765.1. Classification (GTDB taxonomy): domain Bacteria; phylum Actinomycetota; class Coriobacteriia; order Coriobacteriales; family Coriobacteriaceae; genus Collinsella. The sequence continues at coordinate 5,629 of CABUIY010000020.1, read as the reverse complement.
AACTGACCCGCCAATAAGGGACAGGTTTATTTTGGCAGGTTTTATCTGGGGAAATATCGCGAGGCAGTCGCCCCCCCTAGCACCCATCTCACTTCGAGAGACACAAGAGGGGCGACTCGGCTGCATCTACTTCTTCCGATAGCGGCGGTTGCGGCTCGTCGATGAACCCATTACTTCGATGAGTCCTTTATCCGCCATTTTTGGCAGATGGTAGCGGACGGACGAAATTTTGACCCCCGATGCAACCGCTATTTCTCGCGCCGTCATATCCACTTCGGCTCTGAGAGCCTCCAGGATCCTATCCGCTGTCGAAGCTGACGATTCTCTGCTCATATCGATAATCTCAAACGTGTCTTTGCCACATTTTGACAGGACATGTTTATCGACAAGATTCCCGCAGATCAGGCGAATGTCATCCGAATCCCACTTCAGGGCCTCTCGTATTTTTTGAACATCGCATACGCACCCATGCTCCCGCATAAACATGAGCAATGTTTCCTCGCGATCCGTCAGCTCGGTGCCCACATGGCTCTGAATCCACGTGCGGTTTTCAGCAAGCTCCGCCCCGTGCCGGGAAAGCAGCACCGTAAACGAATCGGCCTTAACGATAAATTTCGGCCTTCCAAGCGAACGAGACTCCATCTCGCGAATCATAGCCGGGATACCAGATCCCTGGCTTTCTGCAACGGGCCCCTCGGCATGCTCTAACGGCGTCGCCCCCATTAGGCTCATGAGCTTTGGGTTTCGGCAGCGCGATTCCCCGTCTGCAAGATTGTCCACCGTCTTTCCGCCCCAAAGCCCACCGGGGTTTTTGATCTCTATTCTGTCTGGATAGATATCGACACTCACGGCCTGCCCCACAAACATGGGCGAATATTCTCGATGGATGCAGGCGTTTGCCAAGGCCTCGCGCAAAACCTCCTGGGGAACTTCCCAATCCTCCCTTCTGCCAGCGCCTTGCACTATCGCCGCTTTGCGCAAGTTCCGTCCAATCGCGACAAGGGCATCTTCGATGCAAGCCGGAATCGGGCCATCGCACAACTGGCGGTCAATAAACCGGGGTTGCCCGGGTGCAGATTTTTCCACATCGGAATGAACGGCGACATCAATCATGAGTTTGGGATAGAACTGCTGGGGGTAAATTCCCGCCGACAGAAGCCCTGCGAGCTTCACCGCACCATCCTTTGTAGTGATATTGAGTCTGACCAGCTGCTTTTCCAGCGTATCGGCCCCGCGCAAAACGCGGGGGGTCTGCAGCCGGCGATTTGCGATAATAGACCGCACGACATCTGGATCCAAATCCTCGACTGTTGCCTCCGAAACCACCGTGCCGTCTGCATCGCTCGGAAGCAACGCACTCTGCAGCTCATATAGCTCAGCGGGTGACATCTTGATATCTTTATCATCCACGCGCTTGTAGCTACCGTTCTGCACGCCGCGCGCGCCGATATAGCAAGGCTTCGCTTTAAGCTCAAGTTCAAAGATGCGCACCAGAAGCACCTGGAGCCCGTCGACCTCGCCTCGATCAAGCTCGTACCGCGGCGCATGGGCCACCACTGCCGCTGAGCCTCCGTCTCCGATACCCGAAACAAACTGATCGCGCACCCTATCGATAGCAAAGTTAACCGAAGGAACAAATCCTTCGGCCTCGTTCAGGCCCAAAATAATGAGCCCACCTGCAGTGTTCGCAAAAGCGCTCACTGTCTCCCATACGTCTGCGCTCAATTTATTCGTGCAGGCTTTAACTTCTACCGATGCGTCATCAGTCCCCCGCCTGCGAAGGCGCTCAACGATAAGGCCAAGAGGTTCATCCAGCAGCATTGGCATTCCGTCTCTCTAAAACGATAGATTTATCTCTCTAAAGTATAGTATATCTCTCTAACTTTAGAGAGATAAGCACCTTATTATAGAGAGACATTTAGAGAGATGTATCGAATTCACTGTTAGATTGCCTAATGTTATCTCTTTAACTGGCTTTCTCTTTAGAGAGACATTTAGAGAGACGAGCGTAATCTCTCTAATCAAGGGCTCCACTCTTTAAGGTGCACACTTCCTAACCGTACCCTAAGTTGCGGTGAAATAACTCACGATTAGCCTGCCAAAAAGGGACAGGTTTATTTTGGTAGGTTTTATCTGGGGAAACTCCGAATAGCCCCACATGCATAACCGCTGCAGCTCCATATGAGGCAAATGAACCAGCAGCGTTTGCCCCAAAATCTTGAGTATTTGTTCGACAGAACGGCCCCTGCCGGCTCCTGCTAGACTGGTAGATTCCCAACCGTCCATCCAGGAGCCTCAATGTCGCACAAGCCCGCCTACAAGCAAGTACTTTCCATCGGCACCGCCCTGGCGTTGGGGTTTGCGCTGTTTACGGGATCGCTCGACGGAGCGCCCAAGTTGCTGTCGCCGCAAAGCGATGAGCAGGCGGTAGCTCTGGCCGAGAAACAAAACGAGAGTCCCAGCCGCACCGACGACGAGGCAGACCTGGTTGCCCGGCTCGAATCGGGAACGGCAAGCTCCTCGGACTCTCAAAATAGCCAAGACGCTGGCGATGGCTCTGAATCCGCCGCAACCGGCACCGGTGACGACGCTTCCGCAAACAGCGCCGCCACCCCCATCGACGAAGTCGAAAACCCCGATCTCGACCGCGCCCGCGGCGTATATCTCAGCAGCATTCCCGACTACGCCGGCAATCCCTACGTTGCCCTTCGCGCCGACAGCACACACCCGCTCGGCACGCCGTCATTCACGCTCGATGAATACGATCGCGCCACCGAAGAGGGCTGCTTTAAAAAGTTCTCCAAGCTCGACAGCTTGGGCCGTACTCGTAAGGCGCTCGCCTGCGTGGGCCCCGAATCGCTCGGTCAGGGTAAGCGCGGCGATATCTCGCGTATCCACCCCGCCGGTTGGCACCAGCAACGCTATGACTTTGTTCCGGGCCAGAGCCTCTACAACCGCTGCCACCTTATCGCCTGGTCGCTCTGCGGCGAAAACGCCAACCGCAAGAATCTCCTCACCGGCACGCGTTATCTCAACGAGACGGGCATGCTGCCGTTTGAGGAGCAGATTCTCAACTACATCCGCGAAACGGGCAACCATGTGCTCTATCGCGTCACGCCCATGTACAACGAAGAGGAACTTGTCTGCCGCGGCGTGCGCCTTGAGGCGCAATCGGTCGAGGACCACGGCAAGACCCTCTGCTTCCACGTATATTGCTATAACCTACAGCCGCATGTGCAGATCGACTACGCCACCGGCCGCAACCAGGCATCCGGAGACTAGTGCCGACCGCGCCGCCCGTAACCCAAAAAATGATCCGTTTTCCTCCGTCCCCCAGGGATCAAATAAGGCCGCCCCGGTTACCCAGGGCGGCCTTTTCGTCAGCACCTACATTGCAGGCAACGCCACACGCTACTTGGCGCGACCCTCCTCATAGCGCTCGACCAGCTTGGCCTGAACGTCATAAGGCACCTGCTCGTAGCCGGCGGGCTTCATGGTAAAGTCGCCCGTGCCGCGCGTGATAGAGCGCAGGCGCGTCGAGTAATCCGTCAGCTCAGCCAGCGGGGCTTGAGCGATGACCACGGTGTCTCCGCGCTCATCGGTCTCCATGCCCGTCACGCGACCGCGCGAGGCCGAGATGTCGCCCATCACGGCGCCGGCGTAGCTCTCGGGGATAGTCACCGTGATTTCCTCGATGGGCTCCAGCACCACCGGGTCGGCATCGGCGCATGCCTTGCGCAGGCCGATGCGAGCCGCCGCGCGGAACGCCATCTCGTTGGAGTCGACGCTGTGATACGAACCGTCGTACACAGCCACGCGAATGCCCGTAAGCGGGTAGCCGGCAATGATGCCGTCCTTCATGGTCTCCTGAACGCCCTTGTCCACGGCGGGAATGAGCGAACGCGGAATGCGACCGCCCACAACCTCGTCTACAAACTCATAGCCGTCGCTCGTACCGTCGGGCCCAATGAGCGGCTCGACGCGCAGCCAGCAGTCGCCATACTGGCCGGCGCCGCCTGTCTGCTTCTTGTGGCGGCCCTGGGCACTTGCCGTACGGCGAATGGTCTCACGATACGGGATGCGGATCGGCACGCTCTTGGCCGCGACCTTGGTACGGTCCTCAAGGCGATTGAGCAGGACCGAAACCTGTGCCTCGCCCACCGCCGAAATGATGGTCTGGCCGGTCTCTTCGTCGCGGTCGATGCTCATGGTCGGATCGGCCTTGCAGGCCTTCTCGATAAACGTGTAGAGCTTCTCCTCGTCGCCGCGATTCTCGGCCTCGATGGCGATGCGGTACTGCGAGTTGGGGAACTTAAACGCCGCAGCCTCGACCTTGCCGGTAATCGAGAGCGTATCGCCCGTCTCGGCCGCCAGCTTAGGCGCCACGATGATATCGCCGGCATAAGCGTGACCGACCTCGGTCATGTCGCGGCCGCACATCACATACAGGTGAGCCAGACGATCGCTCTTGCGGGTACGCGCGTTGATCAGCTCAAGGCCCGGCTCAAGCGTACCCGTCAGCACCTTGATAAAGCTGATGCGACCCTGCTGCGGATCGGCCAGGGTCTTAAACACAAACGCCACCGGACGGTCATCGTCGCTCGAAATCTTGAGCGAATCGCCGTCGATAAGCGGCATCTCGCCGTAGTCGGTCGGCGCCGGGAAGTACGTCGCGATGTCGTCCATCAGCGAGTTGACGCCCTGCTCCTTAATGCAATCGCCCGCAAAGACCGGCACAAAGATGCGCTCGGCAATCGCCTTCGACAGCAAGCCCTCAAGCTCCTCCTGCGTCAGTGTCTCCTCGCCTTCCAGGTACTTCATCATCAGCTCATCGTCGGCCTCGGCCACCAACTCGCACAGATGGTCATGGGCCTCCTCGGCCTGGGCACGATACTCCTCGGGAATCTCCGACTCAACGGCTTCGGTGCCGTTGCAATGGCGCGCCTTCATGCGCACCAGGTCGATGATGCCGTCAAAGTCCTCGCCCTCGCCCCAGCCCAGGGTCACGGCGCCCAAGCGTGTACCAAAGCGCTCCTGCAGCAGGTTCATCGTGGTCGCAAAGCTGGCCTCGGAGCGCGACAGGCGGTTTACGAACACCGCACGCGCCAGGCGCAGGTCCTCGGCGGCATACCAAAGCTTAACCGTCGTGGGCTGCGGGCCGGCCTCGGCGTCGACCACGAACAGCGCCGTCTCGCAGACGCTCATCGCGGCAAAGGCGTCGCCGATAAAATCGGGGTAGCACGGGGCATCGAGCACGTTGATGCGGGCGCCCTTCCAATCGATCGGCGCGATGGTCGTCGAGATAGAGAATGAACGCTTGACCTCTTCAGGGTCATAGTCGAGCGTGGGCTTGGTGCCGTCGTGGCCGCCCAGGCGGGCGGTCTTACCGGAAAGGTGGAGCATGGCCTCGGCGAGTGAAGTCTTGCCCACCCCGCCTTGGCCTACGAGCACCACGTTCCTTACATTGCCGGTCTTGGGAGCACCCATGATGACCTCCTTGCAGGGCCGCGCGCAATGCGCGACGCCAACGGGGAGAGTTCGCGGTCGGTGCCATCCCGGGAGCAGCATGGTCGGCAGCCGAGCCGACTCACCCTCCAAATGTCCTATGCCACCACCCTACCCTCACGGG
>CABUIY010000019.1 GCA_902491765.1 uncultured Collinsella sp. | reverse complement strand
ATACGTATATAACGTCTAGTTTCATGTTACCTCATATTGATAAAACGATACACCCCACCTACCAAAAAGGGACAGGTTTAATTTGGTAGGTTTTATCTGGGCAAACGAAAGCCACTCGAAAGCAGCGAGGCTTTCGAGTGACTCATACGGATGGGCTGCGCTTGACCGGCAAAATGCCACAACCCTACTTGCCGTCGTCCTGCTGCAGGCTGTCCTGCTCGATGAGGCGCGCCTGCCTGCTGGCCATGCGCGCGGGCTTGTCGGGATCGGGTACGGCCGTGGGCATGGGCTCGTCGACATGACCGCCCCACCAGCCGCCCACAAAGTTGAGCGTGTGGAACACATTGATCACGGCGTCAGGATCAATGTCGCACACCAGCTTGATAATGTCCTGACTCTCGTAGGTCGAGACAACGGCGTGCAGCAGGTACATCTTTTCGCGGCTGTATCCGCCGATGACCTCGGCGCAGCTAATGCCGTGCTGAAAATGGTCAACATAGGCGGTCATGACCTCGTCTGCCTTGCGCGTCGTGATCTGCAGCGTCACGCGATCGTAGCGGCGATAGAAACTGTCGATGGTCTTGGTCGAAATAAACTGGAACACGATGGAATACGCTGCCTTGTCCCAGCCAAACATAAAGCCAAAGATCGCCAGGATAAAGCAGTTGAAACCAAAGATGACGCCCCAGATAGTCTTGCCCGTGTGGTTGGAGACCCACAGCGCGATAAAGTCGGTGCCGCCGGTGGATGCGCCGGACTTTAGCGCGATGGCAGCGCCCAGACCCGAGACCACGCCGCCAAAAATGATGAGCATGATCTTGTCGCCCAAAAACGGAGCGAAGTGAAAGATGTTGAGGAACAGCGATGAGAGCACAACCTGCATCATCGAGAAGATGACGAAGCGCTTGCTAATGCCGCTCCAGCATAGGAGCGCCACGGGGATGTTGAGCGCAAGCATGCCGAGCGAGATGTCGATGTGAACGCCGCCCAGCGAGGTAACGCGATCGAGCAGGACCGCGACGCCGGTAAGACCGCTCGGAAGCAGGTCGGCGGGCCGAATGAACGCCTGGATCAGGAATGTCTGGAGAACGGCGGAAATGGTGACCGCCACGGCGGTGATGGCGCGGCGGACGATGGTGAGGCGACCGAGCACGAGCACTCGGTCCGTGAGCTGATCGATGGCGTTCGCCACGCAGGCTCCTTTCGAAGGCAGATGTAGTTGTGGGGCATGCCCGCGATTGTAGCACGGAGCGTGCGGGGGCGCTTCAATTCACCCTCCCTCGACAACCAAAGCGGGACCAGCAACCCCACGACCAAAGGCCCAAATTACAAGTGAGTAGACTTTACGCGACCTGCAGAGCACACCCAAAACCGCCACCCCTGTGACCTGCGGTTTTACTAGAGCAGATGCACTTTGTGCTCGTCCTGCACCAAAAAGTCTACTCACTTAGTCCGAATCGAAGCCAAACGGATTCAAATAGATGACAAATTAAGCCAATCCGTAGCAAAAGACGCGTGAACCAGTGCTTCTCGCGGCGGATTGACACTACAAAGCGGCCAAAATGTCGGTCAGGTTGTCGATGACAACGTCGGCAGCGGACTGGTCGAGGTTGACGCCCTCGTGCGGGCGCAGCGCCAAGACGCGGGCGCCGGAGCGCTTGCCGGCCTCGATGCCCAAAGGCGAGTCCTCGATAACCAGGCACTCGGCAGGCTCCACCCCCAGCGCCTCCATGGCACGCAGGTAGATCTCGGGGTCGGGCTTAAACGCACTGCACTCGTGACCGCTGATGGTGTAGTCCAGCACGTCGGCGATACCGGCAATCTCCACCAGCTCGTCAATGAGCTCGCGATAGGACGAGCTCGCGATGGCACACTTCACGCCGCGCTCGTGCAGCTCGCGCATCACCGGCTCCGTCTGCTCGTTGAGCAGCTCGGCATACGGAACGGGATGGTCCGGGCTGTAGACCTGCTTGTACTCCACGCGCAGGCGCTCGCGCAGCTCAGCATCGTCGGGCACCAGCGCCTCCCAAATGGCGGGCTCGTTAGACCCCGAAAGATCGGGGATCTCGTCAAAGTGGAAGCCCTTCTCCTCCATAAACGCCACGCGGCGACGGTTGTAGAACCACTCGGTATCGACCAGCACGCCGTCCATGTCAAACAGCACTGCCTTGATCATACGCATCTCCTCCCACCTGCCAAAAAGGGACAGGTTTATTTTGGTAGGTTTTATCTGGGGTTTTATGACGCGACAGACACGCCCTCCCCAGAGCAAAAAAGGGGATGGGGCGCAAACCCCATCCCCTCTCAATCAACCCGTAAGGTCTACTTACTTGTGATTAGTAGGAAAGCTTCCACATGTAGCGACGCATGGTCAGCGGGTGCTGACGGGCCTCGGCGATCTGGTTGCCGTACTCACGCATAACGGCGAGGTGCAGCAGCGGGTTGAAGTAGGTGATGACGCTCGCGGGCACGGCGTCAGCCAGGCCGTAGTCCTTGGAGTCGATCAGAGCGACCTTGGCGCCCATGCGCTCAAGGAAGGTGAGGGCGCGGGCGTCCATCGGACGGGTGGCGCCATCGGACATGAAGAAGACGTAGGGCTTACCCTCGGTGGAAACCTCGAACGGGCCGTGGAAGTACTCGCCGGTGTTGTAGGCGGCGGCGTCGATCCACTGCATCTCGGTGAACAGGAAGGCGGCGTGAGAATAAGCCATCTTCTCGGAGGCACCGGAAGCCATGAAGTAGATCATCTTGTCGTCCTTGAAGTCCTCGGCGAACTTCTTGGCGAGCTTCTTGCAGTGCTGAGCGGCGTTCTCGCAGAGATCGAAGATGTTGGTGAGGCCGGTGATCATGTCCTCGTAGTGGTCATAGCCCTCGGTCTGCTGAAGGATCTCGAGAGCAAGAGCAATAGCATAGCCGGGCTTCTCGCACTTGGCAGCGTAGTTGGCGTGGAAGCCGTGAACGATGACGTGGTCGGCGTCGACGGTCAGAGCGGAGCCAGCCTTGTTGGTGAGGGAGACGACCGGGCAGTTGTGCTTCTTGGCGGTCTTGTTGGCCTCGACGGTCTCGGGCGTGGAGCCACCGAGGGAGCAGGTGATCACGAAGGTGTGCTCGTTGACCCAGGAGGGCGTGTCGTAGTTGAACTCGTTAGCAGTGAAGATCTGAACGTTCAGCTTGTCCGTGTTGTTGGCCAGGAAGTACTTGGCGGGGTAAAGGTCGGACATGGAAGCGCCGCAGCCGACGAAGGCGACGCTGTGGATCTCGTGGTTGGACAGGACGTCAGCGACGATCTGCTTAGGGAGGTTAAGGTCGATCTCGTACATCTGACACATTCCTTTCGATTTTTGCGGCGCCACATTGCCGGGCGCTCGCAGGGTTACCGTGGTTTGGACCGAGTCGCCGGCCCGTTGAGGATGTGACAAAGGGACTGCCCTTTGTCACATTTTGGGGATGGAAGCCTGCCTGGGGTATGGGATGCCAGGCAGGCCTCCGGGGGAAAGCGGTTAGGCGCTTAGTCGCGACTAGGCCAGGATGCCGGCCGCGGAGAGGGCGATGCCGCCCACAATGGCGATCACGAGAAGCCAACCGGTGTTGACGTTCTTCTTGATGAGCCAGTACATAAGGCCGGTGAGGCCGAGGGAGATCATCTGGGGCATCATGCCGTCCAGGATGTCCTGGATAACGACGGTACCCTCAGCGAACTGCAGCGGGGTAGTGGCGCCGATCAGCGTGGCGATCATGCCGCCCACGGACATAAGACCCACGATGCCACAGACATACATGAGCTTCTCCATGAGGTCGCCGCCCTGAAGCTTGCTCAGGTACTCGTGGCCGCCCTGATAGCCCATCTTGGCTGCGAACCAAGTGATCAGCACAGAGGGGACGATGGAGATGAGCATGGCCAGGATCGGGCCCATGATGGAGCCCTGCTGAGCCAGCTGAACGCCCAGGCCAAAGGCGATAACGCGGATGGTGCCCTGGAAGAAGGAGTCACCGATGCCGGAAAGCGGACCCATGAGGGAGGTCTTGACCGCGTTAATCGAATCGGGATCGAAGTTCTCGGGATCCTTGGCGTACTCCTCCTCCATGGAGGCGGCGAGGCCCAGGATGAAAGCGCTCGTCTGCGGGGTGCAGTTGTAGAACGCCATGTGACGGTGGTAAGCCTCTTTCTTAGCAGCGAGCTGCTTGGGGTCGGACTCATCCGGATAGAGGCGATCAAGCGTGGGAACCATGCCGTAGAGGAAGCCCATGTTCATCTGACGCTCGTAGTTCCAAGAGGCCTGGATGGCCCAGGAGCGCCAGAAGAACTGGCTGACCTTCTTGTTCAGGGACACGTCCTTGGTTGCGGTTGCCATAGTGTGTTCCTCCTTAGTCTTCGTCGTCTTCGAGCGGATCGTAGTCGGAATCGACACCGGCGGCTGCATGGGAACCGTTGAACTTGAAGCCCATGAAGACGACAGCCAGGCACACACCGATCAGAGCGACCGCGATGACGGACAGGTTGAGGTAAGCGGCGAGCAGGAAACCGATGAACAGGAACGGAGTCATACCCTTCTTGATCATCATGGTGAGCAGCAGGGCCAAGCCGTAGGCGGTCATGATCTTGGTCGAAACGTTCAGACCAGTGGACAGCCACTCGGGAACCATGTTGACGATGGCCTGAACCAGGTCGGTGCCAACAAAGACGGCGAGGAAGATCGGCAGGAAGTACATGACGGCGTACAGACCGGAGCCGGCGCAGATGTGCATGCGGTAGGCGGTCTTGAACTTTCCGTTATCGATCGCGCTATCTGCCACATGGGTGAGGGCGGCGATGATGGAGCGGAACACGATGCCGAGGAGCTGACCCAGGACGGCGACCGGGATGGCGATCGTCATGGCGGTCTCGGCGGAAGCATCGGTCAGGCACGCAAAGGCAGCGGCCACGATGCCGCCCAGGACCATATCGGGCGGAACGGCGGCGCCGACCTGCACCAGGCCCATGGACACGAGCTCGACGGCGGCACCGACGGCAAGGCCGGTGGGCACATCGCCCAGCAGCAGACCGACGAGCGTAGCGCCAACGAGGGGCTGCTCGAAGTTAAGACGACCGAGCAGGCGGGAGTCCCACATGCAGAACACGCCGACGAGGCCGACGAGCACCGCACTGATGAACGTATTCATACCCTTCTCCTTTCAGTCAGGCAAAAGCCTGGTTGATTACAGCTTGGCGTCGATGTCGACGCTCTGATACGTAGGGGTCTGCTGGACATAGAGCTTGATGCCCATGTCGAGCAGCTGGTTGACGTCGGCCTTCTGGGTGGCGTCGAGGAAGACGGAGCTGTCCTTGCCGCCGACCTGATCGGCACCGTCGTGGTTGGCGGTGGCGCCCAAGTTGATGGCGTCGAGCTTGTAGCCCTGGCAGAACTGCAGCATCTCGGCCGTGTTGCCAAAGACGAACATGACGCGCTCGCCGAGGGTGTTGAGCTTGTCCATCTTGGCGAGGGCACGCTCGACGGTGAAGACGTTCAGGCGCACGCCCTGGGGCTTGGCCAGCTTAAGAGCGCCCTTCTTGATGTCATCGTTGGCGGCAGCGTTGTCGACGACGATGATGCGCTCGGCCTGAACCTTGGTGGTCCAGGTAAAGACGACCTGGCCGTGCAGCAGACGGTAGTCAAGACGTGCGAGGACGATCTTGGCGGGACCGGAGCTGTGACGGGACGCCTTGGCCTTCTTGGCGGGAGCCGCGGCGGGCTGGGCCGGTGCGTTGGGGTTGGTCAGACCGTTGCGGGCCTCGTTGATGAGGGCCGCGAGCTCGGCGCCCTCGACGGGGACGGGGCTCATAGCGAGCGTGAGCGCCAGCGGGATGTTGAAACCGCTGACAACCGTGAACTTCGTGCCGTTCTTGGAAAGCTCGACCATGCTGTTGTTGACCGAGCTGCCGAGCATATCGGTCAGCACATAGACGGTGTCGTCCGCGTTGAACGTGGCGATCATAGCGTCCACCTTATTGGTGATGGGCTCCTTGTCGTCACGAGCAAGCGACACGACGTGGACGTTCGACACGTCGCCGAGAACCATCTCGAGCGTGTCTTTGGCGCCTGCGGCCAGGCCGCCATGAGATGCGAGAATGATCTGATTCATCTTGCCTCCTCCTTTTCGTTATGGTCATTATAACGTCTTATACGTTGCGGATATTGCTAATTAGTATAAAGACCGTTCGCGGATGAAAATCGACCGTTGACGGGTTTAACGTACTTGAAACGTTGGGGCTGGGTTGGCCGGCGCTGGCTGGATAACCCCAGGTCAGACCCTGCGCGCAATCCTCTATCGCACGAAGTACCAGGGGCTTTCCTGCACGGTGGGTTCCAGCGCGATGCCGGTGCGCTCCTTAAACAGATCCATGTCCTGAGATTTTTCGGTCCACCACGCGTTGGGCTTAAAGGTCATGCTCTCAATGACATGACCGACAAAGGCGCTGTTACGCAGCTTGGAGAAATCGGTGTTCATAATCAGGATGGACGCGAGCACTAGCACGATGCCCAGGACCTTGATCGCGCCAGCGGGCTCGGCGTAGATGCCAATACCGACCAGAACGGTCGCCACGGTCTCGAACGAAGCCACGACCGGCACCTTCGATGTCTCAAGATCCATCGAAAGGCCCTGCATATAGAAGATGTACGCAAGAGCCGTCGGAATAAAGCCAAAGCCTGCGAACAGCAGAATGAGCTGCGGAGACATTGCCGCGGCCACATCGGACCACGGAGCCGAAAGCACCGCCATAAAGCATCCGCCAAAGACAAAACCCCAAAACGTTACGGCCAGTGGATGGAGCGTCTTGGTAGCCATACGGCTAAACACAGCCAGCAGCGCACCGCAAAGTCCGGCGATCACACCCGACGCAACGCCCCAAGTCGAGAAATGGAAACCGGACAGGTCGCCGCTCGTCACCGCGAGCACACAACCCACAATGTTAAAGACGATGGCGACGAGCTTGTTGGGGGTCACGTCCTCGCGATAAAGCACGCGGCCGAGCATGACGCCAAACACCGGCGAGGTGTAGAGCAGTACCGAGGCCGTGGACATGCCCACCTCGCCCATGCACTCGTAATAGCAGGTGTTGGCGACGGCTAAACCGACGATACCGACAAGCGCGCAGGGAACAAGCTCTTTAGGACTTGCCTTGAACAATGCCATGGGACCCGAGGCTTTTCCCTCACGAGCACCTCCCTGGCAACCCATAAATGCCAAGACCGGAGCCATTAAGACGGCACCCGACAACAGGCGAAAGGCCGCCATGCTCTGAGACGAAACACCCAGGGCCGATATTCCGTTAACAAAGATTCCGATGGTGCCCCACATAAGCGCGGCGATCAGCACCAGCACATAGCCCAGATTGCTTTTCTTCAACGCAGCCTCCTCGGTATCGTTTCCAATATGTTTTGTACTACGTTATAGTCGTTATATACATTTTTCAAGACACAAATCGGTGAGCGGAAAAGTGATCCGTTTTCCTCCGTCCCCAGCGGATTACTTGGCGGTTGCGGTGAAATAGTTCCTAAATAGAGGCTTCAAACCCCCAAACAGGAACTATTCCACCGCAACTCATGAGGACATCGAGCTGTTAGGCTGCTCTATCCCTTAGTAATCGAGCTTCCACATGTAGCGGCGCGTCATGTAGTCCTTGTGGGTGACGGCGGAAAGCGCACGCATGTAGACGTTGTTGAGGATCGGGGCAAAGATCAGGTGGTTGAAGTACTCGCTCACGCTGTCCTTGATGTCGTTGAGGCCGAGCTCCTTGGCGTCGAGCTGATAGACGCGCTCGCCACCGTACTGGTTGACGAAGCGGATGCCGCGCTCGTCGTTGCAGCGGCTGCGGCCGACGCTGATGAGCTGGAACAGCGAGGTGCGCTTGTCCAGAATCTCGAAGGGGCCATGGAAGAAATCGCAGGTGTTGATGGTGCAGGAGTCGATCTGCAGCATCTCCTGCACGTTGCAGATGCTAAAGACGTAGGCGGCACCAAAGAGCGGGCCCTGGGCCATGACGTTGATGCAGGGCTTGTCGGCGTTCTGCTCGGCCCACTTGGCAGCGAGCGGACGGGTGTACTCGACGGCCTTGCGATAGATGGGGTCGACCAAGTCGAACGCGGCCATAGCGGTCTCGTACTCGGCATAGCCCTCGGTCTGCTGCGTAAGCTCCATGGCGATCATGGTCACGACGGCGGAGTTGGTGCGGCCCATGCAGGACTCGTCGACGGCCAAGCTGTCGTACTGGATCTTGTAGTCACAGACCTCGGTGAGGCCGGACTCGTCAACATAGATGGCGATGGTGCTGGCGCCGTGGTCCTTGGCGACCTGGGCGGCGACGATGGTCTCCTTGGTGCCGCGCATGGACACGACGACGGCCAGGGTGTTCTCGTTAACGTAGGCGGGGGTTGCGTGCACGAACTCGTTGCTGGTGTAGCTGGAGCTCACGACCTGCGTGGCCTCGTGCTCCATAAAGTACTGGGCAGGATAGTTGCCGCCGTTGGATCCGCCGGCGCCAATCCACACGACGCGCTTGATGCCGCCCTTGTCTGCCTTGTCAGCCAAAACCTGGGAGACGACATCCTTAACCTGTTCCTGAGTAGTCATCGTGCATCAGCCTTTCTTCTCGTTTGATGCTCTCGATGGCATACAAGTTACATACATGTTTTGGTTATGTCGACTAGTTGTATGCTATATTTGACTTAGAAATTCTGCTGGTAAGGTTTTCGACTTCTCGTTACCAGCAGTTTTGTTGTTGTATTGAATACATGCTTGATTAGACTCGCATACAAGTTAGATACAGGTTGATCACATGAACGCTTCGTCTAAAAAGAAACTGAGCCAATACGAGCGCTTGGCGGGCATGTTGCGTGACCGCATCGCCGCCGGTATCTACGCACGCGGAGACAAGCTGCCGTCCGAGATGGAACTCATGGACGAATCGGGGCTGTCGCGCAGCACCGTGCGCCACGCCCTTAAGGTACTCGTTGATGAGGGCCTGGTGCGCACCGAGCGCGGGCGCGGCGCCTTTGTGGCCGACACGCCCGCGCTCCACGAAAACAACCTGGTGTTTTCGAGCTATACCAAGCAGGTCGAAGGCCAGGGCATGAAGCCCACCACGCGCACGGTGGACTCGGGCTTTACCAAGGCGGGCGGCAGCATAGCTAAGTTCTTTGATGCCGCCGTGGGCAGCAAGCTCGTCAAACTTGTCCGCCTGCGTTATCTGGACGATGCGCCGCTGTGCCTGGAGACCACCTATCTGCCACCAAGCTTCGAGGCACTCATCGACCGCGATATCAACGGTTCGCTCTACGCCACGCTGCGCCAAGAATTCCATCGCGCGCCGGCACAGGGGCACAAGACCTTTGAGGTGTGCTATGCCTCGCAAAACGAGGCGTTTTTGCTCAACGTTGAGCGTGGGCAGGCGCTGATCCTGATCACCGACTACGTGTACGACACCGACGACCGACCGCTCCATGTCTCCAAGCGCATCCAGCGCACCGACCGTGCCAAATACACCGAGCCCATCGGCTAACCTGCCAAAATAAACCTGTCCCTAAATGGTAGGTTTGAGGAGGTCGGGGAAC
This sequence comes from uncultured Collinsella sp., assembly GCA_902491765.1. Lineage (GTDB taxonomy): Bacteria > Actinomycetota > Coriobacteriia > Coriobacteriales > Coriobacteriaceae > Collinsella. Next base: position 28,526 of record CABUIY010000019.1, on the reverse strand, counting down.
CAGGTTGGTTTGGGTTGGTTGGGGACGCGCTCGGCTAGGACCAACTCCATCCAGCACATGTCGTACCAGCGGCCGAACTTTTGGGCGCAGCGATCGAAGGCGCCCACCAGGCGATACCCCATATGGGCATGGAAGTCCTGGCTGTTGTGCGTCAGGTACTCATCGTCCTTGTCGTGCGGCACGGCGATGAGGGCGCACATGTTGGTGATACCCATCGCGATCAGGCATTGCTTAAGCGCGTCATGCAGCTTGCGGCCCAGCCCGCCGTGGCGCACATCACGCGCCAGGTAGATCGATGTCTCGACCGACCAGTCGTATGCCTCGCGGCTGTTGAGCGGACTCACATAGGCATAGCCTACCGGACGCCCGTCCAGTTCCATCACCAGATACGGATAGCGCTTGAGCGTGCGCTCGATGCGCCCGGCGAACTCCTCAACGCTCGGCACCTCGTATTCGCAGGTAATCGCCGTCTGGCGCACATACGGCTCATAGATGGCAAGCAACGCCGGCGCATCATCGGGCGTCGCCAGACGAATCGTCGGATCGGACATCTCGGTCATACAACCCTTCCCCCTCAAAAACAAAGGCCACCTTGCGCCAAACCCAGCGCAAGGCGGCCCCTCGTCATTACATCAGGCTACAGGACAGCCGCCAACGCGTCGATGTCCTCCTGCGTCGTGGCCCAGCTGGTGCAAAAGCGCACCACCGTGTGAGTATCGTCGTACTTTTCCCAGTACTCGATCGAGGCATGCTCGCGAATGCGGGCCATATCCTCGTTGGGCAGAATCACAAACTGCTGGTTCGTGGGCGTCTCCAAAAAGAACTGGTAACCGCGCTCGTGCAGCACACGACGTAGCGTCTGGGCCGTCTCGATCGCCTGTCGACCAATCTCAAAATACAAGCCATCGGTAAAGAGTGCCTCAAACTGCACGCCCGTCAGGCGGCCCTTGGCCAACAGCGCGCCGTGCTGCTTAATGCGCGGAATGGGATGTGCCGGAGCGTGCATGCCGCAGAACACCACAGCCTCGCCGCAGAGCGCGCCGCACTTGGTGCCGCCGATGTAGAACACGTCACACAGCTGCGCCAGCTCGGGCAGGGTAATGTCGCACTCATCGGCCGCCAGCGCATAGGCCAGGCGAGCACCGTCCACAAACAGCGGAATCTCGCGCTTCTGGCATAGCGCATGAATCGCCGCGAGCTCGGCCTTGGAGTACAGCGTGCCGTACTCGGTCGATAGACTCACGTACACGGCGCCCGGGAACACCGTGTGCTCGTAGCTCTCGTTTTCGTAGAACACCTGGATATAGTTCTCGAGGTCCTCGGCGTGCATCTTGCCCTCGTAGCCGGGGATGGTGAGTACCTTGTGGCCGCCAAACTCGATGGCGCCCGCCTCGTGGCAGGCGACGTGGCCAGTCTCGGCAGCAACGACGCCCTCGTACGGCGCGAGCAGCATGTCGATCACCGTCGCGTTGGCCTGCGTGCCGCCCACCAGAAAAAACACGTCGGCATCGGGGGCCTGGCAGGCCTCGCGAATAAGTTGCTTGGCACGCTCGGTATGCGCATCGGTACCGTAGCCGGGCTGCGGCTCCATGTTGGTATCGACGAGCGCCTGCAGCACCGCTGGGTGTGCGCCGTGGGAATAGTCGTTGTTGAACGCGAGCATGGCAATCCTCTCTTACCGGGTATCGGCCAGATGATTCAAACGGAGCTATTGTACGCCGTTGGGATAGGCAATGCGCGCGGCAAGGCACTCAAGCGCCAGTACCAGGGCAAAACCGCAGCTCACGTCGCTCAAAAAGTGTGCACCGATCACGATGCGGCCAAGCGCGACGAGCGCCGCGACCACAGCCGCCGCCCAAAAGATCACGCGGCGACGCGAAGATTTTTCCTTAAAGGCTGCCGCGGGAAGCCCGGCGAGCATAAGGCCAATCGCCGCATGCGCCGTGTGTCCGCTCGCAAACGACTTAAAGCCGTCCTTGACTACACCGGCGGCAATATAGGCCCACTTGTCAGGGTTGCCGATCACCCACCACGGCTGAAACTCGAGTCCCTGCGTCACCTCGATCACGCGCATGCGTGGGCGCGACCACAGCGGCTTGACAATCACGTTGAGGATGATGGCCTGAGCGACCCACACGACAAGCACCATCAACGCCCAGCGCGTGAGCTCGTCGGGCTCGGTCGTGCGCGTGAGACGATAGACGATAAGATTGGCGGCGATGACCAGCACAAACGTCAGCACCAACTGAGCCGCGATGAGTTTGCCGCCAACCCTCAGGGACGAAACGATCTCGTAGCCGAGCAGGCCCACGTTGATGAGGATGCCGAGCACGGCGAGCCATTTGCTCCCCCTGGAGTCGGGACGCACCGCGCGCACGAGCATAACGCCCGCGATGCTCGCCGTCAGCTCAAACGGCAGCTCGCCGGCCGCCTCGATAAAGCGACCGTACATGCTGCCGATATTGAACAGCGCGCTCGAGATCTGATAATCGAAGAAGCTGCCCACGCCCAGACAAAGACACAGGACAACCGCGATAATGGCGACATCTTTCTTATAGATGTATCCGAACATGCTTTCCTTTCGATGGAGCCAGATTGCCCAAATGGGGCGTTTGCAGCGTCGACCCGTTAGTCGTCGTCGCTGGCACCCAGCTGTTGCAGCAGCATGAGCGCGGCCGCCACGGGGCCGGTGCCGTCGTTGGCGTCGAGGCCGCGACCCAGGCCGCTGCCCGCACCGGCGCCCGCCTTGTAGGGCACCGACAGCTTGCGGCTCTTAGGGAAGTTCACCGCGCCGTACCGGTTCTTAAGCTCAAAGGCCACCTTCTTAGGCACGTCGACGCCCAAAAACGTGATGCGACCGCCACTGAGCGTGACGCTCTCGAGCCCCAGACGCTCGCCGCGAATGCGGATGCGCGCGCGATTGAACAGGTTGAGTCCCGCCAACGGCAGCTCGCCATGCGCGGCTTCGGTCTCCTCCTGCACCTCATCGATGCTCTCCAGGTCCTCGGCCGCCGCGAGCTTACGGTACACGAGCACGCGCTGATCCACCGCCGGCAGGTACTCCTCGGACAAGAAGTAGTCGGCCGGCAGGTTAATACCCACGCTCGCCGCCTCCACGCCGGCGTCGTCATCGCCGCGCGCCTCAGCCACGGCCTGGCCCAGCATCTGCGTAAACAGGTCAAAGCCCACGCTCGACAGGTTGCCGTGCTGTTCGGCGCCCATAAGCGAGCCGGCACCACGGATCTCCAGGTCGCGCATGGCAATGCGCATGCCGCTGCCCAGGTCTTGGAACTCGGACAGTGCGGTCAGGCGCGCCGTCGCCTCCTCGGTGAGAGGCAGCTCGCCCGGAAACATAAAGTACGCGTAGGCCTGCGTGGCAGAACGGCCCACACGGCCCTTGAGCTGGTAAAGCTGTGCCAGACCCAGGCGCTGCGAGTCCTCGATGATGAGCGTGTTGGCGGTCGCGTTGTCGATGCCGCTCTCCACGATGGTCGTGGCGATGAGCACATCGATCTTTTTGGTCGCGAACTCGATCATCACGTCCTCGACCTCGCGCGGGCTCATCTTGCCGTGCGCCACGCCCACGCGCGCCTCGGGCGCGGCCTCGTGCACGCGCGCCACGGCATCATCGATGGTCTTGACGCGGTTGGACACGTAATACACCTGACCGCCGCGGCCCACCTCCAGGCGAATCGCCGCACTCACCACGTCGGGGTCGTACTCCCCCACGTGCACGATCACGGGACGACGCCCGGTCGGCGGTGTGGTGATCAGGCTCATGTCGCGCACGCCGCTCGTGGCCATCTGCATGGTTCGCGGAATAGGCGTTGCCGAAAGCGTGAGCACGTCGATTTGCTCGCGCAGGTTCTTGAGCTGCTCCTTGTGCTGCACACCAAAGCGCTGCTCCTCGTCGATGATCACCAGGCCCAGGTTCTTGGGGTTCACATCGGCAGAAAGCAGACGGTGCGTGCCGATGAGCACGTCGATCGTGCCCTCGGCAAACGCCTTGAGCGCGCGCTTCTGCTGCGCCGGCGTGCGGAAGCGGCTGAGCACCTCGACCTCGAGGCCAAACGGGGCAAAGCGCTCAAAGAACGTCTCGTAGTGCTGCTGGGCCAGAATGGTCGTGGGGCAGAGCACCATGACTTGGCGGCCGGAGTCCACGCACTTAAACGCCGCGCGCAGGGCAACCTCGGTCTTGCCGAAACCCACGTCGCCGCACAGCAGGCGGTCCATGGGCTTGGGCGCCTCCATGTCGGCCTTGATGTCGGCGATAGCCTCCAGCTGGTCGCGCGTCTCGTCGTAAGGGAAGCTCTCCTCCATCTCAATCTGCTCGGGCGTGTCGGGCGGGCAGGCGATACCGGTAATCGACGAGCGGCGCGTATACAGGTCGACCAGGTCAAACGCCAGCTTTTTGGCGTTCTTGCGCGCCTTGTTGGTGGCGCGTGTCCAGTCGGCGGTGTTGAGCCTGGTCAGACGCGGCTTATCGCCGTCGGGGCCAACATAGCGCGTGATGCGGTCGACCTGCTCGAGCGGCACGTAGAGCTTGTCGCCGTCGGCATATTCCAGCAAAAAGTAGTCGCGCTCCTTGCCGCCCACTTCCTGGCGCGCGATCTCGCTAAAGAGCGCGATGCCGTGGGTGGCGTGCACCACGTAGTCGCCCGGCTTAAACGGGAACGTGATCTGCGTAATGTCCACCTTGCGGCGGCTGCGCGCGCGGTTGGCGTCCATGCGGGCGTTGAGATCGGCGATCGAGAACACGGCCAGGTTGGCATCGGGCACCACTACGCCCTGCGGCAAGGCGGCATCGACAAAGGTCACACGTCCGCGCGAAATAGTGGGCACGGCGGCGCCGGCGGCAGCCTGGGCCGCGCCCGCCTCGAGCGAGCGGGCGTTGAGCGCGTCGGCCTTACGCTCGCGAATGGAAGCATGGGCCTCCTGGCGTGCGGCACGATCGGCGGAATCCGCCGCTGCCACGCGAACGCGGTCGCCGATAGCGCCGACATTTTCGGGCGCCGCGGTCAGCGATTCCTCAAAGGTAATGCCCTCGTCGCCAAAGGTGAGCTCCATCGACTCGCGCGCACCGCGGTCGGGGATGGCAAACACGCAGGCATAGCGCTTGCCCACGACCTCCTGGATGCGCGTCATAAAACGGTTGTCCGAGCCTGCGATGGCCGGCTGCTCAATCTTGAGCTCGGCCGTCACCGCACCGCCGGCACGGATGAGGCTCACGTAGTTCAGGCGCTGCTGGGCACCAAAATCGAGCTGTTGGGCGCGCACGTACAGACCATCCAGGCGGTCAATCCCTGCCTCGCCGGCACGGGCCTCGATATCCTCGTAGGCGCGCAGGCAGTCGTCGAACAGCGAGCGCGGCTCGGACAGAACCACGAGTGCCTTGCCGCTCACGTGCGCCAACGGGCTTACGGTCTGGCCGTACATCACCGGCAAAAAGCGGTCGAGCTCGGGCGTGACGATGCGCGTATCCACCATCTCGAGCAGCGCCGCCAGCTTGCTGTCGTCCTGGCTGGCACGGTAGAGCGCCACGTGCATGTTGTGGACGGCATCGTCGGTAAGCGCCAGCTCGCGGCAGGGGAAGATCTCGATACTGTCCTCGTTGCCGATGGTTTGGCCCGTGGAGCTCACCATACGGCGGATGCGGTCAATCTCATCGCCGAAAAACTCAATGCGCACGGGCGCCTTTTCCTGCGCGGGAAACACCTCGACGGTGTCACCGTGCACGCGGAACAGACCGGGCGCATCGGCGGCACCGGCATTGGTGTAGCCCATGCCCACCAGGCGCTGCGGCACCTCGTCAAAGGGAATCTCCTCGCCCACCGCAAAGGTCGTGGACTCCCAATAGTGGCTCTCGACCGGCGGCACGCAACGCAGCAGCGCGCGAGCCGAGGCGACCATGATGCAATTGTCTCCGCGCACGATGCGTCCCAGTGCCTCGCAGCGCTGCGCCACCACGGCATCGTCGGGCGCCTGCTCGCGCCACGGATAGTCCTTGCGCTCGGGAAAACGGCACACGTGCGCTAGGCCCACGTAGGCGGCAAGGCTGCGCGCGGCGCGATCGGCCGCATCCTCGCCACTCACAATGTAGACCGTGGGACGCGGGCGGCGCGCAAACTGGGCGGCCGCCATAAGCGTGCGGCCCGACTGCGACACGGCCAGCGTCACGTCCTCGCCGGCATCGAGTCCGGCCTCGACGGTCTGCAGCGCCTCGGCAGTGTAGAGCTGCGCGGCTATACGGTGAATGAGCATGCTGTTCCTCCGGCATTGCAACGCCAAAAGCCCGCCGGGGCAAGCTCGGCGGGTCGTACGTCAAATACATTGTCTGTCATGGTAGCGCATGGAGAGGACTCCGGCTCAAGGGCAAACCCAGCCCCGCAAAAAACGCCAGACGAAGATGCGTTCCGCCCTACCCCGCTACGCGCACGCTGGGGCACAAATCTGCCAGCGGGCACTCGTCACACTTGGGTTTGCGGGCGTCGCAGATCTCGCGACCGAAGGTGATCCACTGATGGTTAACCGACTCCCAATACTCGTGCGGCAAAATCTTGAGCAAATCCTGCTCGGTCTTGAGCGGCTCCTTTGCATGCGTCTTGGGACTCAGCATCAGGCGGTGCGCAATGCGGTTGACATGCGTGTCCACCGCAATGCCCTCCACGATGCCATACCCCACGTTGAGCACGATGTTCGCCGTCTTGCGTCCCACGCCCGGCAGCTTCACGAGTTCCTTCATGTCGGCCGGCACCTCGCCGCCATAGTCGGCGACGATCATCTGCGCGGCCTCGACGGCATGCTTGGCTTTGCTCTTGTAGAAGCCGAGTAACTTGATGGTGTCTGCCACGTCAGCCACGCTCGCCCCGGCCATGGCCTCGGGCGTGGGCCACTGGGCAAACAGCCGCGGCGTCACCTTGTTGACCTGCGCATCGGTCGTTTGCGCCGAGAGCAGCACCGCGATCAGCAGGCGGAAGGGATTCTCGTGGTCCAAAAAGCACTCGACCGGGCCATAGCGACGGTTGAGGCGCTCACACACCTCGATGGCGCGCTCGCGCTTGGCGGCATTGGTCTCGCGTGGCATAACGACTCCTCGGCTCAACGGCACAATAAACTTATGGGCACAATTGTCCCACGTCCGAGACGCTTACGCCTCCAAGAATGCGCCGGTCTGACGGCTCCACAGGCTCGCGTACTCGCCACCCGCCTCGACGAGCTGCGCATGCGTGCCGTCCTCGACGATCTCGCCATCGGCCAGCACCACAATGCGGTCGAGCGCCGCCACGGTGGACAGGCGGTGCGCCACCACAATGGAGGTACGTCCACGCATCAGGTTTTCGAGCGCCTCCTGCACCAGCGCCTCGGACTCGCTGTCGAGGGCAGAGGTCGCCTCGTCGAGCACCAGAATCGGCGCGTCGGTTAGGATGGCGCGGGCGATAGCCACGCGCTGACGCTGGCCGCCCGAGAGCTTGACGCCGCGCTCGCCCACCATGGTGTCAAAGCCACGGGGCAAGCGGTCGATAAACTCCAGGGCGTTGGCCAGGCGCGCGGCCTCGCGAATCTGCTCATCAGTGGCGTCGGGGCGGCCGTAGGCAATATTCTCTCGAATGGAGCGGTGGAACAGCAGCGCCTCCTGCGGCACGTAGGCAACCTGGCGGCGCAGGCTCTGCTGCGTACAGCGCGAGACATCCTGACCGTCCACGAGCACGCGGCCGCCCTGAACATCGTCCAGGCGCAGCAGCAGCTTGGTGAGCGTCGTCTTACCCGAACCCGATTTGCCCACCAGGCCCACGCGCTGGCCCGCCGCCACATGAAGTGTCAGGTCATCGAACACGCTCTCGCCCGCCGCAGCGTCACGGTACGCAAAGCTCAGGTGCTCAAAATTAATCGCGCCCTCGGTCACTTTGAGCTCAGGGGCGTCCGGGTCGTCTGCCACCAGACGCGGCTCGTCCAGCACGCGCGTCATCTCGGCCGCATCGCCCAAAGCGCGGTTGATGCGCTGCATCATGGAACTCACGTAGTTCAGGCGCATGGTGAGGTTATAGGTATAGGTAAAGATCATGACGAGCGAGCCGGCCGAGATGCCAAACCACGCGTTGCCGCCCGCCACGAATACGCTCACCACGGCCATGGTGATGACGATAAGACCCGAGGTCGTAAAGTTGCGCTGCATCATGGCGTGCATCGAGACCGTCTCGGCATCGCGCGCGGCACGATCAGCGGCGTCGAACAGATCACGTTCAAAGTCCTCGCGCCCGCAGGTCTTGACGGCCAAGATGTTCGTGACCGCGTCGGAGAGCACGCCCGAGAGCTTGTTCTGCGCAGCGGACGTCGCGGCCGAAAGCGGCATGATGCGCTTGTACATAAGCCAGACAAACGCAATGTAGACGACCATGATGCACACCAGGATCACGGTAAACGTCGGTACCACCGGGGCGAGTGCGGCCACGGTGCAGACGACCGAGGTGATGGTGGGGATGAGCGAATACACCGTCACGTCCACCAGCCCCGTATAGCCGCTCATAAAACGACTCGTCTGGCTCACGAGTGATCCGCCAAAGCGGCTGGTATGGAATGTCATGGATTGGTTGGAGAGCGTGTCGAAGCATAGACGCGCCAGGTGATAGTTGCCTGCGATCTCGAGCTTGTAGACGGTGTAGTCCTGTAGCTTGGAGAGGATCTGACCCACCAGATTAACGAGTACGAGCGCCAGGATATAGGGGCCGAAGACCTCAAACACCTGGTCACCCGCCACGGGACCGGCTTGAACGCGGTCGACAATGAGGGCCATCACATAGGTATTGGCAAACGTCAGCAAAAAGATGTAGCCCGCCGACGAGAACACCGAGAGAAAGACAATCAGCGGCTGCGTGCGCGTGACACCCCAAAACCGCTGCAGCGTGCGGCGCACGGTGGAGCGGTGGAGCGGGCTGGTGCTTCTCTGAGACATGGGCTTCCTTTCGCGTCTGATAGGGCGAAACGCCATTGTTGCACATTGGAGCACACTCCAGACAAGTGCGATACGAAAAGCGGTGGGGCGCCCGCGTTTGCGCCGGCGCCCCACCGTCTTGTTGCAATTAGCCTTCGTCTTCTTGGTCTGTGAGAAGGTCCGCGGACGTGAGTCCCAAGATCTCATCGGCTTGGTCGACGTCTTCCAGTGCGTCGATGTCCTTGAGCTTGCGCTCCATGACGTTGGTGCGCGTGGTGATGATGCCCTCGACCGTTTTGCCCGCGGTCTCGATCTGCTGCTGGGCGCGGCGCAGCGCCTTTTGATAGCGCGGCAGCTCGGCCTTGACAGCGGAGAGCACGCGCAGCACGTCATCGGTGCGTTTTTGCAGCTTAAACGTTTGGTAACTCATCTGCAGGCTGTTGAGGATGGCCGCCATGGTGCTGGGACCGGCAACGTTGACGTGATAGTCGCGGCCCAGGGTTTCGATGAGCCCGGGTCGGCTGACGACCTCGGCGTACAGGCCCTCAAATGGCACGAACATGATGCCAAAGTTGGTCGTTGCCGGCACACTCAGGTACTTTTCGCAGATGTCCTTGGCCTCGCGCTTCACCATCATATCGAGCGTCTTGCGTGCCGCGGCAACGGCCTCCGCGTCACCCGACTCCTGGGCGTCGAGCAGATGCTCGTACGCGTCGCCCGGAAACTTGGAGTCAATCGGCAGCAGCACGGGGTCGCCCTCGTCCACCGGCAGCTTGACGGCAAACTCAACGCGCTCCGAGGCGCCGGGCTTGGTGGCGACGTTTTCCAGATACTGGTCGGGTGTAAGAATGTCCGCCAGAATTGCACCCAGCTGCACCTCGCCCAAAATACCACGCGCCTTCACGTTGCCCAGCACGCGCTTAAGGTCGCCCACGCCGGTGGCGATGGACTGCATGTCGCCCAGGCCCTTGTACACGGCCTCGAGCTGGTCGCTCACCTGCTTAAACGATGCCGACAGGCGATCGTTGAGCGTGCGGGAGAGTTTCTCGTCCACCGTCGCGCGCATCTGATCGAGTTGCACGTTGTTGTCTTTGCGGATAGCACCCAGCTGGGCATCGACCGTCTCGCGCACCTTGTCCAGGCGGTGCTCGATACCCTCGCGGTTGGCACCGAGCTGTTGGGCCGTCTCGCGGCGAAGGTCATCCATCCGGTCACCAGCTTGCGAAAACTCACGTGCGATGGTCAGGTAACGTTGCTGCTCCACGGCCGCATCTGTCGTCTGCTGCTGCGCGATGGCGTTGGCCGTGCGGCGAGTTTCGGCCAGCGCGACGTTCAGGGCATCGAGCGCGTTGTTGGCCTGCTCGAGTGCTGCCAGCGTTTCCGCGCTACTGTCGCCACGCTCCCGCAACTCGGCACGCAGGCTCTTGAGCTGGAGGGCGCAAGCCACAGCAACCCCCACCGCCACCAAGGCGATCACAACAAGCACGATATCAATAGCAGACATAGACTCCGCCCAACAAACCCAATCGAGCACCAATCAAAACCGCGATCAATCTTACCCCGTCACACACACGGATCACTCACTGCCTTGCAGACAAATTTCTCTTAGAGCCGCGGGCGCTAAAACGCTAGCTCTCCCAGCCGGCGCGGATGGTTGTTGCGACATCGCCTAGGCGCTGGCCCAGGGCCGCTAGATGCTGGAGCACCTCATTGGGCGAGGCACCGTTGAGAATGCACGTGAGGGCATATGAGGCCAAGAAGATTGCCGCAAGTCCTAGCGGAATGAGCACGATCATCGCCAATGTGCGCAGGCGCTGGCCCACGCGGCGACAACGCGCACGACGCTTGTCGAACGCGAGCTCCTGCGCATATGAATCTTGCTGTACGGAATAGGCCTCTGGTGCCGATTCGCACCCGGGCACGGCTGCAGGTACAGCAGCGGGCACGACGTTTTGCACGGGCGCCTGGTTGGCAACCCCTTGCATTTGCATCTCTATAAGCCGCCGCTGCTGCCGCAGCATGCGCTCGGCTTGTTGCTGTGGGGTCTCAAGAAACAGGTCCATGTTGGCCTCCAAAATCGGAGCGTTCGACGCTTACGACCAGCATCCCGCACCGCCATGACCGCGACAACGCAATCGCCGGCAATAGCCACAAAGTTTCTTTTGCTCAAAAGCTGTCGAAAAGCTCAACAACTCCCCTACCAGCACTTTCTCTGAGCTTTTTTCGCCAGCAATCTTTTGGCCTTCCACCCTTACGCCAACTGACCAAAATCTAACCAAAAACTTGACGAAAATTGTGGAGACCGGGACCCCACACAAAAAGTGCCGCCCCAAAGGGGCGGCACACAAACTTATTATCAGCTTTTCTGTAACGAGCATGCGACGACTCAACGCCGGGGGCGCAGGGCGGGGAAACCTTTGCCTCGCGCGACCCTGCGAAGCCGTGAGCGAGAGGGGAAGGTTTCCCCGCCCTGCGCCCCGTGGTCGGTGAGAACAGACTACATGCCCGCGAGACCGCGGGCGGCGGTGGCGCACATAAACGCCAAGGCTAAAATCACGAGCGAGCCCGCAATGTCTGCCAGCACGCCCATTACGCGGCGCTCAAACAGCCAGCTCTCAAAGTGCGGGGCGACGTTGCGCCAAACACGCCACAGCAAGATGCCCATACCGATGACGCCCGGGATATTGAGCAGTAGGATCTCGGAGCACAAAAGACCGATCAGGTTACCGGCGGCAAAGCCCGCATCACCCTCGCAGTATTTGCGGTAGACCATATACAGCATGTACGCCACAAACGGCTGCAAGCACGCAGAGATAAACGTAACCACCATCGAGGGGTCCTGAGAAAAGACATCGGTGAGTTTATCGACACTCGTGGCATCTTTCGAAGCCAAGAACAAGCCAACGACCACCACGGGCACCACGCCCAAGATAACCTCGACCAGAGTAAACAACTTAGCAGTCAGATCCTCGCTAGCCGTATTGAGGTGAGGCGCCCACTCAGGATGAGCATGCGCGCCAACCTTCTTGTCCTTCTCGACACGATCGACCTTTTTACCCTCGGCAACCCGACGACCAGGATCCTTGCGAGTTCCCGCCGCAGCAACCCGAGCCCGAGACTTCTTACCCATAACCAACACCTCACAAGAGGAAACGAATAGCCAACGCTACCCAGTGTACCCTCTAAGCAACGTCACCGCCCCAACCGGCCCCCACAAAAACGTGCCGCCCCATAAGGGGCGGCACGCAAACTTCTTATCAGCTTTTCTGTAACGAGCACGCGACGACCCAACGCCGGAGCGCAGGGCGGGAGGCCGGATCGCCTTCCCTCAACGCGACCCTGCGAAGCCGTGAGCGGGGAGGGAAGGCGATCCGGCCTCCCGCCCTGCGCTCCGCAGCAGCCAGCGCCAAGCGCTAGTAGTTCACCACCTGCTCCTCAAAGTACGCCTTCGGGTGGTTACACACCGGGCACACCTCAGGCGCCTCGGCACCAACGTGCAGGTGCCCGCAGTTCAGGCACTTCCACACCTTCACGCCCTCACGCTCAAACACCTCGCCCGACTCGATGCGCTCGACGAGTTTGTTGTAGCGCTCCTCGTGGGCCTTCTCGACGGCGGCGACGCCACGGAACTTCTCGGCGATCTCGACAAAGCCCTCCTCCTCGGCGGTCTTGGCGAACTCGTCGTACATCGTGGTCCACTCGTAGTTCTCGCCCGCAGCGGCGTCGCGCAGGTTGTCCAGAGTGCCCGGAACGGCGCCGTCGTGCAGATACTTAAACCACAGCTTGGCGTGCTCGGACTCGTTGCCCGCCGTCTCGGCAAAAATATTCGAGATCTGAACGTAGCCGTCCTTTTTGGCCTTGGATGCATAGTAGCGATACTTGGTGTGTGCCTGGGACTCACCGGCAAAAGCGGTCTCGAGGTTCTTCTTGGTTTGGGAATTCTCAAAATCCATAGGTGTACTTCCCTTCAACGCATGCCGCCCACAGACTTTGAGCGGCCTTGCTTTAAGGATGCCCTCATGCCGAGAATTTAAACCTTACAATCCCGTTCTTCAGATTCGAGTGAGCTACACACTCAGCCAACGATCGCCCTCGGAGCCGCAAAAGCCCTCGCGCTCCAGATCGGCAAGAATGCTTGCGACCAGCTCGCGCTCGACCGGCTCTCGGCCGGCTGCCGTCTCCATCTCGTTAACGCCTGCAACGGCTTCATCGAGCGTAATACCTGCCGGTTGCCCATCGCGCGCCGCCAGCAGCATGCGCACAATGTGGGCGCGCTTTTGGCGACGCGAGCCCTCAAACTTGGACTGACGACTATAGCCCGCCGACCGCCTGGACGGATTGGGCAGCGTCTTTTTAAGATACGCGCCGTAATCCAGCAACGCGTAATACCATGCGCGCGGCGTGTCGGCATCGTCTTGAGGCACGGCAAAGGGCGCAATCTCATCCGCCGCCGCACCAGGGGCCGCCGGACAGGCGGCTTGAATCAGCGGCACCAGCTCGCGATCGGGAACGGCCGGCACATCGGGAAAGAAATGATGCAAAAAGACCGTGCGCACATTGGTCTCTAGATACACGCCTGGAAGATCAAACGCAAACGAACGGATGCCCTGCGCCGTTGCCGGGCCAATGCCGGGCAGAGCGACCAAGTCACGCGTCTCACGCGGAAACTCCCCGTCCCAGTCCTCTACAACGCGCTGAGCGGCCCCATGAAGCGCCAGAGCGCGTCGGTTGTAGCCCATGCCCTGCCAAGCGTCCAAAACATCGGAAGGCGCGGCCTGGGCAAGCGCCTGCACAGTCGGAAAACGATCGAGCCACACCGGCATGCGCGCCTCCACACGCGGCACCTGCGTTTGCTGCAGCATGACCTCAGAAAGCCAAATGATGTACGGATCGCGTGTGCGGCGCCACGGAAGGTCGCGATAACGCAGGACCCCTTCCGAACGAATCATCGAACGAAAGGGGTCCTGAATCATGGCTATGCTCCTTATGCGGCGCTATTCCTCCCGGTAAGCGCACGCGCAGGTGGCGTACTCGGGAAACGCTTCGCGGTCGGCGAACTTGGGATCGACGGCCGGGAACTGGCGGTGAGCGACGATGTCGCCGAGCGAAACGGAATCGAGGTAGTCGCGCATCAACGCCTGGGCTCCGGCCCACAGGGGATGATAGCAGCACGCGCCCATGCGCGCACAGTCACCATCGGGCGCGGTGCAATCGTTCATAACCATAGGACCCTGAACGGCCTCGACGACCTGGCGGATAGTGACGTCGTCCGGACTGACCTTGAGACGCATGCCACCGTGGACGCCACGCAGGCTCTCCACAATACCGGCCTGGACCAAACCGTGCTGAATCGAGCGGGCAAACGAATACGGAACATTGACCTCTTCGGCAGCGGTGCGAACAGAAAGCAAGCACTCCGGATCCTCGGCAAGCATCGCCAGCATACGAAGGGCGTAATCAGTCTTCCTCGATATGTCCATTTTTCCCCTTTCAAGGAATACGAACAGCTCGAACGAGCTCCGGGGCCGAGCTTGTGTCGAGACGCTAAATGACCGCCAGGACATCCAAATGGTAAATCGGATATCCACTGAGTGCCGCGCTTGGAGCGAAATGCATCAGATGCGGCGCACAGTGCAATTTAGTATAACCTAACCCCCTGTCTCGTAGAACAGGTGTTGCGCAACAAAGCTGTTGTTCAGACAGATATACTCATTAGATTTTACTTGCGTTCCCGAAGGCGCGGGGGTTCTGGGCGAAGATGCACCAGGGCGATCGTTCTATCAAAACAAAGTGCATCAAACGCAAAAAGCCACGTCCGAAGACGTGGCTTTAATTGCGTTGGCGGGAAGTACGGGGCTCGAACCCGCGACCTCCGACGTGACAGGCCGGCGCTCTAACCAAACTGAGCTAACTCCCCAGGCAGTCGTTCGCGTTTGTTTCCGCTCGCGTGCGCTGCGGGGATTAGTATACACAGAAGTCTGTCCGCCGCGCAACAACTTTTTTGAAAAAATTTTTCGGTCCCTCCGGGAGGGTCTCCGGGGCCGGCTGGCGCGGGTTTAGTTTGCTGCTCTACAGTCCTGCGCAAGACGGAAAGCACATTAAGTGCTTTCCTTTGCGTGCGGAACTCGCGACAAACTTAACCCGCGCCAGCCGGCCCCGGAGACCCTCCCTGCCGTCACTTTGTTCAATCAGTTTTGCGGGCGTGCGCCGCTGCGCGGCTAGCCCGCATGCTCCTCGGCGGGGTTGGTCTGATGGATCTTGTTGAACTTCCGCCTTTGGCTCAAATGGAAACGGGGGACGCATCTGCATCCCCCGTTTTTGTTGTGATTACTCTAGGTCAATAAACTTAGTGCTTAGGATCTTGCCGTCTTTTACTAGCATTCTGGCCATGGTGGGGCCTCGGGTGCCTCTGGGGTAGCTGGCGCTGCCCGGGTTGAGGACTAAGCAACGGCCCACTTGGGCTTCTTTGGTTACGTGGGTGTGGCCGTTGATGGCTACGTCTACGGATCCCACCGGAAGGTCTTCGCGGTAGTGGGCTACGGCGAATTTAAGGCCTTCGTAGGTAAAGAGCGCAAGACGGTCTACATCGGGGCCGTAGTCGCGGTAGTAATCGTTGTTGCCCAGTACGGCCCGAACGGGGGCGATGGTGCATAGGTGCTCGTAGTCCATCTCTGACGTGAGGTCGCCGGCGTGGATAATCAGGTCTGCGCCCTCAAGCTCATCCAGGAGCGCAGGCGAAAGACAGCCGTGGGTGTCCGAGATGATGTCGATGCGCTTGGCGCTTGCACTGTTCATGGGATCCCTTCCGCAAAAAACGATTCGGCAGATACATATAAAAAGGCCCCACGGCTCCGCAGACGATGGGTCTACAGGGCTGCGGGGCCAGTGTGCTAGAGACTCAGAGCCTTCTTGAGCGGCACGACGCGGCGGCGCGAAACCGGCACGCGTTCGTCGACGCCCGTAATGCCCAGCTGGATGGCGCCCGAGGGCACCGTCTCCACATCCGTGACGCACGCCAAGTTGACGATATAGCGGCGGTGAACACGGAAGAAGCCAAAGTCGCAGAGTTTGGCCTCAAACTGCGCCAGCGAGGTCGTCGACAAAAAGCGATCATCGACGGTATAGATGCAGGAGTAATCGTCCTTGGCCATGATAAAGCGAATGTCGTCCACGGGAATGAGCACCTTGCGGCCACCCTTTTCCACCGGGATACGCTCGATGGTCACCTTGCTGTCCGTAACCGGCTTGGCGCGTTGCATGACCTTCTCGATCGCGCGATCCAAGCGAGCTTCCTCGACCGGCTTCATCAGATAATCGACGGCATCCACGTCGAATGCCTCGACCGCATGGTCACTATACGCAGTCACAAACACGATCGCCGGCGGATTTTTGAGCTTATGCAGCGCCTCGGCAAGTTGCAGGCCCGAGGCACCGGGCATCGAGATATCGAGAAACACGACATCCACGCGACTTTCCATAAGCATCTCGATGGCGGAGCGGACGCTCGACGCCTCCGTGATCGTGCCGATCTTGCCCGTTTGCTCGAGCAGGAAGCGAAGCTCCGAGCGAGCCGGCGCCTCATCATCCACAATCATCGCACGCAGCATAGGGATAAAACCTTTCGTCAACTAACTACGCCGGGCATCCGTCGCATGACGTTGAGCCCGTAGCCTTTTATTTTACTCTTGAATGTCGAAGATGCTCTCTGACAAATCAAGATGAAGGAGCACTTTGGTGCCCTTGCCCGGCGCCGATTCGACACGCGTATAGGAGTGCGGCCCATAAAAGCGATGGATGCGCTCCGAAATATTGTGCATGGCCACACCGGCGCCGCCACCCTGGGGAGAGCTGGCGTCGGGACGGGCAGAGCGCTCGTCAAACAGTCTGGCGGCGGTACCCTCATCCATGCCCACGCCATTATCGGCCACGGCAATCAAGATTGCGTCCTCGCCGTCTTGGTGAACGGTCACGTCGATCCTCAGGGCGCCGTCATCGCCCATACCATGACGCACGGAGTTCTCGACAATCGGCTGGATCACGAACGCCGGCACCAGCGTATCTTCCACGTCCTCGGACACATCGAACGTCGCAAGCACGCGGTCCTCGCCAAAGCGGGCCTTCTCAAAGGTAAGGTAGCGCTTGGTCTGTGCGACCTCGCGCGAGACCGGAATAAGCGATCCCGAGTTGTCGAGCGTGGCACGATAGAACGATGAGAACTCACGAAGCAGTTCGCGGGCCCGCAGCGGGTCGGTGCGCGTAAACGATGCAATGGTGTTCAGCGTGTTGAACAGGAAGTGCGGGTTAATCTGCGCCTGCAGCGCACGCACCTCGGCGCGCGCCGTGAGTTCCTTTTGCACCTCGAGTTCGTGGATGGCGAGCTGTGTGGACAAGATCTCGGCAAAGCCCGAGGCAAGCGCGTACTGGGTACGGTCGACGGCGCGCGGGGTCTTGTAGTAGAACTTGAGCGTACCGACGGTACGATCGCCCACCTTGATGGGGGCGATAATGCCGGCGGGGACTTGGTTGTGCGAGCCGTCCGAGCCCACGACATCCACCATACGGTTGAACGACTGCACGATGCCATGTTCGATAACGTAGCGTGTGGCAAGCGTGTGGATGGGGGTATCAGGCAGCAGTTTTTCCTCAAACTCGCCCGCGCAGGCAAGCACGTTGCCCTCGTCGGTGATGGCCACCGTCATGGCGCGCGTCTCGGGCAAAATGCGCCGGCACACCAAACGCGCCGACTCCTGCGTCAGACCGCCCTTAATGTCCTCGAGCATGGCCGAGGCCACCGAGAGCGTCTCCTCGGTGTACTGGGAGCGCACCGAATCGGGATTGAGCGTCAAAAAGATAAAAATGCACAGAAAGATGCACAGCAGCGCGCAGGCAATCACCGTGGCGATCGGCTCGATACCGGTCACCAAGGCAAAAATAAAGTACACCAGCACGCAAATGGCGCAGGCAACGGCAATGATGCGAAAGATTGATATTGAACTATCGCGCTGGGCGCGGCGGTCGATCATTCGGCCCCCTCCAGGATACTGATCAGTTGTGCGTCACGCCAAAGCCCGTCCATGATCTTGGGCCAAAAGCTCTGGAAACGCAGATAGCTTGCAGCGTTTTGGCGCGCATAGGCCTTTGCCTCGTCGATACCATGGCGCCAGATGCGCAGGTAGCCCTCATGCTCGCGGGTAAACACGCTGCGGACCATAGCGGTCTTGCGCACGCGGTCGTCGAGCTCGCGCGAAATCCACGGGCCCGGGTAGGGCATGAGCGATGCCGCCGTAACGGGAATGAGCTCCTTTTGATGCGCGGCGAATGTCAACTTGGCCCGTTCGTAGTACCAACGGTATACATCCTGCATAAATCGCGGTGAGCGCTTTTCGGACTCCGGAGGCAGATGGCGCACGGTCCACTCGTTATCGAACCACACGTCGTAGCCAAACATGCGCATGTTAAAGAGGTAATCCAAGTCCTCGCCGCGGGTGATAAACGGGTCAAAGGCCACACGCGTAAAGGCGCGGGCGTGCAGGGCCATCAGGCCGCCGCACACGTAGTTGGAGCGCGAGATGCGGGTGCCCGAGAGCGCCTTTTTCATCCAACGGTTGAACTCGATGCGCTTGGTCCACCAACGATGGCAGATGCCCGCCTTGTCCGTGGGAGCCAACGGCGAGCCGTCGCGATCGTAGAAATAGCCGCTCTTGACCAAGATCGGCAAGCCCTGACGTGTCTGCTGCCCCAACGCATAGGTCGCGCGCTTCATAAAGTCGGCGTCGATGACAGTCTCATCGTCATCCAAAAAGATAACCGCGTCATGCCCCAGCACAGCGGCACAGGCCAGCCCCATGTTGCGGATGGCACCGTAGCCTCGCAGGCTCACGCACTCGCCCGAACCCTTGGGCGCGATCTGAGCAACCCGGTCTGCGACGCGCGAGGCCTGGGTGTTGGTGACAACGGTGACCTTGAGCGTGGGATGCGCGTCGACAATCTCGTGTACGCGCAGCGACACATCGGCTGTGGCAGAAACGGGACAGACCACCAAAAGGATGATGCGCGGGATGTCGCGCACCTGCTCAAGCGAGGCCAGGCAGCGGTCGAGTTCGGGATTGTCGGCGTTGAGTCGCGTCGAATGGTCATAGGTGCCAGGGGCGTTTGCGCGAGCGTCATCGCCCGCCCAATACGTTGGAATCACGACCGTGGCGTTCATGCCTTACCCTCCCTGCAACACAAAAACGGGACGCCGCCAAACACAGGCGACGCCCCGCGACCTAGCTGACTCCATCATACCCACTTGGGCTAATCATTGTTCGAAAGTCAGAATGTTTATTGCGGATAACCCCAAAAGAGTATCGCGGACAGGCACAATAGCCGCTCGCTCCTATGCGGCATGCCCTGCCGCCCGAGTCATGCGGGACAGGCGGACCAGCAGCATAAAGCCAACGACCAACAGCACACCAATGGAAAGGACGCCCAGCGACGGGTTGCCGGTCAGCGAGGTGACAACCGACACCAGGAAGGTGCCCATAACGCTTGCATAACGACCAAAGATGTCAAAGAAGCCGTAGTACTCGTTGGACTTTTCCTTGGGGATAATGCGGCCAAAATAGCTACGGCTGAGCGCCTGCACGCCGCCCTGGAACAGGCCGACCATAATGGCAAGCACCCAGAATTCAAAGGCGGTCTTTAGGAAGAACGCGGCGAACAGCACAATGCCCATGTAGGCGGCGACCGCCACCAGGATCATGTTGAGCGTGCCCACGCGGCCGGCGAGCTTGCCGTAAATGATGGCAGACGGAAAAGCAACAAACTGCGTGACGAGCAGCGCCAGGACCAGCTGCGTCGAATCGATGCCCAAGGCCGATCCGTAACTGGTGGCCATGGAAATGACCGTGTGCACACCGTCGATATAGAAGAAGAACGCGATCATGTAGACCAGCACGGTCTTGTTGTGGGCGATCTCGCGCATGGTGTGTCCGACCTCGGAGAACACACCGCCCGCGATGTGGCCGATAGTGTCCTCGGGACCGCGCTCGCGACCGTACTTTTGCTTATAGGTGCGAATGAGCGGCATGGTAAAGATGAGCCACCAGGCACCAGTGATGATAAACGACAGACGCGTTGCCAGCATGGTAGGGACGCCAAGAGCGGGGCCACCCATGATGAGCGCCAGGCAGATGACGAACGGCACGGTGGAACCGATGTAGCCCCAGGCATAGCCCGAGCTGGACACGGCGTCCATGCGCTCGTCGGTGGTAATGTCGGGCAGCATGGCGTCGTAGAACGTCATAGAAGAGTTGAGGCCGATGGTGCACAGCACGTACACAGTCAAAAATGCCATGGCGGACATTGGGATAGCCTGCGCCAGACAAAGAACCAGGCCCGTGAGGAAGAAGCCCAAGAAGAACTTGATCTTGTTGCCGGCGTAATCGGCAAGCGCGCCCAGAATGGGCATGAGCATGGCAATGACCAGCGAGGCAATCGTCTGCGCGTTGCCCCAAGCGACCACCAGGTCTGCCGAGGAAGCACCGGTATTGATGGCGTTAAAGTAGATGGGCACCACCGAGGTATTGAGCAGTACGAGGGCCGAGTTTCCCACATCGTACATGACCCAGTTACGCTCGAGCTTGGTGTATTTCATGGACAGGGACCCTTCGTATTCGCCCGATATGCAGTTAGTTCATCGTACCCCAATTGTCCAGAACCGCCGGTAAGGATTCGGCAAAGGGACACGCACGGGCCCTATTCCTCGCGGTCGAACTCCTCATCGGCATTGAGCACGCGACCGCTGTAGTTGACGTGACTGGTCACGGCATCCATGTCACCGGTCTCGATAAAACGTGCGACCGTGCACTCGTAATCGACCAGCGCGCGCTCAAAGACCTCGGGGAAGCTCTCAGTCGAGACCTCATCGGTAAAGGGGTTCTTCCATGTCAGGTGGCCCAGGTTGCCGGTGCGCTCGGGCAGCTCCGTCGTCACGCGATGGGCAAGGCCGTCGAGCAGCGAGTAGTCGTGCACCAAGCCCTCAACCAGCGAGATCGCGCGCGTCTTTGCGGAGCCGGCCGGCTCAATCGCACGGTAAAGTCGCTGCATATTGGCAACGGCAGCACCGTACTCCCCCGCTGGAATGTCAATGCCGTACACGCGTCCGGCAACATAGCTCATCAGCACGCCGGCCACGCGATTGATGCGATCGGTGGTGACGATCTCGCCCGCCGGCGGGTAATCGTCAACCGTAGCGCCATCGCGTTTAAGCTGCAGCATCAGCACATCCAGGTCGCTCTCGATCACGGCATGGACCTGACTGCTCGAATTCTCAAGCTCTGAATCGGACTCCACGATGCCAAACTGCTGCTCATAGACAAAGGGATGGGCGTTGCGGTCGAGCACGTAATGAGACAGCAGGCCCAGCGCAAAGGCACGACCCAAGCTGGCGTCGCGCGGCAGCAGATGCGACACGCCGTCGCGCAGGCACGCGAACTGGCGAGACATGCGCGACCGATGCATGACCTGCGCCAGCAGCGTGCAGTCGGAAACACGCGGTGTCAGAATGTGAAAGAAAAACGGGTCGGGGCCTTGGTTGCCCAAGATAAAGGCAATGCGCTCTTCATCGGACGTGATGACGCCCTGCGGAAGACGGTCGATGCTTTCCTCGCCAAACAGATGATGGGTGATAAGCGCGGGCATAATGATCCTTTCGATTTCATTCGATGCCACCCATTATGCCCACCGCGCGCCCATGCCAAACCTGCGATGGTCAACGACGGCACGCAAGCCTCTTACGCAAGCCCCAGGTGCGACTTGACCTCGGCGGCACGACGACGGGACACCGGTACCGTCGAGTTCACGCGGTCGAGCCTGAGCTCCATCAACCCCGTGGAGCCAATCTCAACATTGTGCACGTCTTCCAAATTGACCAGATAGCTGCGATGAACGCGAATAAAGCCCTCGGAGCCCAAGCGACGTTCGAGCGAAGAGATCGACTCATTGATCAGGTACGTTCCCTCGGCGCAGATGGCGTTGCAAAAATCGGCGCGCGCCTCAAAGTAGCAGACGTCTGCGGCGGGAATGAACACCTTTTTGCCCCCGCGGTCCACCGTCAGACGCAAAGGCTGGCGCGGAGCGTGGATAACACGACGGGCACCCAAGGCTGCCTCGATCTTGTCGAGTGCCTTTGACAGGCGTGCGTCCTCGACCGGCTTGACGACATAATCGACCGCATCGAGGTTATACGCATCGGCGGCAAACTCGGCAAACGCCGTCACAAACACAACCACCGGCGGCGTCTTTAGGTTCTGCAGCGTCTCGGCAAGCTCAATTCCCGAGCGGCCGGGCATGGTAATGTCTAAAAACAACACGTCGGGCTTGTTCGACAGAATCGACTCCACGGCTTCGGTGACATTGCCCGCCTCGGCAATCTGACCCACACGCGTATCCTTTTCCAACAGATAGCGTAGCTCAGCCCTAATGGGAGGCTCGTCATCAACCACCAAGATGTTCCAGCCTTCGGACATATGTGCTTCCCCTCTTTTTCTCTCAATCCAACCGCGTGCTACGCCGTCAACGGTGCCGGCTCATGCGGCTCGCCGTTCAGCTCGACGATGACCTGCGTTCCCACGCCCTCCTGGGACTTCACGCGCATGCCGGAATCTTCTCCGTAAAAGAAATGGATGCGCTGAAGCACGTTGAAGAGCGCCAGGCCGCAACCTCGCTTGACGGAGCCGTCGGCGGTAATGCTCTCGGGCTCCTCTCGGCGATGCTGCTCAAACAGATGCGCGCAGACCTCTTCGCTCATACCGATGCCATCGTCCTCGACGATGATCTCCAAACCGTCATCGGTCTCGAAAGCCCTAACATGAATAGAAAGCGGCTCGGTCTCGCGCTGCGCGTGTTTGATGCAGTTTTCGAGCAACGGCTGCAAGATAAACGGCGGCACCATGCAATCGCGCACCTCAAAGTCGATATCGACCGAGACGCGCAGACGGCCGTCGCCATAACGAGCCTGCATAAGATTGATGTAGCGAGTGCCCTGTTCCACCTCGTGCTCGAGCGTTGTGAGGGTATCGGAATCAGAAAGCGTCTGACGGTAGTAGTTGGAAAAGTCGATCAGCAGCGACCTGGCCTTGTCCGGCTCGGTACGTACGAGCGACACGATGGTGCTGATGGTGTTAAACAGAAAATGAGGATCGACCTGCGATTGCAAGGCGCGCAGCTCCACGCGGGCCGTGAGCTCGTCCTGGCGCTCGAGCTCAAAGCTCGCAAGCTGCGTGGAAATGAGGTCGGCAAAGCCCGAGGCAAGCGCCGTCTGGCGCATATCGATGCTGCTCAGACGGGGATAATACAGCTCGAGCGTGCCCACGCAATGCCCGCGCACGGTAAGCGGTGCGACAATACCGGCGCGCAGGCGCGGAAAGTAGCCACCCGTCTCGGTCGAGGCATCGCGCGAGAACACGCTTTGCTCGCCGCTGTTGATCACGTTGAGCGTAGTCCGCAGTACCACCGGGGTGCCCGCGGGGCATTTTGCCGAGTCCTCGCCCCAGCTCGCCAACACCTGCTTGCCGTCGGTAAAGCAGATGGCAGAGGCGATAGTTTCGGACAGGATGATCTTAGAGGCGCCCAGGGCAGCTTCGGGCGTAAGGCCGCGCGAAGTGTAGGCGAATATTTTTGAAGCGATGGCGAGCGTGCGGTCGGTTGCGCTCGATGTGAGGTCGTCGGGAACGACAAAGACATACGAGAAGAAGAAGCACAGCATGACCAAGCCGGCAATGACGACAACGGCCGGAACGGGATTGGGATTATCGGTTAGATCCCAGATGAGCAGCAGGATAAGCAGCGGAACGACAATACCGAGCAAGATGGCTTGAACCACATGCCGAGCGGTACGAAAGACCTTGGTAGAGTTGTAGCTCTTGCCCAGAATCAGCCTATTGAGATCCACCGTCATCTCCTTCTTACTGACGCACCCCATAGCAATAAAGAGGGCCGCAAGCGACCCTCTCCATTGCATTATGCAATCAAATACTGTGTTTTACATCCAGCCATCGATGAACGGTAGCTTAGGCGCTGTACTTGTTTGCCTCGCCGAAGGTGCCGGCCTCGACAATCCAGCCGTCCTTCATGATGACGTCCATGTTGTCGGTGTTGAGCACGTGGATGTCGGCGGCGACGTCACCGTTGACGACCAGCAGGTCGGCGCACTTGCCGGCCTCGATGGAACCGGTCTCGTCCTCGATGTGGCACATCTTGGCACCGTTGAGGGTGGCACAGGTGATGGTCTCAACCGGGGTGAAGCCGATCTTGTCGACGAACTCGTACATCTCCTCGATGGAGCAGGTGCCGTACGGGGTGACGAAGGAGAAGGAGTCGGAGCCGATCGTCATGACGACGCCGCGCTTCTTGGCCTCGCGCAGGCAGTCGTAGTTGCGTTGCAGCTCCTTCTCGACCAGGGTGCCCTCGTACTTGTCGTGCAGCTCGGGGACGTAGACGGGCGGATAGGTGGCGTACCAGGTGGGCAGGAAGGCGATCGTCGGGGTGAAGAAGGTGCCCTGCTCGGCCATGAGGTCCATGGTGCGCTCATCGATATCGAAGCCGTGAATCAGCTGCTCGCAGCCAAAGCGAACGGAATCGTAGGCAGCGGCGTGGTTGTTGTAGCAGTGGCTCCACACGGGGATTCCGACCATCTTGGCCTCTTCGACCACAGCCTGGATCTCCTCGGAGCAGTAATGCTGATCGCGGCCGGAGTCCCAGCGCCAGATGCCGCCACCGGTAGCCCAGATCTTGATGGCATCGGGGTTTTCGCGCAGGCGACGACGGACGGCCTTGCGCAGATCCCAAGGACCGTCGACCTGATCGCCCCAGGGGTGCGATTCCTTGTTGAGCTCCTGGCTGCAGTGGTGGGAGTCGCCGTGGCCGGCAACGCGGCAGAAGCCAAGGCCGGTGGCCAGAACGCGCGGGCCCTTGAAGACGCCCTTGTCGATGCAGTCACGGATCTGGATACCAAAGCGGCCGATCTCGCAGACGGTGGTGAGGCCGTGGGTGAGGCAGTCGTAGGCCTGCTTGACGGCGACGGCCTGCTTCTCGAGGAGCGGCTGCATGACCCAGTCTGTGTCATCGTCGGTCAAGTTGCCCGAGAAGTGCAGGTGGGTGTCGATCAGGCCGGGAAGGACGGTCTTGCCGGCGGCGTCGATGACCTCAACGCCCTCGGGAAGGTCCTGCATGGCACCGGCGTACTCGATCTTGCCGTTGTCGTCGACGAGAACGAGGGAGTTCTCGACCGGCTCGGCACCGGTACCGTCGATGAGCTTGCCGCCAACGATTGCATACTTAGTGGACATGGTTCCTCCTTATGGATCCATATAGTGGGCGAGGCCGTGTTGGGTTAAGGCCTCACAAAGCTACCCAAGTGGTGCCGGGTTCGGTGCGCGGAAGAGAGGGTCCCGCGCACCTGATCCGCCCCGGCTCGGCGTTACTTTTTGCGGGAATTGGTAAAGGCCATGAGGGCCAGGCCAATAGCCAACCAGCCGATCACGATGCTCCACTCCACCATGTTGAGGGAGGCGGGAGAGAACGGAATCACGAGCAGGCCGATGATGATGGCGCAGGCAGCGATAGCGAGGCCGATGCCAAACTTGCCGCCGGGCACCTCGTAGGGACGAGGCAGGTCGGGCTCGGTGAAGCGCATGCGTAGGCAGGCGAGGGCGACCATACCGCAGGAGAAGATGAAGGCGAGAGCCGACACGTTGGTCAGAGGAATGAGCATGTTCTTGCCAAGGAACGGACCGATGACGGTGATGACGCCCAGAACGACGCAGGCGAGCTTGGGAGCGCCGGACTTGGGGTCGACCTCGGCGAATTTCTCGGGCAGCTGGCCCTTGCGGCCCATGGCGAGCATGATGCGGCTCGTGGCGCCGTAGAAGGAGTTCATCGGGCCCATGGGTCCAAGCGTGGCGATGACGAGCATGGCCAGGTACAGGAGCATATTGATGCCCTTGAGGCAGGCAAGCGCGGGAACCGGGCTCTTAACGAACTCATGCCAGTCGAGGATGGTGCCGAACGAGTAGATGCAGACCATGTAGAAGCCGCCGGCGGCCAGCAGGGCCAGGGAGATGATCTTGCCGAACTTGTTCCAGTTGAGGCCCTCGGCTGCTTCCTCAGCCTGCTGAGGAATGGTGTCGAAGCCGGCGTAGAAGAACGGGGTCAGAACCAGGACCGACACGATGCCGGCAAACAGGCTGGTGCTCTCGGTAGCGGCCTTGCCGCCGCCAGCGCCGGTGACTTGGGAGAACACGGGCATGGCGTTGTCCGGCGAGCCGGTGAACAGCGAGACGCCCATGGCGAGCAGCATGCCGCAGAGCAGGGCCTTGGTCAGGAAGGCCTGGAGCTTGGCGGCCGAGCTGGCACCGCGGAAGTTGAGGAAGATGACGTAGACTGCAAAGCCGAGCGCGATCAGCGTCGGGAACAGGTAAACGTCGGCCCCCAGGATGGTGTAGAGCTTGACGGCGCGCAGCCACTCAAGGCCGGGCAGGCTGCCGAACATCTCGGACACGAGGGTCGAGATGGCGATGGCCTCCCACGGGCACAGGATGCCGTTGCCCAGGGCCAGGAGCCATCCGGTGATGTAGCTCAGCGTACGGCCAAAGCTACGATCGACATACTCGACGATGCCGCCCGAGATGGGGATGGCAGCCGTGAGCTCACCGAAAACAGCTCCGACGGGCACGAGGAAGATTGCACCCAAGAGGAATGCGATCATAGCGGGAACGGGACCGCCGCCCACGACCATCCAGTCGCCGACCTGCAGAACCCAACCGGTACCGATGATGGCACCAAAGCCGATGGTGAAGAAGTTCCAGAGCGAAAGCGTTTTCTTCATGCCGCCGTTATCCTCGACTGCAACCTCTGCGTTCTTGTCCGCCATTGTTCCCCTCCTTTCCTTTTTGACGCCCCTTGGCGTCACCCCTTGCGCAGCCTGTTTTGCCGCGCGCTTTAATTTCGTGGCTTTAAGATACGGCCTTGACACAGCAACGCCGCTTGCGGCTCGACCGAAGGCAGAACTGTAAAACGAGCGGCGCCGTTTTTGGGACGAACGGCGGAAGACGCCATTCGTCTTGGACGCTTTCATCTTGTCTGCTTTTGAAGACCCGTTGCCGTGACGCTTGGCGCGCGGCGCGGCAACGTTCGTACCATTTGTCAGGCTTTTGGTGCGCATACCCATGTGTCGTGCATCTTTTTATGTAGGATAGACAAGTTACACATGAGGCAAGGTGATTCAAATGGCATACGGATACAATGACGGCGACCAACGGCCACAAAGCGTGCGCCTTGCCGGCCGCACCACGCCAACGCCCAGAAGCACCCCCGACAACGACAACCCGCAGCGCTCCCAAGAGCAGCCCGGGGCTTCTTCGCGGCAACAAAGCCGTACCGTGCAGCAGTCAGACCGCGTGAGCACGAGCACGCGCCAACGCCAGACCGACTCATCGCAGCCGCGCCGCTACGATTGCCGTAAGACCGACTACTACGTTAAACGCTCCTTTTCGCGACCTCAACGCGATCGCGGCAATTCCGCCCCTCGCTCCGCGTCGCGCACCACAAGCCATGCGCTTCCGGCCCGCCGCCTACGCCTTGCGCTTTGCTCCATTGCCGCCTGCCTCGTCTTTGTGTTTTTGGGATCCTGTATCTCCCACGGATCAGCCGGTCTTGAGCCCACTGCCGAGGACAGGCTGCTTAAAGCTCCCGTCGCGCCCGGTTACTCCTTTGCGTTCTCGACCCCACGCTCGCAATGGCAGGCCGGCACCATGCCCCACATCTACCAAATTGACCCCGCATGGTCGGAGCTGCCCTATGCCGGTGGCACTATTCGCGAAAACGCTTGCGGTCCCACTTGCCTCACCATGGTCTATATCTTTAAGACCGGCCACGCCGATAAGACGCCGGTCGATATATGCGCACTGGCCGAAGCCGGCAACTACGCCCCCACTGGTGCCACCGAGTGGTCGTTTATGACAGGCGGTGCGTGGCAGCTGGGGCTCAACGGAACACAGCTCTATAACGATCGCGAATCGATTACCCAAGCACTTCGCTCGGGTGCGCCCGTCATCGCCGCAGTGCGCCCCGGTACGTTTACCAACGTAGGCCACTACATCGTGCTCTACGGCATCGACGACGCCAACCAGATTGGCGTCTACGACCCCAACTCGGCCAGCCGCAGCGCCCGCCGCTGGGGCGTCGTAGAGGTCCTCAACGAAGTCGAAGCCATGTGGGCCTACTACTAGTCATTGGGGACAGACTTAAATGAGTGGTCTCTGGCTGCCCGGAACTGCTGGCACGGAAAATGCATCCCGCTTTGAAGTTCGATAGCGAGATGCACTTTCCGCGCACGGCCTGTTTGGGAAACTACGTTCCACTTTCCGGCAACATTCCGGGATGCATTTTCCGGTTGAGGCCCTCAAGGGAAACCATGTCCCATGTTGGACGCTCATTCTGGGATGCGCTTTCCGCAGTTGATTGATGCGGGCTTTAAGGACTGTTCCAAGCTGCCGGCAGAGACGATATGAGCAGGACATAAAAACATTGAGAGCCCCTGCTGCATGAAAGACCG
>CABUIY010000018.1 GCA_902491765.1 uncultured Collinsella sp. | reverse complement strand
TTGGAGAGAGCGCTCCCGCAAACTGCCTCTTGACAACTTATAGGAGCGTCGGTTTCATTGTTACATCAAACCTGATTAAGCCTTTCTTTAGCGCTTCTTTGCAACAGCCGCGGCATAATACTGCCAACGCACGGGACCTAGCAGCACACCCCGTGCGCAACCTTTTGGTGGACATCGAGGAGGCCGCATAAGCATGCATTCTTCCAATGACGCAGCACAGCAGCCATCCCTAAAACATGCAAACCTTTTCTCCTTCCCCCCGACACAGAGAAACGGCCTCCTCGACTCCCCCACCACAAAAGCAAAACGCTCAACCGACCAGAGCCACAACTTACGAGCATCGTTCGAAAAGCTCCAAGCATCCCTAGACAAAACCTTCCCCAACCAAGCCCGGGCATACTAATCCCCCATCAGCAAAGAAGCCCTAACGCCCCACCCCTTCCCGCCCAACGCCACAAGGGCGATTGAGCAGAACGGCTTGGGCGGGTCCCCGTACTTAGTTTCCAAAATCATTCCGCAGCGCGAAGGCCCCCGTTGCCAACGCTTCGTAGAAGCGAGGCAACGGGGGCCTTCATGCGCGAGGACGTTTTGGAAACTAAGTACGGGGACCCGCCCAAGCCGTCCGGTGGGATCAGAGCACCCTTGCTGTTACTCTGCTTTGCCCACAGAGTTGAGGTTGGTCATGCGGATCTTAACCAGCTCGGTGATCTCACGCATGCCCTCCTTGGCCGGCTTCTTAGGATCGAAGCAGGCGGGGTTCTCGGCCATGTAGGCCATGAAGCCCTTGGTGTAGGCCTGACGCAGCTCGGTGGCGTAGTTAACCTTGCAGATGCCGTTCTTCACGGCCTCGGCGACCTGCTCATCGGGCACACCGGAGGTGCCGTGCAGAACCAGCGGCACGTCGACGGCGTCGCGGATGGCCTTGACCACGGACTGCTCGATGTGCGGATCGCTCGTGTACACACCGTGGCTGGTGCCAACGCCAATTGCGAGGGAGGTGCAGCCGGTGCGCTCGACGAACTCCTTGGCCTCGGCCGGATCGGTGTAGGGGCTCTCGCCCTCAACCGCGGGACCGTCGTCCTCCTTGCCGCCAACCTTGCCGAGCTCAGCCTCGACGGGCACGCCCATGGCGCGGCCAGCGTCGGCGACGGACTTGGTCAGGGCGATGTTGTCCTCGAAGGACTCGTGCGAACCGTCGATCATGACAGAGGTATAGCCGGTGCGGAAAGCCTGCATGCAGCGGTCATAGCCATCGCCGTGATCGAGGTGCAGAGCGACGGGCACGGAAGCGCGCTCGGCAGCAGCCTTGACCATGCCGTAGAAGTAGTCCAGACCAGCGGTCTTGATGGTGCCCGGGGTGGTCTGCATGATGACGGGGGACTTGGTCTCCTCGGCAGCAGCCAGAACGGCCATAACAAACTCGAGGTTCTCGACGTTGAACGCGCCGACGGCGTAGTGGCCGGCCTGAGCGTCCTTGAGCATCTTTTCGGTGGTAACAAGTGCCATGAGCGTTTGCTCCTCTCCCTCGCCCGCATCTGGACATCGGGCGTAGTTGTTCACAAGGCGTTTTACCTTGCGTTTTACTGCGCTCATTGTATGAAATTCAGCGGCTTTGCACGTGCGAGATATTGAGCCCATGCAGGTCAATACCGTCGCTTTTGAAAAGTAAACGGAAGGAATTTGAGCCGAGCTGACATGTTCGATATTGAATTTTGGGCGTTCAGCGTCTTTCTTTTATAGAAAAGATAAGTAATCGAAAGGTGTTTTCTTACTAAAAAAGAAAATGAACGAAAATAGAGTCAACACAATTCCTGCAAATTTAGCCGAGAATGGAGCAGACATGACCCAAGCTACCAACCGTGCTTTTGCCGACGAACGCCGCGCCGCCATCATGGAAATGCTCGAGCACAACGCCTCGGTGCAGGTAGCAGAAATTGCCCAAACCTTTGGCGTGTCCTCTGTCACCGCTCGCGCCGACCTGGACGCACTCGCCGAGTCTGGCAAGCTGCGCCGCACGCATGGCGGCGCCGTATCGCTCCACAAACGCCTGACCGTCTCCACGCAGGATCGCCGCATCAATGTCAACGTCGCCGCCAAGCAGGCCATCGCGCAAAGCGCCATCGAGCTCGTCAATGACGGCGACACGCTGCTCGTTGACTCGGGCACCACGGCGCTCGAGTTCGTCCGGCTCCTCGATCAGCGCAACGGCATCACCGTTATCACGGCCGACATTACCATCGCCGATTATATCGACGAGAGCATGCCCTCGGTCGATGTCGTCATGCTGGGCGGGGCGCTGCGCAAAGGCCATCGTTATCTGTACGGTCCACTTACCATGCAGGCGCTCCAAATGGTCCATGCCGATCTGGCCGTCATGTGCCCTGGCGCTTTTGTTCCCGGCTGCGGCTTTACGACCGACTTTCCGCAGATGGCCGAGACCAAAACGGCTATGATCGCCGCAGCCCATCAAAGCGTCGCCCTCATGGACGCCAGTAAGGTCAACGGACGCGGCATGTACCGTTTTGCCGAGCTGACCGATGTCGACGCCATCGTGATGGACCGAGACCCCGAAGGCGCCGTCGCCACCTCAATCGCCAAGACCGCCGACGGCGCACGTCCAGCACTCATCATCGCCGCCAACTAAATAAAAACCACCACAAAGGTGCCTGTCCCCTTTGTGGTGGTTGAGCGTCAAAAGTAAACGTGTCGCTACTTGGAAAGCTCGTCGGCGAGGACCTCGATCTGAGCGCGCGAGGCGTCGTTGAGCGAGCCCAGCACGGTCACCTTGTTCTGCGCCAGGGTGATGTCCTTCATGCCCTCGAGCTCCTTGGCCATAACCTTGGCAGCGGTGGGCGCCCAGGAGCCGGCCTCGACGAGTGCCACCGTACGGTTCTGATAGGCGTGCTCGGCAAGCGTATGGATAAAGGTGCTCATGAACGGGAAGATCTCACCCTGATAGGTGATGGAAGCGAGCACCAGACGGTCGTAGCGGAACGCATCCTCAACGGCCTCGGCCATGTCGTCGCGAGCCAGGTCAAAGACGGAGACCTTCTGGCCGCGAGCCTCAAGCGCTGCGGCGAGCTCCTCGACGGCAGCCTTCAGATGGCCATACACACTCGCATAGGCGATCGTGATGCCCTCGTCCTCGGGCTGATAGCTCGACCAGGTGTTATAGGTGTCGAGGTAATAGCCCAGGTTCTCGGTCAGTACGGGGCCGTGGAGCGGACAGATGATCTGAATGTCCAGGTCGGCGGCCTTCTTGAGCACGGTCTGCACGAACTTGCCGAACTTACCGACGATGCCAAAGTAGTAGCGGCGAGCCTCGCAAGCCCAGCCCTCGGGATCCTCGATGTCGTTGGCGCCAAACTTGCCAAAGCCGTCGGCACTAAAGAGCACCTTGTCGGTGGACTCGTAGGAGAAGAGCACCTCGGGCCAGTGAACGTTGGGGGCGCCGACAAAGGTCAGGCTGTGGCCGCCCAGGTCGAGCACATCGCCCTCTTTGACGACCATCTTGCGCTCGGGGAAGTCGGTGCCAAAGTAGTTGACCATCATGCGGAAGGCACCCATGCTGGCCACGATCTGCGCCTGGGGATAGCGCTCCATAAAGGCAGCGATGCCGGCGGAGTGATCGGGCTCCATGTGATGAACGACCAGGTAGTCGGGCGTACGACCATCGAGCACGGCCTCGAGGTTGCCGAGCCACTCGTCAACAAAACCGCCGTCGACTGAATCGGCAACAGCGATCTTTTCGCCCAAGATAACGTAGCTGTTGTATGCCATGCCGTTCTCGGACACATCGTACTGGCCCTCGAACAGGTCAATGTCGTGATCGTTAACGCCAATGTAGCGGATATCCTTGGTGATCTCCATCAGGCAAAGCCTCCTAGATAGACAAAAGAGCCCGTCTATCATAGCACTCGTCTTCATAGCCACGGCTATCTGCCAGCATCCTTATCGATTGTTATTGAGACGGAATATATCGCCATTGACCTGCAAAAACTATGTGCGCGGAGCTGCCGTGGTATGTCGAACGATAAGCTGGCCGGGAATACGAATGGCAACGGTTTTGTCCGTTGCCCCCGCCTTGGGAACCGCGTGCTCGAACACCTCGCGTCCACGCTGATGCAAATCGAATCGAACGGTCGTGAGCTCGTTGTGTGCCACAAAATCATCGAGCGAATCGTCGACGCCCACCACGCTCACGTCCTCGGGCACGCGCAGACCGCTATCGCGCAGCGCTGCAATCGCGCCATTTGCCATCTGGTCGTTTGCCGCGTAAATCGCCGTCATGGTGCGATCGTGCTCGGCCAGGTACCTGCCGGCCTCGTAGCCGCTGTTGGCAGACCAGTCGCCCTCGAGCGGCTCTGCCGGCTCGATGTGTTTACGCTCGAGTGCATCCTGCCAACCGGCGCGACGAAATTGCTCGTCGACCGAGAATGACGGGCCGCCAATATAGCGAATCTGCTCGTGCCCTAGCTCAAACAGGTGATCCATAAGCAATAGCGAGCAGCCGTAATGGTCGGAATCGACCGTGGTCACCCGCGGGTGCGCGTACATGGTAACGATGACCGTGCCAATGCCCGGCAGTGGATCAAACGTCTCAAAATCGGGCGCCATGCGACTCATACCGATGATGATGCCGTCCACCGGCAATGCGGCCATACGACGCGTGGCCTCGGCAAGCGAAAACTCCTCGGTCTTGGACATCTCGACCAGCGTGATGGCACAATTATGCTCACGAGCAGCGCTGGCGATGCCGTCGATCATTGAAAGGTTGCCAAACTTGGTGACATCGTTGATGCACAGGCCGACCGAATGGTAACGGCCGTCGCGCAGCGAGCGACCGGCATAACTCGGACGAAAGCCGAGCTCTTGCATCGCGGCCTGTACGCGCTGGCGCGTCTGCTCGTTCACATTGGGCAAGCCGTTGGCAACGCGCGAGACCGTCTGCTGCGAAACGCCGGCAGCGCGGGCGACGTCGGCCATGGAGACCGGACGCGAACTGGTATCGTTGGACGGGCGCCTTGCCACAGGATCACCTTCACCCTTGCGAGATCTGAATAGCGTGAATGCCGGCCCGGGCAGAAATACATCCCGCGCCGAGGCCCGCTATCGTCGGACGCATGTTAACGTACTCTACTTTTTCTATCTGCATCTCTTCTGCTTTATAAGTCCATACGGCAGTACCGTTCACGGCTGAATTTCTACCGATTACCAGATTCTCAAAAAGTGACAAGCGATGTGTTATGAGTACGTTAACATAGCCCGTAACGTGCGGTATCGTGAACACTTGGTTCATGCCGCTTTAAGTTGTTAACGTACTCATAACGACGCAAAACCCACCCGGGCGCGCCAAGGAAAGGACTCCCATGACCACCCCCGACGAAAAGACATTCGCCACGCTCACCAAGCTGTTCGAGGAGGAGTTTGGCCCCATCGGCGACCGCCAGGTGCTCTACGTGCACGCGCCCGGCCGTTCCGAGATCAGCGGCAACCACACCGACCACGAGGGTGGCCACGTTATCGCCGGTTCGCTCGATGTCGCTGTCGACGGCATCGCCGTGGCAACCGACTCCAACAAGGTTCGCGTCGCCGACGAGGGCTATCCTACGTTTGAAATCGCGCTCGACACGCTAGACGTTCAGGAGTCCGAGAAGGGCACGTCCGCAAGCCTCGTCCGCGGCATGGCCCACGAGATTGCAGCCCTTGGCGTTGAGCCCCACGGCTTCGACTTTGCCTTTACCTGCTCCGTCCCCTCGGGCGGCGGTCTTTCCAGCTCTGCCGCCGTCGAGGCCGCGTACGGTCGCGCCATGGAAACCCTCTGGGGCGCACCCGCCATCGAGCCCGTCGCGCTCGCGCAGATGAGCCAGCGCACCGAGAACAACTATTACGGCAAGCCCTGCGGTCTGATGGACCAGGCCGCCGTGTGCCTGGGCGGCCTTGCCTACATGGACTTTGAGGACCAGGCTCAGCCTAAAACCCAGAAGCTCGAGCTCAACTTTGAGGATCACGGCTATGCGCTCGTGCTCGTTAAGGTCGGTGCCGACCACGTGGCCGCCACCGACGACTACGCCGCCGTTCCGCGCGAGATGCAGGACGTTGCCGCCGAGTTTGGCAAGGCACGCCTGTGCGAGGTCGACGTTGCCGATTTTGACGCCAAGCTCCCCGAGCTGCGCGCCAAGCTGGGCGACCGCGCCTGCCTGCGCGCCGTTCACTACTGGTACGAGAACGGCCTGGTCGACAAGCGCTGGGCTGCTCTGAACGCCGGCGACATCGATCAGTTCCTGGTCCTGACGCGCGAGTCCGGCGCCAGCTCTGCCATGTACCTACAGAATGTCGTTGCCAAGCTGGGCTCCGAACAGCCCTCGATGTATGCCCTGGCACTGGCCGAGCACGTGCTCGACGGCCGTGGCGCCGTCCGTATCCACGGTGGCGGCTTTGGTGGCACCATCCAGGCCTTCGTGCCGCTCGACCTGGTCGACACCTTTATCACCAAGATGAACGGCTGGCTAGGCGAGGGCTCTGCCCGCCACTACGCAATTTCTGACAAGGGGGCTTACGCGGCATGGCTGTAATGACTGACGTGCGCGAGGCCGCGCAGAACCTGATCGAGTACGCTATCCACCGATCGATGATCGGCCAGGACGATCGCATCTGGGCGTATAACACCATTCTCGAGTGCATCGGTGCTACGGGCCCGGCGCTCGACATGGCCTGGGCGCTCCAGGTCGAGAAACTCTCGCTCTTGCACCCCGACACCCTGCCCAACTTTGACCTTGAAGGCACACTTGCCGCGCTTTCCGAGGCCGCCGTTGCCAACGGTGCTGCCGAGGATACGGCATCGGGCCGCGATCGCATCGCCATGCGCATCATGGGTGTGCTGATGCCGAGGCCTTCGGTTGTAAACGAGGAATTCAACGGCCGTATGGGCGTCAACGAGCCCCGCGCCGCGACCGACTGGTTCTACGGTCTGTGCTGCGACGCCGGCTACGTGCGTCGTGCCGCCATCGCGCGCAATATCAAATGGAGCACCCCCACCAACTGGGGCGACCTGGAGATCACAATCAACCTGTCAAAGCCCGAAAAGGATCCGCGCGACATTGCCGCGGCCGGCGCCGCAAAGAACACGGGCGAGAAGTATCCCGCCTGTCAGCTCTGCATTGAAAACGAGGGCTACCCCGGACGCTCCGCCGCAGCCGACGGTGGCGCTCACCCCGCCCGCCAGAATCTGCGCGTTATCCCCATTAAGCTCGACGGCGAGCGCTGGGGCTTCCAATACAGCCCATACGCGTACTTTAACGAGCACTGCATTGCCATGAGCTCCGAGCATCGTCCGATGCACGTCGACCGCAAGGGGCTGACCTGCCTGCTCGACTTTGTCGACCTGTTCCCGCACTACTTTATTGGCTCCAACGCCGACCTGCCCATCGTGGGCGGCTCGATTCTGTCGCACGACCACTTCCAGGGCGGCGCGCACGAGTTCCCCATGATGCACGCCGCCGAGGTCTCGCAGTTTAGCATGCCCGGCTTTGACCAGGTCAGCGGTACCGTGTTGCAGTGGCCGCTTTCGGTGCTGCGACTGCGCTCGCACGACCGCGCCCAGCTGCTCGACGCCACCGAGAAGATTATCCTCGCCTGGCGCGAGTGGACCGATGAGTCGGTGGGCGTCATCGCGCACACAGCCGACGGCGTGGCCCACAACACCGTGACGCCCGTCATCCGCCGTGTGGACTCCCGCGGCAACGCCGGCGGCGAGATTTACGAGGCCTACCTGGCGCTTCGCTGCAATATCACGACCGACGAGCACCCGCTAGGCGTTTTCCACCCACATGCCGAGTACCACCACATTAAGAAGGAGAACATCGGCCTGATCGAAGTCATGGGCCTTGCCATTCTGCCGCCGCGCCTGGTTCCCGAGCTTGGCGCTGTCCGTGAGCATCTGCTGGCAGCCAAGGTCGATGCCAGCTACGACCTTGCCGGTGCGCTCGAGGGCGATGATCTTTGCCGCAGCCACGCCGCATGGGCTGAGGACGTCTTTGCCCGCCGCGCCGACGAGCTTACGGCCGACAACGCCATCGATATCCTGCACGAGGAGGTCGGCGTGGTGTTTGGCCACGTGCTCGACAACGCCGGCGTCTTTAAGTGGGACGAGGCAGGACGTGCCGCCCAGCAGCGCTTTATCGACTCGCTGTAGAGCACAGACCCGGACGCTCAACGGCAGCCCCCACGACATAGCCACCTACACGACAACGGCGCCCGCCGGCAACATCGCCGGCGGGCGCCGTTTTCTGATGCAAGGGTAGCTAATTTGCACCAAAACAAGGAGTGTTCCAAACTGCCGGCAGAGAAGGAGCGCCCCAGGTGCCGACCTAAACCCCACATTATTCGATGGAAAAACGTGGTTACCTCCCACATTATTCGATGGAAAAACGTGGTTTACTCCCACATTTTTCGATGGAAAGACCAAGACGGTCTTATACTAACCATGATCGTTAGGGGGCAGTATGCAGCGACAGCTAATGGACGAACTCATCGCTTGGAAATCTAGGGCAAACCGCAAGCCCCTCCTGCTTAAGGGGGCCCGCCAGACGGGAAAAACCTGGCTTCTCAACGAATTCGCAGGCCAGCAGTATCAAAACGTCATCCGTTTTGACTTTATGCTCGAACCGGGCGCACGTTCGCTGTTCGACGGAAGCCTTGACCCCAAACGCATCATCTCCCAGATAGAGCTCCTGCGCGGCCAGACCATAACGCCGACAGACACGCTCATCATCTTCGACGAAATCCAAGAGGCACCGCGTGGCATCACCTCGCTCAAATACTTCAACGAGCTGGCGCCGGAATACCATATCATGGCAGCCGGCTCCTATATGGGGCTCGCGCTCCGACGCGAAAACGAGTCGTTCCCCGTCGGCAAGATCGACCAGCTTACCATGCGCCCCATGGGGTTTGTCGAGTTCGTTCGTGCCGTCGATGGCGATCCGCTCGCAGATGCCATCCTTGCCGCAGACATGGACCTGCTGGCGAATGTTTCCGAAAAGCTCGAGCGCCTGCTCAAGGAATACCTCGTTGTCGGTGGCATGCCAGAAGTTGTCTCCGCTTTCGCCGCCTCCCACGATTTCATCGAGGCCCGCAGGCTTCAGCAGCAAATCATCGAAGCTTATGAATCCGATTTTGGCAAGCATGCGCCAGCCCGCATCGTCGAGCGCATGAGACTGGTTTGGAAATCCCTTCCCGGCCAGCTCGCAAAGGAAAACAGGAAGTTCGTCTACGGCGCGCTTCGTCCCGGGGCGCGCGCACGCGATTTTGAGGAAAGCCTCCAGTGGCTCATGGACTATGGAATCGTTCATAAGGTACCACGTGTTTCCGCCCTAAGAGCACCGCTCACAAGCTACGAGGATCTCTCGGGCTTCAAGCTGTTCTGCATCGACACCGGCATCCTCGGAGCACTCTCCGGCCTCACGCCAGCCATTGTTCTGAACGGGCCCGCTGTTTTTACGGAGTTCAAAGGCTCGCTGACCGAGCAATACGTCGCACAGGAGCTTTTGCTCCAAGGCAATACTCCCGCGTATTGGTCATCCTCCTCCGGCAATGCAGAGACTGACTTTGCCGTCGACCATGCGGGGACCGTGCTTCCGCTCGAGGTCAAGGCGGCAGAGAATCTCAAAGCAAAGAGCCTGAGGATTGCCTGCGAGAAGTTCAAGCTCGAGCGCTGCGTGAGAACATCGTTAGCGGCATATAGAGACGAAGGCACGCTCGTCAATATTCCGCTCTGGGAGATTGGGCAAATCGACAAGCTGGCATAGGCGCTGTGGAGGGGTTGCCCCGTAAGGAGTGTCCCAAACTGCCGGCAAAAAAGGAACGTCTCTATCTGCCGCATTCCCGAAGCAAGGCAACGCCGATGTTTTGGCAACGGCAGCGAGCGGGCCGCATTTGAGACAAGGTGACGTGAAACGAAAGGGCGCTGACCTTCTGGTCGCGCCCTTGAAGTTGAACGTCAGATTGTCCAAATGCGGCCCGCGCAGCGCCGAGCCGTTACGCGGTTTGGTAAAACCGCGTAACCCTAAAGCTCCGTTACTTCAACGTTGTTGTAGATCTCGTCCCAGCGGTCCATAACCAAATGCCCGGTCTTGGGATCCATGGCGTTGAGCTTGCCGCAGGTATTGGCGGTCTTGAGCACCGTGACGTCGTCGGCGCCGGCAGCAATGGCATGCGCAAAGCCGGCGATGGTCGAGTCGCCGGAACCCGTCGCGTTCACAGCCGCAATCGCGGGCGTCTTGGCGCGGAACGCGCGACCCTCATGGAAGCCCACCGAACCGGCAGCGCCCATCGAGACGACAACCCAGGGAATACCGGCAAAGCGGCCATCGGCGGCGAGCGCCTCGCGCAGGGCATCGACATCATCAGTCGTAAAGGACGTACCCAGCAGGCCGTTAATCTCGGTCAGGTTGGGCTTTACGAGCTCAGGCTTAGCGTCGGACTCAAGCGCGGCCTCCAGCGATGCACCCGAGGTATCGAGCAGCACCTTGGCGCCCGCCTCCTCAGCGATCTTGACGAGCTCGGCATAGTAGCCGGCATCGACGCCGCGCGGCAGCGAGCCCGAAAGCGTCACAACGTCCGCCTTCGCTGCAAGCTCGGCGAACTTGGCCGTAAAGGCCTCGAGCTCGGCCGGGGCGATCTGCGGGCCGCTCTCCAGCAGCTCGGTCTGGTTGCCCTCGTGCAGGATATTCAGGCAGATGCGCGTCTCACCGGCGATGGGCACAAAGTCGTTCTTGACGCCATCGGCATCCATGAGCTCGGCCATATAGGCACCCATGTGACCGCCGAGCAGACCGGTCGCGAGCACATCGTCGCCCAACTGCAGCAGCACACGGCTCACGTTGAGGCCCTTGCCGCCAGCGGTCTTTTCGGGCGTCACACGGTTAACATCGTCGATGATCAGCTTATCGAGCTGATAGCGCGTATCAATCGACGGGTTCATGGTAACGGTCAGAATCATATTGAACTCCTGTTTCCGGGGCACGACACGCGCAGCCCCAAACATACGATAGCTCGTTAAAGGATCTCGATCTCAAAGCCGCGGGTGACGGTCTCCCCCGGCTTGGCCACCAGGCAGCCGCGCTTGTGCTCCAGAATATCGTCCTCGTCGGAGCAGGTGGACAGGCCGCCCCACGGTTCCACGGCCACAAAGTCGCCCTCGGGCTTGCTCCACACAATCAGGTACGGCATATCGGGGAACGTCAGGCGCACGCCCTTGTCCTCGGTCTTCTTGGTCAGCGTAACCACGCGGCTCTCGAGCACGTCGAAGATGGTCTCCGCGAAGTCAAAGAGTTCATGGGTAAGCGGCAGGTTCTGGCCGATCATGGGGTTCTTGCTGCGATGCTCAACATCAATCAGGCCCGTCGAGGGAACGGCAGTACAGAGCTCGGTGGCCTCACGCTGCTCAAAACGAAGCTCATAATCGTCATAGGACTCGCCCTCGTCGAGCGGGCACTTAAAGCCGGGGTGACCGCCCACAAAGAACGGCATGTCCTCGGTGCCCTCATTGGTCACCTCGTACGACACGGCCACCTTTTCCGAATCAATCGTGTAACGAGCAACGATCTTAAACGGATACGGGTACTGCTTGAGCAACTCGGCATGGTCGGTAGAGCTTAGGCTCAGCGCAACCATGTTGTCGCTCTGTTCCTCGAGCTTCCACTCCTGTTTGCGCGCAAAGCCGTGGCGGGCGAGCTTTACCTCGCGGCCGCCCATGGTCGTTGCGTAACCGTCACGAAGGCCACCGCAGATCGGGAAGCAAATGGGTGCCTGGCCCGACCAGACCGCCGGGTCACCCTGCCACAGGTACTCACGGCCGTTGGCCGCAATAGAAGTGAACGACCCACCCGCCG
Source organism: uncultured Collinsella sp. (assembly GCA_902491765.1). GTDB lineage: Bacteria > Actinomycetota > Coriobacteriia > Coriobacteriales > Coriobacteriaceae > Collinsella. The sequence goes on along the minus strand of CABUIY010000018.1, from coordinate 26,637 downwards.
TGCTCAGTGCTACGCGAATAGAACCGTTATCAAGAACAAACTCCATAGGAGCCTTCCCTTTCTTACGACAGCCCGCCAAGTCAATAGGGCTGATAGAAAACCGGCCCGCGCCCCCTCACAGAAACGCGAGCCGTCAATTGAAAAGCTGCAGAATGCCGGGTACCACCAAAACGAAGCACACAAGCTCAGCAAGCAAACGTGTTATCGGAGCAGCTTACCGAACCAGAAAGCTTCGCAACAACAGCGGTAACCCTGCAGGTACCCCCAACGTCAGCGAGCGGCGCTCAGGTGCCCCAGGTCGCCGCGAAAGAGGAGCGACGCGTACTTCATGTACGCGAGCGACGGTTTGAGCGGCGAGATGGGGTGCCTGAGCGCCGCGCAGCGTCGACCGGTCCGGCGTTCGGCAGAACGCCGGAACCTAATTAGTCGTGATACTCGCCGCGGTCCCACTTCTCGAGGAACTCGTCAAAGAAGTGCGGGTCAGCCTGAGCCTCGGCGTCGGCCTTATTGCAGGCATCGATCTTGGCGATCAGGGCATCGTGCTCGGGAGTCTTCTCGTAGGGCTCCTCCAGGAAGGCAAGCATGATATCGGCCATCAGGAACTCGCCGGTGATCTTGCCACCAAAGCCCACGATGTTGGCGTTGAGCTCACGACGGGCATACAGGGCAGAGGTCATGTCGCGGACCAGGGCGCAACGGGCGCCGGGGACCTTGTTGACGGCGTTGGTGATGCCGATGCCGGTGCCGCACAGGGCCACACCAAAGTCGGCCTTGCCGCTGGCAACAGCCTCGCCCACGGCCTTGCCGTAGATGGGATAGTGCGTACGGGTGTGGCTGTAGGTGCCGCAGTCGAGCACCTTGTAGCCAGCCTGCTCCAGGCGGTCGGCCAGATAGATCTTCTCGTCCGTAACGATATGGTCGCAACCGATTGCGATGGTCTTCTTCATCAGAACGTCCTTTCGTCTGAATTCACAAGTTGAGGTAGAAGTTCGAGTTCTCGGTGGCTCTCGTTAGGCCATCTTGTTGAGCATGTCGACACGGATCTGGTGACGGCCGCCGGCGTACTGGGCGCGCAGGAACTCGCGGGCGATCTTCTTGGCGACCTCGGTGCCCACAACGCCCGGGCCCATGGTGACCATGCGCGAGCCGTTGTGCTCGCGGGTCATGTAAGCGGAACGCTCGTCGGAAATGTTGGCGACGACCATGCCCTTAATCTTGACGGCGGCCATATAGGAGCCGACGCCGTACTTATCGAATGCGAAGCCCTGGGAATCCTTGTGCTCCAGCAGGTCCTTGGCAACGGCGGTCGCGGAATCGACAAAGTCCGCGGCAGGGGTCTCAGAATAGTCGACGACCTCGTGACCGTCGGCGATGAGCATCTCCTTGATGGACTCCTTCATCGACATACCGTCGGCATCGGAAGCGATTACAACCCTCATGACATCCTCCTTGAGAGATACGCAGGTGCGTAGTTTCTGTTTGGAAGTGTTGAATCGCGTTCAGGTCCGGGCATCTGAATGTGCGGTTCTTCACTGTTCATGTTTATTTGAACACATTCGAACACCGACTGCAACAATTTTTTGTTTGTCTTTGTTCTTTTTTGAACAAATACCGTTTACGGATGATTGCTGACCGTTTGGAATCGGGAAAAACCTAGCCTGCCACGTATTCATCAAACAAAAAGGGCGGCCGAGAACGCATCTCGGCCGCCCTTCGGCGGTATATCCCGGTATATACAGCTGTTTTAGTTACTCAGACCGTACGCTCTTCTTGGCGTGCTTGGACGGAGCACTCAGAAAGCGGCCCGTCAAATAGTTCGCCGGGCCGGAAATATCAATCCCCAGTAGCGTGTGTCCCAGCCATAGAAACGCCGCGAGCACCAGCAGCGGGATAACGCACGAGGTCACGATCATCACAATGACGCCTTCGATGAGATCGGTCACTTGCTGCACAATTTCATCGGTCATCTGCTTGGCGCCGCTGGTCACCGACGTGACGAGGCCCGAGGCACCGTCGGCAAGCTGCTCGAGCACGCTCTTGGACTCTGCGGACTCGGTCTTTTTCTTGCTTGTTTTGGAGCTATCGCTATCTGCCGCACTCGCAGCGTCGGCCGCCTTTTGCTCGGCCGCCTCGATGCTAACGCGATACGTTTCGTCGACCTTCTGCGACACCCAAACGCTTGCAGGCACCAACGCCATGCCAATTATGGCGACCACCAGCACACGCGTTGCCACGCGGCGAATGACCGCGCTCGTGCTCCAGCGTCCGTGAATGCCAAGCGACACCGCGAAGAGTACGAGCGAGAACGGAATCAGGATGCCCAGCCCGACCGACCATAAAATGGTCAGCAGATATTTTTCGAGGTAGAGCACGGCAAGCACGATACCCAAGTTTCCCGAAAGCTGCGCGAGCTGCTCGGCAACTGGCGTTCCCGTATCGCCCGGCAGCGCAGTTATACCCGCAGATAGGGCGACGCACGAGGTCGTGAGCGCCAAAACGTTGCCCTTCTTTTGATCGATGACCTCGATGGTGGAGTCCCAAGTCTTGGTATCGGCGAAATGCGGACGAGCTACAAAGCCCGACAGCAGCGCCAGTACCACGAGCGCAACGATAAAGCCAATCTGCAGCTTTTTGTTTGCGCACACGACATCGGACAGGCTGGGCTGCAGCTCGGTTACCGTCGTATGCTCGGTTATCTGGACAGGACGCCCATGAGCCATCTCGTGCGCATCTGTCTTTTGAATCAATCCGTTGTCCGGCATTTGGACACCTCCTCATTCCGGCCTGCATTGCGGATGGAAGTATACCCACCCATCGAAAAACCGAACGGGAGGGCGTGCAGAAGCTCCAAGACTGCCCCCAACGACTAGTCGTTTAAGAACGTCCCCAATGACTGTCTCGGGATGAGTTGCGGTGGAATAGGGGTTGTTTTGCGCCCGCCGGCCCCTATTCAGTCCCCATTTCACCGCAACTTGGAGGAGGACAGAAAAAGCCCTGCCGCGGGTAGCGGCAGAGCTTTTGGAAGGGGACTTGGTTGTGAGGGCTCGTTAGGCGAGCTTGGCCTCGAGCTCGGCGATGCGCTTGTAGGCATCGATGGTAAAGCGGGTCTGCTTCTCCAGGATCATAGTGGTCATGAGGGTGTCCTGAGCGTGAGCCATGATGAAGGTCATTTCCATCTCGCCACCGCCGGCCTCCTGCGAAAGCAGTTTGGTCTGCGTGTCGTGGGCACCGATGAGCGCATCGCTGGCATCCTTGTGCAGCTGTTCGGCCTTCTCAAAGTCACCCTCGCGAGCAGCATCGAGCGCTGCAAGCAGATCGGTCTGGGCGTCACCTGCGTATGCGACGATCTCGAATCCAACCATCGAGATTTCTTCTTTGGTTGCCATATTGCGTTCCTTTCACATATGAACCAATGGAGAGCATCGCGTCCGGGCATACGCGCTGCGTTGTGTATGACAGAAACAATAACATTCAAACAAAAAAGAACAGCTCAAAACGTAATTTCGAACTATGAACGGTCACTTTTCGCCCGTGAACGGTTTTTAAACCAATCTGAACAATATCGAACACAATTAGCGGCAACCCAAACAGGGCCGCACCCTAACGCAAATCGCGCACCGTATCGCCCTCTACAAGCACACCGGGGATCAGCATGTGCTCCACGCCAGACGCACCCCCATCGGCGCCGGCAATCTTGTCGACCGCCCACATGCCGACGCGCTTGTTGTCAAAGCGCACCGTGGTCAGGCGACGGTCGGGCACGATATCGCCCAGGCTGTCATCAACACCCACCACGCTCACGTCCTCGGGCACACGCCTTCCGCACGACTCGAGCCCGCGAATGCAGCCGTATGCCATGGCATCGTTGGAAGCATAAATGGCCGTACAGGTCGGATCTTCCGCCAGAGCCTGACCGGCAGCATATCCGCTCTGTGCCGTCCAATCCCCACGGACGAGTCGCGGCGGCTCAATTCCATGCGCGCGCAATGTCTCGCGCCAGCCTTCCTCGCGCCGCATGCCCGAAAGCGAGCGCTCGGGACACGAGATAAAGTGCACGGTCTTGTGCCCCTGCTCCAGCAAATACTCGACCACCTGGCGCGAGCAATCGAACTGGTCGTTATCGACCGTTGAACAGAGCGGGTGCTCCAGCATCGTAACGAGCACCGTCTGCATGCCGGGCAGCGGCTCGAAGGTGCCAAAGTCCGCCGGCATGCGATTCATGATCACGACCATGCCGTCTACCGGCAGCGCGCTCATACGCGACGATGCGCTCTCGAGGGTATAGGGATGTCCATCTACTTTAGTGAGGGTGATGGCATAGCCATGTTTGTCGGCCGCGGCGGCAAAGCCCTCCATACGGTCGAGGTTGCCGGTACCGGTAATGTTGAACATGGCGACGCCGACGGTCTTAAACTTGCCACGGCGCAGCGATCGACCGGCAAAATTGGGGCGATACCCCAGCTCGCGCATGGCGGCACGCACGCGCTCCTTGGTCTCGGGGCGCACACTGGGCGAATCGTGCACGGTGCGCGAGACCGTCTGCTCCGAGACGCCCGCGAGGCGCGCCACGTCTTTGACGGATACCGATTTTTTAACAGCGGCCATAGGTCGATCTTTCTATGTCAACGATGCCATTGGTGGCACCCTACGCAGTCAAATGAAACGTCTTCAAGTATATCTAACGCCTCCCCCACCATACGCTCACCACCCAAAACCTACCGTTCACCGACATTTTTGCTTCCCCGAACGGCTTTTGTCGCCCAAATGTTAACGTTGCCATTGTGCAAACACAGAGCCACCGGGCGGCTCAAACGTTTACGCGTAAGGAATCGACGGTTCGCAGGCACAGGAACCACCGGTTCGCGTCTTTTTTTGTGTCACAAAATGGCAACGTCAACATTTTGGCAACCGAACGTCAAAAGCTACCATCGTTGCTAACCCACCGACTCTTAGGAGCATTGCATGGAGCAACTCATCGCCATCATCGAAAAGGGCCAGCCCTTTTTCAACGCGATCGCCCGCAACAAGTACCTCAAGGCGATCCGTGACGGTTTTATCTCCGTCATCCCCATCATCATCTTCTCGTCCATCTTCTGCTTGGTAGCCTCGGTCCCCAACATCTGGGGTTTCTACTGGCCCGATGACATCAACAACGCCCTGTGGAAGTGCTACAACTACTCCATGGGCATCCTGGCCATCGCCTGCGCCGCTACCACGGCCAAGCACTTCGCCGACGCTCAGAACCGCGACCTGCCCAAGAACAACCAGATCAACTTCATCTCGTGCATGTGCGCGGCCATCATCGGCTTCTTGCTCCTTTCGAGCGACACCATCGCCACGGACGCCGCCAGCGGCTTCAACACCACCTACCTTGGTTCCAAGGGCCTGCTGACCGCCTTCATCGCTGCGTTTGTGACCGGTATCATCTACAAGTTCTTCATCAAGCGCAACATCACCGTCAAGATGCCCGAGCAGGTTCCGCCCAACATCTCGCAGACCTTCAAGGACATCATCCCCTTCTCCGTCTGCATCACCGTCTTTTGGGTTTTTGACATCGTCTTCCGCGCTGCTTTTGGCTTCTGCTTTGCCCAAGGCGTCATCCAGGTGTTCCAGCCCCTGTTCACCGCTGCCGACGGCTATATCGGCCTCGCTGTGATTTACGGCGCCATGAGCCTCTTCTGGTTCGTCGGCGTCCACGGCCCCTCGATCGTCGAGCCCGCCATCGCCGCCGCTCTCGTTGCCAACATGACCGACAACCTGGCTGCGTTCCAGGCTGGCCAGCACGCTTCCGCTGTCCTGACCCAGGGTGCCCAGTACTTCGTCGTCTGCATGGGCGGCACCGGCGCTACGCTCGTCCTGGTCTTTATGTTCTGCTTCCTGGCAAAGTCTCAGGAGATGCGCGCCGTCGGTAAGGCCGCCATCGTCCCCGTCTGCTTTGCCGTCAACGAGCCGCTGCTGTTCGCCGCACCCATCGTGCTCAATCCCGTCTTCTTTGTCCCGTTTGTCTTTGCCCCGATCGCCAACATCTGGATCCTCAAGATCTTTATCGACTTCTTGGGCATGAACGGCTTTATGTACACCCTGCCCTGGACCGTCCCCGGCCCCATCGGCACCATCATGGGCCTGGGCTTCCAGCCGCTCGCCTTTGTGATGCTCGCCCTTATCCTGGTCGTCGACTTCGTCCTGTACTATCCGTTCTTCCGTGCCTATGACGCCCAGAAGTGCGCCGAGGAGGCCGAGATCTCCCAGGAGGAGCTCGCCGCCAAGAACGCGGAGAAGGCCGCTAAGCTCAACGATGCCTTCCAGGGCAAGGCTGACGCCAAGAGCGTTGCCACCGGTGCTGCTGCCGAGGCCGTGAAGTCCGACGTCGCTCCCGCCGCCACCGAGGCCACGGCCACCAGCGACCTCAACGGCAAGCGCGTGCTCGTGCTCTGCCAGGGCGGCGGTACCTCGGGCCTTCTCGCCAACGCGCTGGCCAAGGCTGCCAAAGAGCGCGGCATCAATCTTGAGACCGCTGCCGAGGCCTATGGCAACCACGTTGACATGCTCCCCGACTTTGACCTGGTCGTCCTGGCCCCGCAGGCCGCAAGCTACCTGGCCGACCTGCAGAAGGACTGCGAGCGCGTGGGCAACAAATGCGTCGCCTGCCGCGGTAAGCAGTACATCGAGCTCTCCCAGAACGGCGACAAGTCTCTCGCCTTCGTAAGCGAGCAACTCTCGAAGTAAGTAACGCTCAGGGCCAGCCGACTATCCGAGACCGGCTGGCCCTTCGATTTAGACGATTGGATCATCATGTCCGTTAACCCTGCTAGCGTAACCAACCCGCCCGCGCAGTTTCCCGAGGACTTTGTCTTTGGCGGCGCCACTGCTGCCTACCAGGTAGAGGGCGAGACCCGCACTCACGGTAAGGGCAAGGTTGCCTGGGACGACTTCCTGGAGGCCCAGGGCCGTTTCTCCCCCGATCCCGCTTCGGACTTCTACAACCAGTACCCCGTCGATTTGGAGCTGTGCGAGGAGTTCGGCATCAACGGCATTCGCCTCTCCATCGCCTGGAGCCGCATCTTTCCCAACGGCACCGGTGAGATTAACCCCGAGGGCGTCCAGTTCTATCACGATCTCTTCGCCGAGTGCCACAAGCACCACGTTGAGCCGTTTGTCACGCTGCATCACTTTGATACGCCGCTGTCCCTCTTTGAGAAGGGCGACTTCCTCAACCGCGAGACCATCGACGCCTTTGTGGACTTTGCCACCTTCTGCTTTAAGGAGTACGCCGACCAGGTGACCTATTGGTTCACCTTTAACGAGATCTGGGCCGACGCCTCCAACACCTACATCGAGGGCACCTTCCCCGGTGGCGTCAAGGCGCATCTGGCCGAGGCCTTCCAGTGCGAGCACAACATGATGCTCGCCCACGCCAAGGCAGTACTGGCCTTCCACAACGGCGGTTTTAAGGGCAAGATCGGCGTCATCCAGTCGTTGGAGTTTAAGTATCCGCTCAACGAGAACGACCCCGCCGACATCAAAGCCGCCAACAACGAGCACGTGCTGCAGAACCAGTTTTTGCTCGACGCCACCTTCCGCGGCGACTATGCGCCCGATACGCTCGAGTGCGCTAACCGCCTGGCTGCCATCTCGGGCGGCACCATCGAGATCCCGGATGAGGACTTCGAGATCATGCGCGAGGCCGCGCTCTACAACGACTACCTGGGCGTTAACAACTACCAGTGCCGTTTCTTGAAGGCTTACGATGGCGAGAACGACCTGCACCACAACGGTACGGGCGAGAAGGGCACCGGCCGCTGGCGCGTCAAGGGCATTGGCGAGCACGTGAACAAGCCTGGCATCCCCACCACCGACTGGGACTGGATCATCTATCCCGAGGGTCTGTTCGATCTGCTCGTCTACATTAAGCAGCGCTACCCCAACTACAAGCAGATCTTCATCACCGAGAACGGCATGGGCTACAAGGACCCCTACAAGGACGGTTTTGTGGACGACCAGCCGCGCATCGACTACATCGAGCAGCACCTGCGCTGGTTGCTCAAGGCCATGGAGGTGGGTGTCAACGTGGGCGGCTACTTCCTGTGGAGCCTGCAGGATCAGTTCTCCTGGACCAATGGCTACAACAAGCGTTACGGCTTCTTCTACGTTGACTTTGAAACCCAGAAGCGCACGCCCAAGGCAAGCGCATACTGGTATAAGCACGTGGCGCAGACCCGTCGTCTGGACTAGCGGCTTGCGACGAGCGGTTGGCGGAGTTGCACCGCCCACATAACCTGTCCCCATTTCTCAGCCGGGGGCGGCACGTCACACGGCGCGCCGCCCCCGGCCTTTTTGTTCAGGTCGGAAGCCGTTCGTCTCAATCTGTAACATCTAGCTGAGTTTTTTGGTCCTAGCTGTTACAGATTGAGACGAACAGGATTGCTCTTTCCGAAGAATCTAAATCTGTAACACGTAGCCCGCTTTTGACCGTCTACCTGTTACAAATCGAGACAAACGGAGTAGGACCTAACCCCGTATGTCCCTAACAGTCGAGCGTTCGACCAGCGTGCTCGGCACATGAATCGCCTCGATAGACGAGCTCTCTCCAATCGCCGCCTCAAACGCAAGCTTACCGACACCGCGCAAATCAAATCGCAGCGTCGTCAGCCGATTGTGAGGAACAAGTCCCTCGAGTGCGTCGTCGATACCAACCACGCTCACGTCGTCGGGCACGGACAGGCCCGCGTTCTCGAGCGCGGCGATAACGCCCAGCGCCATCTGGTCATTTGCCGCAAGCACGGCAGTCGGCGCCTGCGACCCGCCGGCAAGCACCTCGGCCGCAATCCGCTCGCCCATGGCGTACCCACTGTCCGCACTCCAATCGCCACGCAGCATCGGAGCGGCATCGACATGAGCACGACCCAGCGTATCGCGCCAACCGGCCTCACGAAAACGCGAGGAAATCGAGTTTTCCGGACCCGCCACAAACCGCATATTCGAGTGACCATGTTCCAGCAGATAATTGGTCAACAGCTCGCACGAACCATACTGGTCGGAGTCGATCGTCGTGCAGCGCGGATGCGCATACATGGACAGGATGACCGTTCGCACTCCCGGCTGGGGAACAAACTCCTCAAAATCGGGAGCCATGCGGTTCATGTTGAGAATCATGCCGTCGACGGGTCGCTCGACCATGCGGCGCGAGGCATCGGCAAGTGCATAGGGCTTGTCGCCGCCCATCTCGATCATAGTGACGGCAAAATCGTGCTCGCGCGCCGCTTGCATGATACCCTCGAGCGTCGCCAGGTTACCGACACGTGTGATGTTGTACATGCACAGGCCAATAGAACGATACGACCCGCCGCGCAACGCCGCTCCAGCAAAATTGGGACGAAAGCCCAGCTCTTCCATGGCGGCCAGCACACGCTTGCGCGTCTTTTCCGTCACGTTGGGCATACCGTTGACCACGCGAGACACAGTCTGGCGGCTCACGCCAGCGAGCGCCGCAACCTCTGCCGCGCTCGCCGAACGACCATTCCTTGTCTGCTGATCCATGCCTTCCACGCTAACCTGCTTCCCAACTATTCCCCGCGCCCATGGCGCATCGTACATACATTGATAACGTGCTCATGATACCCGAGCCATATACCACAACATGAAAACTTCTGTCAATCAAAACCGCTTACCGAACAAATACAACCGTTCGCGGCTGTTTGAAGTTGTTTTGTTTCTATACATCCCAGCCGGATGTTAACGTGCTCATTGTCAAATGTTCACGTGCTCATTTTGGTTCTAATCATTTTAAGATAGTGTTTATCGGGCTTTTTCACCGCTGAACGCTAACCAGGGAGCCTCCTGAGCGCAAACGCACAATATCGAACAGCGAGACGAGAGGGTGTATGCATATGTCTTTGCTAAACCGCGTACAGCAGCTGCCGAAGGGCTTTGTTTGGGGCGCCGCAACCGCCGCGTACCAAACGGAAGGTTCCACGAAGGTGGCAGGCAAGGGTAAGACCATGTGGGACGATTACCTTGTCGCCCAGGGTCGCTTTTTGCCCGACCCGGCCAGTGATTTCTACAACCGCTACGAGGAGGATATCCGCCTTTCTGCCGAGCATGGACTCAACGCCATTCGTGTGTCCATCGCCTGGACCCGCATCTTCCCCAACGGCGACGATGCCGAACCCCTCGCCGAGGGCGTTAAGCACTACCACGAGCTGTTCGCCTGCTGCAAAAAGTATGGCGTCGAGCCCTATGTGTCCCTGCATCACTTTGACTCCCCCGCCGCCCTGTTCAACCAGGGCGACTGGCTCAACCGCAAGACCGTCGACGCCTATGTGCGCTATGCCGAGTTCTGCTTCCGCGAGTTCCGCGAGGTCAAGAATTGGTTCACCATCAACGAGCTCATCAGCCTCTCGCACTCCCAATACATCCAAGGCAACTTCCCGCCCAACCATCACTTTGATGTGACGAGCGGCATCCAGAGCCAGCACAACGAGCTCGTTGCCCACGCCCGCGCCGTCAACCTGTATAAGGATCTTGACGAGACCGAGCACCTGGGCGGACGCATTGGCATGGTCAACGTCCTGACGCCGGCATATCCTGCCACCGACTCGCCCGCCGACCAGCACGCCGCCGACCTGTACAACGCCTTCTACACCGACTTCATCATGGACGGCGCCTTCCTGGGTCACTACTCCGCGCGCACCCTCTCACTCATCAACGAGATTCTGCGTGCCAACAACGCCACACTTACGGTTGAGGACAGCGACATGGAGGAGCTCGCCAAGGCGGCGCCCCGCAACGATATGTTCGGCCTCAACTACTATCAGTCGGCGTTTATCGCCGCCTACGATGGCGAGTCAACCAACAGCTTTAACGGCACCGGAGACAAGGGCACCTCGTGCTTTAAGTTTAAGGGCGTCGGGCAGCAGGTCGATATGCCGGGTATCCCCACCACCGACTGGGATTGGCTCATCTACCCGCAAGGCCTCTACGACACGCTCAAGCACATCAGCGCCACCTATCCCAACCTCCCCGTCATCTATATCACCGAAAACGGCCTGGGCCACAAGGACCCCGAGCCCGACGCAAACGGCATCGTCGCCGATCCCGAGCGCATCGACTTTGTCGACCAGCACATGGAGAAGGTGCTCCAGGCGCGCGCCGAGGGCGTCGACGTCCAGGGCTACTTTATCTGGAGCCTGCAGGACCAGTTCTCGTGGGCCAATGGCTATAACAAGCGCTACGGCCTGTTCTACATCGACTTCGACACGCAAAAACGCTACATCAAGCAGTCGGCACTCTGGTACAAGGAGCTCGCCGACACTATGGCGGACGCGCAGTAGCGCATCGCCTCGCTTTCCCCCGAGAAGGGAGCGGCCCTATGCGATACAAACCCAGCCGCTCCCCTCTCTCCCCCTGGGACCGACCCCGCCTGCACCCGGGCTTTTAGCAAGCGGGAGACCATATAGGTTTTCAACGTCCATGCCATTAAGATTTCATGCAAAGAGGAGCGTGAACTATGGAATCGATCGTTAAGTTCTTGGAGAAAGGTCAGCCGTACTTCGACAAGGTCTCTAAGAACATCTACCTTCAGGCCATTAAAGACGGCTTTTTGGCAGCAATGCCCATCATCCTGTCTTCTTCTGTCTTCCTGCTTATTTCGACCCTGCCGGGCGTTGTCGCCACGGTCGGCGGCTTTACGCTGCCCGACTGGTGGAACGTCGACGTCGTGAACTTCTGCAACAAGGTTTACAACTTCACGATGGGCGTCGTGGGCATCATGGTCGCCGGCACCACCGCAAGCGCGCTGACCGGCTCCAAGAACCGCCGCATGCCTGCCGGCAAGGCCATCAACGCCACGAGCACCATGGTCGCCGCCATGTGCGCTATGCTCATCTTGGCCGTTACCCAGACGAGTGCCAAGATCGACGGCGCCGATGTCTCGGTGTTCTTTACCGACAACATGGGCACCAAGGGCCTGCTGAGCTCCTTTGTCGCCGCATTTGCCACGGTCAACATCTATGCCTTCTGCATTAAGCGAGACATCACCATCAAGCTGCCCAAAGAAGTCCCCGGCGCCATCGCCCAGAACTTCCGCGACATCTTCGCCTTCAGCTTCTCCATCCTGTTTGTCGCCGTCATCGACGTTATCTGCCGCACCTGCTTGGCCGTCCCGTTTGCCAACGTCATCTCCACGCTGGTGAGCCCGCTGTTCGCCGCTGCCGATTCCTACGCCGGCCTCGCCCTCATCTGGTTCATGATCCCGCTGTTCTGGTTCATGGGCATCCACGGCCCCTCGGTCGTTAAGCCTGCCCTCAACGCCGCGCTGTTTGGCAACATCACCACCAACCTCGCCACGCTGCAGGCCGGCGGTCACCCCGCCCTCGCCCTGACCGAAAACTTCGGTAACTACATCGGCGAACTCGGCGGCACCGGCGCCACGTTCATTGTCCCGATCATCTTCCTGCTCTTTATGCGCTCCAAGCAGCTCAAGGCCGTCGGCAAAGCCTCTGTCGTGCCCGTGATGTTCGCCGTCAACGAGCCGCTGCTGTTCGCCGCGCCCATCATCCTCAACCCGTACTTCCTGATCCCGTTCCTGTTTGCCCCCGTGGCCAACGTCCTCATTGGTAAGTTCTTCATCGACTTTTTGGGCATGAACGGCTTTATCTATGCCATGCCGTGGGCACTCCCCGGACCGATCGGCACCTTCATCGACACCAACTTCCAGCCGATCTCTCTGGTCCTGGTTGTCGTCCTGCTGGTCGTTGACTTCTTGATCTACTACCCGTTCTGCAAGGCCTACGACAACGTCCTGTGCAAGCAGGAGGCCGAGACCCTGGCCGAAGAAGAGGCCGAGGAGACCAAGGCCGTCAAGACCGCTGCCGCCCCCGCCGTTGAGGCTCCTGTTGTCGAGACCGCTTCTGCCACTGAGGCCTCCGCAGCTCCGTCCGCCCTTAAGGGCAAGGATCTGAGGGTTCTGGTTCTGTGCGCTGGCGCCGGCACCTCTGCACTGCTCGCCAACGCGCTTAAGGAAGGCGCCGACGAGCTGGGCATCGACATTACCGCCAACGCCGGTGCCTACGGCAGCCACTACGCCATCATGGACCAGTACAACGTCATCGTCCTGGCTCCGCAGGTTCGCACCTATTACAACGAGATGAAGGCCGACACCGACCGCCTGGGCATCACGCTGCTGTCGCCCAAGGGCAAACAGTACATCGACCTCACTAAGGATCCCAAGGGTGCCGTCGCCTGGATCGAGGAAAACCTCAAGGCATAAGACGCTGACGCCACCTGCCGCTCGCAGACAAAAAATGGCCCGTGCATCGATGCGTGATGCGCGGGCCATTTTGTTTAGACCGCACCCGCCCTCCTGTTCATCTCAATCTGTAACATCTAGCCGAGTTTTTGGATCCTAGCTGTTACAGATCGAGATGAACGCACAGGCCAAGCCGAAAATCTCAATCTGTAACATGTAGACCACTTTTGACCGTCTAGTTGTTACAGATCGAGACAAACGGAATAAGCCGGGCCAAAAATCTCGATCCGTAACATCTAGCCGAGTTTTTGGGTCCTAGCTGTTACAGATTGAGACAAACGGAATAGGCCGAGCACGTCTACGCCCGCAAGTCCTTTACGCTGGAACGCTCGACCAACACGCCCGAGACGAGCGTACGGCTTCTGGAGCTCGGAGCTTCCAGACCCGCGACGACCTCGTTGAGCGCACGGACGCCCAGCTCGCGGTGGCGAAACTTCACCGACGTCAGAATCGAGTTGGGAATCGTCTTATAGAGCTCATCGTCGAAGCCGATCACGGACACATCATTGGGCACACTGAGCCCTTTGTCACGTAGAGCCATCATCACGCCGTTTGCCATGCAGTCGTTAGCAGCGAGGACCGCCGTGCAATCGGGCTTATCGGCAAGCACAAGGCCCGCGGCATAGCCACTATCCGCATTCCAATCGCCTTGCAGAGGCTCGGGCGGCTCAATGCCACGCGCCTCGAGTGCCGCACGCCAACCTTTCATACGGCACTGGCTCGACAACGACTCTTTCTTACCAGAGACGAAGTACACGTTTTTATGCCCGTGGTTCAAGAAGTACTCGCACGCCATGCGCGCGCCGCCCTCTTGGTCGTCACTGACGGTGGAGCAGGTAGGATGTTCCATCGGTGTGATAATCACCGTCTTGAGGTCCTTCGGTGCCTCAAAGGTATCAAAGTCATCGACCATCTGACGCAGGTTGAAGATCATGCCATCAACAGGCAGCTGCGACATCCTACGCGCCGCTTCGGCAAGGGTCATCTTCTCCCCCGCCCGCTTCTTAATCATCGTGAGCGCAAAGCCGCGTTCTTCGGCGGCATCTGCGATACCGTCAATCATGTCCACGGCACCGCCCGACAAGTGGAACAGCACCACGCCGATGCACCCGTAACGGCCCAACTTGAGCGAACGCGCGGCAAAGTTGGTTCGAAACCCGAGCGCCTCCATAGCCGAATGGACCTTATCGCGTGTCGACTCTCGCACGCTATTGGGCTCGTTGATCACACGCGAAACCGTCTTGAGAGAAACGCCCGCGGCAACTGCCACATCATTCATTGAGACATTTTTCTTGTCCATCGTTGCCACTGCTTCTCCACTCGGTTCTCTATCGCTTGTTTTTTGCGTTCTAGCATACACTACCTGCCTGACTGATAAATCAACCGTTTACCGGACAATATCGACCGCTCACCCGTGTATCCTTGTTGCTCTTCCAAAAATGTCTTACGTTGTCATTAACGAAATGACAACGTTGTCATTTCGCAATGCCTTCCTTAAGCAGGAAGGTTTCCGGGCAGTCCTGACCATCCATCGACGACCAGTTCCATCCACATGCATCGCGCATCAAGTAGCAAAGGAGCTTTATGGACGCCATCGTAAAGATGCTCGAAAAGCATCAGCCGTTCTTTGAGAAGATCTCGAGGAACATCTACCTCCAGGCTATTAAGGACGGATTCCTTGGGTGCATGCCCATCGTCCTCACCTCTTCGATCTTTCTGCTCATTGCCACCCTTCCTGGCGTAGTTGGCATCACGCTGCCCCAGCCGCTCATCGACTGGTGCAACAAGCTGTACAACTTCACCATGGGTGTCATGGGCATCATGGTTGCCGGCACCACTGCCAAGAACTTTACGGCTTCCATGAACCGTCGCATGCCCGCCGGCAAAGTGCTCAACGACGGCTCCACCATGGTGGCCGCCCAGTGCAGTATGCTTTTGCTCGCCGTTACGCAGTTCACCACCAAGTTCAACGGCTCCGAGCTTTCGGTCTTCGACTGCACCAGCATGGGCACGCGCGGTCTGTTCTCGGCCTATATCGCCGCGTTCATCACCGTGTGGGTCTACAAATTCTGCGTCTCGCGCGATCTGACCATTAAGCTGCCCAAGGAGGTCCCGGGCGCCATCGCTCAGAACTTCCGCGACATTATCCCCTTTGGCGGTGCCGTCATCATCTGCGGCATCATCGATGTCGTCGTGCGCAACCTCATGGGTGTTCCGTTCTCCGAGCTGCTTATCAAACTGCTCTCCCCGCTCTTTACCGCTGCAGAAACCTATCCTGGCCTTATCCTTATCCAGGCAGCCACCGCGTTCTTCTGGTTCATCGGCGTCCACGGTCCCTCGATCGTCCAGCCGGGCATCGACCCCATCCGTCTTGCCAACCAGGCCGAGAACCTGCAGGTTCTGCTGGCAGGCGGCCACCCCGCCCACTCCCTCACCTTTAACATGTCGCTCGTTGGTGAGTTCGGCGGCACCGGCGCCACGTTCATCGTGCCGCTTCTGCTGATTCTCTTTATGAAGTCCAAACAGCTCAAAGCCGTCGGTAAGGCCTCGATTGTTCCTGTTGCCTTCGCCGTCAACGAACCGCTGCTCTTTGGCGCGCCGATGATTCTTAACCCCTACATGCTCATCCCCTTTGTTGCCGCCGGCTGCGTCAACGTGAGTGTTGCCAAGTTCTTTATCGATAACGTGGGCATGAACGGCTTCTCCTTCGTGGTGCCTTGGGCTACCCCTGCCCCCATCGGCATCTTCATCACCACGAACTTCCAGCTTATCGCCCTGATATTTGTCGCGATCATCATCTTGCTGGACGCCATCATCTACCTGCCGTTCTTGAAGGCATACGATAAGCTGCTCTGCGACCAGGAGGCCGAGCGCGCCGCCGAGCTGGGTCTCGAGTCCAATGGTGCCGCTGCCATCGCCGCCAACGCCCCTGCGCCCGCTGTCGAGCAGACCACCGCTTCCGTCGAGACGACCGCTGCCGCCGCCGGCAGCGAGCCTGTCGCCGATCAGCCCGAGCCCGCTGCCGATGCATCCGCCAAGAAGGATGTCGATGGCCTGAAGGTCCTCGTCCTGTGCGCCGGCGCCGGCACCTCTGCCATGCTCGCCAACGCCATCAAGGAAGGTGCCGCGCAGACCGGAGAGAACATCGCTTCCTCCGCAGGCGCCTATGGTCAGCACACTGCCATCATGGATCAGTACGACGTCATCGTGCTCGCCCCGCAGGTTCGTAGCTACTACAACGACATGAAGGCCGACACCGATCGTCTGGGCATTAAGCTGCTCGCCCCGCGCGGCAAGGAATATATCGACCTTACCCGCGACCCCGCCGGCGCCATCAAGTGGCTCCGCGAGAACCTCGACTAGTTCCTCCCTCTGTTGGTGCCCGGATCCCCCAGTTCGGGCACCTCTCCCCTTTTCGTATCCCACAGAAAGGATGACTCATGACCAACCCCATGCAGTTCCCCGACGGCTTTGTATTTGGCGGCGCCACCGCCGCTTACCAGGTTGAGGGCGAGACCCGCACGCACGGCAAGGGCAAAGTGCCCTGGGACGATTTCCTGGCTGCTCAGGGTCGCTTCTCCCCCGACCCCGCAAGCGATTTCTACAACAAGTATCCGGTCGATATCGATCTGTGCCAGCGCTTCGGCATCAACGGCATCCGTGTCTCCATCGCTTGGAGCCGCATCTTCCCCAACGGCACCGGTGAGATTAACCCCGAGGGCGTCGCTTTCTATCACGAGCTTTTCGCCACCTGCAATAAAGCCGGCGTTATCCCCTATGTCACGCTCGATCACTTTGATACGCCCGAGGCCTTCTACCAGGACGGCGGCGAGGGCTTCCTGACGCGCACGACGATCGACGCCTTTGTCGAGTATGCCAAGTTCTGCTTTGCCGAGTTCACCGAGGTCAAGCACTGGTTCACGTTTAACGAGATTCCCGCAACCGCCGAGGGCAGCTTTATCGTCGGCAACTGGCCGCACGGCGAGAAGTACCGCCTGGACAAGGCCTTCCAGCTCATGCACAACATGATGGTAGCCCACGCCAAGGCTGTCGTCGCCTTCCATGAGGGCGGCTTTGAGGGCGAGATCGGCATTGTCCAGAACCTGGAGCCCAAGTATCCCCTCGATCCTAGCAGCGCCGCCGACTGCGAGGCAGCTCGCATGGCCGACGTCATCAACAACCGCTGGGTACTCGACGCCACCTTCCGCGGCCACTATGCAGCCGACACCATGGAGGCTGCGACCAAGCTGGCCCATATCGCCGGCGGCGAGCTCGACGTCCGCGACGAGGACATCGCCGCGCTGACCGCCGCGCTCCCCTACAACGATTGCCTGGGCGTCAACACCTACAAGTGCCAGTTCCTGCGTGCCGCCGAGGGCGAAAACGACATCAACCACAATGGCACCGGCGACAAGGGCTCCTCGCGCTGGTTCCTCAAGGGCGTGGGCGAGTCATGCGTGCGCGAAGGCGTACCCACCACCGATTGGGACTGGATCATCTATCCCGAGGGCCTCTACGACCTGCTGCTCCGCATTAAGAACGATTACCCCAACTACAAGAAGATCTACATCACCGAGAACGGCATGGGCTATAAGGACGACTTCGAGGATGGCTTTATCGACGACGCCCCTCGTATCGACTACATGCGTCAGCATCTCGCGTGGATCCTCAAGGCAATCGACGGCGGCGTGAACGTCGACGGTTACTTTGTGTGGTCGTTGCAGGATCAGTTCTCCTGGACCAACGGCTATAACAAGCGCTATGGCCTGTTCTACATCGACTTTGAGACCCAGAAGCGCTATCCCAAGGCGAGCGCGTACTGGTACAAGAACGTCGCGGAGACCGGCCTGCTCATGGCCTAATTTCAGCCGCATGCCACCCGTCGGCCGCATACGAATCCCTCCACGGGTTCGCATGCGGCCGATTTTTTTGGCTCGGCCCGAGCAGGCCGTTTGTCTCGATCTGTAACATCTAGCAGGGATTTTCAATCCTAACTGTTATAGATTTAGACGAACGGGCGACCAGGGCTGAAAGATCTCAATCTGTAACACGTAGCCCACTTTTAACCGTCTAACTGTTACAGATCAAGACAATAAGATAGTCAAATCCGAACTTTCCAAGCAGTTATGAACCATGGTTTCCAGTTTTCGGTATCACGAACATACTTTCGGTATCATTTAATGGTATTATGATATCGAAAGTATGTTCGTGATACCGAAAGGAGCCGCATGCGCCAGTTCGATTACACCACAGTCCCAGCGGAACTCGAAGCAACTCCAATCACCAACCTCCTCCTCTCGATACGCGAGCATAAAGGCCGTCAGCTTGCTCTGAGTCAAGTCAAACCCGAGCTTCTATCGTCCCTAATGGAGGAGGCTAAGATCCAAAGCACCCGATCCTCCAACGGACTTGAAGGAATTGTTACCACCCAAAAAAGACTCAAAGCGATCATGGCGTATTCCGCCAAGCCAAGCTCCCGCGCAGAGGAAGAAATCGCTGGATACCGAGATGTGCTGTCGCTTATTCACGAGCAACACGATTCCATTCCCGTAACGCCATCGGTCATTCTGCAGTTGCATCGTGACCTCATGGCGCACACGGCAATCTCGTATGGAGGCCATTGGAAAGATGGCGATAACGAAATCGTCTCCATTGACGATCAAGGTAATCGATTTGTGCGCTTTAGGCCCCCTTCGGCTCTAGCAACCCCGGGACTTATTAAAGAAGCCTGCCAGTCCCTCGACGATGCTTTATCTCGCCAAGTTTGCGATCCCCTCCTTATATCGCTCCGCTTTATCTTCGATTTTGTTAGCATTCATCCCTTCAACGATGGCAATGGCAGGATGAGCCGGCTCCTTACAACGCTGCTGCTCGAAAAGACTGGATACGATGTTGCGCGTTACATCAGCATCGAACGACTTATTGAAGACAACAAAGCGCTTTACTACAACGCCCTCGCTGCAAGCTCCACTGGATGGAATGAAAATCAAAACACCGAAGTACCCTTTATCCGTTTCATGCTCGGAACAACCCTGGCCGCCTACCGACAGCTCGAGCAGCGTACCTTAATTGAATCAAGCACTCGTCCCATGTCGAAGCAAGCGCGCATCGCTGTTCTATTTCAACAGAGACCCGGCGTCATTAAGAAATCCGACATCCGGTCCAGCTGCCCCGATATCAGCGAGGTAACCGTTAAACGAACCCTCGGCCAGCTTGTTAGTTGCAGCGCAATCGAAAAAACAGGAGCGGGTCGTTCGACGGGCTACATACTCAAAGACGTCCATGCTCTAGAACTATTCTTGCAAGCCACAATACCCGATGGCGAGGCCGCAATAACAAAAGAGGCTTCAAAGGATAAGCTCCTTGAACGTGTAAACCACGCCGAGGATGAAAGCAGAGAAGGGCTCTATGAAGACTACGATTCATTCTCAAGGGACATAAAGACGAGATACGGAGTCTAGTCATATCTCAGAATAGCCTCATCCTTGTTGCCCAAAGTTATTTGCGCGTCATTGTGAAGCGGTAACCCCGCGCTGGCAAGGGCAAAAGTCCTCCTGCTGCGCTAGCTAGCAAATGACCTGCGCGTGCTCCTCGATGGCGGCGCGATCCTCGGCGGTAATACCCGGCTCGCACACCACGACGTCCAAATTGTCCAAGCGGCAGAAGGTGTAGAAGTCGCGCTTGCCGATCTTGCTGGAGTCGGCGATCAGATAGCGCGAGTCCGCTTTGCTAAAAGCGAGCTGCTGGATACGGCCCTCGTCCATGTTGGACGTGGACACGTCGCCGTCCAGAATGCCGTTGGCACCGATAAACGCCGTGTCAATCCCTAGTGCGCGCAGGGTATCCTCGGCCATGGGGCCCACAAAGGCGGCGGTGCGGCGACGGTACATGCCGCCCACCGGGCACAGCTCGCAATCCTCGCGCGCCTCGAGCAGGCTAAAGGCCGAAAGCGAATTGGTCACATAGATGGAAGACAGTTTGTCGGTGACTCGGAGAGCGCCAATGCGATCTCACGACGGTTGCGCGTATTGTCTCAATTAGATACTCAACGAAATACGGCCCCGCAGCTCAATAAGCTGCGGGGCCGTACCATACACCGACGAATCAACGACGAAGTGCATCCACTATTTGGCCAGCTCCTGAACGATCCAGTCAATTGCACCTTCGGGATCGTTGGTAAGGTCGATATACTCCTTGCCCCTTGTGGTGAGCAGTTTAATTCCAAGGCGATCGGTATCGGCCTTCATAGCGTCATAGTACATGCGTGCCTGGGGCGCCAGAACAATCACGTTGTACTGATCCATCGTCTCATAGTGGCTTCCGTACGCACCGGACTGAGAAACCAGATCGATACCCTTAGCAGCGGCACCTTCGCGAAGAGCATTTGCCAAGAGAGTCGAAGTGCCGGCACCCTGGCAAAGCACAAGCACGCGGATCTGCTCCGCCTTGTCCTTTACCGCCTCGAGAGCTTTTGCGACATTTTCCTGTGCGGCAATAGCATCTGCATCCGAGGTTCCTGCAGTCTCCTTTGCAGACTCTTCCAAACAAAGCTGATGGTCATACGCCTTGCAGAACGGATAGTAAATCACAAAGTCGACGACCAACAGCACTGCCATCAATACGAGAGAACGCAGATCGAGACCCGTGGTGAGGAACGCACCAATTGGGCCGGGAAGCGCCCACGGCATGGTATACATGGGGGCGTTCATTCCAATGACGTCAATGAAAAATTTACCGATAATGGCGTTGACCATAGGAGCCACTAGGAAGGGCACGAACATATAGGGATTGAGAACAATCGGCATACCGAAGATAACGGGCTCGTTAACTCCAAAAATCACCGGGATAATCGATGCCTTGCCCATGGCTTTAAGCTGCTTGGAGCGCATAAACATGATCAGGATAATAGGAACGATGAACGTGCAGCCAGAACCGCCCAGACCGCCGATGAAGCTTGTAAAGTCCTGCGTGAGAGCAATTGACGGGTGTCCACCTGCTTGGAAAACCTCAAGATTGGTAACGGTATTGCCGTAGAGCGCAGCATTGATCGGACTCATGACAACCGAAGCACCGTGGATACCCATAAATTGGAAAAGCGCGACCGCGCCTTCGATAAGCGCCATGCCAGGATAGGTGTCGACCGCGGAGAACAGCGGCGAGATGAGAGCGGATACCAAATTGGCGAACGGCACAGCAAGCAGCTTGCGGCTCGCAAGATCGATAAAAGCGCACGCAAGGATCGAAAACCCAAATGCAAAGATATCGCGAAAACTCTGCGCAATAGAGCCAGGGACCTCTTTGGGAAGCTTGATCGTCACATTATGGCTAATGCACACCTTATAGATATTAACGGTCAAGAATGCGGCTACGAACGCAGCGAGAAAACCCTTGGTTCCCATATAGCCGGTTTCAAAAACAGATGTATCTGCTCCGCCAATCGAGACAACATCGTTCGTCACCGATAGCAAGAGCATGCCGCACATGGCACAAACCATGCACGAGGTGGGGTTGAGAGATTTACCCGAAGGCATGCGACGGTTCATCGACATGGCAAGTGAGCTCGCCGTGGTGCCGGCCACCATAATGCCAAGAAGTCCCATGGTATATGCATAGATTTTATTGAAGAAATCCAGCACCTCAGACGGAAGCGTGATGCCTACATAGGCAGGGAGCGTCGAAAGAAGAAGGAACAGGCTCGAGAACAGCACAATTGGCATATTCGAGAGAAAGCCATCCTTAATCGCCACCAGATAAATGTTCCTCGAGATTTTGTCGAAGAGGGGCTGGTGTTTTTCAAGGAATTTGACGATAGCGTCCATAACACATCCTTTCATGATTCCCGGGCACACAACGATTTATCTGGACTCAACCGTCGTCGTCCCCGTTTGTATCCACTTATGTAAGTGAATACGTTCTTGTGCGAAATGTAATATCATTTGCGCGATTTGTCATAACCAATTCTTTTTCCGCTTTGTCGATATGTCAAGAATTCAAATACTTATTCGGTGAACGGTAGTTGATTAATATAATGTTTTCCCAGCTAAAGGCTATTTTTTCCGAGCAATACAATAAGCTTGCAACCGTTCACCGATTGGATATAACATATTGAATATATTGTTGTAACAATATTAGAGACAATGTCACAAGCCTGTCGTTCTAGTCAAAGGAAGTAACAATGCCCAAACGATTACTGAACATGTCCGCATCCGATTTTGCCGCCACGTCATCCATGGATCTAAAACAGGCAATTCTGGCTTCCGAGGGACGTACCATCATGGCGGAAAACGTACCCTCTTCCCAATTTCTCGGCGGCGTTACTAATGCAGAAATCGAACGTGCCGCAGGTGCCGACCTGCTTCTGTTTAACGCGCTCGATGTGTTCGATCCAGTTATTGCCGGTATTCCAGATGATCTCAATGAAAACCCGGTCACTTGGGTGAAGCGAGCATGCGGAAGGCCCATTGGCGTCAATCTGGAGCCAGTTGATAACGAGGCAGAGATGTCTGAATCCCGAACGGAAATCCCCATGGGTCGTCGCGTCTCTCCCAAGACCTTAGAAAAGGCTAACGAACTCGGATTTGATTTTATCTGCCTGACGGGCAACCCTGGAACCGGCGTCTCCAACGATGCAATCGCCCATTCGATTAAACTCTCCAAAGAGCATTTCAATGGCCTGGTCATAGCCGGAAAAATGCATGGAGCGGGCGTTGCGGAACCTGTCATGACGCTCGAAATTGCGCGCAAGTTTGTTGACCTCGGCGTCGATATCCTTCTCGTGCCAGCCCCCTACACCGTCCCTTGCTTCCAAGAAGCAGACCTGCGCGCCATCGTAGACTTTGTACGATCCCACAACGTAGGCAAGTCAATTGAAGAGAAGGTTCTCGTCATGGCGGCGAACGGGACGAGTCAAGACTCCTGCGACAGCGAGACCATTAAGAAAATAGGCCTTGCAGCAAAAGCAGCCGGCGCTGACCTCCAACATATCGGGGACTCCATGAACGGTATTTGCCTGCCCCAGAATATCTTCACGCTCGGACAAGCCCTTCGTGGATACAGGCATCAGATCGTCATGCTGAGCCGCTCTGTGATACGTTAAGGTTACCTTGCCCACGTTACATCCCGACTGAGGCAACCATCAGGTATAACCAACATGCAAACTGAGGCTCTAATGCTCGATACACACGAAAAACGGCCACTCTATTTACAGCTCACCGACGCGCTGCTCAAGCAGATCGTCGATGAATATCAAGCAGACGATAAACTTCCAACAGAAATGGAACTCTGCGACGAATACGCCGTAAGCAGAACAACCGTCCGACTTGCCATGAGTGAGCTGGAGCGTCGTGGAAGTATCTATCGAATCCAAGGTAAGGGGTCGTTTGTTGCACCGAAACGCGTTAGCGAGCTCAATTCACTTTTAGACTTTGACTTTGCAAGCCATTGCGATGGCGTTGATCCAGATGCCATTACCAAACATTTCGGCGGCCTCACATCAGGTCGTCCAATTTCCGTAATGATGCTCCAACAATTTGGATGTCAAAGTCGCGACAAAATTCAGCGTCTTGAATTGACCTACGAACTTGAAGGCAGCTTCATAGGCGCTGATACGTTCTTCATTTCAAAGTCGCGCGTTCCGAATAACCAGTTAGATTTTCAGGCATTTAGCAGAATCATGGACGACTTGTCCAAGTCTATCCAATCTGTTAGGGAAAGCTATAGAGCACGTCAGCTTAGCGATTCCGAAGCCAGTAATTATGGTGTTGCAAAACTTCCGGTCATCGAACTGACTCATTATGCTTACGACTCCGGAGGCAAACTAATCTCAATTGTCTGCCGCACCGTCTTAACTGGGCGAATCCCTTATCAAAACTTTATTTTCAAGTCCTAATGTTCTTTTTCTTTTGTCTCGATCTGTAACACGTAGCCGAGTATTTAAGTCCTAACCGTTACAGATCGAGACAAACAAGGTAGGCCCCGCCGAATTGTCTCAATCTGTAACATCTGGTTGGTGGTTTCACCCCTACCTGTTACAGGTTGAGACGATTTGATAGTGGAGTCCTTATTTGCGCGTCATATCGCGTAGCGCTGACGCGCTGGTTTCCACAATGACAGGAGGTAAAAGTCCTCCCGCATCACCCGTTGGCAATCCCGTAGCGATAACTAGCAAATAACCTGCGTGTGTTCCTCGATGGCGGCACGATCCTCGGCGGCGATGCCCGGCTCGCACACCACGGCGTCCAAATTGTCCAGGCGGCAGAAGGTGTAGAAGTCGCGCTTGCCGATCTTGCTGGAGTCGGCGATCAGATAGCGCGAGTCGGCCTTGCTAAAGGCGAGCTGCTGGATGCGGCCCTCTTCCATATTGGATGTAGACACGTCGCCGTCCAGAATGCCGTTGGCACCGATAAACGCCGCGTCGATGCCCAGCGCACGCAGGGTATCCTCGGCCGTTGGTCCCACAAAAGCGGCGGTGCGGCGACGGTACATGCCGCCCACCAGGCACAGGTCGCAGTCTTCGCGCGCCTCGAGCAGGTTAAACACCGAAAGCGAATTGGTCACAATGCGCAGGCGAAACGCCGGCAGCATCGAGGCCATCTGCTCAACCGTGGTGCCCGTGCCCAAAAAGATGGTCGAGCCTTCCTCGATAAGCTCCACAGAACGGCGCGCAATCTGCAACTTTTCCTCGGCATGCTTCGTGCGCTTTTCGCTGTGCGAATACTCATGGCGCAGCATAGCGTGTGGACGGCCCTGCGCACTGCGGGCTCCGCCGTGCACGCGCTCGATCTCGCCCAGGCTCGCAAGCTCCTCAAGGTCACGGCGGATCGTCATATCCGAGACACCTAACGCATCCGAAATCTCCTTGACCGAGACCGTTCCCTGTTCCTCGAGCAGCTGCCGAACCTTATCCTGTCGCTCCGCTTTAATCACGATGAGTCCTCGCTGTTCCACGCTCACGTCAATTCAAACAATAACGAACAAATTGTATCAGACTCGCGCGCGTCAGAAATGAACGCCCGCACAGCTCCAATCATCACTTTTTTGAGAAAAATACCCCCTGCTTTAGTTGGGTGTAGTGATAATCTCACCTGTTCGCGCTACAGTTTGTCCGAAATACCTCGATGTTAGGAACCAAATGATCACTTCCGAGCTTTTCGGCACCGCGCCGTGCGGTACCCCCGTTCATCGTTACACCCTCAACGGGCCCGAGATCTGCGTTCGCATTATGGACTTTGGCGCCACCGTGCTGGGCATCGACGTGCCCGACATCCCCGGCAACGTGCGCGATGTGGTGCTGGGCTTCGATAAGCTCGAGGATTACTTTGACAACCCCGCCTGCTTTGGCGCGACCATCGGCCCCGTGGCCAACCGCACTGCGGGTGCCACGATCACCATCGCCGGCACGGACTGGCATATGCCGGCCAACGAGGGCGTCAACAACCTGCACAGCGACCTTGAGCACGGCCTGCACAAGCGCGTGTGGGACGTTGAGCTCGACGAGGTCCACAATGCCGTGCGCATGACCACCTCGCTTGAGGACGGTGAGCTGGGTCTTCCCGGCAACCGCACCTTTACGGCCGTGTTTACCGTGACGCGCACCGGCTGCTTCCGTATCGAATACGGCTGCGAGAGCGACCGCGCCACCTACGTGGCCATGACCAACCACACGTACTTTAACCTTGCCGGCCATAACGCCGGAATGGACTGTGAGCACTTCTTTGTTGCTAACGCTGCCCACTACCTGCCCATCAACGAGCAGAACATCCCCACCGGCGAGATTGCTCCGGTCGAGGGCACGCCGTTTGACTTCCGTGAGCTGCGCCCCATCGCGCCTGGCATGGAGGCCGACGATCCGCAGATTAAGCAGGCACGCGGCTACGACCACTGCCTGTGCATCGATGACTATCAATACGGTCGCAACCTGCGCCGCGCCCTGCATGTCGAGGAGATGTGGACCGGCCGCGAGCTGGACTACTACACCACCGCCCCGGGCGTGCAGCTCTACACTGGCAATTGGCTGGGCGACGAGCACGCCAAGGACGATGCTAACTATGGCTGGGGCGCCGGCTTTGCCCTCGAGGCAGAGATGTACCCCGACACGCCGCACCAGCCGCTGTTCCCGCAGGGCATTGTGGGCCCGGGTCACCCCTACAGCAATGTGATCGAGTACCACTTTATGAGGCACTAAGCCCACAACGCAACATATCGCACAGCAGCGCCCGCCGGCACCACCGCCGACGGGCGTTTTTCTATCCAGTCGAACGCCCGCTCGTTCGCGGCGTGGGTCGGCCTGACGCCCTCCGAGCACTCCAGCGGGGAGAGCGACCGCAGGGGCG
>CABUIY010000017.1 GCA_902491765.1 uncultured Collinsella sp. | reverse complement strand
GCCCATGAGCGAAAGAACGATATCTTCTAGCATGAGTCTGCAATACGATTTTATGCGGCCAGGAATGTTCACGATACGATTGGCGTCAGAACAGTCAACGTTGCCGTCCCGCACGTTCTTGATTGTCTGAACTTTATAGTTGCCGTCATCTGAATAAGTGCCGCTATTGAAAGCGTAACCGTTCCCAAAGTCGACCAGTTTATGCAGTGATATAGCAGCGTCGCATTCCGATAGATACCTATCGAGTAACCGTCTTTCTCCGTACCGCCTGTAGCAGGCGGTACGGAGAAAGACGGTTACTCACGATCTGCCCACATGTTCCTGCGTTCTATGTTTGCCTGCGTCACCGCAGCCCATGCTGAATAAAGTGTTGCGACGATTTTGCCCAAAGCTTATCAGGCTGTTAAGACGCGGTTGTTTTGATGCTTACACTAAAATCATAAAAGTCGTATCATTTCATTAGCTTATTCATCTTTAGGAGGAAGAATGCCAACCAACAGCCAGATTCTGATAGACGGATTCATTTCGGACGAATTCTCTAAGCAGACTGAATATAGTTCTAAAGGGGACTACTTTGAACTGTTGGCTTCTTCTCGATACATGGCTCCATACGACCTTGACGACGATGAGATAGCGGAAGGGCTCATTGGAGGGTCGCGAGACGGGGGCTGCGATGCTATTTACATCTTCGCCAACAATTATTTCTTGAGTGAGGATGTCCAGATTCAAAACTACATCAATCGTGGATCAAGAGTTGAAATTGTTATTCTTCAGACTAAGGTTTCAAAATCATTCAAAGAAGACGCGTTCTTGAAGTGGAAGGACACCTGCAATGACCTTCTGACATTCGATAAAAACTTAAATGATTTCGACGATAAATATTCTGATCGCGTTATCGATACTTTTGGAAGAATAAGAGAAGCGATTCAAGCGGCGGCGATGGCCGGAAACGAAATCCGAATGAAGTTCGTGTACATCGCGAATGCGGATTCACCATCGGACGGCGTTAAGATTCAGAAAGAGCAGCTTCCCGCTGCCATTGACGAAATCGTCGGCGTAAGCCGATTTAGTTCTTCGTGTGTTTTAGTTGGAGCAGACGAATTGATGCGCATCTGGTCGCCTCCCGCAGAGAGTGGGCTTGTTATGCGTTTTTCGGGGTCCTATGCATCAGTTCCTCAGAGAACGGATGTCTTTGGCCTGGTGTCTTTGTCGGATTACTACCGCTTCCTCACTGACGACCAAGGACAGCTCCGTAGCTATCTTTTTGAGGCGAACGTCAGAGATTACGAGGGAAATGTTTCAGTCAACAAAGGAATTAGGGAAACGTTGGAGCATCCTAGCGAAGACGATTTCTGGTGGCTCAACAACGGGGTAACGATACTGGCTTCTGAAGCCTACCAAATAGCAGGAGCAGAAGTGAAAATGGAAGAGCCTCGCATCGTTAATGGACTTCAAACGTCGTATGAAATATATAAATTTATGGAGTCTCGCACAGAAGACGCCGAAGATTCCAGAAATGTGATGGTAAAAATCCTTGTGCCGGGAAGCGATGAGACCAGAAACAGAGTGATACTGGCGACGAACAACCAAACTCAGGTGAAAAAGACATCGCTTCGCGCTACTGACCAAATCCATATCCAGATAGAACTCTACATGAAAAGAAATGGACTGTATTACGAAAGGCGGAAGAACTATTACAAAAACCAGGGGAGGAAGAGAGAAGAGATCGTAACCCTCTCCTTTCTTGCGCAATGCATGATGTCGATACTTCTCGGCAGGCCGGATCAGGCAAGGGCAAGACCGTCGACACTTTTGTCTGACGAAGTTCAATATAAGAAAATATTTGGGCAGGATGGCAACCTTGAGGCTTACTACAGAGCCGCTAGTCTCGGAAAACAGGTTTGCCTGAAGTTTCCACAAATTAAGAGAGACTTAGAGGGTTCCCAAATAAGCGACATAAGATTTTACGTGATAATGGGCGTTGCTTCCATGTTGTCCAATAAAGATAGCCTGACATTTGGTGACATAGAGAATCTCGACCTTGACAAGCTTTCAGATGAAATTATTCAAACTGTTGCGGACATGGTGATGGATGTTTATCTGGCCCTTGGCGGAACATCCAAAGCTGCTAAGTCTTACGCCATGGCAAGTAAGGTCAAGGAAAAGATTTCACTACTGTTGCCTTAGGGCAATCCAGGGCTGTTCTCTAGAATGCCATCAGCAGAGAGGTCCTTTTTGCAAAGGGCCTCTCTATTTTCGTTCGGTTCCGAACAGTTTGACGATCACTAATCAGCTCGCGTCGTCAACCGCTTCGCTTTCAGCCCCTACCTTGATGCAGGCGTAGGCGACGAGCGTGCACAGCCCCATACCCATTCCAATCAGGTGCAACAGGAAGGCCATTTTCTCGCCTTACTTTTCGCCTTCGTACGGCTTTTCGGGGGCGAGCCCGTCTGGACGGCGTGCCATGAGCACGGCGCCACCCTGACGGCGGCCGGCGCCCACGAGACAACCGAGGCTATGTACAGGGCGCAGGGGCAGTAGACCACTGTATGCGGATGAAGTGCGCTGCACAGCGCCGGCACTTGGCCCCAGGGAACATCTCGGCGAGCGAGCCGACCATGCCGACGGCCTTGTCGCCGGTGAACATGCGCACGCCGCGAAGCCCTCGTAGCTCGCAATCGAGCTGGCATATGCAGTCCGCTGGTAGTATTTGCAAACTGGCTGATCAGGTAATTCTCACAATGCGCGTTTTATGCTGGCGGCGGGTTGCGGATATCCCAGTCATTGCAAAAACAATTTCCAAAACATGTGTTCTATTTGAAACTACATGAAGGAAGATCACTATAGAATGCAAGCTACAATAGCAAACGAGTATTGGACTCGAGTCTAGCGGAGGATTATGGGGTTCCAAGATATCCTTGCTGCGATTGATATCATCACGGGGCCTGACCCGGCCCTTTCTATCCTGGCGGTTTCGATTGTCGTCGCGCCGGCGTTGCTGTGGTTGTGTAAGCAGGCTTTGGCGCGGTTTTACAAGGCTGATATCTTTGTTGTGGCACTGGCGTTCGTCGCATTGTTTGCATCGGTTAGGCTTAGCCTTTTATGGTTGACGGGTGTGGCATCGGTCTTTCTCGCGGTGTGTCTGCTCGCTCTTCCCGCCAACTATTTTTGGTGTGCGCAGCGGCTAGATGACATAGTGGGCAAGGCTGATCCCTCTCTTCCCGATTGCGACTACGTAGCTGCCTTCAGGCTGATGAACTCGGTTGACCGTGATCGACTGTCCAGAAGGCAGCTCGCCTGCCTCGACAAGGACAGGATTTTCTGCAACATCTACTTGGGAAACAACGGCGTTGCAAAAAGGATGCTTGAGGACGAAAACTTAGAACCGGCTTTCAGGCATTTCGCCCTCCATATTATCGCGGACTCCGCTTGCGATCGTGCTGGGTCGCAAGCGGAACTCGAAAGCGCCTTGGCCGAGATATCCGACAAGACAGACCCTTTCATCAAAGTCCAGCTTTGGCACAACCGCGCGGTTGGCTATATCGTGAACGGTCAGTTCAAAGTCGCCGACGACGAGTTCAAGAAGACGTATCGTGAAGCCAAGCGTCTGGGCGCTCGGAATAAGTCGTTCCTCTTGCTACTGTTTGAGAATGCAACATTGAATAAAACGAAAATCGGCTTGCCTGATGGCGGCATTGAAGAAGGGTGGGGGTTGATTGAGGAATGCGAAAAGGCGCTTGCGCCGATTGGCCCCAACGATTTTGGGCAGCTCTTCAATCTGCGGCTTCTTTTCATGAGGCAGATAGGGGCAAGCATCAAGGACAGGAACAAGTTGTATTTGGCCGAGGTCGAAAGCACCCTCAGCAATGCCTCCCTTTCCGAGCAACAGCGCGTCGTCGCTATGGCGAGCTTGGGAAGAATCGCGTGGGCCGACGGGCTCGACCCCGCCCCCGTGCTCAATTTCTTCGAAGGATGCGATCGGTTTTTGTGCGTGAGCGACCCCGATGCACGTTACTATGCCCATATGAACCTGAGGGCGATGCTTTCGGGCTTGGCGGTGGATGACCGCTCCCTAAATACTTTGGCTGAGAGCGTAATGCGGTATTTCAAGGATGGGGACGCGGAGCATGATTTGGATGTGATGGAGGATGGCCTTCCTCCCGAGGCGATTCTGCGGCGCTCCCAAGTGCTGCGAGAACGCGCTGCCCTAGCCTTAATGGTGGGAGAGAACGTTGAGCGCGCCGTGTCGTACACTGATGAGGCTATAGGCCTCCTTGAGGGAAGCTTGCAGGTTATGGCGGCGCTCGAGTGTCGATGGCAGCTTGCCCGGCTGACACTGTACGACAAACCCGAGGTGGCAAAAATGCAGCTCTCGATTGCCGAAGAGCGCCTCGCTACGCTCAACAAGCAACCGTCCCTCGGATATCCCTATCTCGAGATGAGCCTGTGCTACGCCTTGCTTGGTATGCGTGCCGAGTGCAGAGGCGCGTATGAAAGGGCCGCCGGCTTCGAGACTCCGATGAGCCATTACGCGCCCGGCATTCGGATTAACATTACCGCCGCCGCCTTCTGTGCCAGGTTCTACATGCTTACGGAAATGCTTGGAAATCCCGAAGAGGTTTGCCCCTTGCTTAAAACTCGAGAGGGCAGGGCGTGGCTGTCTCGCTATCCGAAGGTTTCTTCCCTGTCGAAAACGCTTCTTTGCGGGAAGTTTCTTGGGTATGGGGATGTCGTGCCCGCCATGACGAGGCTATTCTTGGACGAGGCAGGGAAGCTATATGCCGAAACGTGGCTCGTCGTCCAAGAGATCGGGCTCGCGTTCGATCTTGATTCCAGAAAGCCCGGCGAAGAGTATGGGCTGGTTGTCGAGATCCAAAGGCACCCGCTGGTTGCCGATGACGATGCCCTTGCGAGGGTCGCTGTGCAGCACGGGTATACTGTGCTTGGTGCGAGGTTGGACCTGTGCAACGAAGACCTCCTCGGGGTCGATGACGCAGCCGCCGTATTCGATGTGCTGGATGCCTTGGGCATATTGGCCGAAGGACGCGTGCCCACATTGGAAGACATCATGAAGAGTTACCTCGAAAGCTGTGTCGACGTTCCTGCCGGCGGTTGGGGTACCTTTGCCGAGAGGTAGCTTCGTCCTGCCACGCTTCACAAAACGTTTCACAAACTTCTCGTTGCTGGCCAAGTTCTCAACACGTAGCGCTGCAATGGCCCTGCCTGATTTATCCTTCTAGCCCCCTGGGACTGCGGTGGAAATCCTGGGCCAAAAGAGAACCGGTAGGATCATTCGGATGTACAGCGCAGGGCAAAGGGCGAAGACCATCGAAACGTTCGCCGGGTTGGGTGTCAGCACGGCTGACACCATAGCAGAGCTCAGCTACCCCAGCCGCGTCACGCTCCACAACTTCGCAGTGCTGAGACAAGCCCTTCTGGGAAATCGGCACATTCTAACCATGGTGGTTAGAATGGTTAGAAATGAATCGAATCGAGGGGAGTGGTCGCGGCTCTCTTTTGCTATGCCTGCCTGGACGGAAGGCGTAGTGGGCAATTACCTCAGAGACACATCGTTACGCCAATTCGTATCGCAAGGTGCGACCTCCGCCGTGCCTTGCGATTTGCCCCTTATCCACCATCTCTTTCAATATGCGGCCGGCCGTGGACTGGCCGATCCCGAGCAACGTCTGCGCTTCCCTTCGGGTGATTGAGGGGTGCTCTGCCAAGAACTGCAGGATCTCGTCCTCTCGGGAATGGGAAGCAGCGGGTGCCTCCTTGCTGTTTGCCGCAGGCGTTTCCGCTGCCGTTGCTGCGAAGTTCATGTTGGGCAGGACGATTTTAAATGCGTTGTTCGTGGCCATGATTTGCGGCTGAGAGCCCGCACCCGCGTAGGCCCCCATGATCTTCCTCATCCCCGTG
Organism: uncultured Collinsella sp.; assembly: GCA_902491765.1. GTDB lineage: Bacteria > Actinomycetota > Coriobacteriia > Coriobacteriales > Coriobacteriaceae > Collinsella. Next base: position 33,887 of record CABUIY010000017.1, on the reverse strand, counting down.
CCGTATGCCTCGATGAGCTGCAGGCGGTAGAAGACGTTGGCGAGATGCGGGTTCCGGCAGGCAGAGACGCCCATCATCAAATCCTCCAGCTCCAAGCCGGGCAGAAGGCCGCCGACTGACACGAACTCGATCCTGTCGTCGTAGACGCTGATCAGCGTGCTGGCGTGGAAGGAGTAGTCCCTGTGCACGAGCGAGTTCAGCAAGGCCTCGCGCACGGCGACCTCCGGGTAGTCCCGGGTGTCGACGCGCAGCAGCTTTTGGAAAGTGGCATGGGTCTGATTGTGGAAGTCGATGTAGTCGTAGACCTCGTCGAGCTGCTGCATGAGGGACCCGGAGAACTCCCGGCGATCCTTGAACACACTCTGGTCCGTCCCCTCGAAAACGGCCGCTTTTACGGTATGCGGGCACTGGTCGGACAGGAGCAGGCCGAGGTTTGTGTAGAGACCGTCCGATGAGGCTATCTTCAGGGTCTGCATCTGCGGCGCGCCGAAGGGGATCTTTCGTGTCTCGAATTCCCCTTTCGTCGACTCGAAGGTGAGCGCTTGGTCGAGGGAGCGCATGTCCTCGAAGCTGTCGCCGTCGGTCTCCTTGATCATCTGCCGGATGGCAGCATCGGTCGCCGGGACGGAGGAGTAACCCTGCCGCACGTAGACACCCTCGGGGCGCAGGCCCTTCTTCGCTAGGTAGTAGGGGCGGTTCGTGCCGCGCTGGACTTTGACGGCCACGACCGCCTTCCCGTCGCAGTCGAGCGTTTTATAGCTGACGAACATGGTGACGTCCGGCTTCACGGCGTCTCGCACCATGTTGGAGACCTGCAGGGCGCACGCATCCGCGTCCTCGACGCCCGGCACGGCGCCGTCGTCGGCGACGCCAACGTAGACCGTGCCGCCGCCGCAATTCGCAAAGGCGACGATCTCCTTCTTGATGCCGTCCTGCGCAACGGCCTTCAGCTCGACTGTCTCTGTTTCCTGGAATTTCATGCTGTCCGCCTTCCGATTCTATTCTACCCATATTCTAACCATTTTGCTAACCATGATGGTTAGCAAAATGGTTAGAAATGACGACTTTACCGTGTCGCTCGTTGGGATTGTGCCAAGGACGTTCGCCATGCCGGACGAAAGCGCGTCCAGTTCTCTAGTCGAACGAGACGAGCTCAAGGAGAACCTGCTTCTTGCAAAGTAGATTTTGAGCGTTGCGCCCTGTTGCATGGCGTTATAAGGCACCTGGATCGCTGCCAGAATGCCCATATTTCGAAAGTGCGGGGAAAAATAAGCAACCCCCGACCACAACCCGATTTTTGCGAACAAAACTGCAGGTCGCTGAAGCGTAAAACCAGGGTCTGGTCGCCAGATCTCGGTTTTCCCCGCACTTCCGGAATCGCAAAACGGAAGTCCGCGGCAAATTCCCAAACCCCCGAGCACACCGCCCTTTTCAAGCAAAGAAATCGCAAGTAGAGGCTTTGCCGACTTCTCTCGTGCATGGCATGCTCTGAATTTGCCGCATACTACCGGATACAGCCCCTCTCTAATCACCGGCCTGTGGAACGGGCGCATGGCGATTGCCATCCTTTCAATCGGTAAGTAAAATTGAGACATGATTATGCTTGTCGACATATCCGCTGCTGTTTCTCGTGTGCTGTCTCGTTACGACGTCCGCGAGGCATACCTATTTGGCTCCTTCGCCCGTGGCGAGCAAACGCCAGATAGCGATATTGATTTGCGTCTTGTCTGCGGTGAAACAATGACGTTCGGCACGCTATACGAACTCTCCCTTGAGCTCGAAGAAGAGCTCGGGCGAGATGTTGAGATTGTCACCAACCCTCCCGAGCATATGCGCCCTGCATTTCGCAAGAGCATTGAAAAGGATGAGGTGCGTCTCTATGAAGCGGCGTAAACGGGACGAGGAGCTCATCGGGGTCATTCTTTCCGATTGCGAAACTCTGGCTAGACGAATCGATTATTTTGATGCCACGGAAAACTCTTTCGTTAGCGATCGGAGCGAGGAAGGTGAGCTTGCTTACGACGCGATCATGAGCCCCGTCTACAGAATCGCCGAGGATGCACTCCATCTTTCCGATGAGATCCAATCGGCTTTTCCGGAGTATCCTTGGAACGATATTGGGGGTTTTCGAAATTTCGTAGCACATGGATACGTAGCACATGGATATCGAGAAGTCGATCGATCCCTTGCATGGAAAGTTATCGTCGATGATATTCCTGAGCTAGAGAAAGCGTTGCGTATCTTCAGACAGCGCCAGAGCTGATGCAGCCTTGGCTGACGCGGCTCCTTTGGTATCCCAAGCGCTGGTGGTCGACGGCTGCACGATCGACGCCCGTACCGAGGGGCCAACCTTATCACGCCGGCGATGGCCTAACTCGCCAAAAAACCTCGATGCAATTGCGTTGCGCGTACCGGCGACGTGTCGCCCGTATAGAATCAAAGCATCCGCCCGCCAGCTATCAATTGGATTGGACGCCACATGGAGATCCCCAACACCCTGTGCAGCAATGTCTACGACTTTGCGTTTTGCCCCGAGCCCTGTTACGACCGCCTGGTAGACCTCGCCGATCCCGAGGACTGGGGTCCCAACAACCGTATCCTTAAGAATTACCTGTCGTTCTCGTTTAGCCGCGCGGTGTTTCTGACCGAACGCGACGTGAACCAGACCGCGCCGTCCAACCTGCCGTTGGTGTTCGACGGCGACCGCTGCCTGTTCAACACCGGCCTGTACACGCGCCGCTACGAGACCATCTACGGCCTGTTTGAGCCCAACACCAGGCCCGACGCGCGCCAGCGCTGGTTTTTGAAGGGCTTCTTTAAGGAAAGCGACCCCATGCTGGTCTCGTTTGAGTACCTGCCGTGCCGTGTGCGCTTTACCGAGGACCCCTCCGAGCTGGTCTTTGACTACCGTCTGCCGATCCGCTCCAACATCGACCACATCCTGGGCGACGAGGAAAACCTCACGCGCATCCCCGCCAGCCTGATGGGGGAGGGCAACTCGCTGCTGCTGCGCCGCGCCTTTGAGGGCGCCGTCGTCGAGGCCGCCCGCCGCGCCGCCGCCAACTACACGCTCGCCGTGCCGCAGTTCTACGGTGGCCGGATTCAACTGCTTCTGCCGCTGTGCCTAACCGGCGACAAGCCCGAGCTGGCGCTGACCATCCAACGCGAGGACGGCTTCTACGCCGCGCGCACCTGTCTCACGCTCGAGATGGCCTACAACAATGCGCGACTCATCTGCCGCCCCGAGACCTCGTGGATCAAGCGATAAAGGCGCGTTGAGCTGCTGGTTTGCTGTTTATTTGGACTGCGCCAGAGCGGCCAACGCCCACTAATTTAAAATCGTGGGCAAAAAGTACTTGGTAAACCACGCGCGGCTATGATAGTATCTCTTTTGCCGAAAGGCGACGGGCGATTGGCTCAGGGGTAGAGCATATCCTTCACACGGATGGGGTCACAAGTTCGAATCTTGTATCGCCCACCATCTAAAGCGCAGGTCAGAGGTGTTAAGCCTCTGGCCTTTTTCTTTTTGACACCAAAGATGGCATCAAAACTGACATCACAATCGAATCCATGTTGTCCGAGACGCCGTTTTTTGAACGCGCTTCACGTGCGCGCTTCATTTACTGACGTTATCTTCCGTTTTTTTGGTCAGCGTTTGGTTTACTTCCGGTACTTACCCGCTGGCCGTCGTCCTGGCCGTAAAGCTCCCCGCGGGCACATGCCGCCGCCTTCCCGTTCGGCCACCGGGACGTCGCGAAAAGTTTTTCAAAAATTGTCCTTGCATCGCCGTCCGAGTTCCCGTATAGTACTTCTTCGCACGGGGGCGTAGCTCAGCTGGGAGAGCGCTTGACTGGCAGTCAAGAGGTCAGGGGTTCGATCCCCCTCGTCTCCACCCGAGCATTGAATGAGGCTCCAACGCAAGTTGGGGCCTTTTTTCATATAGGCACACAAGGTCAAAGGCGGCACCATGATCCTCCTTGTCGACAAGATCGTGCGTTGAACGACCGTCGCGTGCATGGTAGTATTTCTCCTCGTGGTGCAAAACTAATGCAAATGGATAGCCGACATTACTATCACAGCCACTAACTACAAGGGCTCTTGGCGCAACGGTTAGCGCAGGGGACTCATAATCCCTGGGTTCTGGGTTCGAATCCCGGAGGGCCCACCAGAATTTCCAGAAGGCCAGGCACTATGTCTGGCCTTCTTTCTTTTATTCTTTCTTTTATATAGCTTACATATCGGTCGATAGAAGGCCGTCCTGCCAGCTTCCGGGCGCCCCGGGTCGGCTGCCGGGACGCCGCGGCGGAAAGTTTTTCCAAAATTGTCCTTGCATCGTGGTCCGAGTTCCCGTATAGTACTTCTTCGCACGGGGGCGTAGCTCAGCTGGGAGAGCGCTTGACTGGCAGTCAAGAGGTCAGGGGTTCGATCCCCCTCGTCTCCACCCGAGCATTGAATGAGGCTCCAACGCAAGTTGGGGCCTTTTTTCATATTGGCACACAAGGTCAAAGGCGGCACCATGATCCTCCTGGTCGACAAGATCGAAAAAAGCTTCGGCGCACGCGTCCTCTTTAGCGGCGCGTCCTTCCAGATCAACCCCGGCGAGCGCTTCGCGCTCGTGGGACCCAACGGCGCCGGCAAAACCACCATGCTCAAAATCATCATGGGCATCGACAGCCCAGACGCCGGCCAGGTCCAGTACGCCAAGGACTGCCAGGTGGGCTACCTAGAGCAGGAAACCAACCTGGAGCAAAAGGACACCACCATTCTCGCCGAGGTCATGGCCGCTGCCAAGGAAATCCGCCGCATGGGCGAGCGCGCCAACGAGCTGCAGGCCCAGATCACCGAGCTCTCCGAACAGGGGAAGGACGTCGACGCACTCCTTAACGAGTATGGCCAGGTCCAGGACCGCTTTGAGCACCTGGGCGGCTACGAGCTCGAGAGCAACGCCCGTAAGATCCTATCCGGTCTGGGCTTTAAGGTCACCGACTTTGAGCGCCCGTGCTCCGAGTTCTCGGGCGGCTGGCAGATGCGCATCGCGCTCGCCAAGCTCTTCCTGCGCCACCCCGACCTGCTGCTTCTGGACGAGCCCACCAACCACTTGGACCTCGAGAGCGTCCAGTGGCTGCGCGGCTTTATTGCCAACTACGACGGCGCCGTCCTCATCGTCAGCCACGACCGCGCCTTCATGGACGCCTGCGTCGACCACGTCGCCGCGCTCGAGAACCGCCGCGTGACCACCTACACCGGCAACTACAGCAGCTACCTCAAGCAGCGCGAGGACAACCTGGAGCAGATGCGCGCCAAGCGCGCCGCCCAGGAGCGCGACATCGCCCACATGCAGGTCTTCGTCGACAAGTTCCGCTACAAGCCCACCAAGGCCGCCCAGGCCCAGGAGCGCATCCGCAAGATCGAGCAGATCAAAAAGGAGCTCGTCATCCTGCCCGAGGGCCACAAGCACATCGACTTTAAGTTCCCCGACCCGCCGCGCTCCGGCGACATGGTCGTGGGCCTCGAGGGCGTCTCCAAGTCATACGGCGATAAGCACATTTACAGCGACATCGACCTCAAGCTCTACCGCGGCGAGCACGTGGCGCTCGTCGGCCCCAACGGCGCCGGCAAGTCCACGCTCATGAAGATCCTCGCCGGCCTGGAGCCACCCACCACCGGCACCCGCGAACTGGGCACCAACGTGGGCGTGGCCTACTACGCCCAGCACGCACTCGAGGGCATGACCGAGTCCAACACAGTCCTGCAAGAGATCGACACCGTCACGCCCAAGTGGACCGTGCCGCAGCAGCGCAGCCTGCTGGGCGCCTTCCTGTTTAGCGACAACGATTCCATCGAGAAACAGGTTCGCGTCCTCTCCGGCGGCGAAAAGGCGCGTCTGGCGCTCGCCAAGATGCTCGTGGCCCCCGAGGCGCTCCTGTGCCTGGACGAGCCCACCAACCACCTGGACATCGACTCGGTGGACATGCTCGAGAACGCCCTGCAAAACTTCCCCGGCACCATCGTGCTAATCAGCCACGACGAGCACCTGGTGCGCGCCGTGGCCAACCGCGTGATCGACATCCGCGACGGCAAGGTCACGGTCTATGACGGCGACTACGACTACTACCTCTACAAGCGCGAGGACCTCGCAGCCCGCGCCGCCGCCGAGGCGGCAGGGGAGAGTGCACCGGCCGCGACCAAGTCCGCCAAGGTCACCGCGGCCCAGCCCGACACCCCCGCCACCGCTTCCAAGCCTGCCGAGGGCAAAAAGACCAAGGAGCAAAAGCGCGCCGAGGCCCAGGCCCGTGCCGCACTCAACAAAAAGCTCAAGGGCGTGCGCAACCAGCTCAAGAAGATCGAGGCAGAGCTGGACAAAAAGCGTGCCCGCTATGACGAGCTTATGGAATTGATGGCGAGCGAAGAGCTTTATGCCGATCAGGATAAGTTCAACGCCGCGCTGGGGGAATATAACGGCCTTAAGCAAGAGCTGCCCAAGCTCGAAGACGAATGGCTGGAGCTTTCCACCCAGATCGAAGAGGAGACCGCGCGTGAACTCTCGTAAGGCCGCTGCCGTGGCGATGAGCATCATCGCCATCGCTTGTCGCATCTGCGGCATCTTTATGAGCGCGATGACCGTGCTGCTGTGCTTTAGCGGCCTCACCGCCAAGCTGCAGATCGTGGGCTTTGTCGTTGAGCTTTCTCGCGCACTGCCGAGCGCCATTGCCGGCTATGGCGTCATCACCTCACCTTTTGGCGGCGTGTTCCGCTTGGATTACGCCATCGTGGCCGTCATCCTGTTTGTGGCCGACTACTTGCTCACGCGCGCCTCGCGCCGCGTCCGCTAGGGGATCGACATGTCCGGCAGCTACCTCATGAACCTACTCGCCAGCGCGGTCGCCGTCATCGTGGGCATCGTTATCCACGAGAGCGCGCACGCAGCCGCGGCCTGGGCGCTTGGCGACAAGACGGCCCGCTCCCGTGGCCGCGTCTCGCTCAACCCGCTCAACCATATCGACCCGTTTGGCACCATCATCCTGCCTCTGCTCATGCTTGCCGCCGGCGGCCCGGTGTTCGCCTTCGCCAAGCCCGTGCCCGTCTACCTCAACAACCTCAAGCACCCCAAGCGCGACGAGGTCCTGGTGAGCGTGGCCGGCCCCGCGTCGAACATCGCCCTCGCGTGCCTCGCGGCCGCCCTCATGCACGCAACGTACGGCAACCTCTACACCAGCATGTCCTTTGCCGTGGCATCACAGATCATGAACTTCGGCGCCACGTTCATCGTGGTCAACCTGTCGCTTGCGTTCTTCAACCTCATCCCGATTCCGCCGCTCGATGGCTCGTCGATCATCGTGCCGTTCCTCAATGGCAAGGCGCTCAACAACTATTACCGTCTACAACAATACGCCATGCCGATCCTTATCATCGTGCTGTACCTGCTGCCCATGTGGACCGGCATCGACGTGATCGGGCGGTATTTCGACGTTACCGTGTATCCGCTGGCCGAGTGGCTGCTCAACTTCGCAATCGCCGGCATCTAAGGTAAACTTACAGGTCGACCGTGCAAAACGGTCGCAATTTTCACCCAAACCGCGCCGCGAAGGCGCCGTCAAAGGAGGTCGAAGATGTCGTATCGCGTGTCGACGCAGGTCTACAGCGGACCGTTCGACCTGCTGCTGCAGCTGGTAACCCGCAAAAAAGTTGATATCGGCGCCATCTCCATCAGCGAGGTGGCCGAGCAGTACCTTGCCGAGGCCGAGCGTATCGAGGCGCTGGACCTAGACGTGGCGAGCGACTTTTTGCTGGTCGCGGCAACCCTTTTGGACATCAAAGCCGCATCGCTGGTACCGCAGGAGGCCCCGCGCAAAGCCGACGACGATGACGAGTTCGACGAAGACCTCGAGGAGCTCAGCACGCTCGACGGCGACGCCTTGCGCGAGGTCCTGATCCAGCGTCTGATTGCCTACAAGCAGTTTAAGGGCGCGGCTGCGGCCCTCGGTGCCCGCATGCAGGCCGAAAGCCGCATGCACCCGCGTGTGGCCGGCCCCGACCCCGAGTTCTTGGGCCTCATGCCCGACTACCTGGCCGGCATTACCCTGCGCGGCCTGGCCGTTATCTGTGCCGACCTGGATGGCAAGCGCCAGACCTTCCTGCTGGAAGCCGAACACGTGGCACCCCATCGCGTACCGCTCGACCTGACCGTGGCCTCGGTCGACCGCTTTACCATGGCGCACCAATCTTGCACCTTCCGCGAGCTACTGGACGGCGATGCCACCACCGAGCAGCTCGTCGTCACCTTCCTGGCCATGCTTGAGCTCGCCAAGCGCGGCTCGCTCACGCTGAGCCAGGACGAGATCTTCGGAACCATCTGCATCAACCGAGTCGAGGGAGCCGAGGCATACGTGCCCGGCGAGGGCCCCGAGCTCACCGAATAGGAGCCGCAATCATGTCAACCCTTTCCACGCTGGAGGCAAACAGCCTCAAAGGCGCCCTCGAGGCGCTGCTGCTGGTGTCGAGCGACCCGGTGAGTGCGCCCGCGCTGGCCGGCGCACTGGATATCGCCCCCGGCGAGTGCGCGTCGCTGCTCGCCGAGCTCAAGGTTGAGTACGAGGAGGCCAACCGCGGCTTTCAGCTGCGCGAGGTCGCCGGCGGCTGGCGCCTGTTTACGCACCCCGCCTACCACGACGTGGTCGAGGCCTATGTGCTGAGCTGGGACACGCAAAAGCTGTCGCAGGCGGCGCTCGAAACCCTGGCCGTCATCGCATACCACCAGCCCGTGACGCGCGAGGTGGTCAAGGGCATCCGCGGCGTCAACTCCGACGGCGTCATCGCGTCGCTCGTGGACAAGGGTCTAGTGCGCGAGCTCGGCCGCGACCCCCAGCGCGGTCAAGCCATCATCTACGGCACGACCAACGCCTTCTTGGAAAAGTTCGGTCTGCGCTCCACCCGCGATCTGCCCGATCTGGAGCAGTTTGCCCCCGACGAGCAGTCGCGCCAGTTTATCCGTGAGCGCCTGAGCGGCCGCAGTATTCGGTCCACGCTCGAGGAGCAGGCAGAGGACTTGGACGAAGAGCGCGAACTGCTCGATACCGATGTTGAAGATGTTGAGGCAGCCGAGGACTTTGAGGCCCTGGTCGTCGACGAGACCTCGGAGGATATGCATGACGAGGACTAACGAAGCAGGGGAGACGCGCGCCGTGGGCAACGCAGTACCCGCAACCGACGCCCAGCACGTCTACCCGCACACCATGCGCCTGCAGCGCTTTTTGGCGCGCGCGGGTGTGGCGAGCCGCCGCGGTTCGGAGGACCTGATGACCGCTGGTCGTGTGACGGTAAACGGCGAGGTCGCGACCGAGCTGGGCACCAAGGTCGATGTCGACCGCGACCGTATCGAGGTCGACGGCATGCCGGTCAAGCTCAACCAGGGCGCCGTGTACCTGATGCTCTACAAGCCGACCGGCTACCTTACCACCATGAGCGACCCGCAGGAGCGCCCCTGTGTGGCGGACTTGGTTCCGCGCGACCGATTTCCGGGGCTCTTCCCGGTGGGTCGCCTGGACCGCGACACCACGGGCCTTTTGCTCTTTACCACCGACGGCGACCTGTCGCAGGACCTGCTGCACCCCAGCAAGCATGTCTATAAGACCTACCAGGCACTCGTGGACGGCAGTCTGTCCGACCGCGATCTCACGCCGCTACGCCGTGGCATCGAGCTCGACGACGGCCTCTGCCAGCCGGCAATCTGCCGAGTCATCACCGCACACGAGGCCGAGGCCGTAGCTCCCCAGGGCGTCAAGCCCGGCACCACCGCCGTGGAGGTCATCATCCGCGAGGGTCGCAAGAATCAGGTTAAGCGCATGTTGAGCAAGATTCACCATCCGGTAATTCGTCTGCATCGCTGCAATTTTGCCGGCCTTGAGCTCGAGGGCGTGGCCAAAGGTTCGTGGCGCGAGCTCACCGACCGCGAGGTGCAGATCCTCAAAAGTGGTGGTATCCCTCCCAAGCAAGCCAGCTCCAAGCGCAACGGCGGCAAACCCCAAGACACGCCCGCCAGCCGCACGCGTCATCACGGCAGCCACGGCTCCGCACCCAAGCGTAACACCTACCGCGAGCGCTACACGGGCTAGGCAACCCACCGCGCCCCAACGCCCGCGCATCATACCAGCACGTCAACCACCGAAAGGAAGCATTGTATGATCGTCGCCATCGACGGCCCCGCCGGTTCCGGTAAGTCTACCATCGCCAAGGAGATCGCCCGCCAGCTGGGCTTTAATAAGCTCGATACGGGCGCCATGTATCGCGCCGTCACCTTCGCTGCGCTCGACCGCGGCATCGACCTGGACGACGAGGCTGCCATCGATGCCCTCGCCGAGCAGATCGAGATCCGCTTCACCAACGGCACCGGCGAGGACACACGCCTGACCATTGACGGTCAGGAAGCCTCGGCCGCCATTCGCACCCCGCAGGTGGACGCCAACGTGTCCAAGGTTTCGGCCTACCCGGGCGTGCGCGCCGCCATGCTCATCCATCAGCGCCGCGCCGCCGAGGACCGCGATATCGTGGCCGAGGGTCGCGACATCGGAACCGTCGTGTTCCCCAACGCGCAAGTCAAGGTCTTCCTGACCGCCGACCCGCGCGAGCGCGCCCGTCGCCGCGTGCTGCAGCGCCACCAGAACGATGCGCAGCCGCTCACCACCGAGCAGCTCGAGACCGAAGTCGACGAGACCCTCGACGCCCTCAAGCAGCGCGACAAGCTCGACAGCAGTCGCGAGGTCGCCCCGCTCGTGCCCGCCGAGGACGCCGTGCACGTCGACTCCACCGCCCACACCATCGACGAGGTCGTCTCGATAATCGAGGACCTCATCAACCAAAGGAGGTAGCCCATGCGCCTGTTTAAGCAGACGCCCGAGGATTACTACAACGCCCCTTATGCCGAGTTCCCCGCGCTCATCCGCGGCACCGTCGCCGTGGTCATGGCAATCCTTTGGGCCTTCTCCAAGCTCATGTGGCGCTGGAAGGTAGAGGACGCCGATCTTCTGTTTGAGCGCCAGGAAGGCCGCGGCAGCGTGGTCATCTGCAACCACACCTCGATGGCCGAGCTCTTGGCCGTGGAGACGGCGCTGTTCTTTGGCGGCCGCCGCATTCGACCCATATTTAAGTCCGAGTTCGCCAAGAGCAAGATTGTGCGCTGGGCCTTTAGCCGCGTTGGCGGCATCCCCGTCGAGCGCGGTACCGCCGACATGAAGTGCTTGCGCGCCGCTCAGCATGCGCTGCAGCGCGGCGAGGACGTCCTGATCTTCCCCGAGGGCACGCGCATCCGCTCGCGCGAGATCAAGCCCGAGGTCCACGGCGGCTTTGCGCTCATCGCCCAGATGGGCAAGGCGCCCGTCAACCCGCTCGCCATCTGCGGCTGGTCCGACATCACGCCCGCGGGCAAAAAGCTCATGCGTCCCAAGAAATGCTGGATCCGTGCTGGCAAGGCCGTCTCGCTTTCCGACGCACCGGCCGGGCTTAAACGCACGGAGCGCTTGGCCTGGTTTGAATCCGAGGCCATGAACCGCGTCTACGCCATGCGAGACGAGCTGTGTGCCGAGCATCCGGGCAGGTTCTAGCCATGAGCGAGAACGTGACGAACACCGCCGCGGCTACGTCCGACCAGGCAACCGCGCCGACAATCGAAATCGCAGCCCACGCCGGCACCTGCTACGGCGTACAGCGTGCGCTCGATATGGCGCTGGCCGCCGCGCCGCAGGCAGGGGAGAGCACTCAGGTCCATACTTTGGGTCCGCTCATTCATAACCCCATCGTGGTACGCGAGCTCGCTGAGGCAGGCGTTGGCTTGGCCGAGAACCTGGATAATGCCGCAACCGGCACCGTGATCATCCGCGCCCACGGTGTGGTGCCGCAGGTCATCGATGCCGCTCGCGAGCGTGGCCTTAACGTCATCGACGCCACCTGCCCTTACGTCAAGAAGGTTCACGTGGCAGCCGAGCGCCTGGTGCGCGAGGGCTACCACGTGGTGGTCGTGGGTGAGCCGGGGCATCCCGAGGTCGAGGGCATTCTGGGTCACGCCGGCAATGATGCGCAGGTCGTGAGCTGTGCCGCCGATGCCAACGCTTTGCCGCTCAAGGGCAAGGTGGGCTTGGTTGTGCAGACCACCCAGACCGCGCAGAACCTCGCCGAGGTCGTGGCTGCCATCACCCCGCGCGTGCAGGAGCTGCGCGTGATCAACACCATCTGCGCCGCCACGAGCGAGCGTCAACAGGCAGCAGCCACACTTGCCAAACGCTGTGATTGCATGGTCGTCGTGGGCGGCAAGAACTCGGGCAACACCCGCCGCCTGGCTCAGATTTGCGCAGACGCCTGCGAGCATACGCATCACATCGAGGAAGCTTCCGAGATCCAGGCCGCGTGGTTTGCCGACGCTCACCACATCGGCATCACCGCCGGAGCCTCCACCCCGCAAGAACACATCGAGCGCGCCGTTGCGCGCATCAAGGAGCTTTGCCGCTAACCATGGACCAGACCGTACCCGCATACGCCGCCGAGGTGGCCGATTACGGGCGCAGCCGCGACCCCGAGCCGGGTGAGGGCGCGCTCGTAAAGAACGTGCGTCCCGAATCGCCCGCGTGGGATGTGGGTATCGAGCCGGGCATGCGCGTGCTCACGGTCAACGGTGAGGCGCTCACCGACATGATCGTATGGCTTTGGGAGGCCGACGACGACACCGTTGATTTGGAGGTATTCGACCCGCGCGACGGCACCGTCACCCCCGTCGAGCTCGACCGCTTCCCGGGCGAGGACTGGGGTTTTGAGTTCGATGGCCCCATCTTCGACGGCATGCGTACCTGCGTAAACGCCTGCGTGTTCTGCTTTATGACCATGTTGCCCAAAGGCGGCCGCTCCACGCTCTATATTCGCGACGACGACTACCGCCTGAGCTTTTTGCAGGGCAACTTCGTCACGCTCACGAACCTCACCGACGAGGACGTGCAAAACGTCATCCAACGCAACATGAGCCCTATGAACGTGTCGGTCCATGCCGTGAGCCCCGACGTCCGCCGTCGTATGATGGGCCGCAACGCCCAGCGCGGCATGGACGTACTCGAGGCCATCATGGCCGCCGGCATCGAGATTCACGCGCAGATCGTGTTGTGCCCTGGCATGAACGACGGCGAGGAGCTGGAAAAGACCCTGCGCTTTTGCGAGGAGCACGAGCAAATCACAAGCCTGGGCATTGTGCCGCTCGGTTTTACCAAGCATCAGAACCGCTTTAGCTGGTCATACAGCGACAAGCCCGAACTGGCGCGCGAAACCATTGCTATGATCCGTCCCTACCAGGACCGCGCCTTCGAGCGTTTTGGCCGCCACACCTTCCAGATGAGCGACGAGTTCTACCTGGACGCCGGCATCGATCCGCCCGAGGCGGACTTTTACGACGGCTATCCGCAGTACTACGACGGTATCGGCATGATCCGCTCATACCTAGACGAGACGGACGATGTGCTTGCCGCCGATGCCGAGCGACTGGCCCGCGTCCGCGAGGCCATCGCCGCTCGCAGCCAGCACCTGCTGTGCCTCTCGGGCGCCAGCGCGCGCAACACCGTGGCACGTTTCGTGGAATCGCCGCAGGGGCTCGCCGGCACCGTCACGGCCATCAAGAATCGCTACTTTGGCGGCAACGTGGACGTGACCGGCCTCATCGTCGCGTGTGACATTCTGGAGCAGCTACCCAAAGACCTGTCGGGGGTTATGCTCTTTGTGCCTAAGCTCATGTTCAACGCTGACGGCATGACGCTTGACGAGTATCATCGTGACGATTTACTCGCAAGCCTTACCAGTCGCGGCGCCGAGGTCCATGTGGTGTCGACCATGCCGCATGAGCTGCTCGATACCCTGGAGCACATCCTTGGCATTGTGCCTGCCGACTCTAACACTTCCACTGACCCTACCCATTAAAGGAGAGCAGATGAAACCTATCGTCGCCGTCGTCGGACGCCCCAACGTGGGCAAGTCCACGCTCGTTAACCGCCTGGCCCAGACCTCGGACGCCATCGTCCACGAGTCCCGCGGCGTCACGCGCGACCGCTCGTATCACACGGCCGATTGGAACGGCCGCGAGTTCACCATCGTCGACACGGGCGGCATCGAACCGCTCAAGAGCGATGACGTCTTTGCCACGTCCATCCGCGACCAGGCCCTCGCCGCCGCCGAGGAAGCCGCCGTCATCCTGTTTGTGGTCGACGGCCGCACCGGCGTCACCGAGGAGGACGAGTCGGTCGCTCGCATGCTCAAGCGCTGCGACAAGCCGGTCTTTCTGCTGGTAAACAAGCTCGACAACCCCGACCGCGAAAACGACAGCATCTGGGAGTTCTATTCGCTCGGCATCGGTGAGCCCACGCCGCTCTCGGCCCTGCACGGCCATGGCACGGGCGACCTGCTCGACGACATCGTGGCCCTGTTGCCCGAGGAGGAGGACGAGGTCGCCGACGAGTTCCCCGATGCGCTGAACGTGGCCATCATCGGCCGCCCCAACGCCGGTAAGTCCTCGCTGTTCAACCGCATCCTCGGCGCCGACCGCTCCATCGTGTCCAACATTGCCGGCACCACGCGCGACGCCATCGACACGGTCGTCGAGCGCAACGGCAAGCACTACCGCATGGTCGACACCGCGGGCATCCGCAAGAAGAGCACCGTGTACGAAAACATCGAGTACTACTCGATGGTCCGCGGCCTGCGCGCCATCGACCGCGCCGACGTGGCGCTGCTCGTCGTCGACGCCTCCGTGGGCGTCACCGAGCAGGACCAGAAGGTCATGGGCTTGGCCATCGAGCGCGGCTGCGCCATCGTGGTGCTGCTCAACAAGTGGGACCTGCTCGACGACGACCGCAAGCGCGAGGCCTGCATGGAGACCATCGACCGCCGTCTGGGCGTCATGGCTCCCTGGGCCCAGTACCTGCGCATCTCTGCCCTGACCGGCCGCAGCGTCGAGAAGATCTGGGCAATGGTAGACGCCGCCGAAAAGACGCGCTCGCAAAAGATCAGCACCTCGCGCCTCAACACGTTCCTCACCGACCTGCGCGAGTTCGGTCATACCGTGGTGGACGGCAAGCGCCGCCTGCGCATGCACTACGTGACCCAGACGGGCGTCAACCCGCCGACGTTCACGTTCTTCGTCAACCATAGCGACCTGGTCAACGACACCTACCAGCGCTACGTGGAGAACCGCATGCGCTCGACCTTCGACTTTGCCGGCACGCCCATTCGACTCTTCTTTAGGAAGAAGGAGCAAAAGGATGCATAATCCGATTCTTCTGACCGCCATCTGCGCCGTGGTCTCGTTCTTTATCGGGGCGATTCCGTTTGGCCTTATCTTGGGCCGCGTGTTCAACCACACCGACATTCGCAAGGCTGGCTCCGGCAACATCGGCACCACCAACGCCCTGCGTGTGGCCGGCCCCAAGGTGGCCGCGCTCACGTTGCTGCTCGACTGCCTTAAGGGCGCCATCTGCGTTGTCATTGCCCGTCCGCTCATCGCGAGCGTGGGCTATGGCTTTCCGCCAAACATTATGGCGCCTGGTGCCCCCGGCGACTGGATGCTCGGTGTCATTTGCCTGGCAGCCGTGTGGGGCCATATCTTCTCGCCCTACCTCAACTTCCATGGCGGCAAGGGTATCGCCGTTGGTCTGGGCGTCATCCTCGCCTGGTACTGGCCTATTGGCCTGTCGCTGCTGGGCATGTTTATCGTGGCCGTCGCCATCACCAAGTATGTATCGGTGGGCTCGCTTGCCGCAGCTATCGGTCTTCCTATCGCTGCTTGCGCGGTCTTTCCGTACAGCAGCCTGGGCCTCAAGTTCTGCATGGCGATGATCGGCATCACCGTGGTGTGGGCCCATCGCGCGAACATCAAAAAGCTCATGACCGGTAAGGAGTCCAAGCTCTCGTTTACCAAGCGCGTCACCGAGCCCGACGATAAGTAGGAGAGAGTCATGAATGTTGCGCTGATTGGCTCCGGCTCCTGGGGAACCGCCGTCGCCGGCCTTGCCGCCACGCGAACCGAGCGCGTGACCATGTGGGCCCATAGCGAGCAGACGGCCGCCGGCATCAATGGCGAGCACCGCAACCCGCGCTATCTGGTGGGCTACGAACTGCCCGATAACGTGGTAGCAACGACCGAGCTCGCCCATGCGCTCGACGGCGCCGAGGCCATCATCTTCGCCGTTCCTTCGACGCACCTGCGTGGCGTCTGCCACCAGGCCGTGCCCTTTATCGCCGCCGATACCCCGGTGCTCTGCCTCACCAAGGGCATTGAGCCCGAGTCCGGCCTGCTCATGAGCGAGGTCATCGCCAGCGAGATCGGCAACGAGGCGCGCGTGGCGGCGCTCTCGGGTCCCAACCATGCCGAGGAGATCTGCCGCGGCGGGCTTTCTGCCGCCGTCATCGCCAGCAAAGATCCGCAGATAGGGGAGACCTTTAAGGACCTGCTCCTATCCACGGCCTTCCGCATTTATCTGTCGCAAGACATGACCGGTGTCGAGGTCTGCGGCGCCATGAAAAATGTCATCGCCATCGTGTGCGGCATCTCCGCCGGCACCGGCGCGGGCGACAACACGCTCGCCCTCATCATGACACGCGGCCTAGCCGAGATCAGCCGTCTGGTGCACGCCCGCGGCGGTCAAGCTATGACCTGCATGGGACTTGCCGGCATGGGCGACCTCATTGCCACCTGCACCTCGGAGCATTCGCGCAACCGCACCTTTGGCTACGAGTTTGCCCACGGCGTGTCGCTCGACGAGTATCAGACGCGCACGCATATGGTGGTCGAGGGCGCCGTCGCCGCCCGCAGCGTGAGCGAGCTCGCCCGTTCACTGGGCGTAGACATTCCGCTCACCTTTGCCGTGGAGCAAACGCTCTACAACGGTGTTACTTTGGATAGGGCGCTCGAGATCCTTACCGACCGCGTCCCCTCTCAAGAGTTCTACGGACTCAACGACTAGCGCAGAAAGGCTTCTACCATGGGTTCCATTAAAATCGCTCCGTCCGTCCTTTCGGCCGACATGGCCAACCTCAAGGGCGAACTCGACAAGATCGCCGCTGCCGACTACGTGCACTTCGACGTTATGGACGGCCACTTTACCGGC
Source organism: uncultured Collinsella sp. (assembly GCA_902491765.1). Taxonomy (GTDB): domain Bacteria; phylum Actinomycetota; class Coriobacteriia; order Coriobacteriales; family Coriobacteriaceae; genus Collinsella. The sequence goes on along the minus strand of CABUIY010000017.1, from coordinate 16,761 downwards.
AACCTGACCTTTGGCGTTGACATCCTTAAGGCCGTCAAGCGCTCCACCGATGTACCGGTCGACGCGCACCTGATGGTGTCGAACCCCGACGAGACGGTCGATTGGTACGCAGACGCCGGCGCCGATATGATCACCGTACACTACGAGGCCTCCACACACCTGCACCGCACGCTCACGCATCTGCAGCAGCGCGGCGTCAAAGCCGGTGTGGTGCTCAACCCCGCCACCCCCGTGTGCGTACTTAAGAGCATCATCGACGTCGTCGATATGGTGCTGCTGATGAGCGTGAACCCCGGCTTTGGCGGCCAGAGCTTTATCCCGGGCACTATCGCCAAACTGCACGAGCTCAAGGCCATGTGCGAGCGCCACGGCGTGTCGCCCATGATCGAGGTCGACGGCGGCGTTTCTTCCAAGAACATTGCCGAGGTCGTCAAGGCTGGTGCCAACGTTCTCGTGGCCGGCTCCGCCGTATTTAAGTCCGAAGATCCCGCCGCCGAGGTTGCGCTGCTGCAGAAGCTGGGCAATGAGGCCGCACAGGAGGCATAAACCCTTATGACCGCAGGTCAAAACCGCATACCCGTGAATCTTGACTATGCCGCCTCGACGCCCATGCGCGCCGAGGCGCTCCTTGCGCAGCGCGAATATGACGACAGCGAGCTTGCCGGCGTCAACCCCAACTCGCTGCACTCGCTCGGCCGCAAGGCAGCCGCGCGTCTGGAGGCCGTACGTCGCGAGATCGCCCGCAGCTTTGGCGCACGCGTCCGCCCGTCCGAGATCGTCCTGACCAACGGTGGCACCGAAGCCAACCAGCTGGCGCTGCTCGGTCTTGCCGAGGGCGCTCGTCAGCGCGATCGCAAGCGTAACCGCGTGATCGTATCTGCCATCGAGCACGATTCGATTCTGGACAACCTGCCGCTGCTGCGTGCCGCCGGTTTTACCGTCGACCTGGCGACGCCTTGCCGCGCGGGCTACATTGAGCCTGCCACGCTTATCGAGCTGCTAGGCGAAGACGTGGCACTCGTGAGCATCATGGTTGCCAACAACGAGACCGGCGTGGTGCAGCCCATCCGCGAGCTTGCCGCGTCCGCGCATACCGTGGGCGCCCTGTTCCACACCGATGCCATCCAGGGTTATCTGCATATTCCGCTCGATGCCGCCGAGCTGGGCGTCGACGCCATGTCCGTCGCCGCCCACAAAATTGGCGGTCCCGTGGCATCCGGCGCACTCTACCTTAAGAGCCGCACGCCGCTGCGTCCGCGCATCTTTGGTGGTGGACAGGAAGCCGGCCGTCGCGCCGGCACGCAGGATCTGCGCACGCAGCTGGCCTTTGCCGCTGCCGCCCGCACGCTGGCTCCCCATGTGGCCCAGGAGCGTGCGACGCTGCAGGCCTTATCCGATAAGCTCTACGCCACGCTTACGGCCCATCCTCGCATTCACGCCACGATGGGCGACTACGCCCAGGCAGATCGTCTGCCAGGTATGGTTTCGATCTACGTCGACGGCATGGACTCCGAGGAGCTCATCGTCAAGCTCGACGCCGCCGGCTTTGAGGTATCGGCCGGCTCTGCCTGCTCGAGCGGCAGCATGGACCCGAGCCATGTGCTCAGCGCTATGGGTATCGGCCGCGAGCAGGCTCTCGGCGCCCTTCGCATCTCGTTCGATGACCGCGTGAATCCGGGCGATCTGGACGACTTTGCTCAGGCGTTACTCTCGATCGTGGGTGCCGCATGATCGTCGCCGAGCTCGAGCGTGCCCTGCTCGCACGCTATCCCGAGACCGATGCCGAGAGTTGGGACCATGTAGGACTCTCCGTCGGCAACCCTGCCGCGGAGATTACCGGCGTCGCCTGCGCGCTCGATGCGACCGAGACTAATGTTCGCCGCGCCCAAGAAGCCGGCGCCAACGTGCTGCTGACGCATCATCCCATCTATATCAAGGCGCCCGAGGCGTTTTGTCCGTCGGATTCCGCACGCCCCCAATGCAGCGCGGCGCTCTACGAGGCAGCGCGTTGCGGCGTGAGCATTATCTCGCTCCACACTAACCTGGACCGGTCGCACGAAGCCCGCGTCTGCCTGAGCGAGCTGCTGGGTGCCACACCCGTGAGCTCACTGGAGCACTTGGACGACCCCGAGGCCACCGGCCTGGGCGCGCTTGCAACGCTCAACGACCCGTGCACGCTGCGCGATCTTGCCACCCGTGCTGCCACAGCCTTCGGCAGCGACCCGCGTGTGTGGGGCGAAGCCGATCGCCCGTGCCGCACCGTCGCCATTTTGGGCGGCTCCCTGGGCGAATTTGGAGAGCTCGCCATCGCCGCGGGCGCAGATGTTGTCGTGACGGGCGAGGCGGGCTACCACGTGGCGCAAGACCTTGCCTTGCGTGGGCTACCGGTGATCTTGCTCGGCCACGACCGCTCCGAGGAGCCGTTCGTTGATATATTGATGAACTCTGCAGTTGACGCCGGGGTCGACCCCCGTCATGCGATTAAAATACTGAACCCTTGCCAATGGTGGACTGTGACAAAAGGAGAGAACTTATGAGCGCCGGCGCTACGCTACTCAAGCTGCAACAGATCGATTTGGAGCTCGCCCGCAACAAGAGCGAACTTGCCAATATGCCGGAGCTCAAGGAGCTCGCTTCCAAGCGCAAGACCTATGTGAAGCTCAAGTCCGAGATGACCAAGCTCTACGCCCAGCGCAAGGATCTGGACATTGAGCTCGACGATCTCAATACCACCGAGATTCAGACCAACAACGCCATCGAGGCTGCCAAGAAGCGCCACGTCGACGGCTCCGACTACCGCGAGGTTCAGGACCTGGAGAATGAACTCGCTACCCTGGCCAAGCGTCTGGACAAGATCGAGCACACCCGCAAGGACGTCGTTGTCGCCCATAAGGAGGCGCTCGACCGCGAGGCCCGCGCGCAGGCCATCATCGCCAAGTTCGAGGAGGGCGTGAAGGCCGATACCAAGGCCGCTCGCGCCAAGGCTGCCGACCTGCAGGCTCAGATTGACGCCGCCACTAAGGAGCGCACCGCGCTTGCCGCTACGCTGCCGGCCGACGTGCTCACCGACTACGAGCGTCTGCTCAAGCAGTTCCGCGGCCTGGCCGTCGAGACCATCCAGGGCAACATCCCCACGGTCTGCCACACCGCGCTGCAGGCATCGTCCATGAGCGACCTCAATCACGACGGTAGCGAGATTACGCACTGCCCGTACTGCCACCGCCTCCTAGTACTCCCGAGCAAGGAAGCCTAGCGATGACGGCGGCATCCAACAATTCTATGCAACTTGAGGGAAAAACGATCCTGCTGGGCATTACCGGCGGGATCGCCGCCTATAAGTCGTGCAATATCGTGCGCCTGCTGCAAAAGCGCGGCGCGCGCGTCAAGGTCGTTATGAGCGAGCATGCCACGGAGTTCGTGGGGCCGCTCACCTTCCGCGCGCTCACGGGCGAGCCGGTCGCTTTGGGCCTGTTCGACGACCCCTCCGACCCCATCCACCATATCTCGCTGGCACAGGAGCCCGACTTGGTGGTCGTGGCGCCCGCGACGGCCAACATCATCGCCAAGATGGCCAACGGCATCGCCGACGACCTCATTTCCACCACGCTACTTGCGACGCCGCGACCCATCGTGATCGCACCTGCTATGAACAATGGCATGTGGAAGGCACCGGCCACTCAGGCCAACATGGCCATGCTGCGTGACCGCGGCGTGCATGTGGTGGGTCCGGGAAGCGGCTACCTTGCCTGCGGCGACGTGGACACGGGCCGTATGAGCGAGCCCGAGGACATCGTCGAGGCTGTCTGTGAGGTGCTCAACCCCGCGCCTCAGGACCTGGCAGGCAAGCGCATCGTGATTACCGCCGGCCCCACGCACGAACCGATCGACCCGGTGAGATTCATTGGCAACCGTTCTTCAGGCAAGATGGGCATCGCCCTGGCGGGGGAGGCCGCACGCCGCGGTGCCGAGGTCACGCTCGTGTTGGGACCGACATCGCTCGATATTCCCCGCGGCGTGGAGTGCGTGCGCGTGCAGACCGCCGCAGAGATGCTCCAGGCGGCCCTGAGCGCCTTCCAGACGGCCGATGCGGCCATTTGCGCGGCTGCCGTCGCCGACTACACACCCGCCGCTCCTGCCGAGCATAAGCTCAAAAAGTCCAACGAACGCCTGGATCGCATCGAACTGGTCGAAACGGTCGATATTTTGGCCGAGCTCTCGCGCCAGAAGGGCGAGCGATGCGTGATCGGATTTGCGGCCGAGACCGATAACGTTGTCGAATACGCTGAGCGCAAATTGGCCCGCAAGGGTTGCGATGCAATTATCGCCAACGATGTCTCGCGCGCCGATTCGGGCTTTGGGACCGACACCAACAAGGCCTGGATTGTGAGCACAACGGGTACGCAAGAACTTCCCGTACTAACAAAACCCCAGCTCGCAGATACAATTTTGGACTTGCTTCAAAATTTGTAAAAAAGTTCTTGCACAAGTCTAAAGTTTCGGGTTAATATACTCCCTGTTGCGAGCGAGAGCAGAGCAACAAACAAAAGCTTCGGGACGTGGCGCAGCTTGGTAGCGCACTTGACTGGGGGTCAAGGGGTCGCTGGTTCGAATCCAGTCGTCCCGACCAGAAGTTTGCAGGTCAGGCACCTAGTGCCTGACCTTTTTTGTTTTAAGCAATTGCTTAATTTTGATTAAGCAACAGGGTGCCAAAAATCTACCTGCGCGATAATCGCCTTTTGCGGCTACTTGTGCGTTTTGCACGCGCTTGAGCCGATTTATTAACGCGATATGAATCTACATACGCGTAGCTGGTATACAGACGAGTACAGGCTGTATTTATCGCGGTGATTTACGCAGATATAGCGACTGTAACGAACAAGCGTGTCGCTGTATTTATTCCAGTAGTTCACTTGATCGGTGGACAAGTGGGCTGTTGCAACGAAACGCCAAGCAGGACGGGCTCTATACGAGGACGCCGCAGAGGTAATGGCGGAGGAGCGCGACAGGCGCTCTGAGAGCCGCCGTATGACCCCATTTCTCCTCAACCCGATATCCTGTGCCACGAACCTCAAATTGTTCCTTCAGTTGCCAAGAGAAAGGCCCGCACAGGGCTGCGCGGGCCTTTCAATAGATGCAGATGAGACTAGAAGCACCAAGCGGGGAACACGTAATACAAGCCCGCCGGGTCGCCGCTGCCCGACGGATCGCCCCAGAAGTCGACACCGTGGAAGAACGAAAAGCTGAGCGGCTGTGGCGAACGCTCCCACCAAAAGCCGCCAAACTTCAGGCACTCGTTACCCGAGTGGTTATTCATCACCTTGCCCTTGAAGGCCTCGTACTGGGTGCCCTCGGAAGAGGTCAAAGGGTCGCTATCCGCCCAATACGAAGTCGGGACGATCTCGGAGTAGCTGAGCAGGAACAACCTGTCGGAGGTAGCTGTGACGGCGGAAGGCTTACCTGGTCCGATGGTGTTTATCGTGAGCTTCTCGGCGGATTTCACCTTGGACTGGAAATCGGACGGCATGAGGTTCCAGATCTCTCCGGAGTTCATCTTCGCGCGGAGCTCGGATGCCTCCCAGCCGCCGACGTTGTTGTTCGCCGAATTCATGCGGGACTTGATTCCCGTCGAGGTGGTGAGGAACGTCAGCCCCGCCTTACCGGAGCCATCGGCCAAATTATCATGGTTGATGCCGATGATGCGGTACTCGAGGGTCTCGCCATTAGTGAGCTTAATAGACCACTTCGTCCCAGCATCCATCGCGGCCTTCGCCTTGGCGTAGGCGGGCGACGCCTCGCCCTTGGCGGCGATGTCCTCGGCGACGGCCTTCTGCTCATCGAGCGTCCAGTCCTTCGCGTCCTTGGCGATGGCCGCCTGGACGGTCGCGGAATCGGCGCCGTTACCGCTGCCGGAACCGCTCGGTTCCCAAGTCCCACCTGCTGTCCCGTTTACCAATACTCCCGCCACCGTGTTGAACTGGTTCCTGATTGCCGACGAGACCCAAGGGCCGGCTATCATCACAACCAGAACGATAATCGCGATGACCAGAACGTACTCGATGGCTCCTTGGCCTCGGAGGCGGGTATTCCCAGGAGATACCCACCCCCCGAAGGTTAATTGCCGCTGCATGCATATGCGACACTCCCTTCGCATGGGGATTGATATTGCATGCAGAGCGTACGTTAAAGCGAACCGACTAGCCCGTAACGTGCCGCTGAGGCAACGGCGGCACGGGTGCCCGCGCCACATAAACTGCTTGCCGTTTTGTTTCTTCAGACCTACTGCCACGCCTTCGGGAGGATAACGCCGGGGGCGCAGTGATTGAAGTCACTATGATTGGCATAGGTTGGGTCATTCCAATCGGAACAGTCGAGGTTTAGATTTTTGCAATAGCTAAACATGCCGAGCATATCCATAACATCTGAGGTCTTCCACCCTGGTCCAAATTTCACGCTTTTCAGCGAACTGTCGGTGGAAAAAAGGAGACGTAAATCGCCGGCTTTCCGCGTCGACCATCCGGAGATGTCAATCTCCTCGACCTTGTAAAGGTTTTTGAGCGCCGAGTCGAATTCGACGACCGAGGACGTATCCCAGCTTGAAATACTGAAGGAAGTCGCATTGCCGCAATACGCGAATGCGTGCTGCAGATTTGTGCAGTTCGACATGTCGAACTTTGCCAGATCAAAGCTCTTGCAGTTCTCCATGTACTGAAAGCAAAATGCCAACGAGTGGATTTCTATGCCATCGTCAATGGCCTTTACGGCCACGATATTATCTCTGTTAGGCCACCAGGGGGCAGTCGTCTTGCCGTCGTTTCCCACGGTCGCGGTGGCGTATCCATTTTCGAACCCCGTATACACCGCCGTCACGCGGCGGCTGTTGAGCATGTCACCGACTCTGGGGACCCCGCGGCGCTTGTAGAACATGAGGCTGTGGTCGTCCTCCGAGTACACGGCGAACGCTATCCCGTGAACGGGGTCCACGATGTCGGCGTCGGTCAACGACCCGTTGCCGCCGCCCGTGCCGCCCGACTCCCAGCTCCCCTTTGAGATTCCGTTGCCGAGCGTCCCCGCCACCGTGTTGAACTGGTTTGTGATCGCCGACGAGACCCACGGTCCCGCGATCAGCACCACCAGGACGATGATCGCGATGATCAGTACGTACTCGACTGTCGACTGCCCCTTCGGGCGGCGGGTAAATCTGGGAGATACCCCCCCCCGAAAGGAATTTCCGCTGCATGCATGTGCGGCTCCTCTCGGATTGCTTTGGCTGATGCTGCAGAGGATAGACGCGATTACTAAGGATGAGTCAACAATGCCGCAGCGGCATTCACACTAAGAGGGTAAGGCGTTCGGAGTGACATCCCGCTCCAAAACGTATACTTGATTTAAGGCGGAGTGGAATGTGGGCGCGCAAGGAGATGCGGAATCGATGAGAGCCTCAAAAAAAATTACTGCAGTGTTATCATCTTTCATCCTCTCTATTCTTCCATTTCTGATTCTATGGGCGGCTTGGTCAGTCCTCCCTGATACAATTCCCGCTCATTGGAGTGGGGGTGTGGTTGATCGATGGGGTAATAAGCTTGAATTGCTGGTTGTTCCGCTGTTTTCTCTGGTTGGTTCTATTGCAATTTCTGTGTACCTTATTGTTTCCACGCGGCGAAGAGAGTTCGCGGATTTCTCTGTTCGAATGCGACGGGACTTTGTTGCGTGCTATATTTCCAGTCTTCTTTTATCGACAACCTGCTCAGTGATAATTGCCGTTTGGGTTCAGTTGATTCTTACGCAAAGCACTGCGGTTGATGGGGGGCTTGGACTATCGATCCTGTATTCCCTTCCCGGGCTATATGTGATCTTGTGCGCTTTGCCGCCTTTTTATGCGAGCGGCGAGAGCAAAAAGGCAGAGCGCCTGATAACAGTTCTTATTGGCTGCGCGGAGATTTTTCTTTGTGGAATAGTGCTTGAAGGTTCGGCTGCCTCTTATGCGATGATTGGACTGATGATTCTGTTCTGTGCGTTTGAGATTGTGTCACAGGTGAGGGATAGCCGGTCCTTATGAGTTGAATTACGCGCGTGCGGATATAAAGGTTGGCATGTTAAGCTGGTCGTTTTCTCGTTCTGGGACATTTGCAGTAGGATGAGTGGGACTAGGCGCGCTGCGGTGTGATGGTGACGGTTGAGACTTGTATCGCTGCAAATCCGCTGATGCACATTTTGCTATTGGGCTTGAAGGTGGGACCTACAGGCCTTTGTTTGGGATGTTCCGGTCGTCCAACACGTGTTGCACGGCTTTATATTGTTACGCTCGTTCGGCGCTCCGTTGGAGCATTTCCGGGTTTGTCGGCATCATGACTTGGCCAAGTGACACGCTTGCCGGGACGGTTGTAACGCCGCGCCGGTTCCGTGTGCTCCTTCGTTGTTGGCCTGTCCAGCCGGGGGCGGATTCGGCCTCATGTTGTGCCGCACGGCCTTCAGGGGCTTCCCCCTGGCGAGTTATGTTCGTCCGTATGGGTAAGGGTCGGGTTGAGCTGACAATCCCGTGTCGGAAGGGGCTTGCACCATGCGCGCGATGACAGAGATTGAGTGGCTGGACGGCCGTGTGACGAAGGTGCCGGAGCTCGCCCTGGGCGATGCGCTCGGCGAGAGCGTCCAGGCGGAGCTCGATTTCGGGTTCGACGACGTGTTGGAGGGCCTTTGGGTTGAGGTGCGCCATCATGAGCCGGATGAGGACTCGGACGGCGACCCGCGCGGGAGGGGCTGCGCACTGTACGCGGACTGCCGGTACAGCCTGGTCGAACCGTCGGACCTCGACCGTGTCTTCTGCATCCTTTACGAGGGGCAGCCGAGGGTCCAGCCGCGTCGCGGGGGAGCTCGTGAACCTTTCGCGGGCCTGCGCGTTGTCCTGCCTCATGCTCGGATCTCCCTACCCGCCAGGCGCCCTCGAGGCCCTGGCCGCGTGCGCTCGATACCTCTGCGGTCCGGCTTTCACGTCCGACCTCGCCGCCCGCGTCCGCGCGCGGATCCCATCCGGCCTCACGCGCTTGAATATCGAGCTGAGCCCAAACGATGACCCACACCCCATCGGTCTTCATGATGATGCCTCGATGAGCCAGCTCGCCCAGAGCTTTCGATACAGTCGGTTGAGTCGAACAGACTTTTTTCGAGCTTGTCCTGACGCATGAAAAGACCTTTTGTAAGTTCTTTTCCGTTGGCATCCTTCCTATTAGGCCCTTTGGACGTCTGGAAGGAGCAAATCATGATCAGAATCGCAAGCTGGACGCGATTCTTCGCGACCGCAAATAATGAGTCGTAGGATGGCCTGTTGATTCCACTCGGGATCTTGCTCTTTGCAATCTCATCCTGTCGAACGTCAAGCGCCGCCTCCATCTCGCTAGGCGTCACGGCCTGATCGGCAACCGATGGAGCGTCCGTGTCTAAAGGCCACGGGAGGCCACGGCCTTTTTGCGGTTTGTAGCTACTTGTACTCATGTTGATTCCTCCGGTGCGAGGCTATCCAACCCAATTGCCGACTGTGCCCATAATATGGTTGATTTCCAATCTCAGCCGAACACATTGAGCGGATAGGCCGTTCCCGCAGTTAGCCGAACGCCCCCGAGGCCCCATTCAGGCCACGGGGGCGTCGTTTTCCCAGTTGAAGGAACGGTGGAGATGTGTTTCGATGGGTCCGGTGGCCATGCTCCGCCCGCCGCCCGGCACCTCTTCCCAGACTCAGCCGGACGGTCGGTCCGTCTATTCCGTTTTTCCTCTAGGCTAGGCCAGCGGGGCATCGCCCCTCTCTGCGCGCGCCCTCTCGATGAGCCCCGGCGTCAGGTCGAGGTCGCCGAGCGGCACGTCCCCCACGCCGTAGGCGTCCAGCAGCAGCGCCGCGTCCTCCCCGAGCATCGCCCTGAAGGCGCGCGCGGGCGTCGCGAAGCCGAGCGCGCCGCGGGGCTCGGAGTTCACGTGCGACATGGCCAGCGCCAGGTCCGCCGGGGCGAGCCGGTCGAACCTGAGTCCGGAGCCCTTGGGCAGCAGCTTCCTTATCTCGACGTGGTTTCGCTCGCAGGCGCCCTTCTGGTCGCTGCGCCCGGGGTCGCAGTAGAACAGCCTCGTCTCGCCCGGCCCCTCGCCGAGCAGCGCCGCGATCGCCCGCTCGTCGGAGAACTCCGTGCCGTTGTCGGTGAGCACGGCGCGGAAGACCCTGCCCATGCCGTCGGCGCCGAGGACCTCCCTGATATCGCCCAGGGCGGCCGCGACGCGCCCGGCGGTCTTCTCCGCCAGCGGCAGCGCGAGCTGCAGCCTGCTGGGGCGGTGCAGCAGCGTGAGCAGGCAGGCGGAGTCCTCCCGGGCGCCCTCGACGGTGTCCATCTCCCAGGCCGCGGCGCACGCGTCCTCCCCGAGGGCGAGGAACGCGGCGTACGACCTGCGGGCGGAGTGGCGGGTCGCCGCCCGGCCGGCGGCGCGCTTCCTCGGCCTGTAGCCGACCTTGCGCCTGAGCTCCATGTTGGTCATGCCGTCGTAGCCCGCCGAGACCCAGCGGTAGATGGTCGACGGCGACAGGTCCACCGGGCCGCCGTTGCGCGCCGCCATCTGCTCGGGCGACAGCCCCCGGCGCAGGCAGTCCCTTATCGCCTCCAGCCTGGCCGCCGCGGCGGGCTCGTCGGCGTCTATCCCGCGCCTGGACGAGACGAGGACCGAGTCGGCGCACAGCTGCGCGGCCCGGGCCTCGTAGAAGACGTGGGGGCGGCGCTTGCAGCCGATCGCGCGGTACCGCCCGCAGCCGTTGCAGCAGCGCGGCCACGCGGCCAGGCGCGGGCAGGCCGCCGACAGGTCGGCGGAGGCGTCCACGCGCTCGCCGCGCCTGGCCTTCGGCGCCGTCACGAACCTGTGCGACGCCACCTCGGCGCTCACCGTCGAGGGCGACCTGCCCAGCTCCCTCGCGATCTCCCTGCACGACGCCCTGCGCTCCAGCATCCTCTGGACCGTGTCCCGCTCGTGCCTCGTGAGCCTTCCGTAGGCCCTCGGGACCGCCCTTGCGGAGCCACTCTTCTTCTTTCCGGACATGCCGTCCTCCGATCTCCCGGGGCCGGCCGATCCGGCCCTCAGGGTATCGGGTTCCCACATTCATCCGCACATGTGCGGATGAATGTGGGAGGTGTTCGGATGAAGTTGATAATCAAGGCTTCGATAGCAAACGCAATTTGGTTTTTGGAATATGGACGAATTCCTCGTCAGGAGGGTAAAATGGTGCCGACGGCAGCCCAAGTTGTAGAGAGCTGGGCAGAGCCGTTGCTTAATGAAGTTGGGTCATCGTCTTAGCGACAATGGCTGTTGTAGAATTACATATAAGAGTCACCCAGAAGGAGCGATCGATGAAAAGCAAGCGATTTGTCCTGAATGCACTTCTGGTAGTAGCAATATTGACGCTCTTGGTCTTCTCCTACTCATACATGAATCAGCCAAGATTTGGATATGCTTTATACGCTGTTTTTTCCGGCGAAACAACTTACAACACTTACAACACTATAGGCTTCATTGACGCAATCTTTTTCTATGTAGTCGGCCCCGTATCAAGCGAACTGGTCGCTTTTGTTGTCAGCTACAACCTGAATCAACAAAGCCAAACTCACTCAGCGACTTCGGCCAAACAAGGAATCAATCTCTTCGTAATAATGATAATTCTGCAAATTGCGACTGTGTTGATTATCGCCCTGACCGCAACAAACGTTTTGAAGTATGAGTTCGGATTCATCGTGAGCTGTCTCATGGCAATTGCCGCGGGTATAGCGGTTTCGTATACGTCACCGGCAAAGAAGTAGATCAACTAACAGGGCCTATTTGGAATCCGAATCGTCCATGGAACCGTCGATGCCGGTTTTGGTGTCGTCATCCGTATTGGAATCGTCATCCTTGGGGCTTATAGGACACACATTTTGTCCTATAAGCCCCGATCAATTCATACTCCTCATCCTCGCCGAATTGCGAGTATGGCAGAATCGGCACTGGATGGCAGCGCGCTAGGCCGTGTCCGCGGAGTTACCCCCCCCCGTTTTTATCGTAACAGCTGATTCTAGGGACGCTTCAAAAAGTCAACCGAGGGTTTTGTCCCGTCAAGACGCCGAACGAGAATTACGTACCGCCAAGAGCCTCAAAACACGCCCCTCGCGGAACAGAATCCTCACTCGATTTCCATGCGGAGTAAAAACGTCAATCAATCATCCTCCGCAACGTCTATCCACCAAAAAGGCCGCCCCACGTGGAGCGGCCTTTGCTCGCAGCTTTTTACTGATAGTTACTCAAAAATTATTCCAACACATCCACAGAAGAGCAGCGAATCGTATTTTTCTTTCTGGAATCGAGAAAATAGCCTACCTTGACTTTAGACCCAACGCTCACGGGGCTATCGCTTACATAGCGCGTATGTTCTGAATCAACCAGAATGGTCAGACGATCAGACCCGTCGTTATATGGATCTTCGCTTTCGACCGACATGGTAAAATCGCCAGAGCTGTCAACGTTCAACACCAATCCGCTCACGAACCACAAATGTGAATAGTCACCTCCGCTATCTTTTTGGCAACGCTCCACTTTTAGAAATAGCGCAGAGAATGCGAACACGGCAACTGATATAGCGATGAAAACCTTAACGCCACTCCCCTTGCCATAAAATACAAATTTATTCGCCAAAGAAAAATACCCCTGCCTTATCCGTGTAATTAGCATAGTACTACGTTAACGTGCTCATGGCTGTGGGTTGGTTTAACCTACAGCCATGCTAAAGTTGCCAAAAGGGGCACAAAGGCCAATACGTTTGCGCCATGCCGGCACAGCGACCTGGCATCGTATGCACCGGCGGGATCATCGCTGGCCTGCAAGGAGGGCATATCCACGCGCTCATGGTCGCCGGAGGCCTCGTGATGCAGCACGCGCCGGGCGGCGACTGGAAGCGCGTCGATTGGGACGTGCTTGCCGCCTGGCTCGACAGATACGGTTACAAGGTCGCTGATTGCGAGACGGAGACCCTTCCGACCGCCGACGCGGCGAGTGGGAACGCGAGGGTAAAAACGCATCGTCGCTGAACCAGTGAGTCAGTATTCTTTAGTTGGATGATGGATATTGAAATTGATTAGCGAGATAATGTGCATATCTCATAATGTATGCGTTGCACCATGAGAGAGGGGTCTGTCATGAGCTGGAAACCGAGAAAATGCGTTATCGCCGGTCTCGTGACAACCGGTCCTGACGGCGGCTTGTTTGCAACCGCAATGACATCGTACCGACTTTTCACTTGCATGTTCTGAAAGGCAGTTGCCATGCTGTCGCAAAATCAATCGAGATACTTGGTCACAATCGGCTTTGCCCTGCTTGCATTACTCTTTGCTAGCGACCTTTTGCTGAAACCGCCCAAGGAACTCGTTTTGCTTGCCATAGACTGCATTTCCGCCCTTTACTTTACGGCAACCCTATTCGTCGGACTAAAGGAGAGGAAAAAGGGCGCAGTCGTTGCGTCCGCCGTAGGCGTGATCACAGCCATTGCCTCATTCTTTATCTGACACATTGGTGATCTAGGGGCGATATCGTAGGAATACGACCGGGAGAGCCAGGACCAGATTGCCCAGGTTGCCCGGTCGGCTCGCGCGACGGCGCGGCGGTTCGACAGAAAGCTCTCCGGACTTCACGCCGTTTCTGATCGCATTGTAGACAGCCAACTCGTCTTCGCAGTCGGCGAGCACGCGGTGTGCGTCGTCGTTTTGGATGTACAGTAAATCTCGAAGGTCCTCCATGCACCAGCGTCCGAGATCTGGCCATGCGCGTCGCGCGAGCTGATAAGTGTCGATCGCGATGTTGTAGTTAAAGTCCAGGCCAAAGCCGTCCCAGGCAGAACGGCATTGTTTCCTTGATTATCAACTTCATCCGGACACTTCCCGCATTCATCCGTGTGTGTACGGATGAATGCGGGGTTCGATACCCCGGCGGCCTGATCGGCAGACCGCCGGGAGTTCTCACTCCTCGATAAAAGCCGGCACTCGGTTAGTCCTGCGCATCTTGAAATCGCCAGTCTCGTGGGAGACGTAGAGAATGCCGTCCATCCCGTCTCGTGATGCATACGACAGGTGAACTGAACCGCAATCCGATCCATCATTGTCGAGAAGATCGAACGAATTCGGGTCGCTCGTTGCGGCCAAACGACCACTCAGACAAGAGCCATCGTCATTACAGATTTGCCATTCCATGTCTTCGCCTGCAAGAATCGCCATAGACGGCCTGGTCGCGCCATCGTTGACATACATCCCGTCTATGCCAAAACCGTTTTCAGCGCCATCGATGAACGACTGCTCGGACCTATACCTCGCAAATGATGCACTTAGCACCATTGCAAGACAAAGTACAGAGCCAACAATCGCTATCTTTGCATAGCTCTTGCCTATCATGTCATTCACCTCCCTCGTATGTATCGAGGTATTCCTGCTTGAGCGTCTGCGAGGACGACTCGGTCTTTTCCACGAGCGTGCCGGCCTCGATGAAGTAGAACGAGTCGGTGAGGTCTGCCAGGTCGTCGAGCAGATGGCTTGAAATGAGCACGCTGCGTCCCCGCGCCACCTCGCTGCGCATCGCGTCGCAGGAGGTTCTCCGCTTTCCCGGATCGAGGCCGTTCAGCGGTTCATCGAGGATGAGGTACGGGCAATCGGTCGCTATCGCCATGGCAAGCTTTACCTGCTGCTTCATTCCTGTCGAGAGTTTACGGGTCGGCTTGTCGAGATATGGGGAGATTCCGAGGGAGTCGCAGAGCGAGTCGATGTCGGCGGCCGATTTCCACGCCTCCCTAACGAAAGCAAGGTGCTCGATGGCCGATAGCGTGGGATAGAGATCCGCGCTGCCCGAAGAGCTCAGGTAGACGAGTTCTGCAAATTCGGCTGATCGACGTTGGCAGATTCCGTCTGCCGCCAGGCTTCCCGAGCGGATGCGGGTGGGAAATTGGCCCGACAGCGCTTCAAGAAGGGTGGTTTTCCCCGAGCCGTTGGGAGCGACGAGGCCCGCCGCCGTTCCCGGGCCCAAGGAAAGCGACCCGATCGAAAGTATCGTCGTGCTTCCGTATCCCACGCTCACGTCCAGAAGCTCGAGCCCATGGTGCTTTTTAGCGGGTCCAGCCTGTTTGGGCGAACGCGTCACAACGGCGCCGACCGCGAAAAGGACCGCGACGTATACCAGGGCCACGGCAAGCATCGATGCGCCGCCCGAACCGGAGCCAATGAATTCTGTCGGGAAGCATCCCACGTAACCCGTTGCCTCGATAGGCGAGAACACGGCCAGCGGCAGGAGCTCGAGCGCGGCATTATGCCCCAGTGCCGAATCGGACAATAACGGGAATGCCGGGGCCGCGACAAGCAACGCGGAGGTAAGGGGGCCCGCGAAGACGCGCCTCGTTGCGGTCGATAGGACGACGGAGCAAACGGATATTAAGGTTCCGCCCGCAAGAAGCGCGATAAGCAGGGCTGTGAAGACGTTTCCCGCGGTCGTGGTAGTGAGCGCGCCGTCATGGAAGAAGGCGATCGGGTACCCGATCTGCCCGAAGCCGTTTAGGGCCAAGGCGTAAATACTCCCGGGCGCAAGGCCGGCGAGGAGCATCGCGGTCCCCGCGCCAATTATCGAAAACACGGTCTGGATAAGGCGCCGGAATTTGGGCACGGGCGCCTTTGCCGCCAGGGTCCCGGGCCTTGTGGCGCCGAGCACGAGTATCGACGAGAGAAGGAAGGGGATGAAGGGAAGGAAGGACGGCGCCTGGGCAATGGCGTAGGGCAGGAAGGAGAGGAACGGCAGGTCGTTTGCGGAGGCCGGGATATCCGCGATGCCGGAGCTGCTCAGAGCGCGGCAATATGCGAGCTCTGCGTCATTGGTCTCCTGGTCCCCCACGATGGACCCGGATTGGAAGCCCTCGTCCATGAGCGCGTAGTAGCTCTCGGCAGAGTCGAGAAAGGCGGCGTCGGTTTGAGCGGCGAGGGCGGCGTTCGCGTATCTTGCAAGCTCAGCGTCATCTTGCTGCTCTGGCGATAGGTCTGTGCCGCTGGCCTGGGGCGCGCGCGTATTGAATGCGTCGACAAAGCCCTGCATGCCCTGCTTCATAAAGAAGGGGCCGTAGATGGGTGAATTGAACGCAATGGGGACGGAGAAGGCTGCAGCGAGAACGAGCGTACAAATCCATACGGCCCTGTCTCTTAGGATTAGTTTGAGAAGAAGTCGACAGTACATTCAGAAGCACCTACGTTCCTCAAAGCATCGTTAGATTAATAATGACAGACCGGATGAAGATACGTGCGACGGGGGCGAGGCGAATGGCTGAGCGGTATCGATATGCGGGTTCAACGGTATTATATTGACCACATAGCTCCTGAATCCGCAGTTGATTAGAAACAGAAGGGCCCACCTGCGGGAACCCAGAGAGACGACGATTCGGGGCTCCCACCCCCGTTGATTAAGTCATTGGCTGCACCGCGCTCCTCGAAGCCGAAAATATGCTATCTGGACAGACCGCGCTGAGCTGGTAAAATTTGCAAATGCGGAAATGCGCTACTTGCGCTATCTGCGCGTG
The DNA here is from genome assembly GCA_902491765.1 of uncultured Collinsella sp. Lineage (GTDB taxonomy): Bacteria > Actinomycetota > Coriobacteriia > Coriobacteriales > Coriobacteriaceae > Collinsella. Next base: position 176 of record CABUIY010000017.1, on the reverse strand, counting down.
TTTTAACAAATTAAGCACAGGTCAGGGTCATTCTGACCTCGATGGGGGTCAAGGGGTCGCTGGTTCGAATCCAGTCGTCCTGCCCAGAAGTTTACAGGTCAGGCACCTAGTGCCTGACCTTTTTAATATGAGAAAGCCATTGTCAATAGGCGTGTTTGTTCGAGCCCGGTTTTAAA
>CABUIY010000016.1 GCA_902491765.1 uncultured Collinsella sp. | reverse complement strand
ACCATGTTCAACATCCCCATCCTGGTGCGCGTGATCCAGCAGGCGCTCGAGGACGTGCCGCAGGCCCAGCGCGATGCGTGCCTGGCCATGGGCCTCACTCGCTGGGAGGCCACGCTGCACATCCTGATCCCCGAGGCCATGCCTGCCATCGTGACGGGCATCGTGCTTTCGGCCGGTCGCGTGTTTGGCGAGGCCGCAGCACTGCTTTTTACCTCGGGTATGAGCTCGCCGGTTCGCCTGAACTTCTTGAGCTTTAACCTGTCGAGCCCCACCTGCGCTTGGAACGTGTTCCGTCCCGGCGAGTCGCTCGCCGTGCACATCTACAAGATCTATGGCGAGGGCAGCCCCGAGGCCCAGCAGATCGTCTGGGGCACCGCTGCACTGCTGATGATTTGCGTGCTGCTGTTTAACGTAATCGCCCGCATTGTGGGCAAGCAACTGGCAAGGAAGATGACGGCCGAATGAGCGAGATGAATGTAACGCCCGCAACCGAAGCGGCATCGTCCGACACCCGGGACTTCCTGTCGAGCGTGGGGGAGAGCGAGAAGCGCGTGCGCGTGAGCGGCAAGGCCGTGAGCGACGAGGTCGTGCTCTCCACCAAGGACGTCAACGTGTACTATGGCGACCACCATGCACTGCACAATACGTCGCTCGACTTCCACAAGGGCGAGATCACGGCGCTCATTGGGCCTTCGGGCTGCGGTAAGTCGACCTTCTTGCGTAGCCTCAACCTCATGAATCGCGAGATTCGCGGCTGCCGCGTGGAGGGCGAGATCAACTATCGCGGGCGCAACGTGAACGCCAAGACCGAAAACACCTACGAGCTGCGCCGTTCCATTGGCATGGTGTTCCAGCAGCCCAACCCGTTCCGCAAGTCCATTCGCGACAACATCACGTTTGCGCCTAAGCGCCACGGCATCACCGACCGCGACGAGCTCGACCGCATGGTCGAGGAAAGCCTGCGCGGCGCGGCGCTTTGGGACGAGGTCAAAGACAAGCTCGACAAGAGCGCCTACGCGCTTTCGGGCGGCCAGCAGCAGCGTCTGTGCATTGCGCGCACGCTGGCGCTCAACCCCGACGTGATCCTGTTTGACGAGCCCTGCTCGGCGCTCGACCCCATCTCGACGTTGGCAATCGAGGACCTTATGTCGTCGATCGTTGCCGACCGCGCCATCGTCATCGTGACGCACAACATGGAGCAGGCGTCGCGCGTGTCCAACCGCACGGCGTTCTTCTACATGGGCGATATGGTCGAGTACGACGAGACCGACGAGATTTTCCAACGGCCCAAGGATAAGCGGCTGAATGATTACCTCACCGGCATGTTCTCCTAGTCCGGGACATGCTTGAGGCCCGCGGTGGCCACGGTCGCCACGGGACTGATTGGAGAGGCGGGTCATCTCTTGTGGGAGATGGCCCGCCTTTTTGTGTCGTGTGCGGCCCGCCTTTTCGCTGCTATCATGGACAACGTTGAATTTCTACGAAGGAGCAGGGCATATGGCGATTCTTTTGGGATGCGATTCCGTCAGCCTAGAGTTTCCCACCAAGCATATTTTCGATAGCGTGACGCTCGGCGTGGGCGAGGGCGACCGCATTGGTATTGTCGGCAAAAACGGCGACGGCAAGTCGACGCTGCTGAGCGTGCTCGCCGGCACGCTGGAGCCCGATGACGGGCGCGTGACGCACCGTCGCGGCACCACGATCGGTCTGCTCGGCCAAAAGGACAACCTGGTCGATACCGACACCGTGCATCATGCCGTCGTGGGCGACACGCCCGAGTATGAGTGGGCGTCGAGTCCGCGTACGCGCCAGATTCTGGCCGGCCTTATTAGCGATGTGCCCTGGGAGGGCACGGTGGGCGAGCTTTCGGGCGGCCAGCGCCGTCGCGTGGACCTCGCGCGCCTGCTGATCGGCGACTACGACGTGCTCATGCTCGACGAGCCCACCAACCACCTGGACATGCGCACCATCAACTGGCTCGCGCGTCACTTAAAGGCCCGCTGGCAGCGTGGCCAGGGCGCCATGCTCGTGGTCACGCATGACCGTTGGTTCTTGGACGAGGTCTGCACCAGCATGTGGGAGGTCCACGACGGCCAGGTCGACCCCTTCGAGGGCGGTTACTCGGCCTACATCCTGCAGCGCGTGGAGCGCGACCGCATGGCCGCCGTTACCGAGGAGCGCCGTCGCAACATGGCGCGCAAGGAGCTCGCGTGGCTGAGCCGCGGTGCCCAGGCTCGTTCCACCAAGCCCAAGTTTCGCGTGGATGCCGCTCGTGAGCTGATCGCCGACGTGCCGCCCGTGCGTGACGAGCTGGAGCTCAAGCGCCTGGCCGTGAGCCGCTTGGGCAAGCAGGTTATCGATGTGGTCGACGTGGATGCCGGCTATGCCGATACCGACGGCGCGCCCAAGCAGGTGCTCACCGATGTGACCTGGCTCATTGGTGCGGGCGACCGCTATGGCCTTTTGGGCGAGAACGGCGCCGGTAAGTCGACGCTGCTCGACGTGATCCAGGGCAAGATTGAACCCACGCGCGGCCGCGTGAAGATTGGCCAGACAGTGCGCTTTGGCGTGCTGTCGCAGCAGCTCGAGGAGCTCAAGCCCTACATGGGCGACACGATCCGCGAGGTGCTCGGCAACTATAAGAAGTACTACGTCATCGACGGCAAGGAGACTTCGCCCGAGAAGCTCTGCGAGCGTCTGGGCTTTACGACGCAGCAGCTCTGGAGCCGCATCGGCGATCTTTCGGGCGGCCAGCGCCGTCGCCTGTCGCTGTTGCTGACGATTCTGGACGAGCCCAACGTGCTCATCTTGGACGAGCCGGGCAACGACCTGGATACCGACATGCTCGCGATTGTCGAGGACCTGCTGGACGGCTGGCCCGGCACGCTGATCCTGGTGACGCACGATCGCTTTTTGATGGAGCGCGTGACCGACCAACAGTGGGCGCTGCTCGATGGCCATCTGACGCATATGCCCGGCGGCGTGGACCAGTACCTGCGCCTGTGCAACGCTACCGCCGAGGGCGAGCCCGTGGGCGCGCCGAGCGCCAAGACCGGCACGTTTGACACCGGTGCCGCGGCAGCTGCGGCCGAAAAGCCCAAGTCGAGCGGTCAGCCCAACGGCCTGTCCAACGCCGAGCGCCAGAAGCTCCGCCGCGAGGTGAGTTCGCTCGAGCGCAAGATGGAGACGCAGCGCACCCGCGTTGAGGAGGCCGAGGCCGCGATGGCCCAAGTCGATCCCACCAACTACACGGCGCTCGGCGAGCAGCAGGCAAAGATCGACGAGGCTCACGCTGCCATGGACGAGCTGGAGATGGCGTGGCTCGAGGCGAGCGAAAAGCTCGAGGGCGAGGAGTAGGCGAGGATGATCAAAGCCGCGTTTTTCGATATCGACGGCACGCTGCTGAGTTTTAAGACCCACCAGATTCCGGCGTCGGCGCAGCGGGTGCTCGACAGCTTTCGCGAGCAGGGGATCGCGTGCGTAATCGCCACGGGTCGCCCGACCTACCAGATGCCGGATTGGCTGTTCGACCTGGGTTGGGATGCGTACATTACGCTTTCGGGTCAGCACTGCTTTGATGCCGAGGGGGTTTACCGCAGCTGTCCGATCGATCCGGACGACGTTGCGGTGATCGCGGACCAGGTGGCGCAGGGGTGCTATGACTCGCTGTGCATGCAGGGCGAGAACTCGTTTGTGAACCGCCTGTCCGAGCGCGTGGTGACGGCTGGCAGCAACGCGGGAATCGTCTATCACGAGGAGCCGTTTGAGCACGCCTTTGACGCACCGGTCTACCAGTTTTGCGCCTTTGTTGATCCGGCCGACGAGCATGTCGTGACCGATGCCGTGTCGCATTCGCTCACCACGCGCTGGTGCGACCTGTTCTGCGACATTATTCCCGCTAACGGCGGCAAGGACCTGGGTGTGGCGGCGACGCTGGAGCGCCTGGATATCGACGCGAGCGAGGCGATCGCCTTTGGCGACGGCGAGAACGACCTATCGATGTTTTCCGCCGTGGGCACGAGCGTGGCCATGGGTAACGCACAGGACACGGTGAAAGCTGCGGCGACCTATGTGACGACTGCCGTGGACGACGACGGCATCTACAACGCTGCGAAGCACTTTGGACTCGTGTAGCTGCGGGCCGGCACCTGGCACCTGGGGACACTCCTTGCGGGGCGTCCCCATTTTGTTTTCGTCCCGCACGTTTTGTGAAACACGGCTAACTTTTAGACAAAGTAGTAAGACATGGGCAACTTTTGCGGTAAAGTTAGCCGTGGAAAGTATCCAAAGGCTAACTAGCAATCATCGCGAAAGGCGGCCCATGGCCCTACGTGAATCCGGAGAAGACTATCTCGAATCGATCTACGTTCTGTCGGAACGTCAGGGCATCGTGCGCTCGATCGACGTCGCCGAATACCTGGGTGTGACCAAGGCGAGCGTCTCTAAAGCCATGGCGACGCTGGAGAACAGCGGCTATGTCGAAATGGGCAAGCGCGACGTTCATCTGACGGAGCGTGGTCTGGAGGTCGCTCGCCAAATGTGGGAGCGTCACTGCTTTTTCGTGGGGCTGCTAGAGGATGCGGGTGTTTCGGCTGAGGTCGCGTCGCAAGAGGGCTGCCACATGGAGCACTGCCTAAGCGAGGAAAGCTTCGAGAAACTGAGGGCGATGCTGAACCGGGGCGAGGCGACGGGCCAAGCGGCGGAATCCTAACGAACCCCCAGTAGCGCGGAGTTCGCGCAAAGCGCGAACCAGCGACCGGGACCAGCGGCCCTTTCGGCCAAGTCCATTTCAGCAAAGGAACCCCGCCAGCAAGCGATGCCCAAGAACTGCCAGCTACGTCACTGCAGGCCGGGGCCGGGTTTGGTTTTGAAAACATTCCACAGCGCGAGGCCCGCCTTTCCGTTGCTCCGCAGGAGCAGGAAAGACGGGCCTCATGCGCGAGGACGTTTTCAAAACCAAGCCCGGTCCCGGCCGGACAGCCCACGAACGCTACAGGTTCTTGACACCCATCGCGCGCATGGCATTCAGGATGGCGATGATCGCCACGCCTACGTCGCCGAACACGGCAAGCCACATGTTGGCGATGCCCAGCGCTGCCAGCACAAGGATCAGCAGCTTAACGCCCAACGCAAAGATGATGTTCTGCCAGACGATCGTCATGGTCTTGCGTGCCACGCGGATCGCGCGGGAAATGTTGGACGGCTTGTCGTCCATGAGCACGACATCGGCGGCCTCGATCGCAGCGTCAGAACCCATAGCGCCCATGGCAATGCCAACATCGGCGCGCGTAAGCACGGGCGCGTCGTTGATACCGTCGCCGACAAAGGCGAGCTTGCCCTTGCCCGATTCGGCTGCCAGCAGCGCTTCAACACGCTCGACCTTGTCGCCCGGCAGCAGCTGCGCGTGGAACTCGTCGAGCCCCAGCCGCTTGGCCACCGCAGCAGCCACTTCCTCGCGGTCGCCCGTGAGCATGACGGTGCGCTTGACGCCGGCGGCGTGCAGGTCGCGGATCGTCTGCTCGGCATCGGCCTTTATGGTGTCGGCAATTACAATGTGGCCGGCATAGATGCCATCGACTAGCACGTGGAGGATGGTGCCGACGACCTCGCAATCGGGCGCTTCGACTCCGGCCGCGGAGAGCATCTTTGCGTTGCCAACGACGACGTGCTTGCCGTCGATGGTTGCCGTCACGCCATGGCCCGCGTCGTTGGTGGAGTCGCTTACGCGCTTGGGGTCGACCTCGCCCTGGTAGGCGACACGTACGGACTGCGCGATGGGGTGATCGGAGAACGACTCAGCAAGGGCTGCGACTTCGAGCAACGACTGCTCGGTATAGCCGGCCTCGGGGTGTACCGCGACCACCGAGAACGTGCCGTTGGTGAGGGTGCCCGTCTTGTCAAAGACGACGGTGTCCACGTCGGCGAGCGTTTCGAGGTAGTTAGAACCCTTGATGAGAACGCCTAGCTTGGATGCGCCGCCGATGCCGCCAAAGAAGCTGAGCGGCACGCTGATCACGAGCGCGCACGGGCAGCTGACGACCAGGAAGGTCAGGCCGCGCAGGATCCAGTCGGACCAGGCGCCGGTGACCAAGCCGCCGCCAAGCGCGAGCACCGCGGCCGCGCCGGTGACGGCGGGCGTGTAGACGCGGGCAAAGCGCGTGATGAAGTTCTCGGTACGCGCCTTCTTTTCGCTGGCGTTTTCTACGAGCTCCAGAACGCGCGCGACAGTGGACTCGCCAAATGGCTTGGTGGTGCGCACGTGGATGAGCCCCGTCATGTTGATGCAGCCGCTGATGATATCGTCGCCGGACTTGGCGGGGCGGGGGACTGACTCGCCCGTGAGCGCGGCGGTATCGAGCTGTGTCTCGCCCTCGACGATGACGCCGTCGATAGGCACGCGCTCGCCGGGCTTGACGACGATGACGGTGCCCACGGCGATGTCATCGGGGAAGACCTGCTCGAGTGTGCCGTCGGGTTGCTCGACGTTGGCGTAGTCGGGTGCGATGTCCATCATGGCGCTGATCGATTTACGGCTCTTGCCCACGGCGTATGCCTGGAACAGCTCGCCGACCTGGTAGAACAGCATGACGGCGGCGCCTTCGGCCATGTGCGGGTCGGTATCGGGGAAGAGCACCATGGCAAACGCGCCGATGGTCGCGACGGCCATGAGGAAGCTCTCGTCGAACGCCTTGCCGCGGCGGATGTTGTTGTATGCCTTTTGGAGCACGTCGTAGCCGGCAATCAAAAACGGCACGAGGAACAGTGCGAAGCTGGCGTAGATGTCGCCCGGGGTGCCGAATGCGGCAGTGAGGGTGCCGAGCTCATCGAGGGCGTACACCACGGCAAAAATGCCCAGCGCTACCAGGATGCGGTTGCGCTTATGCTCGAGTGACTCTTTTTTCTTGCGCTTCTTCTTTTTCTTCTTGGGGTCGGCGGTGGCCATGACTCGTATCCTCCCATTTGAATGTATGAACACTCGCTCACATAATTTCGCGAGCAAAGGCCGCGGCAAGCGCGGCCTTGCGGGTTGGCGTAAACCTTGGCTAGAGAATGATCTCGCAGTCCGGCTCGGCGTCGGCGGTGAACTCCACAACGCGGTCGAGGACCTCGTCGAACTCGGCTTCATCGGCCTCGAGCGTCAGCTTCTGGGTCATAAAGTTGACCGAAACGGACTTGACGCCATCGAGCTTGGCCAGCTCGTCCTGAAGCTTACGCGCGCAGTTGGCGCAGTCGATCTCATCGAGCTTGAACTGCTTTTTCATGGTGGATTCCTTTCCCCGTATTTGCGGCTTGGGTGCAGGCCGCGCTGGTACCGTGGTTGGTCGCTATTCGCAGATGTGGCTCATGCCCTGGTTGAGCATGGTGTAGACGTGGTCGTCGGCGAGCGAGTATAGGATATTGCGCCCGTCGCGCCGGAATTTAACCAGGTGCGACTGCTTGAGTGTGCGCAGCTGGTGCGACACCGCGGACTGCGAGGTTTCGGTCGCTTCGGCGATGTCCGCCACGCAGAGCTCGCGGCCCATGAGGGCATAGAGGATCTTGATGCGCGTGGTGTCGCTGAAGACCTTGAACAGGTCGGCGAGGTCGTAGAGAAGCTCCTCGTCGGGAAGGTCCTCGGGCGAGCAGGTGGTGGGAATCGCGGGTTCGGTGGCCTCGATGTCGGGTTTCGTTTCATCAACGCGGATGCTCATTGCAATATCCTTTCATATGAACATGCGCTCATATAACTTGCTTCCGATTATATGAGTGTATGTTCATATGTCAATGACGTTCAGGTAATTCGTTGCACAAAATGATGGGGAATAGTGGACGAGATCCCGGAGTGAGCGGTTTTGATAGCCGATGCCGGGGTGGGTGCCCCTGAGCCGTGCAAAAATTGGAGTATTCTGCAACGATAGGGGGTCCGTTAATTTATTGCAGGCCATATAATGCAGTTCAAGAGTTATCTTAGGGTGTTAATCCGATGAGTTCTTCCTCAAATGTTGCCTAACGCTCTCACGCAAGAGTGATTTCGCTTCACATTTGGATCCACTCGAGGGTGATAGACACCCGGCTCTGCTGAATACTCGCAATTTTGCACGTCGCTAAGGTGCCCACCTTGTTAGCCGGTCTAGCTTCCGGCCCCGAAGATCCTGCCCTCGGGCGCGAAGCTGCTTGTTTGGTTGAGTGATGGGCTGTCGGGTTCGACAGCCTGCATGTCATCGATTGCCGGAGCCTCGTTAATCGTCGGATCGTCCAATGTGATGCCTTCGAGCATTGCTTTTTCGAGGTCGATTCGTTGGCGCTCTTCGGAATCCTGGCGAAGCTCCTCCTGGATTCGTTTCTTCTCCTCAATAAACCTTCTGAGTACAAACTGTCTCAGGTCTTCTTGCATGATTTGAAAGTCTTTTGGCAGACGCGAGGGGCGTATGCCCTCTTTTCGTTGGATCGCCTCCATGACCCTAACGAAAGCGCTGGCATGCATAAAGGAATAACGACTGACGGTGATGATTCCGTATCCCATGGACGCAAGCGCATTCTTGCGTTCCTCATCGATGGCGCGGTCTTCTTCCGCGTCATGATAAAAACCGTTGTATTCAATGTCTGTGCGAGATTTCTTTAGATACGCATCCATAAAGAACTTTTTGCGTCTCGTGAGATTCTTCGCTGCAGCGGTGACCTGCACCTCGTAATCGGTCTCAACTCCCTTAATACCAAGCCCTCCTTCGCTTTTGGGCAGCGTTAGCATCATGACAAAGGCCGTTTCCATAGGAGACCGGCATCCGTCGCGCACACATTGGATCGCCTTTCGGGCAAGAGCCAGACCGTCGCATCTGGTAATGGAATTAAAGAACTGTTTTAATCTCTCGGTCGAGGTGAGCGCGAAACGCTCGGTATAGGAGGTGGAAGAGTCGGTTCCAAGGGAGTAAGCGCTGCACAGTTCAAAGTAGTACTCCACTAGTTCGCGAAAAGAAAGATAGGTGGCGGCCTGAAGTGCGCAAAGCTCAACGCCAACAACGAAGATGCCATCTTTAAGCTCTACAAAGCGTGAGTTCGAGAATCGTTTTGAAGAAACGTGGCATTGACAGTCCATCGCGTAGCGCGCGTTCCTGCGATCAAACACCATTACCTCGAGGGAATCATTTGCGTCGAGGGAAACATCATGTTTGGTGAGCCATTCTGCGGCTGCGTCAAGGAGCGTTCCGGTGGGACATGATCCGTAAATCGCGGCAGGGTTACAGGACTCGATGCCTTTCGCAGACACCGAATGCGCGGCCTGGTAGACCGCTTTTGCAGTGGTATGTGACAATACGATACTCATGCTATATATCGTGTCAGCTAATGCCGTGTTGATGGCGCTGAGTGGAAAAGTCGTTTTAGAGGTCTAGCCAAATGCTGTCCAAAAGCTTGACGCAATTATGGGTTGGTATGCCCTAAATAAAAGTTTTCGCAGCTTAGCTATAGCATATAAATACTCAATTGCTGCACATTTGATATCGATGCATCACCATCCGACAACGAATTACGTGTCGGGAATTGGTCGAAATCGTTCAAAATGAGGGTTCAGAATTTGTGATGGCAGATCTATCTGTGGAACGTAGGGCGGCCCCGCTGCGGGGTTTCCCGCTGCGAGACCGCTCGTGATCTACGCCGGAGTTTGGCGTAGACGTTTCTACTTGGCAAACAGGTTCTTGAGGTTGAACTCGGCTTGGACGGTGCGAAGCATGAGGTCGGTGTCGTCGAGGCCCAGGTGCTGCTCGTTGGCGTCGGCGGCGAGGGTGCCACGGCGGCGCGCCCAGTTCTCGAGCGCGGCGGGCGCGGACTCGCGGGGGAGCGAGCGGACGTCGGCATCCAGGCTGCGGCAGATCTGGCGCGAGTCGATGACGATGATCTTGCCGGCGCGGCGTGCCTCGGCGTAACCGTCCAGGTGGATCTTGAACCAACTGTCTTCGAACGCGGCGTTATGCGCCATGTACGGGTACTTCTTCATTAGTTTGAGCAGCTGCTTCTGCAGTTCCTTGTTCTCGCGGAATGGTTTTTTGCCGTCGATGTCGTCCCAGGTAATGTGATGGATGTTCGATAGCGGCACATCCTCGCCGCGGTAGATGTCGGGCAGGCCGCAGTAGTGTGCCTCGGCGTCATGCGGGACGGCGTCGCTGGTGAGCTCCATGATCTCCCAACCCACATTGATGATATAACCGCGCTCGGGTGCACGGCCGGTGGTCTCGATGTCGATACCGAGCACGGTGCCCTGGATGGGCTTGCGGGCGTAGGCCACGCCGAGCGCGTCGCGGTCGCCGCGGATTTCGCGCATAACGGACGCGGCGGTGCGCTTTTGCATCTTGCCGATGGCGGCGCAGGTGTCGGCATCGGACAGGCCGCGCGAAAGCGTCGCGGGCGTCACGTTGCGCAGGCGTGCCTCGCCAATCTGGTCGCACAGGTCGCGGTTGCGGTCGGCCAGGTCGCGCACGGTGGCAAAGTCGAAGCTGGGGTCGCCCTCGGCGGTAAAGTACTCGGTTTCGAGCACCTTAAGGGCCTCCTCGCCCTTCTGGCGCTCGGATTCCATGGCGCCGTGGTCGCCATAGATAAACATGGGAATAAACGGCTGGCGCTCGTATTCAAGTGCTTGCGAAACGTTCATAGGCTGCTCCTTGGACGGGCCGCGTCGCGCGGCTCGGGGTTACTGAGTTGTGGCGAGATGATAGTTTACCATGGGCAACTATTGGCACCGCGCCCGGGACAACTACAATACCCTAGTTGACCGCTAGGACTTTTACAATGCTGCCGAAAGACACGAAAGGTTCCATCCGTCATGGATTTACTGATTGATATTCTGCTCGACGCCGGCAAGGACACGCTGTCGCTGGTGCCGTTTTTGTTGGTGACGTATCTTGCTCTCGAGACACTTGAGCACGTTGCGGGCGACCGCGTCAACGGCGCTATCAAGCGCGCCGGCGCTGCGGGTCCCGTGGTTGGCTCGCTGCTGGGCATTGTGCCGCAGTGCGGATTTTCGGCCATGGCAGCAACGCTGTACGCCGGCCGTGTCGTGACCTTGGGCACGTTGGTGGCGGTGTTCCTTTCGACCTCCGACGAGATGCTGCCGCTGCTACTTGCCGAGCAGGTTCCCGTGCAGACTATGGCGATGCTTTTGGCTTCGAAAGCGCTTATCGCACTGGTCACGGGCTTTATCGTAGATGCCGCCATTCGCGGTCTGCGTCGCAACGCCCGCGCGCATGCGGCGATTCGTCGTACCGTGTTGGGGACCACTGTCAATCCGGCGCACGTTAACTGCGCGCATGACGACCACAGCGGCGGTGACATCATCGACGAGGTGGCCGAGGCGGGCGTGAGCGCCGACCACATCCACGAGTTGTGCGAGCGCGACCATTGCGGTTGCGATGAAGACGAGGACGAGCACGAACACGGACATGGCCACGATCACGGTCATGAGGGCGAACATGAACACCATGATGGTCACGGTCACTCCCACTCCCACGAAGGGACGCCTGTCCTGTCGATCATCCGCAGCGCGATCTCGCACACCGTGCAGGTCTCGGTATTCATTTTTCTGGTGACGCTGATTCTGGTCGCCGTGCTCGAGACGTTCGGCGAGTCCGCGATCGAGCAGTTCCTGCGCGGCAACGAGATACTCGCTGTCCTGGGTTCGGCGCTTGTCGGGCTGATTCCCAATTGCTCGGCCAGCGTCGTCATTACGCAACTGTACCTGGAAGGCGCGCTGCAGCTGGCCCCGATGCTCGCCGGCACGCTCATTTCCGCCGGCGTGGGTTATCTGGTGCTGTTCCGCACCAACCGCAGCGCCCGCGAAAATGCCGTGTTCCTGATTATGATGTACGTCATCGGCGCGGGCTGGGGTCTCATCCTTTCCGCCTTTGGCCTCTAAGTAGATGTTTGGGATAGGCCGTAAAAACTGGGGTATACTGTAAAATCTACCGCCATGACTTGGGCGTTGGATGCGCGTCAATCGCCAAAACAAAAAGGTAGATTTCCGGACATGTCCCAAAAATCTACCTTGGTTAGCGCAGCAGCTCGGTGAGGTTGCGTTTAAAGCGGGCGCGGTCTTCGCTGGTAAATGCCGCCGGCCCGCGAGTGCGTCCGCCGGCGCGGCGCACCTTCTTTTCCTCGTGGCGAATAAACAGCTGCATGTCGATGGTTGCTTTGTCGTAGACGCGCCCGCGCACACCGATAGCGGCGGCATCGCGCCCGAGCACCATGCTCGCCAAGCCAATGTCCTGCGTCACGACCACGTCGCCCGCCTGCAGGCGTTCGACAATGGCAAAGTCGGCGCTGTCGGCGCCCACGCTCACATCGAGCGTCGTGACCCAAAAGCCGCGTCGCGCGTGCTCGGCATCGCGCGGGTCGTCGCGGCGAATGTGCCGTTCCAGGTTTTGCGTGCTGTTGCCGGCGATAACAACGGCGACGCCCGCCCGCCGCGCGCAGTCAATCGACTCGCGCGTGACCGGGCAGGCGTCTGCATCAATAAAGAGCGTTCGTGGCATCTAGCGCACCAGTTTGCCAAATTGAATAGCGCGAACAATCAGCGTTACGCCAAACACCAGCAGCGCGGCGCCGCTAAAGATGACGAGCATCTTGGCCGACCACAGCGGATAGATAAACACGAACATGCCGGCGATGATGGAAAGTGCGCCGCTCAGGATGGCGAGGGCGCGGTTGGACGAAAGCTCGGACTCCAGAATGGACATGACACCTTCGACAATCCAGCCAAAGCCGGCCACGATAACCACCATCGTGGTGAGCGTCGCGGTCGAGAAGGCCTGGTTGCGCAGGATTATGACGCCGCCCAAGATAATGAGTAGGTTGGAGATGATGCTCGTCACGCGCCAGCCGGTGGGCAGCAGTGGCTCGAAAACAGCGGTAAACAGCCTGATCGCGGCCGTGATCACAAAGTAGAAGCCCAAGACGGTCGTTAGGAAGACGAGGGACTTGGCAGGCGCAAACAGCAGTGCGATGCCGGCGACGAGCGCCAAGACGCCCGTGATGGCGTAAATCCAGCGCACGGCCTTGACGGCCTTGCCTGCCATGCTTTTCTCGTCAAATCCAAACTGGCTCGATTTTTGGTCATCATTCTTAAAGATGCCCATAATGTCTCCTTTCCGTGCGGTGCACGTCGCGTTCATTGCTCTCCGTGCGGCGTACGCCAAAAGTGCTGCAACAAGTATCGCCCAAGGGCGCCGATGCATGGGGCGGGAAGGACGAATTGCCGCCCCACATTCCCGAATTGTTACTTTTGTTCCCGCTCCAGTGAGGATTAATCAACAATTGTAGAACATTACGCCGCTGTATGTAATTGCCTAGGTTTTAGGTTAGATTCTCCTAAGGACAATTGGCTTGTATTGGGGGTCCCTATGAACGAAGCAGTTCCCGAGGCACCGTCGAGTGTCGAATCGATGGCAAAGCAGGGTTGCGAAAAGCTCGGCTTGGACGCGTTTGATGCGTTGGTTCGCTGCGCCCGCACGTGCCGTCGCTTTGACGAGTCCATGCGCGTGCCGCGTGAGCTTTTGCTTGAGCTGGCGGAGCTGGCGCACCTGACTCCCTGTGGTGCCAATGCTCAGCGTCTGCGTTTTCATGTGGTAAGCGGTGCAGAGGACTGCGCGCGTGTATTTGACGAGCTTGCATGGGCCGGTGCGCTCAAGGATTGGCCGGGTCCCGATGAGGGCGAGCGCCCGACCGGCTACATCGCGATTCTTGCTGAGCGCGCCGTTCCGGGCAAGCCAGCCGCTCCCATTACCGAGGTCGACACGGGCATTGCCGCGCAGACGATGATGCTCGCCGCCCGCAGCGCCACGCCCGAGGTGGCAGCCTGCATGTTCAAGGCCTTTACGCCCCACGCGATCGATGCCATGGGGCTCGATAACGACAAGTATGAGCTCAAGCTGATCATGGCGTTTGGCGTTCCGGCCGAGACACAGGTGATCGATGCGATCGATTCCAACCCCGACGGCTCCATCAATTATTGGCGCGACGAGGCGCAGGTGCACCACGTACCCAAGCGCTCGCTTGTCGACGTACTGGTGTAGTTGAGCTTCACCGCGGTGTGATCCGGCGGTAAACCACCACAAAGGTACCTGTCCCCTTTGCGGTGGTGCGAGGGGAGGACGTGTGGCAGATTTGTATTTGGTGCGGCATGGGCAGACTGAGCTCAATGTGCAGAACATTTTGCAGGGTGGGCACGATTCGCCGCTTACGGCGCGCGGGCGCGAGCAGGCGCTGGCGACGCGCGCGGCGTTTGAGGCGCGTGGCGTGACCTTTGACCGTGTGTATTCCTCCCCGTTGGGCCGGGCGCGGCGTACGGCTGAGCTAATTGCTGGTGAGGGCCGCTCGATAGAGCTGGTCGATGACCTGCGCGAGTGGCATTTGGGCTCGCTGGAGGGTACATCAAATCGCGAGATGCCGCCGCAGCCCTGGGGTGATTATCCGGTGGCCTTTGGTGGCGAGTCTGAAGGCGAGCTCCAGTCGCGCATGGTCGCGGCGCTGTCCCACATCATGGCCAGGCCGCAGCACGACTGTGTGCTGGCAGTCTCCCACGGCTCTTCCTGCCAGGAGTTTCTTGAGTATGTGACTGGCAGGGGAGAGCTACCCGACAACGGTGCCGTGCTTCATTTTGGCTATTGCGACGGTGCGTTTTCGCTCCTTGATTGGTAACGAACGAAAGGACCCCTATGAATAAAGACCTGTATCTGGTTCGTCATGGGCAGACAATATTCAACTTTAAGCGCATTATTCAGGGTTGGAGTGACTCGCCGCTCACGCAGCTGGGATGCGACCAGGCGGCGCGTGCCGGCATGTTCTTGCGTGCGCGCGGCATTGAACCCGATCATGCCTACACCTCCACACTTCATCGCACCGAGCAGACTATCGCCAACCTGTGGCCGGGCTTGGCGTACGAGCGCCTGGACGGTCTGCGTGAGTGGTTCTTTGGCGACTTTGAGGCCGAGCGCGTGATGCTTATGCCCGAGCGCCCGTGGCGAGATTTCTATCGTCAGTTTGGCGGCGAGGGCCAGATGCAGGTGCGCGAGCGCATGGCGGCGACGATAACCGATCTTATGCGACGTCCGGACCACGAGTGCGTGCTCGCGGTGAGCCACGGTTCGGCTATCAAGGAGTTTTTGGACCACGTGAAGGGTGCGGCGGCTGATGAGCGCGATCGCGTGCCGGGCAACTGCTCGGTGCTGCATTTCGTGTTTGACGACGAGGCCGGTACGTTTGAGCTGGTCGAAGTCTTTACGCAGGAAGATTATGCGCGCGAGCTGGGGCTTGAACCGCTCGTGGCTACTGCGGGTCCGCAGCGCGGATAACGCGAGCGCGACGGCACGGGTCGCCGGCATACTTCTCGACGCAAAAGGGGCGGAGATGCATGTACCTGCTGCATCTCCGCCCCCCTGTTTGTTGAGCTGCCGATTTTTGTGCTGGGCGGTCTGGTCTTGCTAGAACCGCGCGACCTGGTGCGTGAGCAGACCTATCGGAACTTGCGGCGCGGCGCCGCTGACCTGCGCGGCGGGGAAGAGCGCGGCAACGGTAAAGTTGAACGGCTCCTTGCCGGTGTACGTTCCGGCGGCACGGGCCTCATCGGCCAGCAGCTGCGACGCCCCGGTCAGAGCGGCGGCGTAGGCGGGGTCGTCGGCCAGTGCCGGCTCCGGTGCTTGGTCGAGCATAGCGCGGATGGCTCCGACGGCGTCCTCGCGCTTGACCTCCCACGCGCGGTGCGTAATGCCCGCGGGATCGGTGACGGCGTAGAGCGAGGCGCCCTCTTTGGCAGCGCCCAGGATGATGTCCATGACGGGCGAGGCCTCGTAGGCGAGCGACACGGGACGAGGCTGAACTTTGAGTTCAGCGATCGCGTGCGCAGCGGCGAGTGCGTCGACGCTCTCGGCAGCAGCCTCGTCGCTGCCCGTCAGCACGTTAACCGGGCAAATCGCCACGACACCCGTCACGCGTCCCGGCTCGCCCGAGCATTCGTACACGTAATACGCCGCACCCGGGTCTTTGAGCATCAGGCCATCGGCAATGGCGCCGCGCAGGGCGTCGTTGCCGCTCAAGATGCCGCCCATCTGCGGCAGCGCTTCGAGCACGCGGTCCTGAGCCGGGCGGATGCAGGGAAACGGAAGTGCTTTCATGGGCGGTCCTAACGCGCGAGTCGGTTTGTTCGCGGCTTATTATGCCCCAACTTGGCTATCCGCGCTCCAGAGTGTGTTGTCGGCGAGCGCGGTGAGCACGTTCTGGCAGCGAACGATGTCGGCGTGGGGCACATATTCGTTGGGCTTGTGGGCGAGCGCGAGCGAGCCGGGACCGTAGCTCATGCAATTGTGGTTACCTGTCTTGCCGGCAATGACGGCGGTGTCGGTGTAGCCGGTAAAGAAGCCGACGGTCGTGTCCGTGCCCGTTACATCGTCTGCTGCGCACTTGAGTGCAGCTAGAAGGGGAGAGACCGGGTCGCGCTCGATGGCGGGGTGGTCGCACGTCACGGTGTAGCTGCCATGGCAACCGGGAACGGCGGCCTCCGCTGCGGCAATGGCCTGCTCCACCATCCGGACCGCGGCTGCGGTGTCGGTTGGCGGGGTCAGGCGCATGTCGACCCAGACCTTGGCATGGTCTGGCACCACATAGGGACGATAGCCGCCCTCGATCTGGCCAAACGTAATGGTCGAGGGCCCCAACTCACTGTGCGCGGGCAGCGCCGCAAATGCGCGACGGAGCGAACACACGACCTCGGCCATGGCGGCGACGGCATCCGCGCCCTTCCACGGCTGGCTCGCATGCGCCGTCACGCCAGCCATTTCAATCTCGAACCACGTACGCCCCTTGTGCGCCACCTGGATCTGTCCGTCGGTGGGCTCGGTGTCCAGCACCCATTCGCGCGAACCGACCCAGCCGGCATCGATGGCTGCCTCGGAGCCTCGCATAAAGTCTTCCTCGTCGACCGAGCAGATGAGCGAAAAGCCGCGGCGGGGCAGCGCGCCATCCGCCGCCACGCGCTCGAGCGTATGGACCAGTGCGGCAATGGCACAGGCCAGGCCACCCTTCATATCGCAGGCACCGCGGCCGTAGAGCTTGCCGTCGCGCACGACCGCCCCGAGCGGCGTAATGTCCGCGTCCCAGCCGTCGCCCAAGGTGACTGTATCCATGTGGCAGATGTAGACGAGCCGTGGCTCGTCGCTCAAACCGGGCACGGTGACCATGAGATTGCGGCGTCCGGTCAGCACCTCGAGTTCCTCAACCTGCACGGCATGGAGCACCGGATGGCTCAACCGCTCCAATTGAGCCTCAACCAACACTTTGATATAGCGTTCAATCTCGCCCTCATACGCACCTGGGTCGGAACTGTCGATCCGCACGAGCCCTTGCGTAAGCCGCCAAGCAAAATCTGTATCAACCATAGGCACCTCACAGATAGTTAGGTCAACATACAGATTGTATGCCAAGAAGCGGCTCGGTGCATTTAATGGAGCGCTCACAAAAACGGGGGCGCCTCTCGTGCGAAAGGCGCCCCCGTGGGCATTCAATGTCAGTGACGGGCAGGCCACATGGGGAACTGCCCGTCAGATCAGCCGGCGCTACTTGATCACGCGCACGCGATACATCGACGGAATCTGCTTGAGCGCCTCGATGGTGCTGCTGTCCAGGTGCTCGTCGGTGTCGAACATGGTGTAGGCGTTCTCTCCGGCGGACTCGTTGGTCATACGCTGCACGTTGGCGTTGTCCTTGGCGAGAATGGCCGTGATCTGGCCGATCATGTTGGGCACGTTGGCGTGCAGGCAGGCGATGCGGCTTGCGGCGCGCGCCTTGCCCATGCTGCAGGCGGGGTAGTTGACGCTATGTGCGATGTTGCCGTTCTCCAGGTAATCCTTGAGCTCGCTGATGGCCATATCGGCGCAGTTGGCCTCGGCCTCGCCAGTGCCGGCGCCCGAGTGCGTGGTGATAAACGTGTTGGGCATCTTGACGGTCTTGGGCGTGGCAAAGTCGCAGCTAAACCAGCTGAGTTTGCCCGCGCGCAGGGCGGCGTCGACGGCGTCCTCGTCAATGATGGTCTCGCGTGCGTAGTTGATGAGCACGGCGTCGGGTGCCAGCAGGTTGATCTGCTCGGTACTGATCATGCCGATGGTGTCGGCCTTGCTGGGCACGTGTACGGTGAGGTAGTCACAGCCACGGCAGAGGTCCTCGAGCGTGCCCACGCGCTGCACCTCGCGGCTCAGCACCCACGCGTGCTCGACGGAAATGAACGGGTCGTAGCCGTAAACGTCCATGCCCAGGTCGACGCAGGCGTTGGCGACCTTGGAGCCCACGTTGCCCAGACCGATGACGCCGATGCGCTTGCCCTTGAGCTCGCGGCCCACAAAGGCCTTCTTGGCTTTCTCGGCATCGACCTGGATCTCGGGGTCGTCGGCGTTGTCGCGCACCCAGTTCATCGACTGCACTACGCCGCGGCTCGAGAGCACCAGCATGCCCAGGACGAGCTCCTTGACGGCGTTGCTGTTGGCGCCGGGGGAGTTAAAGACGACGACGCCCTTCTTGGCGTACTCCTCGACGGGGATGTTGTTGACGCCGGCGCCGCAGCGGGCGATGGCGCGGATGCCCTCGGGCAGCCCGTAGCCGTGCAGGTCGGTCGAGCGCATCAGGATCGCGTCGGCCTCTTCGGCGGTGCTCACAAATTCGTAGCCCTCGCCAAACTCGACTTTGCCGTCCTTGGTGATGTCGTCGATGGTCTTAATCTTGCGCATGAAAAACTCCTTAGCAGGTTTTAATCTAAACAGGGTGGTTTGAGATGGCTGGTCGGCCCGCGTGCTGCGGGCTAGTTAGATCGCGGGCTCAAACTATGCTGCGCTTCGAAGTCCTTCATGTACGAGGCCAGTGCCTGCACGTCTTCCATGGTCACGGCGTTGTAGACGCTGGCGCGCATACCGCCCACCAGGAGATGGCCCTTGACGTTTTGAATCTGGTGCTCGGCCGCGCCTGCGACAAAGGCCGCGTCGAGTTCGGCTTCGTCGGTGCGGAAGGTGACGTTGGCGATGGAGCGACTGTCGGCCTGCGCGGTGCCATGGAACAGCTCGCTGTGCTCGAGCAGGTTGTAGAGTAGGTTAGCCTTGGTCCAGTTGCGCTCGGCCATGGCGGCAAGTCCGCCGGTCTGCTCAACCCAACGGAACACCTTGCCGCACACGTAGATGCCAAAGGTGTTGGGCGTGTTGAGCATGGAACCCTTGGCGGCCTGGGCCTTAAGGTCCAGGTACTGCGGCGTCTGCGCAAAGGCTGGGCCATCTGCGATGAGGTCGTCGCGCACGATGACCACAGTCACGCCCGCGGCGCCGGCGTTTTTCTGCGCGCCGGCGTAAATGAGCCCGTAGCGCTCAACGTCGAGCGGCTGTGACAAAAAGCAGCTCGAGACATCGGCGATCAGCGGTACGTCGCCGCAATCGGGCAGCTCGTGGAACATGGTGCCAAAGATAGTGTTGTTCTGGCAGATGTAGACGTAGTCGAGCCCGTCGCCCGCGGCCTCGGCGGCAATGCGCGCGTTGATGTCGGCCATGTTGGGAATGTGGTCGAAATTGGTGTCTTCGGAGCTCGCGAGCAGCACGGTCTCGCCGTACTTGGCGGCCTCCTTGTACGCCTTGTTGGCAAAGTTGCCGGTCACGACGTAGCCGGCGCGGCCGCGGCGCATGAGGTTCATGGGGATGCCCGCAAACTGCAGCGTGGCGCCGCCCTGCAAAAACAGGACACGGTAGTTGTCCGGGATGCTCAGCAGACGGCGCAGGGTTGCCTCAGCGTCGTCGATGATCTGCTGGTACATGCTAGATCGATGGCTCATCTCGAGCACGGACATGCCGCAACCGCGGTAGTCCATCATCTCGTCGGCGATCTCGGCGAGCACGCTTGTGGGCAGTGCGGCCGGGCCAGCTGAGAAGTTGTGCACACGTGCCATCTTCTATTTCCCCCTCGTAGTCGTTTGAACGTTCGGGATACTTTAGCACAGTGCAGCGTCAGGCGCGACCGCATCACAGCAAAACCCGAGTGCGCCGCTATGATTTACAGGATGGTTACATGGGGGAGGGGTGCTTTACTCCTCAGGCAAATCCGAATCTGCGAGCGAAGGCATGAGGTTCTCTAGGCGCTTGATCTCTTCGTCGCAAATTAGCCACTTCCTGGTCACTACGACGCCAGTGTGGCGATGACGGCTTCGTCGCCGGCGTATATGAGGGTGTTGCCGTCGGGGATGATCGTTTGGCCTTCGCGCTTGAGCATCACCACAATAAACGGATGCTTGCCTTGTGGCACATCGCGCAGGCGCTGGCCGGCCAGGCGACCGTGGGGCGTCACGGTGACCTCGCGCAGCGTAACCTCGGCACGCTCTTCGAACGTTGGGGCGGCCATCACCAGCAGATCGCCTTCCTGGATCACGGTATCGCCGTTGGGCAGCACCGGATGGGCGCCGTCACGCAGCACCAAGACCACCAGCATGTCCGTTGCGCTGCCAATGTCGGCGAGCGAGCGTCCGGCAAACGGATGTCCAGCGCCTACCTTGAGCTTGACGAACGACATGCCGTCTTCGTCGCGATAGTCGTTAAAGGTGCGGCGCACGTCGCCAGTCGCATCGATCATATCGAGCTTCTTCGCCACCGCCGGCAACAGCGAGCCCTGCACCACGATGCTTGACACGGCAATCACAAACACCAGGTCAAATAGGTCGTGTCCGCCGGGAACGCCGGCCACCACGGCAAAGAGACTAAAGACGACCGAAGCTGCTCCGCGCAGACCCGCCCAGCTTACGAGCGCAACCTGGCGAGGGTTCGTCCTAAACGGCGCCAGCAGCATGCCTACGGCGATGGGGCGGCTCGCAAAGAGCATAAACGCCATGAGTGCCAGGCCCGGTAGCAGCATTTGCGGCAGGCGTGCGGGTGTAACGAGCAGGCCCAGCAAAAAGAAGATGGTCATCTCTGCCATCTCGGTGAGGGTGTCAAAGAAGTGCGCCATCTCGACTTTGCCGGTGATGTCGCTGGCACCCAGCACAATGCCGGCCAGGTATACAGCCAAAAAGCCGTTGCCGCCCAGGTAGCTCGGCAGCGCGTAGGCGACGATGGCCACGGCGAACAAAAAGATGGTCTGCGCGCCCTCGGCCGTTGCGTGCGCGCGTTCAATCAGGCGGCCCGCCGCCCAGCCGATGGCAAGACCCAAACCCGCGCCCAGGATGATCTGCTTGGCCAGCAGTGCGGGAATGTTGATGTCGCCGCCGGCCGCGAGTGTGGCGAGCACGGCGGTGAGCAGGTAGGCGACGGGGTCGTTGGAGCCCGATTCGACCTCGAGCAGCGAGTCTGTGCCGCCCCTCAGCGAAAGGTTGTGCTCGCGCAGCACGCTAAAGACGCTTGCCGCGTCGGTCGACGCCACGACCGATCCCAGCAGCAGGCCGCCGATCCAGTCGAAGCCCAGCACAGAGTGGGCGAACACGCCGGTGATGCCGGCAGTGATGACGACGCCGAGCGTGCTCAGCAGCACCGCCGGCGCAGCGACGGGCTTGGCGCGGTCGATATTGGTGTTAAAGCCGCCGTAGAACATGATGAACAGCAGCGCCGTGCTGCAGACGGTTTCGGTAAGCGCGTAGTCGCTAAAGTCGATATGCGCCGGGCCGTTGACGCCCAACAGCATGCCGAGCGCGATAAAGATAAGCAGGGTGGGGAAGGGGAGCTTTTTGCCGACGGGTTTGATGGTCAGGCACAAAATGATGACGAGGCCGATAAAAAGAAGGATCTGGTTCATAGATGGTGTCCGCTCCTGGGTGGTTGGCGTGGCACGGTCAGTTGCCTGCGGTTATTTGTACCCAAAGATGGTGGGTTTATGGGGTTGGATTGCGGGCGTGCGCGATATCGTCATAGACGGCTGCCGTCTTTGCCTCTGCTCGGAAACCCTTTCCAGCTTTATTGCAACGGAGTACAATGGGTAACGTTTAAGTTCAACTTGAAGTTTTAGTTGCGGCACCGGGCTTCGGCCGCAATACAAGGAGAGGCGTACCATGGCGATCTATGTGACATCTGATGCTCACGGGCACGTGCGTGCGCTTGACGAGGCCCTGTCTAAGATCTCGTTGACGTCCGACGACACGCTGTACGTGCTGGGCGACATGATCGATCGCGGGCCCGATCCGGTCGGCGTTATTAAGCTCGTGCGCTCGCTGCCCAACGCCCGCGTGCTCAAGGGCAATCACGAGCAGATCATGCTCGATGCCATCATTGGCCAGGATCCGCTCGATGCCGAGACCTGGGATATCAACGGTGGCTGGACGACGCGCGAGCAGCTCAACGACATGGAATTTGAGGCATACGAGGAGCTCGTGCGATGGATGGCCGCGCTGCCACTCTACGCGGTGGTCGAGACTGCCGAGCGGCCGTACCTGCTGGTGCACGCCGGCATTCAGACCGAGGCGGCGCGTGCGTTTTTGCTTGAGCATGGTGTCGATTGCGGCGACGGCAGGGGAGCGGTCGATGCCGATCGCGAGCTGCTGCAGCAGATGCTCGCGGTGCAGTCTTCCGATGACCTGCTATGGATTCGTCACGGCTATTGGGATGTGCCGACCGGGCTGCTTTCTGCCGAGGGCAAGGGCCCGGTCGTGGTGAGCGGTCACACGCCCACGGTATCGCTTGGGCGCTATTGCGAGGTCGGTGGTCTGGCGGGGCTCGATGAGGAATCGGGACGAGGGCAGATTGTGCGCTTGGGCGGCGAGGACACTGCCGGCGTGCCCGATCGCATCGACATCGACTGCGCTGCCGCCACCGGCTCCGAGTTCGGTCGCGTGGGCATCCTGCGGCTCGATGATGGGGCGGAGTTCTACGCGAACATCAACCCGGGCGAATAATCGGTGCAAGTGGTAGCTAATTTGGGACGGGGCTTTTTTGACTACTTTTGCCCTTCTGCCCGCAAATTGATTTTTCAGGGACGGGGATTAGATAATCATTTGGCTGCCCGCTGGCTAAGTGAGTAGACTTTTTTGGAAATGCCGAGCACCCAACATATTTGCCTCAATAAAACCGCGGGTCACGGACTTGTGCTTTGTCGGTGTGGTCCGGGATTCGGTAAAAGTCTACTCACTTAGTTTTGCGTGTCCGCAACGAGACCCCAGCCGGGGTGATTCCACCGCAAATTAGCTGCTCCCATCGCCGCAATTAGGCGCCGTACGGATTCCGGTCCCTCTCTATGCGTTGGCGGATGCGGCGGTACTCGATAATCAGCAGCACCAGGAGTAGGGCCATGATGGCTAGGTAGCTCACCACAGCGCCCATCAGACCCAGCAGCTTAATCAGGATCACCGGCAGCACCACGCTTACGGCGAAGCAGATCAGGTAGATCTTGGTGACGTCGCCAGCGTGGCGCAATACCGTGATGATGGCGTAGATAAAATCGATGGCCGCGGTGACGCCGCCGGCGACGACCATCAGCAGCGCCAGCGTACGGTAGCGCTCAAAGCTGAGACCGTACATAAAGCTCATGAGGGGAATACCGGGACCTGCCATAAATGCGGCGCACACGCCGGTGATGACCACGAACAGCGCCATAACGGCAACAATAATCAGGTCAAAGCGACGACGCTTGCGAGGATTAGCCCAAATGCTCGACAAGCGCAGGAGCTGCGGTTTATAGACAAATCCAATGCTCAACAGAATAGCCTGAGCTGGAAAAAACAGGGCATTAAAGTACAGCTGGTATTTGTAGGCTAGTGTTCCTTCCATCACAAACTTGGGCATGCTCTCGATAAGGTTGAACAGGAATAGCGCGCCAAAGAGTGGGGCGCACTGGACAAACAGGTGGCCGACCTCGCGCAGGCTTACGCGGCGCGATTTTTCGGTCTCGAGCAGGGCGAGCGGCGCGGTGACCAGCACGAGCGAGGCGATCGCGGCGATGCCCATGGCAATGGCCGCGATGGGCATGCTACGCGTGAAGAACAGCGCCACGCTGAAGACCGCGATGACGCCGACGGAGCGTAGCGTTTGGCTCATGCCAGCCAGGTAGAGCTTGTCGGCCTGCTGCAGGCGGCCTTCGTACACGTCGGCGACGCCGTCGATGACCTTATACAGGTAGACGCCCAGGCCGATCGTCGCCATCTGCGCGTCATAGCCGCGGGCGCTGCTATACATGAGGCCGCAGCCTAGGGCGAGCGCTCCGCAGATCCAACGATTGAGCTGGTAGGAGGCGAAGGACGTCTTTTCGTCGATGTCCGAGACCTGGAAATTGCGCACGCCGTAGTTGCATGCGATCATGATGAGCGTGCCGGTGACAAAGGCGATGGAGAACTTGCCGGCTTCTTCGGCGCCCACGAGCTGTGTGGACACGATGGTGAGCAGCGGAAACGCCAAGCCCCACACGGCGGTGCCGAGAGCGTTCCAAAGGTAATCGCGGCGGGTGGCGTGCTCCTCGTATTCCGCTTCCTGCATGGAGAAGCCGCCGCCGTAGACGGCACCGAGCAGACGGTTCCACCAAGCGTTGACCATGCGGCGGACGGGGCCGGGCTTGCGATCGCGTTCGCGCCGGCGACGTGTGGCTTGGCTGCTATCGGGCCCGCCGGCGTTGCGCTGACTTAGCTCTTGGATGCGTGCGAGTTCCTCGGCAGTGTGCGAGGCAGGGAAGAGGCCGTTCTCGATGCGGCCGCCCTGGGCCTTCGCGGCGCCGTCTCTCGATGCAGCGGGGTTGGAGACGCCGTTGCGGCGGGCGATGGCGCGGCGAATGCTATCGAGGGGCGTGATGCTCAAAGCGGAGTCCTTTCTATTGCTGCGCTTTAGTATAGACGCGACGGTGTTCGTTCGTGTTTTTGAACGGATTGTTCAATAATTTCGGCGGGCGGCTGTAATTTGTCGGTAAACGTGCGGTATCCTGTTGAAGTTTTGTGACACCCCCGATGCCGCCCACGCGGTACCAAGGAGCTTCTACCTATGGACGTCGCCGCATTCTTACTGGCTCTTGTGCCGATTATTTGGCTGGTCGTGATGCTGCTGTGCTTTAAATGGCCAGCTTGGAAGGCCGCTATCGGATCGTTTGTCCTTTCGTGCTTGCTTGCCTTCGCATGGTGGCGCCTGCCGGCAGCGCAGATCGCGACCGCCTCGCTCGAAGGTTTTTTGATGGCTCTGTGGCCCATCGTCCTGGTGATCATCGCCGCGGTGTTCACGTATAACCTGTGCGTTCGTACGGGCGCCATGGACGTGATAGGCAGCATGATCACCTCCATCAGCAGCGACCGCCGTCTGCTGGCGCTGCTCGTGGCCTGGTGCTTCGGTGGTTTTATGGAGGGCATGGCCGGTTTTGGCACTGCCGTCGCCATTCCTGCCGGCATGCTCGCGGGCCTGGGTTTTGAGGCCGTGCCCGCCGTGCTCATCTGCCTGCTGGCAAACGGCGTGCCCACGCCCTACGGCTCCATCGGCATCCCCACGGTGTCCGTTGCCGACCTGGTGGGTCTGGATTCCCTTCACCTAGCGACCGTTCAGCTGGTGCAGCTCGCACCGTTCTTTGTGGTGATGCCGCTATTTATTGTGCTGGTTGCGGGCCGTGTTGCCGATGACCAGGGCAATGCCGCGAGTGTGGGCGAGCGTCTGCACGGTGTTGCCGGCGTGGCGTTGCTCTCCGGCGTGTCGTTTGTCGGCGCGGCTCTGGTCGTTGCCATGTTTGTGGGCCCCGACCTGGCCGTGGTCGTAGGATCCATCGTTTCGCTCGCGCTGACAGCTGCGCTTGCCATGCGTGCCGAGAAGTCGGGGCATCTGGACGCACGCTTCCATATGAATATCGAGGCCGGCGAACAGCTCACCGTTAAATCGGCGCTTTCGGCCTGGTCGTGCTTCATTCTGTTTTTTGTACTGCTGCTGGGCACGTCTAACCTGGTGCCCGCCGTGCATGCTGCGCTCGCGCCGTTTGCGAGCCATGTGCAGGTGTATTGCGGTGAGAATCCCGGTATGCTTACGTTTTCGTGGATCAACACGCCAGGCGTCTGGATTTTCCTGGCGGCGTTTGTCGGCGGCGCCATTCAGGGTGCTTCGCCGCGCATGATGGGCGAGGTGCTGGCCGCGACCGTCAAGCAGATGATGCCGACGGTTATCACCATGCTTTCGGTGCTGGGCTGCGCCAAGGTGATGGGCTATGCCGGCATGATTTCGTCGATCAGTGCGTTCTGCATCGCCGTCGCCGGTGGGCTGTACCCGATTCTGGCTCCGTGGATCGGTGCGGTTGGTGCGTTTGTGACCGGCTCGGGCACGTCCTCGGGCATGCTGTTTGGCCCCATTCAGAGCCAGGCTGCCACTGCGCTGGGTGTGAGCGACTACTGGATGGTCGCATTGAACGCCCTGGGCGTCGCCGCCGGTAAGATGATCTCGCCGCAGACCCTCGCCATTGGTCTTGCCGCCGTGCACGTGCGCGGTAAGGATGCCGAACTCCTGGGCGCGGTGCTGCCCTACGCTGCCGGCATGCTGGTCCTGATGAGCGCCATAGCCATGCTTGGCCAAGGCCTGCCGCTGTAGTCGGCACTTAGGGACGTTCCTTATGTGCCGGCACTTTGGGAACGTCCCTAAGTGCCGGCATCCGGGGACACTCCTTGAATGTTGCCTGTTCAAGAGTGTCCCCAATGACTAGTCGTTTAAGAACGTCCCCAATGACTGGGCCGCTTGCCTGCGATTTTTGACCGTTGGGCGGGCTTGCCGCCCTTGCCGCAAAAACGTTTTTGCATATCGGGTACAACGGGCTTTACGTGAGTAAAGTGCGCGTCGCGTCCACGTGTCGCGTTTTTAAAGGAGGCCCCATGCCTGGTGTTACCCCTGCAGAAGTTCTGTCCAACTTTGGTATTACGCTCGTTGAAGATCCCGCCGAGAATCAACCCCGTCTGCTGGTGGACCTGCCGGCGGCAGAGCTTGTCGAGCACGCTATTCGTCGCAAAGAGGGCCGTATGGCTTCTAATGGCGCGCTCGTGATCGAGACGGGGGAGCGCACTGGTCGTTCGCCCAACGATCGTTTTATCGTTGACACCCCCGATGTTCACGACAAGATTGCCTGGGGCGCGGTCAACCGCCCGCTGTCCGTCGAGAGCTATGAGGCCATCAAGGCCGGCATCGTCGACTATCTCAACGAGCGCGACGTGTTCGTCACCCGCGGCATGGCAGGTGCCGACCGCAACCACACGCGTCGACTGCTCGTTGCCTGCGAGCGTGCCAGCCAGGCACTTTTTATTAAGCAGATGCTCGCCCGCCCGCTCGCTCGCGAAATCGCGCGCACCGGCGAGCCGGACTTCTGCGTGCTCGCCGCGCCGGGTTACCAGTGCGACCCCGCCATCAAGGGCCTCAACTCCAGTGCCGCGGTGGTCATCAACTTCCAGGAGCGCGTGATTTTGGTCGCGGGCACCGGCTACTCCGGCGAGATCAAAAAGTCCATCTTCAGCGTCATGAATTACCTGCTGCCCGTCGAGGACGACGTACTGCCCATGCATTGCTCGGCCAGCATGGATCCCGTCACGCACGAGACCGCGGTGTTCTTTGGCCTGTCGGGCACCGGCAAGACCACGCTTTCGGCCAACCCCACGCGCCTTCTGATCGGCGATGACGAGCACGGCTGGTCCGACATGGGCATCTTCAACATCGAGGGCGGCTGCTACGCCAAGTGCGAGGGCTTGGATGCGTTCCACGAGCCCGAGATCTTCAACGCTGTTCGCTTTGGCGCCATCTGCGAAAACGTGGTGCTCGACGAGGGCCGCAAGCCTAACTACGACGACGTCTCCATCACGCACAATACGCGCGTTGCCTACCCAGTGGAGCACATCCCCAACGCTTGGACCAAAGGCATGGGCACTACCCCGAGCGTCGTGCTGTTTTTGACCTGCGATGCCTTTGGCGTGCTGCCGCCCATCTCGCGCCTGACGGCCGACGCCGCCATGTATCACTTTGTGACGGGCTTTACGGCCAAGATTCCCGGCACCGAGGTCGGCGTCACCGAGCCCACACCCACGTTCTCCTCGCTGTTCGGAGAGCCGTTTATGCCGCTCGACCCCATGGTCTACGCCAAGATGCTCGGCGAGCGAATCGCCGACGGTCGCACCCGCGTTTATCTAGTCAACACCGGCTGGATCGGCGGCGGTTATGGCGTGGGCCATCGCATCGAGCTTGCCTACACGCGTGCCCTGGTGGCCCGCGCCCTCGACGGTACCATCGAGGACAGCGAGTTCTTGCACGACGACATCTTTAATGTCGACATTCCCACTACGTGCCACGGTGTGCCCGACGGCATCCTGGTGCCGCGCCAGTACTGGCAGAGCACCGCGCGCTACGACGAGGCAGCGCACAACCTGGCGGTGATGTTCGAGGAGAACTTCGAGAAGAAGTACTCGCACCTGCCCGAGTCCGTCAAAGCCGCCGGCCCGCACGCCCAGGTGTCCGTCGAGGCCCGTCATCGCGGCCGTGGGCTGCTGGGATTCCGCCACTAGCGTCGCCGCGAGTCCATATCCACCGCAAAGGGGACAGGCACCTTTGTGGTGGTTTTGCTCGCGCGGATGACTCGGGTTACAATACGCCTGACATATCATTCCCTTCTCCGGATGGGGACAGCGTAAGCGCTCTTGTGGCGGCACCGTAGGACTTTGAAGGTGGCCGCTGTGAGGGCGCTTTTTGTTTAGGTGCCCTCGCTCGGGCGCGCACAATGAAGGGAGAGCGTATGAAGGGCTTTGTTGCCGAGGATTCGTTTTGGGAGCTATTTCCACAGGCGGCGATCGGCGTCGTGGTCGTAAAGGGCATGAAGCCCGCGGCTCAGATTCCCCAGGAGGACGTGGATGCGATCGCCGCGCTGCTTGACCGCGCCAACATCGATGCAGAGCGCCACCTGACAAGCGATACCATCAGCGAGAACGTACCGGTCAAGGCGTGGCGCGAGGCCTATCGCCTGTTCAAGACCAAGAAGGGCGCGCGTTGCTCAGTTGAGAACCTTCTCAAGCGCGTGCTCAAAGGCAAGCCGGCCGGTCATATCACACCGGCGGTGGATATTTACAACACGGTGTCGCTGACCTACGCGCTGCCCGTGGGAGGCGAGGATTTGCATGCAATCGAGGGAGACCTTCGCTTGAAGGTGACCGACGGTGGCGATGCGTTCCTACCCCTTGGCGAGGAAGCGGATGACCCGACGCTGCCCGGCGAGCTCGCCTACATCGATGACGCGGGCGCCGTGTGCCGCTGCTGGAACTGGCGAGATGGCGTTCGAACGGCCCTGTCCGACGATTCGGCCGATGCGTTCCTGGCGATTGAGTGTGTAGAGCCCGAGCGCATGGGGGACTGTCAGGCCGCGATCGATCGCTTAGCCGAGCTGCTCGAGCGCTATCTGGGAGCGACGGTTGTCGTTAAGACGCTTATCACTCGCGACAATCCCCGCGTGGAGCTGTAGTAACTTCTGCAAATCATACTCGCCGGTCAAAACCACCACAAAGGTGCCAGTCCCCTTTGTGGTGGTTTTTATGTTGATGGGTTAACAAATGGGTCGCGTGGAGGCGACAGTCGCTGAGTGCGGCTAAGATGTTTACCCGTTAGCATCATGCAAACGAAAGGCGGTCGTCTCCCATGCAGCAGAACGACGAGACACGTTTTGAGGATTTTGTCGGACTGATTAGCGGGCTCTACAAGGAGATTCAGCGTATCAAGACGTCCGAGGGCGCAAGGCTGGGCCTCAAGGGCTCCGACGTCATGTGCCTGTACTACCTGGAACGCAGTAAGGACGGCATGACCGGCGCCGACCTGGCTCGCGTGGCCGGCGTGACGCGCGCTGCCGTTTCGCGCACGTTGGCGCACCTGGAAGAGGGCGGCTTTGTCGAGGTTGATGACTCGGGCGATGCTGCCGTCAAGTACCGCGCCCCGGTTCGCCTGACCACGCTGGGTGGCGAGAGCATGAACGAGGCCGACCGCATCATCCGCGAAGTGCTCGACACCACCGGTAAGGCCATGGGTGTGGAGCAGCGCGAGCAGATGTATTCGTCGCTGCGTACGATTCTCAACACCCTGCGCGAGATTTAAGGCCGCCAAGGCATTTGCTTCCCATTAACAACTGCATAGTCCCGTTTGAGCGCGTATACCGTGCCGGGGCATTGCTGCCAAAATTCCCTGCGCGGGACCTGCGCAAGAAAGGATTCGCTATGTCCGTCCGCATTATTACCGATTCCGCAAGCGATATGTCGCCGGTGGAGCACCCCGCTCTGCGTGTTCTGCCGCTGTCCGTTACCTTTGGCACCGATGTGTACATGGATGGCGTCGACATCGATCACCAGCGCTTTTACGAGATGCTCGTGGAGCGCGATGAGCTGCCCAAGACCGGCCAGGTCAACCCGTATGCGTTTTCGCAGGCGATTGCCGAGGCGCGTGAGGCCGGCGACGAGGCAGTGATTATTACCGTGGGCGCCAAGCTTTCGGGCACCAATCAGAGTGCCCGTACCGCACTTGCCGAGGCGCCGGGCGGCGACGTGTTCGTGGTAGACAGCAATAACGTCACCCTGGGCGAACGTGTCCTGGTCGAGTATGCCCTGCGCTTGGTGGACGAGGGTCGTAGTGCGTCTCAGATCGCGGCGGCCGTCGAGGCCGTGCGCGACCGCGTGGTGGTTATCGGCCTGCTCGAGACGCTGGAGTACTTGGTGCGCGGCGGTCGCCTGTCTGCCGCTGCGGGCGCTGTGGGCACGCTGCTCAACGTTAAGCCCGTGGTGGCCGCCGAGGACGGCTTGATCGTGCAGCTGGGCAAGGCGCGCGGTTCCAAGAACGGCCGCAATCTGCTCAACCAGAAGGTCGAAAAGGCGGGCGGCGTCGACTTTTCCATGCCGCTGGCGCTCGGCTATACGGGCCTTTCGGACGCCGTGCTCAAGAAGTACATCGAGGACAGCGCCGCGCTGTGGGCCGGCCATGCCGAGGGCGCGCTGCCCATCCACACCATTGGCGCTACCATCGGCACCCACGTGGGCCCCGGCGCCGTAGCCGTAGCCTTCTTCCGCCCCGCCAACTAGCCCACCTGCCAAAAAGGGACAGGTTTATTTTGGCAGGTTTTATCTGGGCAAACGCTGCCTGCCATGCCATGTGATCCCTCGGGAACGGCGGGGTTGCGGACCATCGGCCGCACGGAGGCCGCAAATGATCTGCAACCCCGCCGTCCCCGAGGGATCATTTGCTTTATGCTGGTTTCGGTTGAAAGGAGCGCGCGATGGCGTCTGAGGGCTTTTTTGAGCGGGTGTACGAGGTGGTCGAGCAGATTCCCGAGGGGATGGTCGCCACGTACGGTCAGGTGGCGCTGCTCGCCGGTCGTCCGCGGAGCGCGCGCTATGTGGGCTATGCGCTGCACAACAACCCGCGCCCTGGCCAAATTCCCTGTCATCGCGTGGTGTTTGCCGACGGCCGTATCTGTGAGGGCTTTGCCTTTGGCGGCCCCGATGCTCAGCGTGAGCTCTTAATGGGGGAGGGCGCAACGTTTACCGATCCCATGCACGTCGATCTGGGCGCCTGTCGCTGGCCGGCCGGACTCTAACAGCTCTGCCGTGGCCAAACTACCACAAAGGTGCCTGTCCCCATCGTGGTGGAACGTCGTTATCGTCGACATTTCCCCAGATAAAACCTACCAAAATAAACCTGTCCCTTTTTGGTAGGTTTACCTGGGTTAACTTATGGAGAAGGTGTGGCGACGTACTTTGCCGTCGGAAAGTAAACCATGGTGAACTATATTGGTTTCAGCAACGGAGCAGGCAATAGGCGATGAAAAAGCCTGCCCTGTTGAGTTTGATTCGCATTCCTCCCCTCTGTGCGATTCAACGGTGTACTTCGGGAACGGGCCCGCTGGCAACTTTCTGTCAGCGGGCCTGTTCCCGTTTGTCGGGGGAGTGCAATAGGCGGGCCGAGCCGGTCGGGCACCAAAAAAGGCGGACGCCGTAGCGCCCGCCCCATAGCAATCGAAAGCTCAAGTCAGCAGATCGGTCTAGTACACCATGCCCATGGCGTCCTGAACCTCTGCCAGGGTCTGCTCGGCGATCTCGTTGGCGCGACGGTTGCCCTCGTGCAGGACGTCCTTCACATAGTCCAGATCGTTCTCGTAGCGCTGACGGCGCTCGCGAATCGGCGCGAAGTACTCGTTGACGGCCTCAGTCACGTACTTCTTGAGCTGGCCGGATCCGCCCATGCCAATCTCCTCGGCAATCTCGACCTCGGAACGGCCGGTGCAGATGGCGGCGGTCGAAAGCAGGCCGGACACGCCGGGACGGTTCTCGGGGTCGAACGTGATCATGCGCTCGGAGTCGGTCTGGCTCTTCTTGATGCGCTTGGCTGTTTCCTCGGCGGTCATCGAGATGTTGATGGCGTTGCCGTAGCTCTTGCTCATCTTGCGACCGTCCAGGCCGGGCAGCAGCGGGGTCTCGGACAGCAGCGCCTCGACCTCGGGGAACACCTTGCCGTAGCGGTTGTTAAAGCGGCGGGCGATGGTGCGGGTGAGTTCGATGTGCGGCAGCTGGTCGCGACCGACGGGCACCACGTTGCCCTTGCAGAACAGGATGTCGCAGGCCTGGTGCACCGGGTAGGTGAGCAGAAGGCCGGTAAGCTCGTGCCCCGAGGCCTCCATCTCGGCCTTGACGGTGGGGTTGCGTGCCAGCTCGGCCTCGGACACCAGCGACAGGAACGGCAGCATGAGCTGGTTGGCGGCGGGCACGGCGGAGTGCGCGTAGATCATGGTCTTGTCGGGGTCGATACCGCAGGCAAGGTAGTCCATGACCATGTTGTACACGTTGTCCTGGATGTGCTCGGTGGTGTCGCGGTCGGTGATGACCTGGTAGTCGGCGATGAGCACGTTGGTCTTGGCGCCCATGTTCTGCAGCTCAACGCGGCCCTTGAGGGTGCCAAAGTAGTGGCCCAGGTGCAGACGGCCGGTGGGGCGGTCGCCGGTAAGCATGGTGAACTTCTCGGGCGTCTTGGCCAGACCCTCGCGAATGGCGTTGCTCTTTTGCAGCGCGACTTCGTAGCTGTTCTCGTTAGGCATGATTGCTCCTTACTAAGTGCGATTGGTCAAGATAATAGCGTGTTATTGAACGGGGTGTATCGTAAGCGAACGAGGGTCGGCAAAGCGCGTCTTGTCCGTTCGCGCGGAACGCCAGAAGACGAGTGGTTGCTCGGCAAGCCGTCGACGACAATCCCTAGCGCCTGTGGTGACGCTCGTCCTTACGCTCCTCGGCGGCCTGTTCCTCCTGTTTAAACGCGGGGTCATCGGGAGTTACGAGCTCGTCCTCGTGCGTGCGTTTGTTGTAGTGGTGGCGCAGTACGGGCTCAAACAGGTGCAGGTGCTTGGCGAAGGCCGCCGAGCCAATGGCGAGCACGGTAAAGATGAGCACGCGCATGGGGACTTCGACTTGGTTGATGGTCGCGGCGCCCGCGGAAAGCATGATGCACCAGGCGTAGATGAGAAGGACGGCCTGCTTTTGGTTGTAGCCCTCTTGAATGAGGCGGTGGTGAATGTGGCCTTTGTCGGCCTGCCCAATGCTAATATGGGCGCGCTTGCGGCGCACGATGGCGCTAAACGTGTCGATGATGGGCACGCCGGCAACGATGAGCGGGATGATGAGCGAGGTGAGCGCGGCGGTACGGCTCACATTGAGCAGCGAGATGGAGCCCAGCGCAAATCCCAGCAGCAGCGACCCCGAGTCGCCCAAGAAGACACTCGCGGGGTTAAAGTTGTAGCGCAGAAAGGCCAAGCAGGAGCCGAAGAGCGCAATGGAAAGCGCTGCGGCGTCGATGCGCCCCGAAAGCATAGCGACCGAGAACATGGTGAACGATGCGATGCCGCAAATGCCTGTCGCAAGGCCGTCAAGGCCGTCGATCAGGTTGATGATATTGGTGAATGCCACCAGATAGATCACGGTGATGGGGTAGGCGAGCCATCCGAGCATGATTTCGCCGGGGGCAAACGGGTTGACGATGGCGCCGATTTTTAGGCCGCCGATGCAGGCGATGAGCGCGGCGAGCACCTGGCCGGCCAGCTTTTGCTTGGGCTTGAGTTGGAAGACGTCGTCGATCGCGCCGGTCGCAAAGATGACGGTAAAAGAAAGCGCGAGTACGGGGTAGCTGATGTGCAGTCGAGGATGGGGCACCAAAACGGGCGGCCAGCCCAGGTACCAGGTGCCTAGGATCTGCACGATACAGGCGACGACGAGGCCCAAAAATACCGCCGTGCCGCCCATGCGTGGGATGGGCTTGGTGTTGATGCGGCGCTTTGAGGGATAGTCGACGGCATCGAGCTTGATTGCCATGCGCTTTACAAGGGGAACCGTAAGGAAGGTCGTGATAAAGGCCGCGACCGCCACGCATAGGTACGGTATGTAGCTCGTGGAAGAAGCCATGAATCGAAAACCCGCCAAGCGTCGAAGGTAAAGGTCAGAGAGAGCCATGCCGCAAAGGGTATAGCTGACCCATGATACTCGACCAAAGGGGGTGTGAGGAATTACGCGGGGCGATAATCACGTGCTTACCAGATATTGGGGTGATGGTGGGGTTCTGCCTGGCGCCTTTTGGGGATCTCGGTGAGCTGCAAAATGGTGATTTTCGGCAAAAGAAAACCACCCCCCACGTTACGAAAATGAACCCACCTAAAACAGGTGGGTGCCCTCATCGACTGTTCCAGCGTCCTTAACAACGAAGGATACCTGTACTAGGTACGACTGTGTGGGCTCCCTAAATAAACGCGACGGTTCACCCAGTTGCTCCGCGGGGGGCGGAATACTTACATCATAAAGCGGCACTTTATCGATTCCAGTCTTGACATTACAAAAATCGTGTCGGACGATTACGGCGCCATGGGCTTCGGGTCTTTTGCGCAGCCTTTGCCCCAGTGTTTTAGCTGTTAAACCTGTGTTTTGGAGCATGTTTTCATGTCGACTTCCTTAACGGAACTTTTTTCGCCCGCCTGTCATTTGTGTCCGCGCCGTTGCGGTGCGGCCCGCGATGAGGGTGCGCGCGGCGTGTGCGGTGCTAACGACACGCTCAAGGTGGCGCGCGCGGCGCTTCATATGTGGGAGGAGCCGCCTATCTCGGGCGAGGCCGGTTCGGGCACGATCTTCTTTAGTGGCTGCTCGCTCAAGTGCGTCTATTGCCAGAACCACGAGATCTCGACGGGCAATTTCGGTCTTGAGATTTCACCCGAGCGCTTGGTCGAGATTATGCTGGAGCTGCAGGACCAAGGTGCCAACAACATCAACCTGGTGACGGCGACACACTACGCGCACCTGCTGCCGACGGCGATTGCCGCAGCGCGGGCGCGCGGGCTGGTCATCCCAATCGTCTACAACACGAGCGGTTATGAGCGCGCGAGTGCCGTGGCAGCGTTGGGTGATTTGGTGGATGTGTGGCTCACCGACTTTAAATATGCCGATGCTGGGCTTGCGCAGTCGCTCTCTCATATTAAGGACTATCCACGTGTTGCCGTGTCGGGCCTGGCGCAGATGGCGCGCGAGATCGAGCGCCGCGGGGGAGAGCTGGTGGATGATGCTGGCCTTATGAAGCGCGGCATCATCGTGCGTCACCTGGTGCTGCCGGGGCATGCGGACGATTCGTGCCGCGTGCTGGACCTGGTGTGGCAGACGGTAGGCGATGTGCCGATCTCGGTCATGAACCAGTACACGCCCAACGCGCTCATGCGCGAACAAGGCGGCGATTTGGCGCGGGCCGTGACGCGTGAGGAGTACGAGCAGGTGCTCGACCATGCCGATGATCTGGGCTTTACGACGATGTTCTGGCAAGAGGGCGGTGCGGTAGACGAGAGCTTTACCCCAGCGTTTGACACCACCGGCGTCCTCACCAGCGCAAAGTAGCACGTTCGCCGATGATTTTTCTGGGACGGGGATTAAAAAATCATCGAGAGGATTGTCTGCTCGAAAAGTAGTCAAAATAGCCCTGTCCCAAAAAGACTGGGTATTGGGCGTTGACAGTTAGCGAGCCGTAGGTAAAATATCAACTTGTCCTGGGGACGTAGCTCAGTTGGGAGAGCGCTGCCGTCGCATGGCAGAGGCCGAGGGTTCGACTCCCTTCGTCTCCACCCTTGGATTTGATAAGCCGCTGACATTGTGTCGGCGGCTTTTTTTAAAAAGAAAGGGCTGTACTATGGCCGAGCTTGAGTCCCAACCACTGTCTGCCGAGGAGCGCGCCGAGTTGGAAGAGCTCCGCGCCGAGAAGGCCCGCCGCGAGGCTCAGGAAGAGGCTCGTCGCGAGCGCGAGGAGCTGGCCGCCCTGCGCGCCGAGCGCGCGAAGGTCGATGAGGCCGCTGCGAAGGCCGCGCCTGCGCCTGCATCTGCGCCCAAGCCCGCCGCTGCGAAACCTGCGCCCGCCGCGCCCAAACCTCAGCCTAAAAAAGCCGCTCGTCCTAAGCCCGTCGAGCCCAAACCGAGCCGTGACGAGATGACCTTTGCCCAGCGCATGGTCACCTCCAAGGAGCCTACGGGCGAGAATGAGATCCCCGGCATGGCTCCGGCTCAAAAAATCATCATCGTGCTCGCTCTCATCGCGTTTATCGTCTTTATGGTCTACACGATTACGGGCAGCATGGGCCTGCACTAATCTGTTCGCGCCGGGCTCCATGCCCGCACGTCCGCCTCGTCCAATCCTCAACTTCTGCACAACGCATCCGAAAGGTCGCCCCATGGCTTTGACCGACATCTCGCATCCCACCGACATTGCAATGCTCACCGATCTGTACGAGCTCACTATGGCCCAGGGCCTGTGGGAGAGCGGCAAGGCCAATGAGCAGGGTTGTTTTACCGCGTTTTACCGCGACCATCCCTTTGGCAGCGCCTATGCCGTCATGTGCGGCACCGCCGAGCTGCCCGAGCTCGTCGAGAACCTGCACTTTACGTCCGAGGATATCGATTACCTGGCCTCGCTCCAGGCTCCGGCCGGTGGCGCGATGTTTAAGCCCGCATTCCTCGATTACCTGCGCAACTTTCGCGCGCACGTGAATATTGACGCCGTGCCCGAGGGCGAGCTCGTGTTTCCGCGCGAGCCCATGGTGCGCGTCACCGGTCCGGCGCTGGAGTGCCAGTTGCTCGAGACGGCGCTGCTCAACATCGTCGGCTTCCAGACGCTCGTTGCCACCAAGACGGCGCGCGTGGTGCTGGCGGCGGATGGTCGTCCCGTCGCCGAGTTTGGCCTGCGCCGCGCTCAGGGTCCCGATGGCGGTCTGGCCGTTGCCCGCGCAAGCTATGTGGCCGGCTGCTCGTCCACGTCTAACGTGCTTGCCGGACGCCGTTACGGCATCCCCGTCTTTGGCACGCATGCGCACAGCTGGGTGATGAGTTTTGATTCCGAGCTCGAGGCTTTCCGCGCCTTTGCCAAGTCGAGCCCCAAGAATTGCACGCTGCTCATCGACACCTACGACGTGCGCGAGGGCTGCGAGCATGCCATTACGGTTGCCAAGGAGATGGAGGCGGCGGGAGAGCGCCTGTCGGCTATTCGCATTGACTCGGGCGACCTGGCCAAGCTCTCCAAGTATGTCCGCGGTCGTTTCGATGCCGAGGGCCTGCCTTATGTGGGGATCTCGGTTTCCAACGACTTGGACGAGTACACGATTCAGTCACTGATCGACCAGGGCGCGCCCATCGATAGCTTTGGCGTGGGTACCAAACTCGCGACCTGCTATGACCAGCCGGCACTGGGCGGCGTGTACAAGCTTTCTGCCCGCCGTGCGAGTGAGTCGGATCCGTGGACGCCGGTGGTCAAGCTCTCCGAGCAGCCCTACAAGCGCACGATCCCGGGTGTGCAGCGCGTGCGCCGTTATTACGACGGCTTTGGCGGCCCGGTCTGCGACATGATCTATGACGAGGATCATCTGGCAGGGGAGGGCGCCGCGCGCGGCAATACCCTCGTGGCCGTGAATGATGCCGCCCTGGTGACCGACGTGTCCGAACTTGAGTATCGCGAGCTGCTGGTGCCGATCGTGCGCGATGGCAGTGCGGTGGCTCCGCGTGAGGGCATCGAGGACGCACGCGAGCGCTGCTCTTGGGCGCTCGATCATCTGGACGCAGCTTTCAAGCGCTTCCTGTACCCGCAGACTTATGTGGTGGGCATGGAGCAGGGCCTGGCACAGGTGCGCGACGAACTCGTGCGCAAGAATATGGCCGCGGCTTCTGCCTTCCCCTGGGCTCACTAATTCCTTGGGCGGTAGGGGCGAGTCACGCTCCCTTGGCCGCCAGCTTGGCCGTTCGCTGAACAGTTGATTGGTTTGACGTATGACGACTTCTTATAAAACGATGGTGGTAAAGATCGGTTCGTCCACGGTGGTGGGCGCCGACGGCAAGGTCAACCGCTCCTTTATCGGCGGGCTTGCCGATCAGGCCGCAGCCCTGCGCAAGCTCGGCTGGCGCCTGGTCGTGGTGAGCTCGGGCGCTATCGCCTGCGGCTATCCCGTGCTGGGCTTCGGCCGCAAGCCGGTCGGCGACCTGCCGAGCCTGCAGGCCTGCGCCTCGGCTGGTCAGTGCATCATCTCGTCGGCCTACGACGAGGAGTTCCATGCGCGCGATCTGCTCACCTCGCTCGTGCTGCTCACGCGCCACGACACGGCGCGCCGCACGTCCTACCTGCACGCGCGCGACGCCCTGCTGCGCCTGGTGGAGCTGGGCGTGGTGCCAGTCGTCAACGAGAACGATACCGTCACCGTCGACGAGATCAAGTTTGGCGACAACGACACGCTGGCGGCGCTTGTGAGCTGCCTGGTTTCTGCCGATCTGTGCGTGACGCTCTCGGACATCGATGGCCTCTATACCGCCAATCCGCACGAGGACCCCACGGCCGAGTTTGTTCCTGTCGTGCATAAGATCGATGCCAAGATTATTGCCTCGGCGGGCGATTCTTCCACATCGGTGGGCACGGGCGGCATGATTACCAAGATCCGCGCGAGCCGCATCCTGATGACGGCGGGCATTCAGAGCGTGATTTGCTCGGGCGAGGAGCCCGATGCGCTCGTGCGCCTCGCCCGCGGCGAGAGCGTGGGCACGCTGTTCGATCCGCCGGCGGAGCGTCTGGACATCGCGCCCCGCAAGCTGTGGATCGCGCTGGGCGACAAGGCACATGGGTCGGTGACGGTTGATGATGGTGCTGCGAAGGCGCTGGTTAGCCGTGGCTCTTCCTTGCTTGCGGTGGGTATTCGCGAGGTCGATGGCCAGTTTGCCGAGGGCGATGTGCTCGATGTGTGCGATCCGAGCGGTATGGTCGTCGCCCGCGGTATCGCCGAGGCCGATTCGGACGTGCTGGAGCTTGCTGCCGGCCGCCGCCAGGACCAGATCGCCAGCAACCGCCTGCTCGCTAACTTGGCCGAGAAGCCGGCGATACACAGGGATAATTTAATCGTCTTCGCCTAACCAATTGACGCTGCAAACGCCCCTAAGCGGCAATCTGACGTTCAATCGTCGGGCATGACCAAAAGGTCAATGCCCTCCTCTTTCACGTCACCTTGCTCGCTTAGGGGCGTTTTCGCTTTCCGTCCTCTTCCTGCAATGTTGCTGTTCTCGGCACTTGGGGACGTTCCTTATGTGCCGGCAGGTGGTGAGTCTCTTTTGTTAGAAGATCTGGCGCAGGTCTCCTCGGTTGAGGGCTTCGTTGAAGAGGTGCTTGAACACCACGCTGCCGTGCAGGCCATCGTGCTCGAACTCGTTAGTCACCCAGGCATGCGAGTTGCCCACGCGGCTGAGCGTATCAAGCTGCAGGCCCGAATCCACGTACATGTCGTCGAAATACACCGCGGCCTGCAGGGGCACCTCGTTGCACGCCAGTCGCTGCGGGTCGTAGATCTTGTCCCAGCTGGTGTCTTCCATCAGCAGGTCCATGGCGGGCTTGAAGGGCTTGAGCTCGGGCATCTGCTCGAACATCCACGGGAACATGGCCTCGCCGGTAAACATGAGCGGGCGCGCGAGGGTGTCGAACTCGGCGCGGTGAGCCTTCTCTTCAGCCGCGGCCCAGCCAATGGGCATAGTGTCACCGTCGGCGTATATGAACTCCTGCAGCGTCCAATACAGCGGATTCGTGCGCGTGTTGGTGCGCTCGAAGGCGCGCATCAAAAAGCTGTCAGATACCGAGGCGTCGCAGGTCAGCGCGCCGTCGCCATCAACAAAAGCGTGATCGATAATCCAATGCATGCGTTCAAAGCTCGGCTTCATGCCAAAGTCGCTGCCCATGAGCTGTAGGCGCTCGACCGTCATCGGCGAGCCGTCGGGCAGCACGGGCTTCTGTGCTTCGAGCGCATCGGCCAGGGCTGCCACGCGCTCGACGTCGGCGGGGTAGCGGTCGTAATACTGCTGCGTCTTGGCGGCCATGCGCGGGAAGGTGTGCGCGTAGACCTCGCTTGCGCTCGCCGGTACGTGGGGGATGCCGCCGCAGGTAAAGCTCGCCGCCACGCCCTCGGGGAAGAGCGACAGGTAGCTCAGCGTCAAAAAACCGCCGTAGCTTTGGCCGAGCGTGACCCACGGCTTGCCGCCAAAGCCCACTAGGCGCAGGTACTCAAAATCGCGCACGATGGAGCTGGCGAGGTGGCGCTTGAGGAAGTCCGCCTGCGAGCGTGCTGTATCGGCGCCGGCGGCCGTTGCGCGATCACCCAGTGCCTTGATCGTGCGTCCGTCCACGCAGCTACTGCGTCCGGTGCCGCGCTGGTCGGGAAGGACCACGCGGAAGTGCTTGACGGCCTCCTCGATCCAGCCGTCGCTTGTGGGCGACAGCGGACGTGGGCTCTCGCCGCCGGGGCCGCCCTGCAAAAACAGGAGCAGCGGCAGATCGTCGTTGATGCGGTCGGGCGCGCAAACCACGCGGTAGAAGAGCTTGATGCTCTCGGGCGCGCCGGCGATGGGTGCCGGCATAGCGCCGCGGCGCATGGTACTGCCGACGGCCAGGAGCATCGGCTCCAGGCCGCGCCAGTCAAGGGGGACGTCGATGCTGTGGTCCTCGACATAAAGGCCGGGGACGTGGTACGAAGTGATGAGGGCCATGTGAGTCTTCCGTTCGTTGCGGTGTTTCGGGTTGACCAATTCTACCGCCGCGGGCGAGGCCATGCGCAAATCGGCTACCATGGTTGCAAACTTCTAGGAGAAAGGGCCGCCTATGTCGGTCGATATAGCCACGTATGTCCACGATCTTGCCGTTGCCGCCAAGGCAGCGTCGGCCTCGCTTGCCACGGCGAGCGATGAGCAGCGCCAGGAGGCCGTGCGCGCCATGGCCGCAGCACTGCGCAACGGTGTCGACTCCATCGTCGCCGCTAACGAGCTCGATATGTCCGCCGCGCGCGATGCGGGCACTTCGGCCGGACTGCTCGATCGCCTGCTGCTGACGCCCGAGCGCGTCGAGGGCATGGCCGCCGGCCTGGAAAAGCTCGCCGAGCTGCCTGATCCCGTGGGCCGCGTGCTCGACCACCGCGTGCTTGCAAGCGGCGTGGACCTGACCCGTGTGAGTGTGCCGCTGGGCCTGGTCGCTATGGTCTACGAGGCGCGCCCCAACGTGACGGCCGACGCCGCGGGCATCTGCATCCGTACCGGCAACGCCTGCATTCTGCGCGGCGGCTCGCTGGCCTATCACTCGTGTGCCATGATCGCCGAGCTGCTGGCCGATGCGCTTGAGGCCAAGGGCTTCCCGCGTGAGGCCGTGTCGATGATCGAGTCCACCGACCGCGAGGCCACTGGCGAGCTCATGAAGCTCCGCGGTGTCGTCGACGTGCTCATTCCGCGCGGCGGTGCAGGCCTGATCCAGCGCTGCGTGCGCGAGTCGCTTGTGCCGGTGATCGAGACGGGCACTGGCAACTGCCACATCTACGTGCATGAATCCGCCGACTTTGATAAGGCGCTCAACATTATCGTTAATGCCAAGACCCAGCGTGTAGGCGTGTGCAATGCCGCCGAGTCGCTGCTGGTCGACCGTGCCGTGGCAGATTCGTTTTTGCCGGCGGTCGTTGCCGTGCTGCACGACCACGGCGTGCTCATTCACGGCGACGAGGCCACGTGCGCCGCATGCGCCGACGCTGGGCTTGCCGAGGGCGACAACTACGTCGCCGCGACTGAGGAGGACTGGGGTCGCGAGTACCTGGCTCTCGAGATGAGCGTGAAGGTCGTGGCAAACGAGGACGAGGCCATCGCACACATCAACCGCTACGGCACGATGCACTCCGAGGCCATCGTTGCCGAGGACACGGATGCTTGCGAGTGCTTCCTGGATGCGGTCGATGCCTCGGCCGTGTACGCCAACGCCAGCACGCGCTTCACCGACGGCGGCGAGTTTGGCCTGGGCGCCGAGATCGGCATCTCGACCCAAAAACTCCACGCCCGTGGCCCCTTTGCCGCCGAGGCCCTCACCACCTACAAATACAAGCTCCGCGGCACCGGCCAGGTCCGCCCCTAACGCCCGCGCAAACAAAAACCACCACAAAGGTGCCTGTCCCCTTTGTGGTGGATTTAGGTGGCGTTGACGGTTAGGCCTGGAAGGTATCTCGGTCGGGGGCGAAGGACTGCATGGCCGCGACCGTGCGGTCAAAGAGCTCGGGGAGCTCCCAGCCCAACATCTCGGCGCCCTGCGAAATCACGTCGCGCGAGCAGCCGGCGGCAAAGCGTTTGTCCTTGAACTTCTTCTTGAGCGACTTGGTCGTAAAGTCCATAACGCTCTTGCTCGGGCGCATGATGACTGCAGCGCCGATCAGACCGGTGAGCTCATCGCAGGCAAACAAGATCTTTTCCATCTGCAGCTCGGGCTTGGGCAGCGAGGTGTTGAAGTCGGACGTGTGCGTCTGGATGGCGCGAATGAGCTCGGGAGACGCACCTTCGCCCTCAAGAATCTCGGCAGCATAGATGGTGTGGTTCATGGGGTCGTCCTCATGCTCCTCCCAATCCAGGTCGTGCAGCAGACCGACGATGCCCCAAAACTCCTCGTTCTCGGGGTCGAACTCGCGCGCAAAGTAGCGCATAGTGCCCTCGACCGTCTCGCCATGGGTGATGTGGAACGGGTCCTTGTTGTGCTCGTTGAGCAGTTCGAACGCGCGGTCGCGGGTGATTCCGGCGGTAAGCGGCTCTGCCATAAGAGACTCCTTGTGCTCGTGGGTATCGATAAGAATGAATACTACTAGAACAAGAAAACCACCACAAAGGTGCCTGTCCCCTTTGTGGTGGTTTTTGGCGCGGATGGGTTAGTTGAGGGCGGCTTGGGCTAGGCGGGCTTCGGCGGCCTCCTCGGTGACGCCAAGGGCCACGGCGAACTCCTCGATGGAGCGGCGTTTGGCCTCCTTGAGTACGCGCATGTAGTAGGAGCTGGGTTTTTTATCAGCTTCCTCGGCCTGGCGAATGCGGTGCATCATGGTCTTTGCCACGCGGACCGTCTCGGGCGCGCCCAGCTTGAGCTGCTGCTTAAAGTGTGTCTCCTCAAGCGAGCTGTTGCGCTCGGTAAAGGTGTCGCACTCCAGCTCGTCATAGTGGCTCAGCAGGTGCTCGGCATCTTGCTGCGAGATGGCGGCGTGCAAACGGTCGGCCTGCGCCACGGGGTACATGAGGATCGTCTGCGCATGTCCCTGCTTGGTCTCGAGCAGCAGCATGGGCTGCGGTGTGTCGTCCCTAAAACCGACGACGGTGCAGACTCCCTGGCCCGGATGAATGACGTGTTGACCGATTGAGAACATGCTACCTCCAACTTATACGAATTTGCGTATGTCTAGAATAACACGCTGACGTGCGCAAACCCTTACTTTATGCAGGAAAAGCACACAACTCTGATAGGTAAGAGTATTCGATAACAGACGCAGCTCATTCACACCTTTATGCATTTTCAACGCCTGCATAATCTGCAGGCAGACTGGCATCTTTGAGTGACTCCATACAAGCTGTAGTCATTTTTGTGCATATGCAATATCGATTGGCTTTACCCTGCGACAGTGCCCGTCGCTTGTGATAGAGTGCTACAAACTCTGGCTTTTGCCCTACGAGTGACCAAGAGCTCGGGGGCTTTAACACAAGGAGGATCTATGCCCGAGAAGATTGAAGAGCTGGTACGCGCTGCGCTTGCTGCGGCCCAGGAGGCCGGCGACCTTTCCGCATTTGAACTTGACGATTGCGCTATCGAGCGACCGGCTGACACTTCTCATGGCGAGTGGACCTCTACCATGGCCCTGAAGTCCGCCAAGCTGGCCCACTGCGCCCCGCGCAAGATCGCCGAGGCCATCGTTGCCCATATGCCCGAGGACCCCGCGATCGAGAAGGTCGAGATCGCAGGCCCCGGCTTCATCAACTTCTACCTCTCCGTTGCCGTCAAGAATGCCATCTTTGGCGAGGCTCGCGAGAAGGGTATGGACTTCGCTAAGTCCAACGTCGGTGGTGGCCTGAAGACCCAGGTCGAGTTCGTTTCCGCTAACCCCGTCGGCCCCATGCACATCGGCCACGGCCGCTGGGCCGCGCTGGGCGACTCGCTCTGCCGTGTTATGGACCACGCCGGTTACGACATCCAGCGTGAGTTCTACATCAACGACCACGGCTCTCAGATGAACACCTTCGGCAACTCCATCAGCACGCGCTATATGCAGCTTGCCGACATCATCGCCAAGCAGGGCGTGGATATCGACGAGGCTCACAAGCTGCTGATCGCCGACCGCGACGCCTTCGTTGCCGACGAGAACGACGAGCATCCCGAGACCCATCCGTACCAGGACAACTTTGCCGAGACTCTGGGCAAGGACTCCTACGGCGGCGACTACATCATCGACGAGGCCGCCGAGTTCTGGCGCACCGATGGCGATAAGTGGGTCGAGGCCGATCCTCAGGAGCGCATGGAGAGCTTCCGCGAGCGCGG
The DNA here is from genome assembly GCA_902491765.1 of uncultured Collinsella sp. Lineage (GTDB taxonomy): Bacteria > Actinomycetota > Coriobacteriia > Coriobacteriales > Coriobacteriaceae > Collinsella. The sequence goes on along the minus strand of CABUIY010000016.1, from coordinate 1,286 downwards.
CTATGTGAAGATGGTCGACAACATGCGCGACCTCTGCCACGCCGTCAATTGCGACTTCGATCGTTGGTTCTCCGAGCGCTCGCTGTATGTGAAGGACACCGAGGGCGAGACCGCCGGCACCTCCGCCGTCGACCGCGCTTTTGAGAAGCTCGACAAGATGGGCTACCTCTACACTAAGGACGGCGCCCTGTGGTTCCGCTCCACCGACCTGGGCGATGACAAGGACCGCGTTCTGATCAAGTCCGACGGCGAGTACACCTACTTCGCCTCCGACGTCGCCTATCACTGGGATAAGTTCCAGCGCGTCGACCACGTCATCGACATCTGGGGCGCCGACCACCACGGCTACATCGAGCGCGTCCGCTGCGTCTGCGATGCCTTGGGTTACCCCGGCAAGTTTGAGGTTCTGCTGGGCCAGCTCGTCAACCTGCTGCGCAACGGCAAGCCCGTCCGTATGTCCAAGCGTAAGGGCACCATGGTGACCCTGCAGGAGCTCGTCGACGAGGTCGGCTCCGACGCTGCCCGTTACACCCTCATCTCCAAGAGCTCCAACCAGATGGTCGACTTCGATATTGAGGCTGTTAAGAAGCGCGATAACTCCAACCCGGTGTACTACGTGCAGTACGCTCACGCCCGCGTGTGCTCCATCCTGCGCCGTGCCGCTGACGTTACGCCCGAGCAGGCTGACGAGATGGGCATGAAGGCCGTCGCCGCCAAGGCCATCGGTGAGAACGTCGATTACTCGCTGCTGACCGACCCGACCGAGCTCGCCCTTTCGCGCAAGCTCAACGAGCTCACCGACCTCATCGCCAGCTGCGCTCGCGACCGCGCCCCGTTCCGTCTGACGCACTTTGCTGAGGAACTCGCCGGCGACTTCCACAGCTTCTACGCTGCCTGCCAGGTGCTGCCGAGCGAGGGCCGTCCCGTCGACCCCGAGCTTTCGCGTGCCCGTCTGGCCGCTTGCGATGCCGTCCGCGTGGCGCTCGCCCTGGTGCTCACCCTCGTTGGCGTTTCCGCGCCCGAGCAGATGTAATCTGCGAGTCATTTGACTGCGCAAGTTTGGTTTAACTGAGCCTTGAAAGCCCGATCTCCCACGGAGGTCGGGCTTTTTGCAAACGCCGACGTATTGACGAATTTGGAACTGCTGGAAATACGAAACTATGCCGGTTTACTACGATGAAATGAGAAATTCCAACCACGCCGGCTTTTCGCAAAAAAGTGCAAGGCATCTACCTGCACTGATAATTGTTCTCGGGGGAAGCGGGCACTGCGGGGCGCGGCAACGG
>CABUIY010000015.1 GCA_902491765.1 uncultured Collinsella sp. | reverse complement strand
GGCAAGACCGAGCTCGCCAAGGCGCTGGCCGAGTGCCTGTTCGATGACGAGCGCGCGCTCGTGCGTATCGACATGTCCGAGTATATGGAGAAGTTCAGCGTCCAGCGTCTGATTGGTGCGCCCCCGGGATACGTGGGCTACGACGAGGGCGGCCAGCTCACCGAGGCCGTGCGCCGTCGTCCGTACTCTGTGATCTTGCTCGACGAGATGGAGAAGGCTCATCCGGATGTCTTTAACGTGCTGTTGCAGGTGCTTGATGACGGTCGTCTGACCGATGGCCAGGGTCGCCAGGTGTCCTTCAAGAACACGATTATCATCATGACGTCCAACGTGGGCTCCAAGGCCATCGCCGATCTGTCCGGTAAGGACGAGGAGGAGATGCGCCATCAGGTCGACGCTGCCATGGCTCAGACCTTCCGCCCCGAGTTCCTCAACCGTATCGACGATATCGTGGTGTTCCATCCGCTCGGTATGGCGCAGATCGAGAAGATCGTCGACATCCAGCTCGCCGACGTCCGCGCGCGTCTGGCCAAGGAGCGCATGACGCTTGCCATCACCCCGGCGGCCAAGCAGATGCTCGCCGTGGGCGGCCTGGACCCGGTCTTTGGCGCCCGTCCGCTCAAGCGTCTGGTTCAGCGCGAGGTCGTGGATGCCATCGCCGCCGCTATCATCGACGGCACGGTGCGCGAGGGCGATCAGGTGACGGTCGATGTCGACAAGGACGGCGGCTTTACCGTCGTGTGCGATAACACGCCGGCGGCCACCTACGAGGTCCCCGATGCCGAGTAGATTTTTGGGACATGCCTTAAAATCTGCCAGCCGTTTCTAAACGCCAAGGGCGGCGGATCCAATTGGGTCCGCCGCCCTTTTTCGTGCGACAATCGATGATGTCGAGCACGATTGCATGGCAAGGAGATATGCAGATGATAGACAAGAACAAGACGAACACGTCGGCGACCGATGCTGCACCCGCCGCACCCAAGCCTGCGCCTAAGCCGGCGCCCAAGCCGCGCGACCCCTACATCCGTGCCGAGAACGAGGACGACGACGGCTACGATCCCTACAGCGATCGCCGCCCCGAGCGCGAGCCGATGTTCGAAGCCGACCCGTGGCGCTGAGTGCCACCCAAAAGGCCACCAATAAGTTGCGGCGAAATAGGGATTGTTTTGCGGTTTGACCAGCAAAAACAGTCCCTATTTCACCGCAACTGCGTTAGGGATTTTTCTGCAGGGGAGGGCAGTCAAAAAAGCCCCGTCCCAAATTGACTGCTCGGGGAGTCGCATTCGAGCTCGGTTGTCCTCTTAGCCACTCGATATCCTTCGGAGCAATAACGGTGATAAAACTTGCTTAAGTGTTAATCAAGCTACACACAATCTTGCTCTCTAATTAATCAAGAATCAGTATAATTTTGATTAGCTAGAGAGCAAGATTGGAGAATCATGGCATTCAACGACTTGATCGCCCAGAAAATAAAGGACTTTGAACAGCAGGGGGTTCCGCAGGTCTTTGAGCGAGACCTTGATCTGGAAAACCCACAGGAGCCAAAGCGCGACAACATCGTAAATGTGGTTGTGGGGGCCCGCCGTTGTGGAAAGACGTATCGCCTGTATCAGGAGATGCAGCGGCTTCAGGGCCGGGGCGTCGAGCTTGACCGGATGCTTTACTTTAATTTTGAGGACGAGCGCTTGCGCCCGTATGAGTCATCGCTGCTGGCGGACGTGCTCGACACGTTCTATGCGCTGTATCCTGCTGCTCGAACCGAGGGTGCTTACATTTTCTTTGACGAGATCCAGGAAATTCCCGAATGGGGTGCGTTTCTGCGGCGTGTAGTCGATACGGAGAAAGCGACCGTCTATGTGACGGGATCTTCTTCCAAGATGCTGTCCTCAGAGCTTAAGAGCGAGTTCAGGGGTCGTTCTCTTATACGGGAGCTTTTTCCGTTGAGTTTTTCGGAATACGTTCGGTATAAGACGGGGAGCGTTTTCGAGCCAGATGCGACCTTTTCCCCAAGCGATGCAGCGCTGCTTCGACATCATCTGATCGGATATCTTGAACGAGGGGGATTCATCGCGACGCTTGAGCAGACGCCCGCAGACGCGATTCAGCTGCTACAGGAATATGCTTCGCGAACGGTCGCTATGGACGTCATTGAGCGTTACGACGTCAAGAACCCTCGCCTGGCATCGCTGTTCTTGACGCGGTGTATGGCATCTTCGGGACGAGAGCTGTCAGTGAACAAAGTGTACAACGAGTTCAAGAGCAGACAGATACCCGTCAGTCGTAATTCGCTCAGCGATTTACTTGAGTATTATGAGGATGCCTACCTGTTATTTTCTGTGCCGGAGTTCACGCGTTCATTGGCAAATAACATGCGGTCTGCGTCTAAGGTCTACGCTGTCGACCCTGCGATGTTTGGAGCATTCTCTCCCGCATCGGCATTGGACCAGGGCCAGAGGCTCGAGACCGCAGTGTTCAATGCGCTAAGAAGAAGGACTCCCGCGGTGAGGACCGGCTCGGTCTGCCGCCTGCTGATCAAAGAGAAGAGCAAAAGCCATGAGGTGGACTTTGTGGCTGGGGACGCACTTCTCATGCGGGCTTATAGCCTGATTCAGGTGAGTGTGGATATGGCAAGTGAGAAAACGCGCGAGCGCGAAATTGCCGCGCTTGATGCCTCGATGGCCCAGTTCGATCTTGGCGAGTCGGCAATCGTTACCATGGATGAGCAGGCCGATATTCCATGCGAGCACGGTACGGTACACGTTGTGCCCGCATGGAAGTGGCTCCTTGCCTAATCATCTACGGATCTGTGGGGCCAGGACCTCCTGGCTCCCTCATCACGGTTGGGGAGCACCTTGCTGCGCCAGGCTAGTCCTGGGCTTTGATACTCGGCAGCAGGATCTGCGCGAGGTAGTCGGTCTCGAGTTTGGTCGCGGCGTCGGCCTTGCCGTCTTTACCAACCAGGTCGTTTTTGATCTGGCTGTATGTGTAGCGGTTGCCGGTCGTGAGCTCGACAAGCTCAATCGCCGTATCCATGGGGTAGGTCGACACGGGGTTCTGCGTGTGCCCATTAACGGTTTGCGGAATCACGTACGGATAGACAGGGCCGCTGGCGTAGACGGTGTAGCCGTTGCCTAGGCTGACCGTGCCCAAAACCGCGTCGCCCTCATCGGGCGTAAAGCTCTCGCCCTCGCGCACCGCGACGAGCGTCACGAGCGGTGTGTTGGTGTCGCCGTCCAGATAAATGCACAGCGTGCTGCCGTTTTGCCAAGTCGCGACTTTGCCGTACCACTCAACGGGAATATCGAGCTGATACAGGTCCGTTGCCTTATGTCGAGCATCGGCGTCGCGGGCCGCCTGTGCCTCGCGGGAGCTCACGGCGTTGACGGCGGCGTCACGGCGCGCGGTTGCCGCCTGCTGGAGCACCTTTGCGACCGCGGCGGAGTTCACCCCGCCTTCCTCGGCATACTTGGCGGCGGCATCGATCTGGTCGTCAGTCACCGTGTCGGCCGAAGGCACCTTGAGCTTAAAGGTGGCCTGGGCACTCAAATCCTGCCCATCGCTCTTAATGGTGACCTGCGTCTTGGTGGTCGGGACGGTATAGATGGTGCCGTCGGCCGCGATGGGGGAGGCGGCGATGGAGAGCGTGTAATCGCCGGGCAGCAGTTTGATGCCGCGGCCGTGCTCGTCAACATAGAGCGTTTCGCTCACGGAGGAGCCATCAGCGTCCTGACCGCTCACCTGTACGGGAATCTTGGAGCTGGTGGAACAGTCGAGGCCCGCGGCATGCACGCCAATCTGCACTGACATCATCGTGTGGGCATTGGCGGCGACAGTGGCAGCCTGCTCTTGCTGATATCCGTTCCAGGCAGCATAGCCTGCACCGCCGGCGACGAGCGCGACGGCCACGACACCGGCGACCATCAGATTGCGGCGCTTGGGCGACATCTTGCGATGGCGAACCTCGGCCTCGCGTGCCGAGGGAACGGACGGCAGGGGAATATCGCCCATGGCGATGGTTTCGTCCACGGCTGGTGCGGAACCCAGGCCAGGAAGCTCGCGGGTCAGCGAATCCTCGGCCGGCAAGCTGTCGAGCAAGACGGTTTCCTCACCCGTGTCGGATTCGGGCTGATTGCCGGCCTCGCTTTCGTCCTCTTCGGCTTCGTCGGGAGCGTCTTTGGCGTCGCTGCCTTCGTTCTTAGTGTCTTCGTGCACCTCGTCCTGCGCGTCGACGGCCGAATCGCTAAACGAGAGCTCGTCTAGCGCGATCCGGTCAAGGCTCTCCAAGGCTTCGGCACATGCTTCCGCATCCTGGGCCGCATCCTCGCGGCCATACGTCTCATCGCTCATATATCCCCCAATGCAATATCGGCTCAACACTGTACCCAAAAATGGAGCCATATAAAGCGCATACGAAATATAAGATCCGATTTAACCTGAGCGCATCCTGGGCCGCATCCTCGCAACAACAAAAAGCCCCCGGAAAGCGGACAAATCGCTTTCCGGGGGCATGCAATACGTTGCATAGCGCGGAGTCGGCCAGGCGGCTTCACATTCAAGCGGTGCTTGCGTCAGGCGCGTTACTCGGCGTGCGCGTAATCAACCTTGGCGCGGCGAGCAGTAGCCTTCTCCCAATCGCTGGTGCCCTCAAAGACATCCTGCTTGTAGGGATTGCGGCCGAGCTTCTTGGCGCGGTAGGCGATGTAGATGATCGCGGCGACGTTGGCGACCAGTGCGGCGATCGAGACCGCGGTAGCGGCGCCGGGGTCGAGCGTGGAGTGGGTCACAAAGATGGACTCCTCCTGGAAGTACGGGAACACCTGGGCAAACATGCACCAAATGGCCAGCGTAAAGGCGCGGTTCTGGATCCAGCCGCCCTTGTTCCAGATAAAGGCGGCGACGGTGGGCGCCAGCAGCAGCGCAAAGCCGCAGAACCAGGAGTGGGTGGGCAGGCAGTTGTAGGTGTAGCAGAAGTTCCAGATATCGTAGGCGATGATGTAGACCCAGGTCATGTCGGGCCACAACATGTCGGTCTGATCCTCGGAGGCGTAGACGCTCCACCAACCGGTCATGCAGAAGATGTTGATGAGACCGGCGATGCCGTTGAACACGTTGTTCCAGCCGGCCAGCTGCGTAGCACCTTCGGAGGTGACCCAGGTGGACTCGCCCAGGACAAAGAAGTGATAGGCGCTCTCGAAGTCGGACACGACGGCAATCATGATGTTGATGGCGACGATCACAAACGGCCACGCGCGGAACCAATGCGCCTTGCCGATCTTGCCCCACTGGTACTTAATGGCAATGAAGCCCCAGCAGCCGGCCAGCGCCGCGTATACCTTGGCGTAGTGGAACCAGCTGTTCTGGTACACATGGGTGGGGTTGGTGAGCGCCCACTCGGCACCCTGCGAGACGCCGATGGCGATGGCGGCGCAGTAGATGGTCATGGCCAGCGGAGCCACGCCAAAGATGATTGCCGCGCCCAGCTTGGTGCGGCGGCCGACCTCGTTGAGCACGATGAGGCCAATAAAGACCATGGCCCAGCCGGCCCAGTGGATAAGGGTATCGCTACCCCAAACATCGAACAGCATGCTGCTCTCCTTTCACACGCCCGCGGCCCCTCTTCTGATCGCGGGCAGTTTGGCCAAATGTCGTCAGTCCTGGGGCTTGCGCTCCGGATACTTGGCGGTATAGCCCTCGATGTGGAGTGTCGAGGCGATGATTTCCTTGACCGTCTCGTCGGGCACATCGGGGTGCGTGCGGATATACATCAACAACCCCATGATGAGGGTGTAGAACGTCTCGTAGACATGATCGATGCGTAGCTCATGATGGGCGACAAAATCCACCACGGTGGTGTCACAGATGTACTGAGCCACACGCTGAACCACGTTGTGCAAAAAGCCGCCGTAGAGCGCGCCGCTGCTTGAGGTGAGCGTACTCGGCAGCTCGTGGCCGCTGGCGACCAGACGCTTAAAGAGCGGGGCGACGGTGTCGAGCGCGCCCTCAATATCACCGACGATGCGGTTGGCATTCCACTGCTCGAGCTCGGAGATAAAACCGTCGATCGCCTCGTCCATGACGGCGGTGACGGCGGCGTCCATGTCGGCAAAGTAGTGGTAGAACAATGAACGCGTGCAGCCGGCTCGTTTGGTCACGGCCGATACCGATAGGTGGGACACGCCCAACTCGGAGCTTACGGTGCGCACGGCATCGAGGATCTCGCGACGGCGTTCGTCGCCCGTCAGGCGCTTTGCCGCGCTATCGGATGCAGGGACGGCATCGACCACAGAGGTATCTGCTGCGTTGTTGCCCATGTTTTGCCGCCTTTCATCCTCTTTTGCCTGACCGTTCGCCTAACAGTCTTGAATATTGTTGACGGTTCGTCAATACTATTTTTGACACAATGTCAACTAATGGCGGGTGAACGGCATGGGGGCATGCCCGGCCTGCAAAAAAAGAGGGGTGCTGCGGTCTCGCCGGGCTGTGGCAAGAGAAGGGACAACCATGATTCTCAACGGACCGGGAATTAGCTACACCGAGCCCGATATCGGCGCGGAGTTTGTACCGCCGCTGCCGGAGCATCCGCGCGAGGCCATCGTCAAGCTGTGCGAGCACTGCACCAACCGTCTGCTGCATCGCGACGAGCTGCTGGGCTACGAGTACTGGTCGTTTGCCGAGGCCGCAACCGACGAGCAAGCCGAAGTGCTCTGCAAGATGAAGATGCGCCGTCCCTATACGCTGCCCGAGATGGTCAAGCTCACCGGCATGCCCGAGGCCGATATCGAAAAGATGCTCGACGATATGAGCTACACGGGCCTGCTCGAGTACAACTGGGAAAACCCCGAGCGCGCCAAGCAGTGGGTGCTGCCCATGCTGGTGCCGGGCTCTGCCGAATTCCTCAACATGCGCGTGGGCCAGCTCGAGGAGCACCCGGTCTATGCCAAGTTCTTTGAGCAGGCGTCCAAGGGACCGCTGTCCAAGGCCACGCCGATGGTGCCGCCCGGTGGTGCCGGTATCGGCATGCACGTCATTCCGGTCGAGAAGGCCATTGACGCCGCGAGCACCTCGGTGCCGATTGAGCATATCGAGCACTGGCTCGACAAATACGAGGGTAAGTATGCTGCCAGTACCTGCAGCTGCCGCGCGAGCCGTCGCGTGATGGGCGAGGGCTGCGCCGACGACCCGGCCGATTGGTGCATCGCCGTGGGCGATATGGCCGACTACGTGGTCGAGACCGACCGCGGCCATTACGTGACGCGCGACGAGGTCTACGACATCCTGCGCCAGGCCGAGGACAACGGATTTGTGCACCAGATCACCAACATCGACGGCGAGAACAAGATCTTCGCCATCTGCAACTGCAACGTCAACGTGTGCTACGCCCTGCGCACCTCGCAGCTGTTCAACACGCCCAACCTGTCGCGCTCGGCCTATGTCGCCAAGGTCGAGAAGGACAAGTGCGTGGCCTGCGGTCGCTGCGTTGAGGTTTGCCCGGCCGGCGCCGCCAAGCTGGGCCAAAAGCTCTGCAGCAAGAAGGCGGGCGGACAGGTGCCCGAGTATCCGCGCCAGGAGTTGCCCGATGCCACCAAGTGGGACCACACCAAGTGGTCGCCCAACTACCGCAACGACAACCGCATCGAGACGCACGAGTCCGGCACCGCGCCCTGCAAGACGGCCTGCCCCGCGCACGTTGCCGTTCAGGGCTATTTGAAGCTCGCGGCTCAGGGTCGCTATGACGAGGCCCTAGCACTCATTAAGCGCGAGAACCCGCTGCCCGCTATCTGCGGCCGTGTGTGCAACCGCCGCTGTGAGGATGCCTGCACCCGCGGCCGTGTGGACGCCGCCGTGGCCATCGACGAGGTCAAGAAGTTTATCGCCCAGCGCGATCTGGATGCCGCGACCCGCTATGTCCCACCTGTGGTGACGCCGACGCGCGCTGGCGGCTTCGATCAGAAGATTGCCATTATCGGTGCCGGTCCGGCCGGCCTGTCCTGTGCCTTCTATCTGGCCGAGAAGGGCTACAAGCCCGTCGTATTCGAGAAGAACGAGCACCCGGGCGGCATGCTCACCTACGGTATTCCCAGCTTTAAGCTGCAGAAGGATGTTATCGAGGCCGAGGTCGAGGTCATTCGCCTGATGGGTGCCGAGTTCCGCTATGGCGTGGAAGTCGGTCGAGACGTGACGCTCGACGAGCTGCGCGCGCAGGGCTTTAAGGCCTTCTACGTTGCCATTGGCTGCCAGGGCGGCCGCCTCGCCGGTATTCCGGGTGAGGATGCCGAGGACGTGGCCGTGGCCGTCGACTTTTTGCGCGAGGTCAACAGTGGCAAGATCGACGCGCTGCCCGGCCGCACCATTGTGGTGGGCGGCGGCAACGTGGCCATCGACGTTGCCCGCAACGCCTGCCGTCTGGGCTCTGAGCATGTTGAGATGTTCTGCCTGGAGAGCGAGGCCCAGATGCCCGCCAGCGAGGAGGAGCGTCGCGAGGCCGTTGAGGACGGCGCTCACATCAGCTGTGGCTGGGGCCCCAAGGAGATTCACTTGGACGAGGCCGGTCGTGTGTGCGGTATCACCTTCAAGCGCTGCACGCGTGTCTTTGACGACGAAGGCCGTTTTGCGCCCGAGTACGACGAGAACGATCTGCGCCGCGTCGATGCCGATCGTGTCGTCATGTCGATCGGGCAGTCCATTGTGTGGGGCGACCTGCTGGCTGGCTCCAAGGTGGAGCTCGGCCGCGGCCAGGGTGCCCTTGCCGATCCCCAGACCTATCAGACCGCCGAGTCCGACATCTTTGTGGGCGGCGACGTCTACACCGGCCCCAGCTTTGCCATCGACGCTATCGCCGCCGGCCACGAGGCCGCGGTGTCCATCCATCGCTTTGTGCAGCCGGGCTCCACGCTCACCATCGGCCGCAATCAGCGCCGCTACACCGCGCTCGACCGCGACGACGTTGTGCTCGAGAGCTACGACAACGCGAGCCGCGAGGTTGCGTATGTGGACCGCGAACGCGAGAAGGCTGCGCCGTTTAGCGAGTATGTTGAGACCTTTACCGAGGAGCAGGTGCGCGCCGAGACCGCCCGTTGCCTGGGCTGCGGCGCCTCGATCGTCGACCCCAACAAGTGCATCGGCTGCGGCCTGTGCACCACCAAGTGCGCGTTCGACGCCATCCATCTGGATCGCGACCGCCCCGAGTGCTCAACGATGGTCAAATACGAGCAAAAGCTCCCAAGCCTTGGCAAGTATGCTCTAAAGCGTGCCATCAAGATTAAATTTGGTCGTAAATAGGTAGCCATGGCGGGTAAGGGGACGGCGCAGACTAGATCTCGTCGTCCCCTTGCTTTGAGTTTGCATCGAATCAACCTCTGCAGAAAGGGTTTCGCCTTGCATGAATTGGGAATCGTCTATCACATCATTCGCGATGTCGAGAACGTGGCGCGCGCCAATGGCGTGCGTCGCGTTTCGAGCGTCACGCTGCTGCTGGGCGAGGTCTCGGGCGTCGTTCCCGACTTGCTACTCGACGCTTGGCGCTGGGCGGCAGATAAAAAGCCCATCACCGAGGGTGCAGAGCTTATCGTGGAGCCCGTTGAGGCCGTGACACATTGCGAGGCGTGTGGCTGCGACTACGCGACGGTCGAGCACGGCAAGGCCTGTCCCCATTGCGGTAGCGGCGAGACCTATTTGCTGCAGGGCCAAGAGGTAATGATCAAACAGATCGAGACCCCCGAAGAGGATCCGGCAGGCGCTGCCCCCGACGGCCCTTTCGACGCGCCCGATGCCGTCGACGCCGCCAACCCACTCCACATCGTCTAGGATCCCCTATAAGTTGCGGTGAAATAGTTCCTAAATCCAGCCTTCTGACTCTTAAACAAGAACTATTTCACCGCAACTTTTTTGAGTAGTTTTGTTGAGCATAAGTCGTGCAAATAGTCAAGCCATGTCTGTTTAAACAAAATAGTGACAGTACGAGCACATTCGCACTTGCTTAATATCGATATTAATGAACAGCTTGCTTGTATCTATAAAATACATAGCTTGATGAGCGACGCCTTGTCGTGTAATGAGTCAAAAAGCAGTAACGTAATCAACTTGTAACAAACCTAGACGTTTAAACAAATAATCCAACCTTTTGCGAATTTAGCTATAATTCCACAATCCAAACAGGTATACTCCTTTCATGTCGTGTAGGAAATACGTAGACAAAAAGGAGGTTATGTGATGGTAAGTATTGTTCTTGCTAGCCACGGGGACTTGGCAGCTGGAATCAAGCAGACGGGCTCGATGGTCTTTGGCGATCAGCCGTCTGTTGCCGTGGTCTCGCTCGAGCCGAGCATGGGCCCCGACGATTTCCGTGCCAAGGTCGAGGAAGCAGTCGCTTCCTTCGAGGACCAGGAGCAGGTGCTCTTCCTCGTTGATCTGTGGGGCGGCACGCCGTTCAACCAGATCAGCGGGCTCATCGAGGGCCACGATTCCTGGGCTATCGTCACCGGTGTCAACCTGCCTATGCTCATCGAGGCATATTCGCAGCGCTTTGACGCAAAGAACACTGCACATGCGATCGCAAAACATCTCGTGACTGAGGCTAAGGCTGGCGTGCGTGTCAAGCCCGAGTCTCTGGAGCCCGAGGAGAAGAAGCCGGCTGCGGCCGCCGCTGCTCCTGCAGGCGCCATCCCTCCGGGAACGGTCATCGGCGACGGGCACATCAAGATCGCCCACGTCCGTATCGACACCCGTCTGCTGCATGGTCAGGTGGCCACCACGTGGACCAAGCAGATCAACCCCAACCGCATCATCGTGGTTTCCGACGGCGTTGCTCACGACGAGCTCCGCAAGACCATGATCGAGCAGGCTGCCCCTCCGGGAGTCCATGCCAACGTCGTGCCCATCAAGAAGATGGCCGAGGTCGTCAAGGACACACGCTTTGGTGACACCAAGGCCATGCTGCTCTTTGAGAACCCGCAGGATCTGCTCAAGGCCATCGAGGCCGGTGTCGACATCAAGGAAGTCAACATCGGTTCCATGGCTCACTCCAAGGGCAAGGTCGTCGTCACCAACGCCGTCGCTATGGGCGATGATGACGTTAAGACTCTCGAGGCCCTCAAGGCCAAGGGCGTCAAGTTCGAGGTCCGCAAGGTTCCTTCGGATTCCTCCGAGGATCTCGACGCCATGTTGAAGAAAGCTAAGGCCGAACTGGCCGCTCAAGCATAGTAAAGGAGGGTCCGATATATGTCTGCAATCACTATTCTGCTTGTTGCGATTGTCGCGTTGCTTGCCGGTATGGAAGGCATTCTGGATGAGTTCCAGTTCCATCAGCCGCTCGTGGCATGCACGCTTATCGGTCTCGTAACCGGTCACCTTCAGGAGGGCATCCTCCTGGGCGGTTCGCTCCAGATGATGGCCCTTGGCTGGGCTAACGTCGGCGCCGCTGTCGCGCCTGACGCCGCTCTGGCCTCGGTCGCTTCTTCGATCATCATGGTGCTCGCCCTCAACGGTGGCGCCACCGATTCGGCCAAGGCCGTTACCACCGCTATCGCCGTCGCCGTCCCGCTGTCGGTCGCTGGTCTGTTCCTGACCATGATCTGCCGTACCATTGCTACCGCTATCGCTCACGCCATGGACGGTTGCGCCGAGAAGGGCGACTTCTCCGGCATCGAGCGCTGGCAGTATGCTGCCATCCTCATGCAGGGCCTTCGTATCGCCATCCCGGCAGTGCTTCTGTGCGTCATCCCGGCCGAGGCCGTTACCAACGCGCTTAACGCTATGCCCGACTGGCTGTCCGGCGGCATGGCTGTCGGCGGCGGCATGGTCGCTTCCGTCGGTTACGCCATGGTCATCAACATGATGGCCACCAAGGAGACCTGGCCGTTCTTCGTCCTCGGCTTTGTCCTTGCTGCCATCCCTCAGCTCACGCTGATCGCCCTTGGTCTCATCGGCATCTCCCTTGCCCTCATCTACCTTGGCCTTAAGGATCTGGCCAAGCAGGGTGGCGGCATGGGCGGTGGCTCCGGCGACCCGCTCGGCGACATTCTGAACGATTACGAGTAGGAGGGGAGTGATACATATGGCAGAGAACAAGATTCAGCTCACCAAGGCTGACCGCAAGAAGGTTTGCTTCCGTCATCAGTTCCTTCAGGGCTCGTGGAACTACGAGCGTATGCAGAACGGCGGCTGGTGCTTCGCAATGATCCCTGCGATCAAGAAGCTCTACACCAGCAAGGATGACCAGATTGCCGCTCTTAAGCGCCACCTGGAGTTCTATAACACCCACCCCTATGTTTCCGCCCCCGTCATTGGCGTCACCCTCGCCCTCGAGGAGGAGCGCGCCAACGGTGCTCCGATCGATGATGTCGCCATCCAGGGCGTCAAGGTCGGTATGATGGGCCCGCTCGCCGGCGTCGGTGACCCCGTCTTCTGGTTCACCCTTCGCCCGATTCTGGGCGCTCTGGGCGCTTCCCTGGCCATGTCCGGCAGCATCGTCGGTCCGCTGCTGTTCTTCTTCGCGTGGAACATCATCCGTTACGCTTTCCTGTGGTACACGCAGGAGTTTGGCTACAAGGTCGGCTCCTCCATCGCCAAGGACCTCTCCGGTGGTCTGATGGGCAAGGTCACCGAGGGCGCTTCCATCCTGGGTATGTTCATCATCGGCGCCCTGGTCGAGCGCTGGGTGTCCATTTCCTTCACCCCGATCGTCTCCACGGTCAAGCAGTCTGCTGGCGCCTTTATCGACTGGGCTAGCCTGCCCTCCGGTTCCGAGGGTATCAAGGAAGCGCTGACGATGTACAACTCCGTCGGTGCTACCGCCCTTGATCAGATGAAGGTCACCACGCTTCAGGCCAACCTCGATCAGCTCATCCCCGGCCTTGCCGCCGTGTGCCTGACCCTGCTGGTCTGCAAGCTCCTCAAGAAGAAGGTCAGCCCGATCGTCATCATCCTGGCTCTCTTCGCCGTCGGCATCATCGGTCGCTTCTGCGGCTTCATGTAAGCACGCTTCGGCTTAAGACCGAGAATTGCTAGGCAAGGGCTTTTGAGCCATTGAAACGGACCGCACCCGGTGGGTACACTGGATGCGGTCCGATTGTTTTTATTGGAGGGCGAGGCGCGTATGGCGCAATCTCAGAACAGCACGGTCGATCTGGCAACGCCGGCAACCTGCCTGATGGGGCTTACCAGCCACGGTAACGTGATGGTGGGCAATAAGGCGTTTGAGTATTACAACGAGCGCAATCCCGAGGATTATATTCAAATCCCGTGGGACGAGGTCGACTATATTGCCGCCGAGGTTTTACGCGGCACCAAGAAGATCACGCGTTTTGCCATCTTCACCAAGGACAACGGTCACTTTACGTTTTCGACGCGCGACGACAAAGAGACGTTGCGCGCGGTCCGCAAGTACGTCGACGAGGATAAGCTCGTGCGTTCGCCCGACTTTATCGATGTGACGGCCAAGGGCGCCAAGAGCATCCCCTCCGTTATCAAAAACCTCTTCCACAAAGGTAACTAGTCATTAAAGAGCGCCCCCCAAGTGGGACGCAGTTTCCCATGGGGCTCGATCGGGAAAGTGCATCCCAGTTCGAGCGCCGATTCCGGGATGTAGTTTCCGGAACGGGGTCGTTTGGGAAACTGTGTCCCGTTTCGAGCCGAAATTCTGGGACACAGTTTCCAGCGAGGTCCCATTGGGAAAGTTTGACCCAGAATTTGCCTGGATAGTGGGACACACTTTCCGGAGGGCTGTTCCACCGCAACTTCGAAGAGTGGCTATACGCTGTATTACAACGGCGTAAATCTGCTACACTAGTACAACATGCCTCCGTAGCTCAGGGGATAGAGCACCGCTCTCCTAAAGCGGGTGTCGACGGTTCGAATCCGCCCGGGGGCACCAGAGGAATATCGAGCCCGGTACCGCTACGGTGCCGGGCTCTTCTGGTCTAAGGGCAGGATTCGAGCCGTCGACACCCGCGTCACCAATTTCCCCGCGGGGGAGTTTTCGAATCCGCCCGGGGGCACCAGAGGAATATCGAGCCCGGTACCGTTACGGTGCCGGGCTCTTTTGGTTTAAGGCATGCCGTAGTATTCGCTGCTTCAGATAAAGAAAGCGCCCGCTTGCTGGGGGAGCAAGCGGGCGCCTGTGAGCGAATATGTTTGCGGCGAAAGCCGCGATGAGCGGTGGGGTGGCGACTAGTTGGTCGTACCGGAATCGTCGCCCGTGCTCGTGCCCGAGCCCGAGCCCGAACCAGAAAGTGCGACCGTCAGCGTAATCGTGCTGTCGGTGGACTGCTTGCCAGTGGGGGAGACGCCCGTAACGGTGGCATCCTCGTTACCGCTCACGGGATTGCCGTTCTGGTCACAGAAGCCAATGTTATAGAAACCGGCGTTGTTGAGCGCGGTAACGGCGGCGGAAATGCTCTTGCCGTACAGGTTGCCCGGGACGGTGGCCTTGCCGGACTTCTTGGCAATGACGACGGTAATCGTGGCGCCGGGCTTCTGCTTACCGCTGGGGTTCCAGCTGATCACGGTGCCCTCGGTAACAGAGTCGTTCTCCTGGTAGCTCACGTCGACGCCAAAACCTGCCATATCGAGGGCGTTGCGCGCCTGGGCCTCGGTCATGTCGGTCAGGTCGGGGACGGACGTGGTATCCGGGCCGCTCGAGACCTTGTACGAGATGGTCGTGCCCTTCGCGACTTCCTTACCGGCTTCGGTGCCCTGATCAAAGACCTGGCCCTCATCGGCCTCGTTGGCCTCCTCGGAGGCGTTGCCCTTCAGGCCAACGCTTGCCAGCGCGGCTTCTGCCTGGTCCTTGGTCAGGCCGACAAGCTGGGGAACCTCAACCTTTTCGGAGGGCTTGGGGCCCTTGGAGATTACCAGGTTCACCTTAGTGCCCTTGGCCTTCTTGGTGTTGCCGTTGGGCGTCTGCTCGGCGACCTTGCCCTCGTCGACATCGTCGTTGTAGCTTTGGTCGATGGTGCCGACCTCGAGGCCGGCTTCCTTGATCAGCTCGACGGCAGTCTGCTGGTCCTTGCCCAGTACGTCGGGCACGGCGACCTGCTCGCCGCCAAAGAGTCCTGTGGCAAAGGCCACCACGATGCCGATGACGGCAACCGCTGCCACCACGGCGGCGATGATCTTGTTCTTGTTGGATTTGGGCTCTTCGACCTCGTAGGAGCCGGTGGAGCCCGAAACCGAGCTACGGGCGGTATTCTGGCCGCTCACGCCCGAGACGGGACGCACCATGGCGCGCGTCTGATCGGAAAGCTCGCGAGTCTTGGTGGCGCCCAGCTCACCGGGGGCACCGATGATGCGCGTGGGCTCCGAGACGTTGACGGCACGGCCCGACAGGTAGCTGTTGAGCACCTGACGCAGCTCGTCGGCGGTCTGGAAGCGGTTTGCCGGATCCTTCTCCATGCACTTGAGGATGATGCGCTCAAGGTCGGCGTCGACACCGGAGTTGATCTGGCTCGGCGGAATAGGCAGCTCGTTGACCTGCTTGAGTGCGACCGAGATAGCGTCGTCACCGTCAAAGGGCACGCGGCCGGTGGCGCATTCATACATCACGACGCCCAGCGAGTAGATATCCGAGGTGGGGCCGAGGTCCTGACCACGGGTTTGCTCGGGGCTGACGTAGTGGGCGGTTCCCAGCACGTTGTTGTCTTGCGTGAGGTGGCTGTTCTTGGCGCGCGCGATGCCAAAGTCCATCACCTTGATGTTGCCGTCGGGCAGCACCATGATGTTCTGCGGCTTAATGTCGCGGTGGATGATCTCGTGCTTGTGGGCGACCGAAAGCGCGGAGCTGATCTGCGAGCCGATCTGGGCGACCTTCTTGGGGTCGAGGGCGCCGTGGCTCTTGATGCCGCTCTTAAGGTCGGTGCCGCGCAAGTACTCCATGACGATGTAATAGGTGTCGCCGTCCTTGCCCCAATCGTAGACGCCCACGATATAGGGGGAGGAGAGACCGGCTGCTGCCTGGGCCTCCTGCTTAAAGCGTGCGGCGAAGGTTGCGTCGCCAGCATACTGCGGCAGCATGATCTTGACGGCTACCGTGCGGTCGAGGACCTGGTCCTGTGCACGGTAGACGGTCGCCATGCCGCCTGTTCCCACCTTATCCTTGAGGAGGTATCTTCCCCCGAGGACCCTCTGTTCCATTCCTGCTCCTAACATAACTATTCGCTCAACGATGTGTGTAGTACCTACGATGTGGCCGCTGGGGCCGTGTGGCGCGTTGCCGCTAACTCTTCGGCCGCGGCGCGCCTCGGGTGTCCGATTCGATCATGGGCATCACGCTCCCTGTGCGGCAAGCGCCGCGGTCAGGACGATACCGGCGATCTTGACGGCCTTGACGTCATGCTTGTCGTAATCCTCCAAGGCCACCGAGATGGCGACCGTGGGTGAATCGTAAGGCGCAAAGCCAACGAACATCGAGTTGACGTTGGTGCCGCCAGTCTCGGCCGAGCCGGTCTTGCCGGCGACCTTGACGCCGGGGATTTGGGCATCGGTGCCGGTGCCGGACTGGACGACGGCAAGCATGGCCTGCTTGACCTGGTCGGCCGTGGCGGAGCTGACGGCCTGACCCAGCGAGCGGGACTGCGTGGTCTTGACCACGGTTCCGTCCGGGGCAAGTACCTGGGCTACAAAGTACGGGTCCATGACCACGCCGCTGTTAGCGATGGCGGCGGCAATCACGGCGTTTTGCATGACGGTGGTCTGCGGGCCGGGCGTGTGGTCCATGCCGACAGGCTGGCCGGCGCCGGCCCAGGCGGTCTCCCACTCGGTCATGAGCGACGGGTCGGCCATGATGGAGGTCGCGGAGGTCAGGTCCTGGCCGAGCTTTTGGCCGTAGCCAAAGGCGTTGGCAAACTGCACGAGCGTGTTTGCACCAACTTCGTTTGCCACCTGGCCAAAGACGACGTTGGAGGACACGGCAAAGGCCTGCTGCAGGCTGATGGTGCCGTAGCTCTCGTTGGCATAGTTGGTGACCGGTGCGTTGCCGATGTCCATGGAGCCGGGCGCCTGGTAGGTGCTGGTAAGGCTGGCGGTACCGGTCTCGAGTGCCGCGGAAAGTGTAACGACCTTAAACGTTGAGCCCGGCGTGTACAGCGCGTCCATGGCGCGATTGTACATGGAGCCGTCCTCGCCGCCGCCCGTCTGCAGCAGGGCATCGATGTTGGTGTTGTCGTAGGTGGGCGAGCTGGCACATGCGAGCACCGCGCCGGTACGCGGGTCGATGACCACTACAGCGCCCTTAAAGCCCTTGAGCGCCTGCTCGGCAGCCGTCTGGATACGCGAGTCGATGGTGAGCTTGGCGGTGTTGCCCGGCTGGGTCTGGCCCGCGAGCGACGCGATGGCGTTGTTCCAGCTGGAGTAGTCCTTAGAACCGGTGAGCGTGTCGTTCATGACGCTCTCGATGGCGGTGGTGCCATACTGCTGGCTCACGTAGCCAACCACGTGCGCTGCCAGGTTACCGTTGGGGTAGGAGCGTACGTAGGTGCCGTCCTCCTGCTGCAGCGACTCGGCCAGCGTCACGCCGTCGGACGTGATGATGGAGCCGCGCTGGATGTACTTGGAGCGGGCGATGGTGTGGTTGTTGGTCGGCATGTCCTGATAGTCCTTGGCCTTGATGACCTGGACATAGGTGAGGTTGCCGATAAGGATGGCGAACAGCGCCGTAAAGGCGAGCACCGCGCGGGTTAGACGGTTGGCGAGCGCCACGCGGCCGAGCACACCGGATTCAGGCGTGTCGAGCAGGCGACGACGCATGCGCGAGCCGACGGAATGGCTGCCGCTGCCGTAGGAAGACGAGGTGGCAAAGCGCGTGCCCGTCGGGGCGGCGGCCGATGCGACCTGATCATCGGTGATGGCGGCCATGGTGCCGGTGCCGGTAAGCTCGGCCTCGCGTCCGGTCGCCTCGTCACCGGCGCGCAGCAGGAGCGCGACGATGATAAAGCTTGCCAGCAGCGAGGAGCCGCCCTGGCTCATAAAGGGCAGAGTGACGCCGGTCAGCGGGATCAGGCGGGTGACGCCGCCCACGATCAAGAAGGCCTGGAAGCTGATGGCTGCCGTAAGACCGGTGGCGCTAAAGGCGGCGAGGTCGGATTTAGCGCGGGCAGCTGTGGTGAGGCCACGCACGGCAAAGAGCATAAACAGGATGAGCACGGCGCCGCCGCCCAAAAGGCCCATCTCCTCGCCAATGGCCGAGAAGATAAAGTCGGACTCGACGACAGGGATGTTGTTGGCCATGCCGTTGCCGATGCCAACACCGACCAGGCCGCCATCGGCAAGCGAGAAGAGCGACTGGACGATCTGGTAGCCCTGGCCCTGGGCGTCCTTAAACGGATCGACCCAAACCTGGAAACGCACCTGAACGTGCGACAGGAACTTGTAGGCGCCCACGGCTCCGACAGCTAAGAGCGCAAGGCCGATAACGACATACGAAAAGCGCCCCGTGGCAACGTAGAGCATCAGCAAGAAGATGGTGTAGAACAGCACGGCCGAACCCAGGTCGCGTTCGAAGACGACGACGAGCAGGCACACACCCCACACGGCAAACAGCGGCAGCAGCAGTCGCAGGCGAGGGATCTTAAAGCCCAGAATCTTGCGGTTGGAGATGGAGAGCAGCTCGCGGTTCTCGGCCAGGTAGCCGGCCAGGAACAGGACGATAAAGACCTTGGCGAACTCGCCGGGCTGGATGGTAAAGCCCGCGATGCGAATCCACAGCTTGGAGCCCGAGATCGTGGTGCCGATAAAGATAGGCAGCATCAGCAGAATGATGCCGATGATGCCAAAGGTGTACTTGTAGCGCATGACCACGTCGAGGTTTTTGACTAGTGCAAGCGTTCCCACCATGAGCGCCACCGAGACAAACAGGATGATGAGCTGTGAGATGGCGAGAGCGGGGGCGAGACGCGTCACGAACGTGATGCCGATGCCCGAAAGTATAAATACGATGGGCAGGATGGCGGGGTCGGCACCGGGCGCCAAGATGCGCACGGCAATGTGGGCCGCGGCAAAGGCGGCAAAGAGGCCGATCGGTACGGCGAGCGTCTCAAAGGAGATGGCAGCGCCCGCGGTGAGGACGTACATCGCATACAGCAGGATGACGGGGAACGCCGAGGCGATGAGCAAGAGCAGCTCGGTGTTGCGGCGACTCATAAGCGGCACTCCCTTTCTAATTCTTATCGGAGGCTTCGGCCTCGGCGGACTGTTCGGCGGTTTTCTCGGAATCTGATTCGGAGGTCGATCCCTGATTGGTGTTGTCTCGAATCGTTTGCGCGTCGATCACCTGGCGGGTCTGCTCCTCGTCGATCTGGTGGCGGTACTTGGATATCGTGTCCTGCGCATCGTCGACGCTTGTTTGCGGAATACCCGCCTTGAGGCGGTTTTGCGTGTCTTCGGGCAGGTCGGATAGCTTGATGCTGGTTTCGCTTTCGAGCCAGTGGAGCTTGAGTCCGAGTGGCTTGCCGGGCAGGCCGCGCCAGACGGCGACATTGCCCTGGTAGGTACCCAGGTAGTACGAGCCGGTGACACCCGTGTAGGCCCAGATGCCAGCTGCCAGCACAAAGACGAGGGCCAGGATGGCGGCGATAGTAACGTTGCGGCGACGCACGCGTTGCGCCTCGCGCATGACGCCATCGTCAACCAGGTCAACGACTACTACGGTCACGTTGTCGTGGCCGCCGGCGGCAAGCGCCGCGTCCACTAGGTTGTCGACGCAGATTTGCGCGGTTGAGGACTGCGTGGCGATGTTCTCGATATCGCTATCGGGAATCATGCTCGAGAGGCCGTCGGAGCACAGGATCAGACGGTCGCCTTCCTCGATATGCAGAGTGAAGTGGTCGGCATACATAGCGGGGTCCGAGCCCAGCGCGCGGGTGATGACCGAACGGTTGGGGTGGACGCGAGCCTCGTCTGCCGTGATCTCGCCGGCGTCCACGAGTTCTTCCACATAGGAGTGGTCGCGGGTCACGCGGATGAGCGTGCCCTCGTGGAGCAGGTAGGCGCGCGAGTCGCCCACGTGGGCGATGGCGAGCGTGTCGTTTTCGATATAGGCGCAAGTGGCTGTGCAGCCCATGCCAGGCTTGCCCAGGCCGTTCAAGGCGGCCTCGATTACGGCGGCGTTAGCGGCCTCGACGGCTGCGGCCAAGCGTGCTGCGTCGGCGGACTGCGGGGCCGTTTTGGCAATAGTCTCGACGGCGATAGAAGAGGCTACCTCGCCGGCGGCGTGACCGCCCATGCCGTCGCATACGCAAAAGAGCGGCGACTGCACCAGGTAGGAATCCTCATTGTGCGGGCGCACACAGCCAACGTCGGAGCGGGCGCCCCACATGAGTTGCGTGGTGGTGCCGGCATCATAGGTCGAGTCGGTCTCGATGCGCTCCTCGGTCAGGGGCTCAAAGCTCATGGTCGAGCCGGGGTCTTTGAGCTTGGCCTCAACGGCGGCAACGTCGATCTCTGCTGTGTCACCGGGAGAGACGGTGTCGGTCTCAGCGTTTGATTCAGAATCGCCGGTGTCCGGGGAGCCGGGCTCCTCGGACACGCGGGCGGTCGACTCGTCGTCTTGCGGGCTGACGTCTATAGGCTCGGGCGCCGGCGTAGACGCGGGCGCAACCTCGGATGCCGGGGCTATGGGAAACGCCGGCGCGGCGGGCTCGGGTGCCGTAAACACCGCAGCGCTCTCGTTGATTGCCGCGGCGACGGGCTCTGCAAAGTGAGCCGGCGCCGGGGTTGCTTCGGGCGCTGTGGGCTGTTCCGCAGCATGTGCGCCGATGGGCGCCGCTACGGCATCCTCTTCGTCCTCGTTATCGGCGAGATCCGAAATATCATGCGTTACATGCGAAAGAGGCAGGGAGAACACGGTGTCCTCGGGTTCCACGGGTGCGGAGCCCGCCGGAGCGGCGTGGGCCGGCGCAGCTGCGGCGGCAGCCGGTGCCTCGGTCATAGTTGCGGACTTGTTCTCCTCGTCGATCATCGACGGTTCACCTTCATGACCACGTCGCCAATCTGGACTTCGTCGCCCTCACGCAGCGTCGCGGGCTCCACGAGCTGGCGGCCGTTGACGAGCGTGCCGTTAAGCGAGTTGAGGTCCTCGATGATGAGCGCCGGGCCCTGCAGCGAAAAGCGCGCATGCGAGGCCGAGACGAACGGTTCGTTGATGCAGATGTCCGAAGATGGCGAGCGACCGACGATGACGGGGCCGAGCATGTCTACGTGGATGCCGCGGATACCGCGCGGACCCTTGTCCACATCAATCGTCCAGATAGCCGAGTCGCGGCGCTGCCCGCGCACAAGTCCCACGCCGGTCTTCATGACGGCGAACAGGAAGATATAGAGCAGGGCGACCAGGACGATGCGGCCTGCAAAAAGGACGATATCGATGTTCATAAGCGACTATCCCCTAAATTCAAAGGTGCTCAGGCCAAACGTCAGCAGATCGCCGTTGCGCAGCGGGCAGCGCGTAATGCGGCGGTTGTTGACGAGCGTGCCGTTGGTGGAATTGAGGTCCTCGATCGACCAATCCGAGCCCGTAAAGGTGAGCTGGGCGTGGCGGCGCGACACGTTGGGGTCGCGCAGGGCAATGTCGGAAACTGAGCGCTCGCGACCGATGGTTACCTGTGCGGAGGTGATGCTATGGCTCTCGCCGCTCACGACGTCGACGAGCTGGGCGAGCGGGCGCTGCGGGGCGCGAGTGCTCGCCATGTTGGAGGCGATGCCGGCTGCGGCGCCTAGGCCCACGGCGGCACCGGTCGCGGCGGCTCCGCCCATGCCGGCAAGCGCGTCGCGCGAGACGGTCTGCGGCACCGGGATGGGTGCTGCGGCGGGGTCGGGGACGCTAGGCGCGAAGGGGTCTGCCACGGCAAGCGGGTCGGGAGCGGCGGCGCGAGGCGTCGGCTGCTGCTGGGGCATGGCGGCGGGGCGCTGCTGCTGCGGGGCAGCAAACTGCTGCTGGCCGGCGCGCGGGGCGCTGGCGGCACGGCTTGCCGCGGAGTTGTTCTGGCCCAGGCCGTTTTGATAGGCGCGCTCTTCTTCGTACAGGCGGCCGAGCGTGGGGGCATCGACGTTCTCGGCAAAGACCGAGAACTTGCCGGCGCGCAGCTGCGGATCGATCATAAAGCGCACGAGGGGCTCGCCGACAAAGACATAGCGGCGCTTTTCGGCCTGCGCCTTCACAAACTCGCGGACCTCGCGCGAAAGCTCGGGGTAGAACGGGGCGAGCATGGGATCGTCGTCGGCGGCGATAAGGATGGTATAGAGTGCCGGCGCCGTGTTGACGCCGTTGATCACCAGAGTCTGATCCTCCATGTCGCGAGCGGCCTGCTTGGCAAGCTTCTTAAAGGAGAACGGGGCACGGGTGGCACCGAAGATGCCGGCCACGTGGTCCTCGAAGATGTTCAGGAAGTTCACGAAAGATCACTCTCCGTATAGGTTCTTTGGTATCCGAGCAAATATAGGCATATCCCAACGATTATAGAGGATAGGGTTCCCGCAACCGCCGCCTTGGCGACGACCGCGGCTGCAAGGCTGGCAATTTCCATATGGTGTGCAAGACAGGACGCCGCTGCGCAGCCGATGCCGGTGACAGCGATTGCGGCGATTGCGGCAAGGTTTGAGCCCTGATTGGCACGCTTGGCATGGGCATTGAGCAGCGCAGATGACGCCGCGGCAGTTGCCGCGACCAGCACAAAGGCAGCCCAAAGGAGCGGGTCTCCCAGCGCTGCGGCAACGTTACCGAGCCCCAGTACGCCTCCGGCTGAAAGCGCGACCGTGGCCAGACGGGCAAAAAGCGCGCCCATGCCCGTTGCCGCGGCGGCGCTTGCCGGGCCGAGCCAAAATGACGCGACGCCGGCGGCGACCCCAGCTGCCAGGAAGGTATTGCCGGTCAGACAGCCAAGCGCGAGTGCACAGGTGAGCGTGGCGCTCGCGGCAGTCTCGGTGCGACCCCAGGCGATCCACCAACCGGACATGGCGGCGGCAAAGATCACCGCGACGGGCAGCATCGACAGGATGCCCTGCGCCTGCATGGTGGCGTTGGCCATGAGCACCAAAAAGCCCACAGCCGAGATGGCCGAGCCAATCTGGGGGGCCAGGCCAGCCGCCGCTCCGATCGCGATGGCCGCAATGACCAGGCCGGGAAGCGCCGCGACCCCGGCCGTTTGCATCAGCAAAAAGCTAAAGGTGCCGCACGTTAGCGCCGAGATAGTGCGCATGGTGTAGTCGCGCGCATGGCTCCAGCGCGTGCCCGCCCAGCCGAGTGCGGGGTCGACCTCGATGGCGTCGTCCTCGTAGTGCGACGGCTCGATATCGTCGAGCTCCTGCTCGTCATCCGAAAGTTCGCCAACCATTTGCTCCAGGCTGCGACGGCCTTCGCGCACGCTGCCCAGACCGGCAAGGAGCTGGTCGCAAAATGCCTCGATGCTGTTGGGGCGGTCCTGCGGCATGGGGGAGAGCGCGCTCATGAGCGCGGCCTCGGCTCCCGGGGGAAAGTGTGGTATCAGCTCGCTGGGATAGGTGGCGCCGCCGATGATGCGGCCGAGCGAGTCGGCGGGCGTGGCCGCCATAAAGGGAGCGCTGCCGCACAGGCCCTCGTAGATCACACAGGCGAGGGCAAAGACATCGGCGCGCTCGTCGACCGTGCCGGTCTCGATATCGAGCTGCTCGGGCGGCATGTAGCCGATAGTGCCGCCGCGTGAGCCGCCAAAGCCACCGGCAGACGACAGTCGCGCCATGCCAAAGTCGGTGAGCTTTACATTGCCCGAGTGGTCGATGAGCACGTTGGCGGGCTTAATGTCCAGGTGGAGTACGCCATTACTATGGGCGAAGGTGAGCGCCTGGCCCAGGGCATCGGCAATGGCCGCGGCCTCGTCAAAGGTAAGTGAGTGGCCGTCCACGCGGTGCAAAAACTCGGCAAGCGACATGCCATCGACATACTCCATAACCAGGTAGGCATAGGCTGTGTCGTGCGTAAAGTCGATGACCTGCACGATGTTGGGATGTTGAAGCATGGCGGCAGTGTGCGCCTCGCGCAGGACATCCATGATGTCGCTGGCGGGCATGCCGGCACCGTTGATAAGGGGGATGCGCTTAATGGCGACGCGGCGGCGCAGGTGCGTGTCGCGGCAGATCTCGATGGAGCCAAAACCGCCGGTCGCAAGTGTCTCGAGCGGCTGGTACCGCTTGAGCAGCTCGCGAGAGCTGGTGCCCTCCAAAGGAACGTCCGGCGAGAACCGGGCGGTATGTTGCGAGAAAAGCGGCATGGCCAACCCTCGTGCGTTTAAAGTTCGTTTGCGAGTGGCGGGCGCGGAGCCGAGCCGTTCGCGGTGGCATAGATGCTGCTAGTGTAGCACGCTCGGGTGCATGGGGAGGAAAACGGGGACGGGGCGACATTCTTCTTGGCCCCGTCTTGAGCCGTCCGGAAAATGCACCCCAGTTCTCAGCCAAATAATGGGATGCGCTTTCCCAATGGGGCATACTGCGGAAACTGCATCCCAGAATATTGGCCCAGAATGGGATGCAGTTTCCGAATCGACGCCCAAAGGGAAACCGCATCCCGCTTTGGAACGCCAAAACGGGATGCGGTTTCCGCTGTCAGTCTAAGTTACGCCTAAGCAGGCGGCCGGAGCTTGGGCCCCGTGCTCGGGTTAGCGCTTCTTCTTGTTCTTCTTCTGCTTGCGCTGCTTGCCCTTGGTCTCCTGGGGCTTGTCGGCCTTGTCGCCCTGCTTGGCCTCGGCGGCGGCCTTTTCTGCCTTCATCTTCTTGCGCTTGGTCTCGATGCGGAGTTTTTTGTTGATGCGGGCCTTGAGGAAGGGGCCGAACTGCTCGGCATCGCCACGGACGAAGGTGTCCTTGGGGATCGTCACGCCCTGGTCGGCGAACATGGCCACAAAGATGCGCTCGCCGTCGAGTACGTGGTCGAGCTTGTCAAACGGGAAGAACTGTGACTTACCGCTCTTGCCCCAAACCATCAGGCCGTCCTCGTTGGCGGCGACGCGGCGATAGCGGCCACCCATGGACTCGTCGGCCTCGACGGCGTCGATAAAGTCGCGGGCGAGGGTGTGGTGCAGGTTTTTGCTCCACCAGGCCAAAAAAGCGCCGAACACGATCAGCACGACGCCGAACTTGATCCAGCTGCCGCCGGCCACCAGCATGCCGATGCCGATGAGCGCGGCAACTGCCGCGGCGACATACAGCGAGCCGCGACGCCTGGGCGAGGCGACCAGGCGGGCGAAGTCGGTGACCAGGTCGTTTTCGTACTGGTACTCGTTGAGGTACAGGATGCCGTCATCGGCTGCGGCCTGCTCCTCGAGCGCGACCTCGACCTGGTCGGCTGCTTCGGAGGGAACGAGGTTGCTCTCTGCGTCTGCCATGCTCTTTGGACTCCTATCGCGGCGGGCTCGCCGTACGGGTTATTATGGAATGCAGTATGCCGTGCGACCGCATGGCCGCCGCGGCAACAAGACTCAGTATACCCGGGGGAGCACCCATGGAATCGTTGTACCG
This sequence comes from uncultured Collinsella sp., assembly GCA_902491765.1. Classification (GTDB taxonomy): domain Bacteria; phylum Actinomycetota; class Coriobacteriia; order Coriobacteriales; family Coriobacteriaceae; genus Collinsella. The sequence continues at coordinate 22,234 of CABUIY010000015.1, read as the reverse complement.
AAAGTATCGCCCGCTCACCTTTGACTCCGTGGTGGGCCAGCAGCATATCGTCTCGACGCTCGAGCACGCCATCACCGAGGGGCGCCTGTCCCACGCCTACCTGTTCTGCGGACCGCGCGGCACGGGCAAGACCACCATGGCGCGCATTCTGGCCAAGGCGCTGCTGTGCCGCAATGCCGAGGCGGCGCGCGCCGAGGGTGCAAGCGGCTGCATGCCCGACGGTACTTGCGAGGAGTGCGAGCTCATTGCCGAGGGTAACCACCCCGATGTCTACGAGCTCGATGCCGCAAGCCGTACCGGCGTGGACAACGTGCGCGAGGAGATCATCAACTCCGTCAACTTTGCCCCAGTGCGCGGCAAGTACAAGATTTATATCATCGACGAGGTCCACATGCTCACGACGGCGGCGTTCAACGCGCTGCTCAAGACGCTTGAGGAGCCGCCGGCACACGTGATCTTTGTGCTGTGCACCACCGACCCGCAAAAGATTCTGGAGACCATTCTCTCACGCTGCCAGCGCTTCGATTTCCACCGCATCGGCAACGAGGATATCGAGCATCGCCTGTCTTACGTGTGCGAGCAGGAGGGCTTCGATTACGACGACGAGGCACTCGCCATTGTGGCGCGCCATGCCAAGGGCGGTATGCGCGACGCGCTTTCCACGCTGGAGCAGCTGAGCGTCTTTGGCAACGGTTCTGTGCATGCGGACGACGCCCGCTCGCTTTTGGGCGAGGTTTCGGACCAGATTCTGGGCGAGTTTTCCCGCGCCATTGCCGATCGCGATGTTGCCGAGCTCTATGGACTGATCCGTGCGCAGGTCGAGGAGGGCAATGACCTGCTGGAGCTGACGCGCGACCTGGTGGCGCATGTGCGCGACGTGTACGTTGCCTGCGTTGCCGGTGCCCGTGCCGAGCTGTTTGAGGGCGGCTCCGAGCAGGCCGAGGCGCTTGCTGCCGAGGCCGCTGCCTTTGGCGAGCATCCTGCCGACCGCCTGGCCCGCGTGCTGACGGTGCTCGACGATGCCGCACTGGAGATGAGGGGCGCGAGCGACGTGCGCCTGGTGCTCGAGATTGCCTGCACGCGTCTGGCGCGTCCCGAGGCCGATTTAACGATTGAGGCATTGGCCGAGCGCGTGGCACGCCTGGAGGCCATGATTGCCAACGGCGCCGTGCCGGCGAGCGTGGCTGCTGCTCAGGCCGCCGCGCCTGCAGCATCCGTACCCGCTGCTGCCCAACAGCCGACGCTCATTTCGGGCGCTCGTGCTGCCGCTCCGGCGGCATCCGCTGCCCCCGCTGCTACGTCCGCGCGCCAGGGCGGTATGCCTTGGGACCGCGGCGCTGCTGTTCCGGCTGCCCAGCCTGCGACCAAGTCCGCGGCTCCTGCGCCGGCGCCCAGACCTGTAACGCCTGCACCTCAGCCCGTTGCGGCTCCGGCTTCCGCGCCTGCTGCATCGACCGTGTCGGTGTCCAAGCCCAACAACGCCGCCCAGGTTGCCGCCGCCGGTGCTGCCGAGACCCCCGCGGTTGAGGACGCCGGCGAGCTCCAGCGCAAATGGGCCGAGGTCGTCGAGCGCGTCAAGGCTCGTCAGGCCTCATACGCAGGGCTTTTGCTCAACGCCCGCGCCACGGCCGACGACGGCTCCAAGCTCACGGTCTCGTTCCCTGCGGGTTCGACTTTTGCCATCAAGATGCTCGGTCGCGCCGATACGCAGTCGGTGGTCCTGCCGACGGTCTGCGCGGTCTTCGGTCGTCGTACCGTCGACTATGTCCTGGATGGGGGTGGCACGCCGGCTCCTCAACATGAGGAGCATTCTCCATCTGCACGGGCTGCGGTATCTGCGGACCCGCAACCCGTGTCCTCGGTGCCCCCTGCATCCTCGAGCGCCAGCGCGACGCAGCCAAAAGCGGCGCCGGTGGCGGCACCGACCCCGTCGGCGCCTGAACCCGCTGCGCCCAAACCGGCTGCTCCGATCCCCGCGCCCAAGTCCGCTGCCGCGCCTGCGCCCAAGTCATCCGACCTGGCCAAGGCCCCTTGGCTGCGCTCCGACAACCCTGCCGGTGCTCCTGCCACGGGCAAGCTCCCGACCGAGCCCGCGCCCCGAGCGCCCGAGCGCGCGTCCGTCCCCATGGCTCAGCCGCCTGCGCAGGCTGCGCCATGGGAATCCGAGCAGGTGCCCTACGACGATGCTATGGTCGGTGGTTTTGCTGCCGATGCCGGCGGGGACGATCTGCCCCCGTTCGACGTGCCGGGTGCGGCGTCCGCGACCAAGGCCGCTGCTGTGGCACCCGCAGCCTCTGCAAACGACGACGTCCCCGCCGCTCCCTGGGAATCCAATCCCGGTGCTGGCAGCCCCTTCGGCCATCAGGGCGCAGCCCCGAGCATCCCGCAGACCGAGGACGAGGCCAAGGCCCTCATCCGCAGCGTCTTTGGCCAGGCCACCATCTTCAAGCCGGTGGAGTAGCTGCGCAGGCGGGTATACTGCTCAAGAAGAGGACCCCTTGTCCGGACGCATCTGTATTTCGGACATGTGTAGTGTGGTGCCGCGTATGTCGCATTTGAGCAGACAGGTGCGTGACGGTCGGCCTAGGATGCTGAGGTCGATACGATACGTCGCATGGCTGTCCGTGTACTCGACTTGCTCGGCGTTAATGGTTGCTCCGATTGCCAAATAAACGCCTAGCTCGGCATCGACAATCTTGAAGTCCTTTATCTTGACCTTGAACTCTTGATAGAGGGACGGGCTGTTGTAGTAGACGGTTCGGGTTCCGTCGGTGCACTCATCGGTCGCTTCCCATTTGACGACGGGCTGGTCCGAGCTGGCTACCAGCAGTTCTGCTCCAAAGGCTATAGCATGGGTGATGACAACCAGCAATGCCCAGCCGACGAAGAGATAGAGAACCACATACATAACGGGGTGTTTTGGGCGGATGTTTTGGAGCACGTCGGGGGCATTCATGGGGTACCTCCAAATTGCTATCTATGGCAATCAAATTATACCCCACCGTCATGAGCGCCACCTCGAGTGGTGGCTCGGCATTTAGCCATTTAGTGGTACGCATTAAATGTCGGATTCCGGCTCTACAAGATTTAGCTTTCAATCTTATGCAGATGCGAATTATGCAACTTTGCATAATCATTGGGTGCGGTCTGCACTCAGGACATGTATATCGACTGAGGTAGCGTGACCGCCCCGCTTGCTGGCCTCGCGCCGTGGTACGATTTTTGAGTTTGAAAGTCCCGCCGCGCCCCGGCTGCCCTTGCAGCTCGTTGCGCGGCCGCACGCAAAGGAGCCATCATGGCCGGTATGAACATGCAGCAGATGATGAAGCAGGCTCGCAAGATGCAGGAGCAGCTTGCCGCCGCGCAGGAGAACCTCAAGTCCCAGACCGTCGACGCCTCTGCCGGCGGCGGCATGGTCAAGGTGACCGTTAACGGCGAGATGGAGCTCGTCAACCTCACCATCGACCCCGATGCCCTCGATCCCGAGGACGTCGATATGCTGCAGGACATGATCATGGCTGCTGTTAACGAGGCCGTTCGCGGCGTCAACGAGCTCGCCAACAAGCAGATGGGCGCCATCACCGGCGGCCTCAACATCCCGGGCATGCCGTTCTAAGACACACATATATATGAGCGCGAATCACAGTCTGCAAAAACTGCTCGATGAGCTGGGTCGTCTGCCGGGCATTGGTCCCAAGTCGGCCCAGCGCATAGCCTATTACCTGCTCGAGGCCGATGCCGAGGAGGCCCGCCGCCTGGCCGAGGCCATCCTGGAGGTCAAGCAGGAGGTCCACTTTTGCAGCCGTTGCTTTAACTACGCCACGGCCGACGAGTGTTCCATCTGCCAGGACCCGATGCGCGATACCACTCGCATTTGCGTGGTGGGCGAGCCGCGCGACGTCCAGGCAATCGAGCGCACGGGCAGCTACCATGGCCTGTACCATGTGCTGGGCGGCGTGATCAGCCCCATGGACAAGATCGGCCCCGAGCAGCTGCATATCCGCGAGCTGCTGGCGCGTCTGGGCCACGAGGACATCCACGAGGTCATTATCGCCACCAACCCCAACATTGAGGGCGAGACCACGGCGAGCTACCTTGCTCGCACCATCAAGCCATTGGGCGTTGAGGTATCGCGTCTTGCGAGCGGCCTTCCCGTGGGCGGCGACTTGGAGTATGCCGACGAGCTTACGCTTGGCCGCGCTATCGAGGCCCGCCGCGCGATCTAAGCGGTGTCAGCTCCGCGGCATGTTCCGTCGGCCTGCCGCACGGGGCGCTCATAATTGGGTGCGCGTTCATACATTTGTTGTGCAACAAACCTGCCTTTCATCCGCTTATCGCGTGGATGGGTCCGGTCGCACCCCGTATTTGCGCGTTCGTTGCGCAACCTTTTGGGTTCGCTGATACACTCAAATGTGGATGTGAAAGAATGCGCCGCTTTTAAGCGGCGTGTTTTTGTCGGAGGAGAACGCATGCGGCCCGGGGGCACTCAGACAAAGCATGGCGCCGCGGTGCGCATGCGACGCCGGCTGGGCCTGGCGCCTCGGGCGTGTGTGCTGCTGTCTTGCTCGCTCGTGCTGGTCATAGCCGGTGTTTCGGCTTATGGCATGACGGTGCCGTCCATGGTACAGGCGCATGCTGCGCGCGAGCTGCATATTGGGCGCAAGGCCAAAAGCGACTTGGGAACGACAACCGGATATACGTGGGCGAGCGTGGTCTCGCACGTTGTGTTCGGTGGCGACGATGCGGACGGTCCCGAAACAGCGGACAACGAGGTTACGCTGGCAAACGGCAAGACCATCGTGCTCACCAACACCAAGGTCATTACGAAGCTTTCCAACAACAGTGTGGCATCCGTCATAAATAAGGCCGAGCAGCAGAAAGAGCAGGATGCGCAGCAGCCGGGAGGCGCCGGCGGCTCGGATGCATCTAGCTCGGGATCTTCTGGTGCGAGTGGCGATTCCAATGCGGGTTCCGGCTCAAGCGGATCTACGAGCGGCGGCTCGGCGGGCGGTGGCACCGGCGGCGACACGAACTCGGGTGGCCTCTCGGCTGCCGAGGAAGAAAGCATCCACAGCTGGCTCGTGACCAAATACAACATGCTCGACGGCTACGTCACTCGAGCCAATAGCGCGGTTTCGACCTATAACGCTACGGGCGATACCGGACCGTGCGACACCCTGGCGAATGACATGTTTGTTATCCGTGCCGAGTTCGGCCGACAAAGGTTTTCGACCAAATCAAAATGGTATCGGCAGTATGCCAATCTGTGGGGCTGCTATACCAACCTGTGTCAATGGGTTGGGCACTACGGCGACGACGACGTCGCGCTCAACAACTTCAACACCAATGTGGCGGCGATCGCCCTATGACGAACGACCTCGCTTCTACGGCAGCCCAGTCGCTCAACCGTGATCCCATGGTGGGCCTGCGCCTGGCGCGCGTCGACGGGTTTGAGCCGGCCGTCGCCCTGGGCACGGACGAGCTTCCCGCCTACCTGCGCCGTTTTACGATGCTGTTTGCCGATGATGCCACCATGCGCCGCGGCGGTATCGGTCGTGTGACGCGTGCCGTCAACGCGCAGGGCGAGGCCGTGGCGCTCAAGCAGCTCATCTTGCCAACGCGCGACGAATTTGATGACGATGTCGCCCACGAGGCGCTGGTCACCAAGTTCAAGGCGGCGTTTCGCGAGGAATATGAATGCCATCGTGCCCTTTCGGGCCTTAAGGGCTTTCCCCGCTTATACGGGTGGGGCGAGGTCGACGGCGTGCCCGTGATCGTTATGGAGTGGGTCGAGGGCGAGACGCTCGCTCGCCTGCGCTCGCGCCTTGCCGTGGACGATGCCGGGCGTCTGCCGCCGCTCGTGGCGGCGCGCCTGGGTCGCGACCTGTTCGATCTGCTCTGCCGCATGAGCTTGGTAGGCGAGGGGTTCGTCCATCGCGATATCTCGCCCGCTAATATTATGGTGCGCACGGCGCGCCTGCCGCTCGACCGACAGCTTGCCGAAGGCACCTTCGACCTGTGCTTGATCGACTTTGGCTCGTCGCTGGCGCTCGAGCCCGCCTCTGCGGTGGTCGGTACCGGCGGCAAGGCATCGTTTACCGAGCGCTATGCCACGTTGCGCCGTGCGACGGTTGCCTACGCCCCGCCCGAGATGCTCACCGATGACATTCCCAACTTACGCACGCTCCGCATGTCGCCGGCGATTGATGTCTATGCAGCGGCGAGCACGGTCTACGAGCTCATCGCCGGTGTCGCGCCGTACGAAGTAGCGCCGGGTGCGTCGGGTACTTCGGGCTCGCGCAAAAAGACGCGCGATATCGCCAGCCCTTATCGCCTCAAGATGGATACGCTGCCCGACTATCCCGTCGGCGCCCACGCGCCCGGCTGCGACTTGACGCAACTGCTGCGACGCGAGCCCGATGTGGCACTTGCCGCGGCCGAACAGGCTCAGCAGCTGGGGCTCGATCCAAATTCCGAGGATCTGCGCGATGCGCTGGCGTTTGTCGACGCTCAGCTGTTCGATGTGGTGATGGCCTGCCTGTCCTGCCATCAGGAAGATCGTCCCGAGCCGGCTGCGGTGGAGACGGCGCTCTCGGCATTTTGCGACCACTATGCGCAAAATGTCGCCCGCTCGCTTCGCGCCGAGCCGCTCATGCCGTGCCCGATGGAGGCATCGGGGCACACAGCCCGGCGTGCGGCGATGGTTGGTGCGACGGCGGCAAGCGGCGTGCTTTGGACTGTGGTCGTGGTATCAGCGGCGCTGTTGGCGTCGGGTGCCCATGTGACGCTCGCCGTGGGACCGCTTATGTGGTCTGGGAAGCTGCCGGCCATTATCGCCGTGCTGGCGTTGGCATCGCCGGGCATGGCGGGCATCGCCGCCGGGGCCTTGGCGCGCGACCGCCGTGCGGGATTCCTGCGGGGCGTGTTGGTCCTTTCCGCCTGCGAGGTTCCGGCTCTGGCCGCACTCGCATGTGCCGTGTTTTCCCAGCATGCCGTGGCGGGCGGCCTGGTGGCCGCCATAATTGCAACCTATGCGCTCACGTGGTTTTTGCTGGCGATGGGGTTTGCCTTTGAGCTTCCCGTCGTGTCAGCACGACGTGCGAAAATTCCCATGGCGACGCCGCTTGCCGGCGGAGCCGCGGCTGCCCGCGCCTTTGGCGGGCCGGCCGAAGTATCCGACACTATCTCTGCGACCAAGGAGGGCTAAGCCATGGCTTCTCAAGCTGAGCTCACCCCGTGCGGGGCAATGTTTGACATCTTTAAGCGCGCAGCGCACCTGAGCCATATCGAACTGTGCGGCCTGGTGCTCTCGAGCCGCCCGCTCGCCGACGGCCGTAGTCCGCAGAGTCGTGCCGCCGATCGTTCCTGGGTTTCGCGCTTCATCGTGCGCGCGCCGGTCGGCACGCTGCAGGAACGTTATTTTGCCGATTACGGCACCTCGGCCGCGCGCATTATGTCGCAGCTGGCCCTGCGTCGTCGCAATCCCATGGACGCCGCGGCCGTGACCAATATGGTGTGCGGCCCCGCTGGCGAGCCCATGGTGCGGGCACTCGAGGAATGCCACCAGGACACGAATCTCTATCGCAATGCGCTCGAGCGCCTGTCGCAGGCGGCTGAACTCATGCCCGCCGAGCGCGCCGAGGCCATCCTGGTGCTGTTTGTCGCCGTGGGTTGCTCGGCAGATGTCCGCTCGTCGGTGACCTATGCCATCGACTACGCTCATGCGACCTGTGGCGGCGCCACGTCGACGCCACGCTCGCTGAGCACATCTTCGGTCGCGGGCGAGCACGAGGTCGCGCCGGCGCATCCGCTGGGACTGCTGCGCGTGCAAAACGGCTACGTGGTGAGCGCCCCGCGCTGGATTCAGCCGAGTGAGGAGGGCGTCGAGATCGGCGCGCTGGCAACGGGGGAGGGCGACATCACCGATGTCGGTGACGACGTCTCGGCCCGCCATGCTCATATCTGGTGCGACGATTCTGGCACATGGTTTGTCGAGGACCTGTCGTCCACGAACGGCACCGTGGTGGTAAACGGGGCCACGAGCGTGTGTATTCAAGTAGAGCCCGGCCGCTCCGCCCGGCTCAGCCCCGGCGACGAGCTCAAACTCGGCGAATCCACCACCTATGCCATCCTCCTCGGCGCCCTCTAGCTCATCCCCCCAAATAACTTGCGGTGAAATAGGGACTGATTAAGGTCGTTAACAGCAAAAACACTCCCTATTTCACCGCAACTGCTGTGGGGTTCCAGGGGACTGTGTCCGTCGGTGCCGGGCGCACAATAGTCACCCGAGGTAAACCTTTACCGGCCACCTATATTTGCCGAAATTACACTTGAAGGCGGGGTACAATAAACCCGCATGCGGATTTCCGTTGCGGGCGCTTCCCATCGCCGGGGCGTGCCCGGGAGCATCCGGCATGCGGCCTTTGCGGCGCTCGGTCATGTGCAAGACGGGCGGTCGGGTCTGTGGGGCGCATCAGTTGCCCCTCGCCTCGGCATGTCTTCTCTCCACGCCACGTACCTGCTGCTGAGCCTGCCTGCCAGATGATTGGAAGCAACAGCGTAAATCCCATCACGCCAACATCCCGGCGATCGCCGGGGCCTGTATACCTATATGAGAGGAGAGGGGTATATGGCGCGTAAGTTTAAGTCTATGGACGGCAACGAGGCGGCCGCATATGTTTCGTATGCGTACACCGAGGTAGCGGGAATCTATCCCATTACGCCGTCCAGCCCGATGGCCGACCATGTCGACCAGTGGGCGGCCCAGGGTCGCAAGAACATCTTCGGCACCCCGGTCAAGGTCGTCGAGATGGAGTCCGAGGCAGGTGCGGCCGGTACCGTTCACGGTTCGCTGGGCGCCGGTGCTCTGACCACCACCTACACGGCTTCTCAGGGTCTGCTCCTGATGATCCCGAACATGTACAAGATCGCGGGCGAGCAGCTCCCGGGCGTCTTCCACGTCTCCGCGCGTTGCGTCGCCTCCCACGCCCTGAACATTTTTGGCGATCACTCCGACGTCATGGCCTGTCGTCAGACCGGCTTCGCCATGCTCGCCGAGGGCAACGTCCAGGAGGTCATGGACCTCTCGCCGGTGGCTCACCTTGCCGCCATCGAGGGAAAGACCCCGTTCCTTAACTTCTTCGACGGCTTCCGCACCAGCCACGAGATCCAGAAGGTCGCCATGTGGGACTACAAGGATCTGGCCGAGATGTGCGACATGGACGCCGTCCAGGCTTTCCGCGATCACGCGCTCAACCCTGAGCACCCGCACACCCGCGGCAGCCACGAGAACGGCGATATCTTCTTCCAGAACCGTGAGGCCTGCAACAAGGTCTACGACGAGCTTCCCGCCGTCGTCGAGGGCTACATGAAGAAGATCAACGAGAAGCTCGGCACCGATTACGGCCTGTTCAACTACTACGGCGCTCCCGATGCCGACCGCGTCGTCGTGTGCATGGGCTCCTTCTGCGACGTGCTCGAGGAAGTCATCGACTACCTCAACGCTCACGGCGAGAAGGTCGGCCTGGTCAAGGTTCGTCTGTTCCGTCCGTTCTCTATCAAGCACTTCGTCGACGTTCTCCCCGAGACCGTCCAGAAGATCGCCGTCATGGACCGTACCAAGGAGCCGGGTTCCATCGGCGAGCCGCTCTACCAGGACGTCGTCTCCGCTCTCTACGAGGCCGGCAAGACGGGCATCAAGGTTGTCGGCGGCCGTTATGGCCTGGGCAGCAAGGACACGCCTCCCGCGTCCGCGTTCGCTGTCTTCGAGGAGCTCAAGAAGGACGAGCCCAAGCGCGAGTTCACCATCGGCATTGTCGATGACGTAACCAACCTGAGCCTGCCCGAGGCCGAGGATGCGCCCAACACCGCAGCCCCCGGCACCATCGAGTGCAAGTTCTGGGGTCTGGGTGGCGACGGTACCGTCGGCGCCAACAAGAACTCGATCAAGATCATCGGCGACCACACCGACAAGTACGTTCAGGCCTACTTCCAGTACGACTCCAAGAAGACCGGCGGCGTCACCGTTTCGCACCTGCGCTTTGGTGATTCTCCGATCCGTTCGCCGTACTACGTGACCAAGGCCGACTTTGTCGCTTGCCACAACCCCAGCTACATCGTTAAGGGCTTCAAGATGGTCCGCGACGTCAAGCCGGGCGGCACCTTCCTGGTCAACTGCCAGTGGAGCGACGAGGAGTTCGCCGAGCACATGCCCGCCGTGGCCAAGCGCTACATCGCGAACAACAACGTCAACGTCTACCTGATCGACGCCATCGACCTGGCCGCTAAGGTCGGCATGGGCAAGCGCACCAACACGGTGCTCCAGTCCGCTTTCTTCGCGCTGGCCAAGGTCCTGCCCGCCGAGAACGCCCTGCAGTACATGAAGGACGCGGCTACCAAGTCCTACATGAAGAAGGGCCAGGCTATCGTCGACGCCAACCACAAGGCCATCGATGCCGGCGCTACTGCTTTCCGTAAGTTCGAGGTTCCGGCCGACTGGGCAACTGCCGAGGATGCCGCTCCCGTCGAGCTCTCCGAGGAGACCAAGTCCGCTATCGCCCAGCAGGTCAAGAACCTGCTCGAGCCCATCGATCGCATGGACGGCGACAGCCTGCCTGTTTCCGCCTTCGTCGATTGCGCCGACGGCCAGTTTGAGCTGGGCGCCTCCGCATACGAGAAGCGCGGCGTCGCCGTGGTCGTTCCCCACTGGGACGAGACCAAGTGCATCCAGTGCAACCAGTGCGCCTATGTGTGCCCGCATGCCACCATCCGTCCGTTCGCGATGACCGAGGACGAGGCTGCCGCCGCGCCCGAGGCTACCCGCACGCTCGACGCCATGGGCCCCAAGGCCAAGGGCATGAAGTTCACCATGGCCGTGTCCCCGCTCGACTGCATGGGCTGCACCAACTGCGTCAAGGTCTGCCCCAAGGGTGCCCTCGAGATGGTTCCCACCGAGCAGGAGATGGACCAGCAGCCCGTTTGGGACTACATGGTCGAGAACGTCTCCGAGAAGAAGGAACTCATCGCGGCCAACGTCAAGGGCAGCCAGTTTAAGCAGCCCTACCTGGAGTTCTCGGGCTCCTGCGCCGGCTGTGCCGAGACCGCCTATGCACGTCTGGTGACTCAGGTCGCCGGCGACCGCATGTTCATTTCCAACGCCACCGGCTGCTCCTCCATTTGGGGCAACCCCGCTGCCACCGCTCCTTACTGCAAGGACAAGGACGGTCACGGCCCGGCGTGGAACAACTCCCTGTTCGAGGACAATGCCGAGCACGGTCTGGGCATGGCCGTCGGTTACGAGGCCGTCCAGAAGAAGCTGATCGCCGCTACCCAGGACATCATCGCTGCCGATGGTCCGTCCGATGAGCTCAAGGCCGCCGGCCAGGCTTGGATCGACTCCGTCAACGACGCCGAGGCCTCCAAGACCGCTGCTGCTGCCTACGTTGCCGAGCTCGAGAAGTGCGGCTGCGACGCTTCCAAGGCGATCCTCGCCGACAAGGCTTACCTCACCAAGAAGTCCTTCTGGATCTTCGGCGGCGACGGCTGGGCCTACGACATCGGCTTCGGTGGCCTGGACCACGTCCTGGCTTCCGGCCACAACGTCAACGTCTTCGTCTTCGACACCGAGGTTTACTCCAACACCGGCGGTCAGGCCTCCAAGGCCTCGAACCTGGGTCAGGTCGCTCAGTTCGCCGCTGCCGGTAAGGTGACCAAGAAGAAGTCCCTGGCCGAGATCGCCATGAGCTACGGCTACGTCTACGTGGCGCAGGTCGCCATGGGCGCCAACCCGGCTCAGACCCTCAAGGCCATCCACGAGGCCGAGGCCTACGACGGTCCGTCCCTCATCATCGGCTACAGCCCCTGCGAGATGCACTCCATCAAGAAGGGTGGCATGCAGAACTGCCAGGCCGAGATGAAGAAGGCTGTCGAGTGCGGTTACTGGAACCTCTTCCGCTTCAACCCCGAGGCTGCTGCCGGCAAGAAGTTCTCGCTCGATTCCAAGGAGCCCGCGGGCGGTTATCAGGAGTTCCTGATGAACGAGGCCCGTTACGCTTCGCTGACGCGTTCCTTCCCCGAGCGCGCCGAGGAGCTCTTCAAGGAGAATGAGCAGGCCGCTATGGACCGCTATCAACACCTGCTGAAGCTCAAGACGGTGTACAACGAGGCCTAGGTCTCCCACCGCAGGATCTGAGGGCTGACCTTCGCGGACGTCCTCGGACATGAAAGAACCCCCGCTGCGCACTACGTGCGGCGGGGGTTCTTTCGTCCTGCGGAGTGTCCGCGAAGGTCAGCCCTCAGATCCTGCTGCGACTACGTCCTCGGATTGTGTGGGCGGATGAAGGACGTAGTTGGCCGGGTGTTCCGTCCCTTTCACTGTTTCGCGGCTTTGCCGCGAAACTTCGCGCCACTTTGGGACGCGGGGGAGGACAGGCTTGCTGCCGTCTTTTCGGAGCTCTTCTTTATTCCTTTTGCTGGATGAAAAGCCCCTTGTTTTTGCAGGGGTGCATACTAGACTTATAAGTGCATAGAATCTCGTATAGCGCGAGTAAGATATTGCGCTGTCCGTTTTGTGTTTAGCAGAGATGTAGTTTGCGTAATCCGACATAATCCTCGCTTCATTTAAATAAAGTCGCACGTAAATTACGTAGATATGTCTGAGCTGGAGTTCTGTACGCTGAGCGGACAAAAACGACCGTTCACCGTTCCGCTATTTTCAAAATGAATAAAATGAGCGATAAAGAGAATATAAACCTTAATAAACTCGCGTATCGCACGGACGCGGGTTATTAATGGGTTGTAGGCCTTTTACAGAAAGGATTCCAGCAATGTCTAAGCCTCTTGGCAAGCCCGATCGTATTGTCGTCGCCCTTGGCGGCAACGCCCTCGGCAACAACCCCGTCGAGCAGATCGAGGCCGTGAGCAACACCGCCCACGCTCTCCTCGGTCTCATCGAGCAGGGCAATGAGATCATCATCACCCACGGCAACGGCCCGCAGGTCGGCATGATCCAGAACGCCTTCGCTGCTGCCCACGATGCCATCGGTACCCCCGAGATGCCGCTGCCCGAGTGCGGCGCCATGTCCCAGGGCTACATTGGTTATCACCTGCAGCAGGGCATCGGCCGCGAGATGCACAAGCGTTATAAGCGTTGGCACGCCGCCACCGTCGTCACCCAGATCGAGTGCGACCCGGATGATCCCGCGTTCAAGAACCCGACCAAGCCGATCGGCCCCTTCTACACCGAGGAGCAGGCCAAGGAGTTCATGGCCGAGGATCCCTCCAAGGTCTTTGTCGAGGATTCCGGCCGCGGCTGGCGTCGCGTCGTCGCCTCCCCCGATCCCAAGAAGATCGTCGAGGCTGACTCCATCCTCAACCTGCTCGACAACGAGTTCATCGTCATCGCCTGCGGTGGCGGCGGCATCCCCGTCGTCCGCGACTACGAGAACAAGGGCTGCTACAAGGGCGTTCCCGCCGTCATCGACAAGGACCTGGGCGGCGAGCTGCTGGCCGAGGACTGCGACGCCGACGTTCTGTTCCTGCTGACCGCCGTTGAGCATGTCGCCATCAACTTTGGTAAGCCCAACCAGGAGGAGCTCGAGGACCTCACCGCCGACGAGGCCGAGCGCCTGGCCGACGAGGGCCAGTTCGGCAAGGGTTCCATGGAGCCCAAGGTCCGCGCTGCCATCAAGTTCGCCCGTTCCCGCAAGGGCCGCACCTGCATCATCGGCGCTCTGGACAAGGCCGCCGAGACCATGGCCGGCCTCTCCGGTACCCGCATCCACGAGTAGTCTCTACTCTGTTGCCTCTCTCGTGGGCGCCAGGCAAAGCGCCCACAAACTAGCCTCTCTTCCTGAGCCCCGCAGTCCGCTCCGGCTGCGGGGCTTTTGCTATTCACCTAGTCATTGGGGACAAACCCGGCACTTGGGGACGGTCCTTTCCTGCCGGCAGCTTGGGACAGTCCTTAATAGTCATTGGGGACGTTCTTAAACGACTAGCCAAACAAGAACGTCCATTACAGTCGAAATTGTCAGCCTGGGACCATCTCGGGCTACGATTGAGGCGCGCCCAGAACGGGCCGCCGACCGGGCGCCCGCGCACGGCCGAACGTCCCTGCCCCCGAGAGGGCCTGTTGGGTGCTGCCGGCGCGGGGCGCGCCGCCCCCGACGGCTGATAGGAAAGTGCCGGGCAGGTGCCGCGGCTGGTAATGTGAGTGCCGAGGGGGAGGCCATCCGGTCGAACGACTACCGGAAGGATACCACCGTGAAAGCGCCATCGACCAGGCCCGCGGCCGTGCTCGGCCTGGACGTCGGCAAGTCGTCGCACTGGGCCTGCCTGATCGACCGCGACGGGGAGGTGCTGGCCAGCGCCCCCGTCCGCAACAGGGAGGCCGAGCTCGACGCGCTGTTCGCCTCCGCGCCCGCCGGCACGCTCGTCGTCGTCGACCAGTTCCGCAACATAGGGTCCCTCGCCGTGAGGCGGGCCCGCGCCGCGGGGCTCGGGGTCGCCTACCTGCCCGGGCTCGCCGCCAGCCGCGCCGCGGGCCTGTTCGCCGGCGAGGCCAAGACCGACGAGCGCGACGCCGCGGTGATCGCGCGGACCGCCCTGGGCGTGCTGGACTCCCTGTCGGGGGTCCCGGGCCGCGGCGAGGCCCTCGAGGCCGCCCGCGCCCTCTCGTCGCAGCGCGACCACGTCGTCGCCTGCGCGACCAGGGACAAGAACCGCCTGCGCGCGGTGCTGCTCGAGTCCTGCCCGGCCCTCGAGGCCGCGGTCGACCTGTCGGACCGGCGGTGGCTGGAGCTGCTCACCGTGCCCGGCATCGGCCCGAGGACCGCGGCGCAGCTCGCGGTGTCGGTCGACATCGGGAGGTTCCCGGACCACGACCACCTGGCCTCGTACTGCGGCATAGCCCCGAGGGTGAGGAGCTCCGGCACGTCGGTGAGGTCGGTCAGGGCGTCCAGGCGCGGCGACGCGAGGCTCAAGTCCCTGCTGATCTTCTCGTGCAACAGCCTGGTGAGGTCCTCGGGGCGCTACGGCGAGTACTACCGGGCCTGCAGGGCGCGGGGCATGGGGCACGGGCGGGCGCTCAAGGCCGTCGCGAGGAAGCGGCTCAGGGCGATATACGCCGTGATGCGCGACCGGGTGCCCTACCGGGAGTAGCCCCGACGGTTGACAAAACTATAGGAACACCCAACGACTACTCATTTAAGTCTGTCCCCAATGACTGCCCAATGGCTGGGAAGGCGCATCCCACACCGACGCATTGCCTTCGGGCCCTCTCCCCAGGCTCTCCATAGCTCAGCTGGACTCCCCGCAACCTGTTCCGAGTTGGCGGAACGAGCGCGACGTGGAGTGTCATTCTTTACCGCGTTAGACTAGACGCAGGGAAAGGAGGAGGACATGGATGCTCGCGTCAAGCAGCTTGTAAATATGATCGAGGACGCTCAGCCTGTCGCTGTCGCGGTACTTGCCAAGCGTCTCGAGGTAAGCGAGCGCGCCGTGAGAAACTATATCCATCGCGCAAACGACAACCTTGCAGGGGTTGCACGCATCGTTGGCAGCAAGGGGCAGTATCGTATCGATGTTGCACGTGCAGATGAGCTTGCTCGCTTGCTAGACGGTGCGGCTCTGGCCCATCCGGGCATTCCTGATACGCGCGACGGCCGTGTGTCCTTCCTTCTTAACGACCTCCTCATGCGGTCCCAGTGGGTGACGATTGAGGAGTATGCGGATTTACTCTACGTTTCGGCGCGAACTCTGTCCAATGACATGCGTCTGGTAGAGCAGAAACTCGCCCAATTTGACTTAACGCTCGAAAAGCGCCCACGCTACGGAATCCGCGTTGCGGGCGGGGAGTCGCAGCGGCGCCTGTGCCTGGCCTCGCTGGTGAGGCCCGTGTTGCCCGACACCGACGATGCAAAGCTCGCCGAGCGCCTGCGGGCCATCGCCGCATGTGTGGACGATGCTCTGACGGCCTCGCCCGTC
The DNA here is from genome assembly GCA_902491765.1 of uncultured Collinsella sp. Classification (GTDB taxonomy): domain Bacteria; phylum Actinomycetota; class Coriobacteriia; order Coriobacteriales; family Coriobacteriaceae; genus Collinsella. The sequence continues at coordinate 6,253 of CABUIY010000015.1, read as the reverse complement.
ACGGTGAGCTCGCTGGCATCCCGCAATCTCATCATGCATCTTTACATTGCTCTTGGCCGCATCGAGCAGGGCTGCTATGTCCCAGCTGCAGAATCGGACGTTCAAAAACTGGAGGGAACGCGCGAATACGCCGCGGCTTTCCAGATTGCCGCAAACATCAAGGATGCCCTGGGCGTGAGCATGCCCCGAGAAGAGGTTGCCTTTATCGCAATCCATTTGCTCGGCAGGGGCACGGGCGTGCCCGAGAAGGGCTCTGCCGTTATCTCGGACGAGATGTGGGAGATTGCTTCCGAGATGGTACGTGCGGTCAACGATGAGTTTAGGTTTGACTTTAGCGGCGATCTTGAACTTCGCATGAACCTTGCTCGGCATATCGGCCCTCTGGGCTATCGCCTTGAATATCACATGCATATGGATAACCCCATGCTGTCCGATATCAAGACGAGGTTTCCGTTGGCCTATTCGATGGCAGCTGGCACCTCGCAGGTACTCGAGCGTCATTTTGGCAGCCAGCCCTCTGATGAAGAGCTCGGCTACATCGCCATGGCATTTGCCCTGGCCCTCGAGCAGCAAGCCGACCAGCCGCGTCGCAAACGCATCCTGATCGTGTGCGCCTCGGGAGCGGGAAGCGCCCGTATGCTCGAGCACCAGTACCGCAAGCAGTTTGGCATGTATATCGATTCGATTGAGACATGCGATGTCGCCCGCGTGGGAACGTTCGATTTTTCGCATATCGACTACGTGTTCACAACGGTGCCGCTCAACGTCAAGTTGCCCGTGCCCGTCCGCGAGGCCGATTTCTTCTTGGAGACGAGCGATGTCAACGCTATCCGCAAGGTGCTGAGCGACGACACTGCGCAATCGGACTCCGTGAGCTCTTTCTTTAGCCGTGCCCTGTTCTTCAACCGCGTTGAGGCGTCGTCGAAGCAGGCCGTTCTCCGATATCTCTCCGAGCGCGCCGTCGAGAGCGGCCGTGTCGATGCCCAGTTTGCCCAAGAGGTCGCCGAGCGCGAGAGCGCGAGCGCCACCTCGTTTGGCAATGGGGTAGCCATGCCCCATGGGATGCATCCCTTGAGCGCCGAGGCCTTTGTTACCGTGGGCCTGCTCGAACATCCCATTCTTTGGGACGAATACGGCCATGAGGTCGATATCGTCTTTATGGACCGCCAGGGGGTCGAGCGCCTACGCGAGCGCCGGTCCTGGCATGAGCTGATGGCGCTTGTGCAAGCGCATACGGCTTAAGACTTCTTTTGTCGATGACCCTGTCAGTCTACCTGCAATAAACCTCGAGGATTGCGGGCGGGAGATAGGCGTTTCGAATATTCAAGTACAAACCAAACATCACGGGAGAGGAGACCGTTATGGACGATCAGGGAACCGAGATGGTTTCGTTTCAGCTGGTCGCTGCAGCGGGAGAGGCACGCAGCCTTGCCTTCGAAGCCCTTGAAAAGGCAAAGGCGGGGGATTTTGACGCCGCCGCCAAACTCATGAAGCAGTCAAAGGATGCGGGAATCAAGGCTCACCACATCCAAACGCAGCTGCTTTCGACTGAGGCAGCGGGCGAGCATCTGTCGGTGGATGTGTTGCTGGTCCATGCTCAGGACCACCTCATGTGCTCCATGCTTGCTCAGGAGCTCGTGCAGGAGCTGATCTGCCTGTATGAGCGCACTGCAACCAAGAACGCCTAGCGGCGTGCGGTGACTATCCAACCAATCAATGCGAAGGGAATCCCTTATGAAGATCCTTCTTGTTTGCGCAGCTGGTCTGTCTACAAGCATTCTGATGAAGAAACTCGAGAAATATGCGGAGCAAAACGGCATCGAGCTCGATATCGATGCGGTGGGTATCGGCGAGTATCAGGAGACGTGCGCCAATTATGACGTGCTGCTCTTGGGGCCGCAGGTGTCCTACCAGCTCAACACCGTCAAGCAGGGGAGCGGTAAGCCGACCGCGGTCATCCCCGCACAGGACTACGGCATGGGCAACGCCGCCAACGTGCTGGCACTCGCCCAGTCGCTGTTGGGTTAGGAGGCAACCATGGAGAAGTTCATGACCCTGCTTCAGGAAAAACTGACCCCTATCGCCAATTTCTGCGGCACCGAGCGCCACTTTGCCTCCATGCAAAAGGGCTTTATGAGCGCGATCAGCTTCATCTTGGTATCTGCCGTCTTTATGATCCTCGCCAACCCGCCGGTCACGGCCGACCTGGTGGCGCAGGGCGGGTTCTGGTCCGTCTTTGGCCCTTGGCTCGATTTTGCCACGGCCAATAAGCTCACGCTGCTCATTCCCTTCAACATGACGATGGGCATACTGTCGGTGATCGTGACGTTCGCAATCGCCTATAACCTGGCGGGCACCTACAAGATGCCCAAGCTTAACGCCGGCATGACCTCGCTGGTGATGTTCCTGATCGCCGCGGCGCCGTCGTCCTACTACCAGCTTGCTGACGAGTCCGTGCTCCAGGCGGTCCCCTGCACCTATCTGGGTGCGCAGGGCCTGTTTACCGCCATCATCGTTGCCTTGGTCTCCGTCGAGGTCACGCGCTTCTGCCAGACCAAGGGCATCACCATCAAGATGCCCGATGGCGTGCCGCCGTTTTTGTCCGAAACCTTTGGCGCCATCGTACCTATGCTCGCCAACATCCTCATCTTCTTTGGCGGCAACCTGCTGATCCAGATGATCGATCCCGCGCTGTCCATCCCCTCGGTTATCGAGAAGCTGCTCGCTGCTCCGCTTTCCGTCGCAGTTGACTCTGTGCCCGGCGCACTGCTTATCTGCTTCATGACGCTGCTGTTTTGGTGCTTTGGCGTCCACGGCAACATGATCGTAATGCCCATCACCGCCCCGGTCTCGCTTGCCGCCTTTGCCGCCAACGCCTCGCTCTATGCTGCCGGGCAGCCGCTTGAGTTCCACCCGGTGCTCATGTCGTTGGCCATCAACCTCATCGGCGGCACGGGTAATACGTTCTCTTTTGTGGCGCTCTGCGCGTTTAGGGCAAAGTCGCAGCAGCTCAAGGCATTTGGCAGGGCATCGATCGTGCCGAGCTTCTTCCGTATCTCCGAGCCCGCGATCTTCGGCGCGCCCATCATCTTCAACCCGATCCTCATGATTCCGTTTGTGCTAGGCGGCATGATCTCGGCCCTGCTGTATTGGGGTGCGGTCTCACTGGGTCTTGTCTCTAACTTCTACATCTTGGTGAGCGGCACGTTCCCCATCTTCGTTCAGGGCTTTGTCCAGTGCCTCGACCCGCGCATCTGGGTGTTTACGATCGTTTTGATCGTGGTCATGGCTGTGGTCTGGTACCCGTTCTTTAAGGTGTACGATAACCAGCTCCTGGCTCAGGAGCAGGAGAACGCCGCGGCAGCTTCTGCCGAGGATGCTGAGTAGCATGAGTTACTTTGACAGAACGTCTGCCGCCGGTATGCCCGAGGGCTTTTTGTGGGGTGGTGCCCTCGCCGCCAACCAGGCCGAAGGGGGCTGGAACGAGGGCGGCCGCGGCATGTCGCACTCCGACCTGATCCCACAGGGTTCCGACCGCTGGGATGTAATGTTTGGCAGGCAAAAGCCCGTGGACGATCCGGACAGGCTGTATCCATGCCGCTGGGGCAACGACTTCTTCCATCATTGGCACGAGGATGTCGAGCTTTTTGCCGAGATGGGCTTTAAGTGCCTGCGTCTTTCAATTTGCTGGAGCCGTATTTTTCCCACAGGGATGGAGACCGAGCCCAACGGCGAGGGCTTGGAGTTTTACCGTCAGGTATTCGAGGCGCTGCGCGAGCATGGAATCGAGCCGCTTGTGACGCTGTCGCACTACGACTATCCGTTGGCTCTGGTCGAGCGCTATGGTGGCTGGCAAAGCCGAGAGATGATCGAGCGGTATGCGCACTACGTCGAGACCGTCGGACGCGCGTACCAGGGCCTCGTGCGTTATTGGCTTACGTTCAACGAGATCAACAGCGTGGCGCTGTCCTATCTCAACGCGGGTGTCACGCTCGAGGATGAGCGTGACCGTGCAGCCGTGACCGCGGCGTTCTCGCACCATATGTTTATGGCGAGCGCTCGCGCTGTCGAGATTCTGCACAAGATCGATCCCGCAAACAAGGTGGGTTGCATGGTCGCTGCCGGTGCGACCTATCCGTACCGTTGTGCGCCCGAGGACGTATGGCTTGCGTATGAGGAGGACCGCGGCCGCTACTTCTACACAGACGTGATGGCTGCGGGCGCCTATCCTGCTTGGAAGCTGCGTGCACTCGAGAAAGAGGGTGTTCACGTGCCCTTTGAGCCGGGCGATACGGAGTATCTGGCAGAGCATACGGTCGACTTCATCTCGTTCTCGTACTATTGCTCGCGCTTGGTGTGCGCCGATGATCAGGTGATCGCCGAGAAGGCGGAGGGCAACGTGTTCCCGACGTTGCGCAATCCGTACCTCAAGGATAAAGAGACTGCCTGGAAGTGGCAGATCGATGCGCTGGGTTTGCGCGTGACGCTTGCCGGCTACCACGATCGTTACCATCTTCCGCTCTTTATCGCCGAGAACGGTGTGGGCGGACTCGATGCGCTGGAAGACGGCAAAGTCCACGATGCGTATCATATTGATTACCTGCGAAGGCATATTCTTGCGCTGCGCGATGCAATTGTCGAGGACGGTGTTGACCTGATGGGATACACGCCGTGGGGCTGTATCGATTTGGTGTCGGCCTCGACGGGGCAGATGAAGAAGCGCTATGGCTTTGTTTATGTTGATGCCGATGATATGGGCAAAGGCACGTTCGATCGCTACCGAAAGGACAGCTTCTGCTGGTACCAAAAGGTCATTGCATCAAATGGCGAGGACTTGAGTTAACTCTTGCAGGTCTGTTGCCCCCGCGGTCCGCTTCGGCCGCGGGGGCTTTTGTTATTTACCTAGTCCCCGATGAGACCCTCATTCTGTGGGTAGTCATTGGACGTTCTTAAACGACTAGTCATTTAAGTCTGTCCCCAATGACTGCGGAAACCCGGCACCTGGGGACGTTCCTTTTAATATGAGCAGGACATTGTCAAGAGGCAAAATCGGGCCTGGCCCCAACGATATGGGGTCAGGCCCTCTCCCTATATCAGCCCGTCCGCGGCGACCTCGGCGTGTCTTACCGACGCTCGTCTTTGCAGTTTAATATCCGCCCGCGGCGATCTCTCGCTGGGCAATCCGTTGCTACGGCTGAGGCTTCTACGTCGAACCGACAGTCTGTGCACGCGTGTGGCGCCCTGGGCGCTCGCAGAAAAGGGACCTGAGGTTCGCCTCAACGGCTTCGGATACAACCGCTTCCGGGGTGATCGGCTTATGTGCGGGGGAACGCCCCCCCTACGCCTCCTCGGCCATGAGGCCGACCGCCCATACCCAGCAGGCGAGCTCGCGCGCCGTGGCCACGTTCGCCTTGTTGCCGTGGACCCCGCGCGCGAGCAGCGCCTCCCGCCTCTCGACCAGCCTCCGCACGCCCTTGGCGGCATGCCTGCGGGCGACCCGGTCCGGGGCCTGGCCCCTGGCGAGGCCCTTCGGCCGCCCCGAGCACGTCAGGTAGTGCCACGCGGCCTCGACCAGCGCCTTCCTCAGGTGCTTGTTGCCCGCCTTGGTGATCGCGCCCCTGCGGTCGCTCTCCCCGCTGGAGTGCTCGGAGGGCGTCAGGCCGACCCATGCGGCGAACGACCGGGCATTCCCGAACCTCGAGAACTCGCCGGCCTCGAACACGAGGTCGGCGGCCGTCGCGGTGTCGACGCCCTTGAGGCAGCGCAGGGAGTCGACCCTCCTCCTCCACCTGGGCTTGCGGGCCTCGGCCTCGACGAGCCCCTCGAGCCTCGCCTTCTCCTCCGCCGCCCGCCTGACCGCGTCGACGTAGTAGGCGAGCACGTCGTTGTCGGCCCCCTCCGCGAACCTAATCGACTCGATCCAGGACCAGTGCGCCCGGGTCCAGTTGCCCTTCCTGCGGCCGGTGGGCGTCCTCTCGTCGAAGGCGAGCCCGTGCCTGAGCAGGAACTTGGAGAGCCGCTGCTTCGCGCGCGAGAGGTCGTCCCTCGCGTCCTCGAGCGCCCTGGTCAGGTCGCGGGCGGCCTCGCACTCGTCGTCGGGGACCCACACCTCGACGACGTTGCCGACCGACAGCATGCGGGCGAGGAACTCGGCGTCGTTGCGGTCGTTCTTCCTGCGCCTGTCCGCGCTGGGCTTGATCATCTTCGAGACGGCGCCGACCACGCAGTCGACCCCGAGGCCGGAAAGCCTCTT
>CABUIY010000014.1 GCA_902491765.1 uncultured Collinsella sp. | reverse complement strand
CTCGGAAGTGTCCATCCTCGCAGTATCCGGTTCTCAAGGTGCACGCCCCGCGGCTCATCCGGTCCGACCGGGCCGCGCGGCAAGGAGATATATTGCCAGACCGCGAAGCCCTGTGGGACGTCAATTCCACTCTTCACAAGTCCTACACAATACATTGCTTCCTATATAAGTCATAGAAAGGCTGGTGCAGAAATACTGCACGTATCAGATGATGACCCTTCGGTTAAGAGATATATAAAGATCGGTCACCTGTAAGTGTTTATCTACCCGCGCTTTTAGCAATGTAAACCGCGCTTCAGATAAAAAGAGGGAGCGCCGCGCACAACGCGACGCTCCCCTAGCGATTCAAGAGAATCTATTAGGCCTCGAGAGCCTTCTTGGCGATGGTAGCCAGCTCGTTGAAGGACTCGATATCCTCGTAAGCCATCTGAGCCAGGACCTTGCGGTCGAGCTCGATGCCGGCAACCTTCAGGCCGTGCATGAACTGAGAGTAAGAGATGTCGTTCAGGCGAGCAGCAGCGTTGATACGAGTGATCCAAAGAGAACGGATCTCGCGCTTCTTGTTGCGGCGATCACGATACTGATACTGCAGGGAGTGCTGGACCTGCTCTTTAGCATGCTTGTAAGTACGCGAAGCGGCACCGTAGTAACCCTTCGCACGGTGCATAACGGTACGGCGCTTCTTCTTGGCGGCAACAGCGCGCTTAATACGTGCCATGTTCTATCAACTCCTAGACGGTAAAACGAAAAACGGGAACGCGAACTTAGGCGAGACGCGACTTGATGACCTTGCGGTCGGCAGCGGCGATCTCGGTCTCCTGACGGAAGCCACGCTTACGCTTGGTGGACTTCTTGCTCAGGATGTGGCTCTTGAAAGCCTTGGCGCGCATAAGCTTGCCGGTACCAGTCTTGCGGAAACGCTTCTTGGTGCCGCTGTGGGACTTCATCTTAGGCATGAAATACTCCTTAATCGGTTACAGAACACTAGTTACTTGGTATCGCTTGCCGCTTTATCCTCATCGAAGGCGCCCTTAATCGGGGCGAGCAGCATAAGCATGTTACGGCCTTCCATCTTAGGCTTGGACTCGACCGTAGCGTAAGGCTTGAGATCCTCGGCGAGGCGCTCGAGAACGTTAAGGCCCTGCTCCGGGTGAGCCATCTCACGGCCGCGGAACATGATGGTAATCTTAACGCGTGCGCCCTTCTTGAGGAAACGCAGAACGTGGCCCTTCTTGGTCTCGTAGTCGCCAACGTCGATCTTGGGTCGGAACTTCATTTCCTTGACCTCGACCTTGGACTGGTTCTTACGAGCAGCCTTGGCCTTCATGGCCTGCTGGTACTTGAACTTACCGTAGTCCATGACCTTGCAGACCGGCGGCTCCGCGTTGGGAGCGATCTCGACCAGGTCGAGACCCTGATCGTCGGCGACGCGCTGAGCATCGCGGATGGCGAACAGGCCGAGCTGAGAGCCATCGACGCCAATCAAACGGCACGAAGATGCAGTAATCTCGTCGTTGATGCGGGTGTCATCAGACTTAGCTATTTTCCCTACCTCCATTCATAAAAAAATAACCCGGCGCTTCTCAGCAACCAGGTCGTACACATAGACATCCTCGATTTGAGGAAGAGAATCTAATTTGTATGACCAGTCAGCTGCTCATTGGCGCCAAAAGGTGGGAACCCTCGGGTTCCTCTTTAGGGCATTGCGGAAACAACGCCTTGCGAATAATAACACGTACAGCGCGTTATCACATTACGTACACGAAAAAGGGGCCTTAACCCCCTTGAACGCTCGCTTGCATGTATGGCACTCGAGGCGAGACTCGAAGGGACTTCGCTTCGCGAAGTCCCGGGCTTCGGGCGCGTGGCGCCCTCGCCGCGCTCCGCTTCAAACAGGCCACAGGCCTGTTTGCTTAACGCTTCGCGCGCTCACGCGAGTTCGGCACGAAAAAGGGGGCCGCAACCCCCCCCTTGAACGCTCACTTGCATGTATGGTGCCCGAGGCGAGACTCGAACTCGCACGTTGTTGCCAACGGTGGATTTTGAGTCCACTGCGTCTGCCAATTCCGCCACTCGGGCACGTAATGCGTGAGTTAGTTTATCACAGCTTTCTACCGATTAGTCCGAAAATGGAACTTCGAGCATTTCGATGAGTTCGACCGTGCGGAGCATCTCACGCTGACGGCATCCGCGACCGTCGACAGAAGCCTCACCCATCTGGTTATCGTAAGGGTCCTCGCGCATGCCGTCAAAAGAGGGCTCAAACTCTGCCTGGAATCGATTGTTGGCCACCATACGCCACGGGTCGAGATTGCCAAAGTAGTGGCGGCGGCGCCACTCCTCCCCCATCCTGCGAGCAGAAGATCCAAATGACACGTCGGCGTTGAGCCAACCGGTCTGCGGCGTATAGAACTCTGCCCAGTCGTGCGACCCCACCGAATCGGGCGCAACATACAGGCCGCTCTGCCAACGGGCAGGCACGCCCGCGATACGGCACATGGTGATAAACGTGAGCGCCATAACGCCGCAATCGCCGCGGAGCGAATGCGCGCAGTCATCGGCAATAGATCCCAAAAGCAAGTACGGCGGCTGATAACGATAGTCGATATGCTGCGTCAGATAATCATAGATAGCACGGGCGCGATCGAGCGGATCCTCGAGTCCGTCAACAACACCGGCCGTCAGCTGCTGCAGATACGGCGTGAATGCAATGTGCGGACGATCCTCGGAAATATCCTCGGGCAGAGGCGCGTCCATACGCGGATGAACCGGAAGTGTGCCACCGTAGACATCACAATAAGCAGCATCGATGTGATAACGATAAGTCACCGAGAATGAGCGCTCACTCGAAGAAGACCACGAGGCGGTACGCGCCGAAGCGTTCGCGGGAGCAACAGCACCCTCCGGCGTCATGTCGAGAATCTCGACCTGAGACTGTTGGCGGCAGGTGGCGGCAACGGGAAGCCAAGCGTGAACGGTCTCCCCCTCTAGAGCGCCGGGGACAGACAAGGACGCCTGAAGCGTAATAACGCGAGTCAATCCGTTTTGCGACTCCATCTCCTTGAGCATCTCGTTGCGCAGTGCTATTCCGTCCGTAGAATCGGGACGCATGCCGGGGACCTCTTTGGGATATACGCGAAGCGAATCGAGGAAGTTGTCGAGAACGAACAGCTCGCCATCGATAAAGCGCCAGTCAATACGCTTACGGTCAATCAAATCGTCAAACTGCTCCTCGGTAAACTCAGGCCACTCCTCGCGAATCATCGCAATAGCCCGAGCGCGCGACACCGAAAAATGAAGCGGCGTCTCAAGCATGCGATACCGCTCGGCACGAACGCAGGCAGCAAGCGAGGGATCGGGATCTTGGGCAAGTAGGCGGTCGCAAGCCTCAATAGCCTGCGAAAGATACCCCGCGTCCTTTAAACGCAGAATCTCGGGTGGCAAGCCAACATCTAGAAAACGGAAGTCATCATTGCAAACATCAACAGAGCAACCAACAGGACCCTCGTCAATAACCTTCCCATCCGAAGGCAGCACCTTAACAACAGCCATACTAAAACTCCAAGTCACTAGAACGCTTGAAGTCCATTGTAGCGAGATAAAAAAGAAAGCCCCAACAAGGGAGCCATCAACACCGCCGAACGGTAGTCAAAAAAATGAATTCAGCCCAGTAACCCTGTAGCGAGTTAACAAAGGAGGCCCCGTTCACCCGGAGCTTTTCCCATTGCGCGACTTCTGGCAAAGTCAGGTGAGCGCAAGGGAAAAGCGTAGGGTGAACGGGGCCTCCGGCGGGAAGTTAAACCGCTACTTACGCCTTGTTGACGGAGCCAAACTCCTCCATGAGCTCCTTGGTGCGGGCAACGATGTTCTCGCGACCAGGCTTGAGGAGCTTGCGGGGGTCAAAGCCCTTGCCCTGCTGATCCTTGCCAGCCTCGATATACTCGCGAACGCCCTTGGCGAAGACGAGCTGCAGATCGGTGTTGACGTTGATCTTGGAGATACCCAGGGAGATGGCCTTCTTGATCTGATCCTCGGGGATGCCGGTGCCACCGTGCAGGACGAGGGGCAGGTCGCCGGTCTGAGCCTTAATCTCGCCCAGGCGCTCGAAGGAAAGGCCAGCCCAGTCGGCAGGGTACACGCCGTGGATGTTGCCGATACCGCAGGCGAGGAAGTCGACGCCCAGGTCAGCAATCTGCTTGCACTCAGCAGGATCAGCGAGCTCGCCGCTGGAGGTCACGCCGTCCTCGGTGCCGCCGATGCCGCCGACCTCGGCCTCGATGGACATGCCCTTGGAGTGGGCAAGCTCAACGAGCTCCTTGGTGCGGTCGAGGTTAAGCTGGAAGGTCTCCTCGTGAGAGCCGTCATACATGATGGACGTGAAGCCGGCCTCGATGCACTTGAAGCAGTCCTCGTAAGAACCGTGATCGAGGTGAAGGGCGACGGGAACGGTAACGCCCGTGGCCTCGACGGCAGCCTTGACCATGTCGGCGCAGACCTTGAAACCGCCCATCCACTTAGCGGCACCAGCGGTGCACTGAAGGATCAGCGGAGACTTGGCCTCCTCGGCGGCCTGGAGAATAGCCAGGGTCCACTCGAGGTTGTTGGTGTTGAAGGCACCGAGACCGTACTTGCCGGCCTCGGCCTTCTTGAGCATGTCTGCTGCGTTGACGAGCATAAAAGAAACCTCCTGTAAGGTTGCTCCGATAACGCCTGAGATTTTACCACGACATACCCGAGCATAAACGTTCGTTTGTTCACGAATACCATCCGATTGGACAAATTTTGACCGTTTGCCCCACAGAATCGACCCACTGGGGAAAATAGCTTGACGATTGAGCGGTCTTCGTGGTTCGGACGACGGCTTCGAGCCTACATCTGCATAAACGGGTTCTGCATAAGTTCGCGCGCCATCGTGGTCGAATCGCCATGGCCCGTCAAGCAAACGGTATCGGGCGGAAGCATCTTGGCAAGTTTGGAGAGCGAGCGCATAATCGCCGCCTCGTCACCGCCGGAAAGATCGGTACGACCGTGGCTGCCCGGGAAAAGCGTGTCGCCCACAAAGGCGATGTTCCCCCGCTCGGTCGCGGCGAACAGGACGATGCCGCCCGGCGTATGCCCCGGCGTCTCGATCACCTGCAGGCAGACGTCGCCCACCTCGATTGTATCGCCCTCGGCAAGCAAACGCGTCGGCTCACCCGGATCGGGTGTCTCGATACCCCACATGGCGCGCTGCTCCTCGATATTTGCGCGAGGTACCGTCACGTCCTTAGCGCACAACTCATATAGCGCGCTGTCGCCAACGACAGCTCGAACCCCGGCAACCCCGCCAACATGGTCGGCATGACCGTGCGTGCAGACAGAGCCGAGTACGCGCACCTCAGGATGCGCGGTGCGGATATGCTCCACAAGACACTCGCCCTCCCACGCCGGATCGACGATTAAGCACTCGTCATTCGAAATCACGGCGTAACTGTTGGTCTGAATGGGGCCGTTGACGAGCGCCTCAATCGAAGCCGCACCTCGGGGTGTCAGGTCCAAAGTCATATCGCCCATGCGCATACCCTCCTTCTAAAATACGTTCGAGGCACCAAACGATGCCTCGAACGTAACCAATATCTATGATGCTGAGAGGCTCTCGCACCTACACACGGCGCTTGAGCTGAGCTCCGCCTTCGCCGGGCATAAGACGGCGAGCGTCGTAGACCGAATCGACACTGCTGATGGAAGCCAGCAGCGGATCCAGACCACTCGCGTCCGAGATCTCGACCATAAAGCGCAGGGTTGCAATACCCTCGCGGTTGGTCGACGTGGCGGCAGAAAGGATATTGCCGCCCGCATCGCCAATGGCAATGGTGACATCCTTGAGCAGGCCCATACGGTCCAAGCACTCGACCACGATCTCGACCTGGAAGAGGGTGTCGGCAGCGCCGTCCCACTCCACATCGATCATGCGCTCGGGATGTTCCATAAGACCCTTGACGTTAGGGCAGTTGGCGCGATGCACCGAAACGCCACGACCGCGCGTGATGAAGCCGACGATGTCGTCGCCCGTCACGGGGTTGCAGCAATGAGCCAGACGGACCAGCAGGCCGCTGTTGCTCTCGCCCTTGACGATAATGCCGTTACTGGCGCTCTTGCCGCGCTTTTGCGGCTTGCGGTTGGAGCCGCGAGCGGGCTGCTTCACGACCTCGGCGATAGCCTCGGCCTTGGTGAGCTGTTCCTCGGGCTTGGGGTCCAAGATTTGCTCGACCTTATTGCCCACAGCACGCGGGGCAACCTTGCCGGCGCCGACGGCGGCAAACAGGTCCTCGAGCTGCTTGAAGTTAAACTGCTCCGCCACGGCGTTGAGTGCACGCGTCGAACGCGGCGTAGAAATGCCATAGCCACGCTTACGCAGGTCCTTGGCCAGCATATCGCGACCAGCAGCAGCGTCGTCGTCCTTGGTCGCAGCGGCAAAATAGCGGCGGATCTTGGACTTAGCCGAAGGCGTCTTGACGATCTTGAGCCAATCACGCGACGGCTTGGAACTCTTGTTCGTCAGGATCTCGACACGGTCACCCGTCTTAATCTCGTGCGTGAGCGGAGCCACCGCACCGTTGATTTTGGCGCCGACGCAATGGTTTCCCACCTCGGTGTGAACGGCATAGGCAAAGTCGAGCGGCGTGGATCCGGCACGAAGCGCCATGACCTCACCCTTGGGCGTAAAGACGAAGATCTCCTGATCGAAGAGGTCAACCTTCAGCGAATGCAGGTATTCCTTGGCGTCGGTAATCTCATCAGACGCAGCCCAATCGAGTGAATGCTTGAGCCAGTTGATCTGGTCGTCCAAACGTTGAGCGTCATTGGTCTTAGACGCAGACGATCCGCCCGACTTCTTATATAGCCAGTGGGCGGCAATGCCGTACTCGGCCTGCTCATGCATCTCGTAGGTTCGAATCTGAATCTCGAGTGGGCGGGCCGTGGGGCCGATAACCGTCGTGTGGAGCGACTGGTAGTTATTGACCTTGGGCATGGCGATATAGTCTTTAAAGCGACCGGGCATGGGGTGCCACAGCGTATGCACCGCGCCGAGCGTGGAGTAGCAATCGCGCACCGAATGCGTGATGACGCGCAGTGCCACCAGGTCGTAGATCTCGGAGAATTCCTTGCCCTTGCGCTTCATCTTTTGGTAGATGGACCAATAGTGCTTGGAACGGCCGTTGATCTGGAAGCCTTCCAGGCCAATGCGGTTGAGCTCGTCGGTGAGTGTCTTGATGGTCTCAGCCAGATAGCGCTCACGGACCTCGCGCGACTCCGCCACCATGCGCGCAATGCGCTGGTAGGCATCGGGCTCCAGGTAGAAGAAGGACAGGTCCTCGAGCTCCCACTTAATAGAGCTCATGCCCAGGCGGTCGGCCAAGGGCGCGTACACGTCCATGGTCTCGCGAGCCTTAAACAGGCGACGATCCTCGCGCAGGGCTGCCAGCGTTCGCATGTTGTGCAGACGGTCGGCAAGTTTAACGATGATGACGCGAATGTCCTTGGACATGGCGAGGAACATCTTGCGCAGCGTGAGCGCCTGCTTCTCGTCCATGCTGTCGACTTCGATATTGGTGAGCTTGGTCACGCCATCGACGAGCTCGGCCACCGTATCGCCAAACAGGCCGGAAACATCGGCGAGCGAGGTCTCGGTATCCTCGACGGTATCGTGCAGCAGCGCGGCGCACACCACATCGCAGTCCATCTTGAGATCGGCCAAAATGATGGCAACCTCGACGGGATGGTTAATGTACATCTCGCCCGAGCGCCGCTTTTGGTTGCAATGCTTCTCGGCAGCAAAGCAGTAGGCCTGCTCCACCTTGGAGAAGTCATCCTCATTCATATATTTGAGGCACAGGCGCTCCAGCTTGTCGTAGCTGTCCGCCATAATCTCGGGCGGCAGCTCATCGGCATGCTTATAGTGCTCCATCTCCGAAAACGGCTGGAGGGTGGAATCATGGGCGGTACGGGCTGCGGCATCCATCGAGGTCCCCTTCCCCTAGGCCCGCGGTACGATCGGGCGGTTAACTTTGGCTAGCATATCAGAAGCGCACGAATCGAGCGCCCAGCTCCGGAAAGCCGAAAACTCCATGCGCGAGCGCAAGCCCTCCAAATAGCGAATTGACCTACTCAATTGCACGCGGCCGGGGTTTTCGGCCATCGCGATGCGACGGGTGTCGTCAAACCCCGAAACGCGACAAAAACCAAGCTCTTCGAAGATTCCCAGGCCGCTTTCCACCGAACGCTCGTCGACCGGCGTGCGAGCATCGATGGCAAGGCACATCTGCGCGATGTCGATATCGCTCGCGCTAAAGGAATCGTCCCCGGTTTTGCCGCGGTTGGAGCGCCACATGGTCTGCAGCGCGCGATAGAGCGTGACGAGCTCGTCGCGCTCGGGCGCATAGCAGTCGAGTAGGCGCTCGTTAATGCGGGCGTCGCGCGACGAATAGAGCAGATGGATCACGGCGGGCTGGCCATCGCGACCGGCACGGCCGCTCATCTGGTTAAACTCAATGCCGCCAAACGGCATGTGATAGAGCACGACATGGCGGATATCGGGCAGGTTGACGCCCTCGCCAAAGGCAGATGTCGAGACGATGCAGCTGAGGCTGCCGTCTCGGAATGCTTCCTCCACGCGACGGCGATCGGAACGCGCAAGCCCCGCGTTATAGAACGCGATATGGGTTGCGCAATCGGGCACACGCTTGCGCAACGTCTTGGCGAGCGCCACGGACTGGTCGCGCGAATTGACGTAGATGACGGTCTTTTCCCCCGTCGCCACAATCGACACCAAACGGTTCTCGCGACTTGCAAGATCGCGGTCGTCCTCGAGCTGCAGGTTCTCGCGCACCGTCTCGTCGACCACCGTGCGAGTGATCGGCAGCATGCGGGCAAGCTCGGCCACAACCGGAGCCGTCGCGGTGGCCGTCGCAGCCATAACGACCGGGTCGCCCAGGGCTTTGAGGATATCGGGCATGTCAAGATAGGCGCTGCGGTCGCCGCCCTTGGCAAGGCCGGCGTGGTGCGCCTCATCGATAACGACAAAGCCGATGCGGCCCGAACGCGCGAAACGGTCACGGTGGATAGACAGGAACTCGGGCGTCGTGAGCACGATGCCGGTACGGCCCGAAGCCAAGCCGGCAAACACGTCATCGCGCGCCGCCTCCACGGTCTCGCCGGTCAGCACGCCAACGCCAATGCCAAGCGATGCCATCGTCGACGAGAGGTGATAGGCCTGGTCGGCAACAAGCGCACGCAGCGGATAGACAAAGATGCTCGCACGTCCGCGAAGCACCGCCTCACGCGCGGCATGTACATGGAAGATGAGCGACTTGCCGCGCCCCGTTCCCATAACGGCCAGAACACTTTGGTGATCGGCCAGGGCATCGAGCGCCTCGACCTGCGCGCGGTGCGGCTGGTTCGAGCCGATAAAGCTATGAATAAGCGAGCGCGTGAGCTCGGTATAGGAAAGCTGGGCGAGCGTCTCGCGCTTGCGCGACTCCAGGCGCAGGCCAGAATCCGCCGGCTGCACGCCACGACGAAGCTCGCATGCCGGATCGTCGACGCCGGGCAGCGTGGTATCGCGGACCAGAACATCCTTGATCATGAGCTTGGGCTTCACACGCCCCTGCCAATGCTCGGCAACGGCCTCAAACACCAAGTCGACAGCGCTATCGCAGTTGATGAGCTTATCGATTTGCGGCACGCGGAACATAATGGCCGGCACGCTCGCGGCGCCATCGGTCGCCACAAAGCGCATGTGCTCGCCGGTCTTACCCACCACGGCGCGATCGCACATCGTCACGCCCTCGGCAGCCAGCAGCGGCACCTTATTACCCTGGCCAAACGGCTCAAGGCGGGAAATCTGCTCTATAGTCTCGATATTCAGCTCGGAAAGGTCGACCGTGGCGGCAACCTCGTCGATGTCTTCAAAGTCCTCAGCGGGAATCTCCGATAGCACGGCGGAAAGGCGACGACGGAATTCATCGAGCTTGGATGCCTCGATGGTCACACCCACCGCACCGGCATGTCCGCCGCGACGAATCAGCAGGTCGGAACAGCGCTCGACGGCGTCAAACAGGTTAACTTTGCCCACCGAGCGACCAGAGCCGCGCGCGATACCGTCCTCGATCGAGAACAGCAGCGCCGGCACGTGATAGCGGTTGGTCAGACGGCTTGCCACGATGCCCTTGACGCCCTCGTGCCAGCCTTCGCCGCCCACAACGATCGCGCGCCCGCCGTCATAGGTCTCCTCGACCTTTGCCATGGCATCGCGCGTGAGCTCCGCCTCGATCTCACGGCGCTGGCGGTTGATTTCCTCGAGCTCAGCCGCCAGCGCGCTTGCTTCGATGGGATTGCGGGCAAGCAGCAGGTCGAGCGCCAGCTTGGGATCGGCCATGCGGCCGGCAGCGTTTAAGCGGGGAATGAGCGAGAATGACAGGCCATCCGCCGTAATGCTCGAAAGGTCCGCCTTGGCAAGCGCGGCAAGCGCGATATAGCCGGGGCGAGCGGTTACGCGCATCTGCTGGATGCCCTCGGCAACCAGCGCGCGGTTCTCGGGCGTGAGCGGCATCATGTCGGACACGGTGCCCAGCGCCGCGACCTCGATTAGCGAACGCCAATACGACGGCTTGCCCAGGCGCTCACCCAGGACTTGCACCAGCTTGAGCGCCACACCAGCACCGGCAAGCTCGCGCGAGGGGCCCTCGTCCTCGAGCTTGGGGTCGGTCAGGGGCACACCCTGCGGCACCTGGTCGGAGGGCTCGTGATGGTCCGTGACCACCAAATCGATCCCCAGGTCCTCCAAATAGGAAACCTCTTCCTTGGCGGCAATGCCGTTATCGACGGTCACGATCAGCTGGGGGCGAGCGAGCTCGTTAACGCGGTCGAGTGCCGCGCGCGAAAGACCGTAGCCCTCATCAAAGCGATGCGGAATAAACGGCGTGACATCGGCGCCAAACGTGCGCAGCGCCTCGGTCAACAGGCAGGTCGACGTAATACCGTCAACGTCAAAATCGCCAAAGACTGCAATGTGCTCGTGGTTGCGAATAGCACGCTCGACGCGGTCGGCAACGACCGACATGCCCGGGATAATGAGTGGATCGGCCCAGTCGCGATCGAGCGAAGGCGTCAAAAACAATTGGCCCTCTTTGATGGAGCCAATGCCGTGCGCGACCATAATGCGCGCCACCAGCCCGGGAATGCCCAGACCAGCCGAAAGCTCCTTTTCGAGCTCGGGGTTTTGCTGAGCGACCGCCCAGCGATGCGTCGTCTTAAGCGATGACATAGGCGCCCACCCCCGATAGGGGCAGGTCGCCGCGATACCTCTCACGGTTCATAGCGATGAGTCCTCTGTGTATGCCCGCTTCGGCAGGCAGATCTGTTGAACGGATTTATTATACCGTGCGGCGCGGACGCAAATCGCCGCAGCACGCCGCGGTTTCGGTAAACGATGCCGGTAATAGCCTCGAAATAATCGAGCGTTTCAGCCGCACGGACGCATACGAGCGTCTAGCATATCCATACAAACGAGTTCGCGGATAAAGGGAGTCACGGGACATATGAAGCAATGGACTGGACTGGGAAAGTTCCTCGCGGGGCATATGCAGGTCATCGTTCCGATTTGCGTGGCGCTCGGCGTGCTCTTTCCCCAGCAGATTGGCGTGCTCAAGCCCATTGTTCCCGCCCTCTTCGCCTTTATGACGTTTCAGGGTGCGCTCAGCAACACCTTCCACCAGGTAGCCGAGGTGTTCCGCCGTCCCCTGCACCTGATTTTGGCACTGCTCGTCTCGGCGGCGCTTATTCCCATCGTGGCCTATGCCATGGGATCGTTATTCTTTGGCTCCAATCCCAACCTTGTCTGCGGCATCGTGCTCGAGTACAGCGTACCCGTGGCGGTCACTGCCTTTATGTGGATTAGCATGTTCGGCGGCAACGGCCCGCTCGCGCTCACCATCATCCTGACGTCCTCGGTTATCTCCCCTGTGACGATTCCGCTCACGCTCAAGCTCCTGCTGGGCGCCACCGTCTCGATCGATGTGCCGAGCATGATGCAGGACATGGCCTTTATGATCGCCATCCCCGCCGTGCTCGGCATCGTGATCAACGAGCTCACGCGCGGATGGGGGCACGAAAAACTCTCCCCCGTGCTCTCGCCCGCCTGCAAATTCATGATGATGGGCGTTATCGCCTCCAACTCCACCGCCATGAGCGAGTACGTGCTGCACATGAACGCGGTGCGCTTGGAAGTCGCCCTCTTTATTTTGGTCTTCGCCATCAGTGGCTTTGTCGTCGGTTTTCTGGTCGCCCATACGCTGCATCTGCCATATAGCGAGACGACCACCATGTGCTTTACCTGCGGCATGCGTAACATCTCTTCGGGCGCCGTCATCGCCACGCAGTACTTTCCGGGCGAAGTCGTGTTTCCCGTCATGTGCGGAACGCTGTTTCAGCAGGTACTCGCCTCGCTTATCGGGCATCTCTTTGAGCGTCTGACCGGCGAGGAGCGCGCCGCCCAGCGCAAGCGCGTCGAAGCCGGCCGCGACGCCATGGCACGCTAGACTGTCCGCATTACGCGGGTGTTAGTCTTGCTATACGAGCGTTTCCAGATGCGCACGCAGGCGCTCAGCATCGATATCGAGCGTTGTCTCAGCATTGACCTGGGCCAAACGATAGCCGACAAAGTAGGGCGAAACCACCCAACGTGGCAGCGCCTTGGCAATGGTCCGACCGCCCAGGTGATAGAAGAACAGGTTGTACGACTCTGCGCGACCACCGTGGTGCTCGTTCAGGATATAGCGCAGAGCTACCTGGATCGCATCGGCGAAGAGATCCGCCTCGGCTTGGTCTCTCGTGTCATCGCTGGCAGCGATTCCCTGCGGGGCTGAAACGTTGATCTCAAAGAACCCCATGATCGGTTCGGTTGAGATGTCGACCGAGATTCTCCCCTGTTGCCAGACACTGATGCCTTCAAAGTTGGCTGAGGCCAGCGCCGCATAGCCGTCCTCCTGTTCCAAGCCCACAATCTGCATGTGTGGATGGACGAGGCTGCCGCCCGAAAGCGGGCCTTTGTTCTTGTACATGAGCACACTGCAGTACTGTTGGGAATCGATCATCTGCTGCCAACAGCCCAGGGCAAACCGCATCACATGATGCAGCTCATCCGGTTCATAGGTCACCAGGTCGGCGTCGTGATTGGCAGACTCGATCAATACGGTCTGACGTGTGGCCCGCAATGTCTTGAACTTATTCTCGAGCCAGATGCAGTCACCATCGCGCTGGATGATGTTGGCAAGCCCCTCCGTGTCGCAAAAGGGGCACGCGGTGCCAGGGCGACGATTATCGTCGGGCTTACCGCTCGCCTGCTGGACATCGAATACAAGTGCCACGGGCTACACCTCCAGCGGCACAATCTTGGTGCCATGGAGCTCGGAGACGCCCAGTGCCGCCGCCACGGTATCGCGGTTGACCGTGGAAATGCCGCCGCCGGGAAGGATGGTCAAGCGGTCGCCCGCATACTCGATCAAGCGGGCCAGGTTTTCGAAGTTGTCCTCGATCGGCGCACCGGCAGCGCCACCATGCGTCAGGATGCGTGTGATGCCGCAGTCGGCGAGTATGTCAATCGCGTCGAGCTGAGCCTCGGGCGAGAGCTGATCAAACGCCATGTGGAAGGTGATGTCGATGGGTTCACGCTTGCATTCCTCGGTCGCGCAGCCCGCGGCCATCACGAGGGCGCCCAACGTAAGCTCGTCGAGTGCCCATCCGCCAGCGCAGGGCTTGCAGCAGCCAAAGGCCAAGCCGTCAACGCCGGCGCTCACGGCAAGGCCCAGGTCCATCTCCATCATACGCAACTCGTCCTGGTTGTAGTGAAAGTCGCCGCCACGCGGGCGAATCATGCACATCACCCGTGCATCGTGCTCGTGGGCATAGTTGGTCGTAGCGCTGATAACGCCGGCCGAAGGCGTGGTGCCACCAACGGCAAGGTTATCGCACAGCTCGATGCGCTTTGCACCGGCATCGATAGCTGCCGGCACCCGCTCAAAGTTCTCGGCACAAAACTCATACAGCATAGATAGACCCCCAAAGACAGCAGATGTTTTCCGACGGGCATTGTCACACATCCCCATGAAGTTGCGGTGGAATAGGGACTCTTTTGGCCTCTGGAGCCCGTATTCAGTCCCTATTTCACCGCAACTAAAAAGGGGCGCTGACTGAGATAGTCAGCGCCCCTTTTGTTAGGTGGGTTAGCCTCCGAGGTAGGCTTTGCGGACGTTGTCGTCGTGCAGGAGCTCTTGGCCGGTACCGGTCATGGTGATCTTGCCGGTCTCGAGCACGTAGCCGCGCGTGGCGATGGAAAGCGCCATCTGCGCGTTTTGCTCAACCAGAAGCACCGTGGTGCCGGCCTTGTGCAGGTCCTCGACAATCTGGAAGATCTGTTCGATCAGAATCGGTGCCAGACCCATGGAAGGTTCGTCGAGCATAAGCAGTTTGGGGTTACTCATAAGGGCGCGCCCCATAACGAGCATCTGCTGCTCGCCGCCCGAAAGGGTGCCGGCGACCTGGCGACGACGTTCCTTCAGGCGCGGGAACTGCTCGTAGACGCGCTCCAGGCCCGGAGCCACCGTGGACTTGGGCTGCGTATAGGCACCCATCTCCAGGTTCTCCTCGACCGTCATCTGCAAAAAGGCGCGACGACCCTCGGGAACCTGAGCCAGGCCCTTACCAACCAGCTTATCAGCGGGCGTATGAGTAATGTCCTCGCCCATAAACTTGATGGAACCGGTCTTGGAACGCAGCAGGCCCGAGACGGTCTTGAGCGTTGTGGACTTGCCGGCACCGTTGGCGCCAATCAAGGCCACGATCTCGCCCTCGTTAACGTTAAAGGAGATGTCCTTAATGGCGTGGATGGCGCCGTACCAGACGTTGATGTTGTAGACGGAAAGCATCGGCTCTGCCATTTAGTTCTCCCCCTTATCCTGCTTGCCCAGATATGCCTCAATAACAGCGTCGTTGTTCTGGATTTCCTCTGCCGTGCCCTTGGCGATGACCTTACCAAAGTTGAGCACGCAGATGCCCTCGCAGATGTTCATAACGAGCGACATATCATGCTCGATAAGCATGATAGCAATGCCAAAGGTGTCGCGAATCTTGACGATGTTCTCCATGAGCTCCGCGGTCTCGGACGGGTTCATGCCGGCAGCAGGCTCGTCGAGCAGCAGTAGCTTGGGGTTGGTGGCAAGCGCGCGGACGATCTCCAGACGACGCTGAGCGCCGTAAGGCAGCGATCCGGCCTGCTCGTTTGCCAGATGCTCCATATCAAAGATGGACAGCAGCTCCATGGCGCGCTCGTGAGCAGCCTTCTCGTGCTTCCAATACGTCGGCAGGCGCAGCACGCCCTCAAAGCCGGAGTAACGCTCCTGGTTATGCAGGCCGACCTTGACGTTATCCTCCACCGTCATGGTGTTGAATAGGCGAATGTTCTGGAATGTACGGGCAATACCCATGCGGTTGACCTGGTAGACCGACTTGCCCGAAGTGTCCTCACCGTCGAGCAGGATGGTGCCGTGCGTAGGCTGGTACACCTTGGTGAGCAGGTTGAAGACCGTGGTCTTGCCGGCACCGTTGGGGCCGATGAGACCGGCAATCTCGGTCTTGCCGATGGTTAGGCTAAAGTCGTCGACCGCCTTAAGGCCGCCGAATTCAATGCCCAGGTGAATGCACTCGAGCGCCGGGCGCTGGCCCAGGTCGCGGTCGGGAACGATGGCGCCAGAAGGATACGGGACCATCTTGCCCTTGTTGAACTCAAACTTACTGGGCATCGGCTGCCACCTCCTTCTTGGAAGCAAAGCGATCCTTAATGCGTGCGAAGAACGCCTTGAGCTGTGGGTTGTTGGTAAAGACCATGACCAGAATCAACACGATGGCGTAGATGAGCATGCGGTAGTCCGAAAACTGACGGAGCAGCTCGGGGAGCACCGTGAGCAGCGCCGCGGCGATAACGGAGCCGCGCATGTTGCCCAGGCCGCCCAGGACCACGAACACCAGAATGAGAATGGACGTATTGAAGTCGAACTTAGTGGCGGAAAGCTGCGAGAAGTTACCGCCGAACAGAGCTCCGGCAGCACCGGCGAGGGCAGCGGAAACCACGAAGGCGATCATGCGGTACTGGGTGACGGAGATGCCCACAGACTCGGCAGCGATCTTGTTGTCGCGCACGGCAATAATGGCACGACCGGTACGGCTGCGAACCAGGTTGAGCACAATCACGAGCGCGACCATAACCAGGATTGCGCCGGCAAGGAAGGTCGAATAGGTCGACACGCCCGATGCACCCTGCGCGCCCTTGATGATGGCGGTGCCGTCCTCGAGCAGGTGCAGGTCGTCGATCGTGGAGTTACCCGTGATGTTAAAGATCACATGCAGGCCGCGGGAATCGACGCCCACAATGAGACAGGTGACGACCTCTTTGATAATCTCGCCAAAAGCCAGGGTCACGATGGCCAGATAGTCGCCGCTCAGGCGCAGGACCGGGATGCCGATCAAGAAGCCCAAGATGGCAGCGGCGATAGCGCCGACCACAATGCTGATGATCAGACGCATCGGATCAGACGGAACGGTGCTCTCCAGCGCGACGGCAGTGACGATGCCCGTATAGGCGCCGACGCTCATAAAGCCCGCGTGGCCCAGCGACAAGTCGCCCGCGATGCCGACGACGAGGTTAAGGGAGATGGCCATGACGATATAGGCTGTGATGGGAACCAGCTGACCGGCGATCATGCGCGGGATCATGTGGTTGGACTGCATAAAGAACACGATGGCGAACGCCACAACGCACATGGCGTACGTGACAAAGTCGTGACGCGTCTGCTTGTCTTTAAGAAACTTCATAACGCTCACCTACACCTTCTCGGGGACGTACTTGCCCAAGAGGCCGGCAGGCTTGACGAGCAGGACGATGATCAAAACACCAAAGACGATGGAGTTGGCAAGGCTCGTGGAAATGTAAGCCTGCGCCATCGCCTCGATGATGCCGATGAGAATGCCGCCGACAAAGGCGCCGGGGATGGAGCCGATGCCGCCGAAAACGGCAGCGTCGAAGGCCTTGATGCCAGGCATGGCGCCCGTAGTGGGCTGCAGGACCGGCGAGTAGGAGCACAGGAGCACGCCGGCGATGGCAGCGAGGGCGGAGCCGATGGCGAACGTCATCGAGATGGTGCGGTTGACGTTGATGCCCATGAGCTGAGCGGCGGCCTTATCCTCGGACACGGCGCGCATGGCCTTGCCCATCTTGGTCTTACCTGTAAAGAACATCAGGCCGGCCATGATAACCAGGCAGGCGACGATGGTGACGAGCGAGACGGCGCTTACGTTAAACTTGGCCAAGAACTCCGGCACCGGGAAGGTGACGAGCGAAGTGAAGTTCTTGGGCGTGGCGCCCCACAGAAGCTGCGCGGCGTTCTGCAGGAAGTAAGACACGCCGATGGCCGTGATCAGAACGGCCAACGGGCCCGCTTGGCGCAGCGGCTTATAGGCCAGACCCTCAATGAGGACACCGAGAACCGTGCAGACCACACAAGAGAGAACTACAGATGCCCAGCCCGGGAGGCCGAGATACGACGTGGCGCAGAACGAGACATAGGCACCGACCATGATGACATCGCCGTGAGCGAAGTTCAGCATCTTGGCGATACCGTAGACCATGGTGTAGCCCAACGCGATGATGGCGTAGACGCTGCCCATGGACAGGCCGTTGACCAGGTATTGGATAAAGACCGTCATGTTCCACATCCCCCTTTCGAATAGGTTTCCAGTTGATGTATGAAACAGGGACGTTACATCGTCCCTAGATACCAAGCAAGCAGGGAAGGCCGCAACCTCCCCTGCTTGGGATCAAAACCGCTCTATGTAAGGCGGCCTATTATGCCTGTACGTACTTGCCGTCGGTGATGACGTACGCCGTGGGCTCCTTCTGGACCTGGCCCTTATCGTTCCAGGTGAGCTTGCCGGTCAGACCGTCAACGGTAATCTTGAGCATAGCCTTGGGCAGCTTCTCGGAGACCTCGGTCGGGTCGGCGTCGACACCAAGACCGGCCTCCTTGAGGGCCTCGGCCACCGCGTGCACGCCGTCGTAGGCGTCGGCGGCAAACTGGTCGGGGGTATCGCCGTACTTATCCTTGTAAGCGTTGACGAAGTCGGCGTTCTTCTCGTCGTCGGCGGAGAATGGGGTCATGAGCAGCAGACCCTCGGCAAGAGAGGTGTCGAAGCCCTCAACGCCCAGGATGCCGTCCATGCCGTCGCAACCCATCATCTTGACGTCGTAGCCCATATCCTTGGCGTTCTTGAGCAGGACGGATGCGGGCGTGTAGTAGATCGGCGCGAAGATCATGGTAGCGCCGGCCTGCTTGGCCTTGGTCAGCTGGTTGGTAAAGCTCGTGGCGGAGTCGTCCTTAAAGGTCTCCTCGTCAACAATCTCGAGCTTGGACTCAGCGGCCTGGGCCTTAAAGGAATCTGCGATGCCCGAAGAATATGCGTCGCCGGAGTTATAGAACAGCACGAACTTCTCGTCCGCATACTTCTGCGCCAGGAATTTGGCAGCGTTGACACCCTGGTTGGGGTCGGTGAAGCAAACCTGGAAGACGCAATCCTTGCCGTCGGTGACGTCCTCGGAGGACGCGGACGGGGTGATCATGAACGTCTTGGGGTCGTTACCGCACTCGGCGGCAACGGCAACCGACGCACCCGTGGTGGTCGGGCCGACGAGGGCCTGCATGCCCCAGTCGAGCAGGGTGTTGAAGGCGTTGACGGCCTTCTCGCCGTCGGCCTGGTCATCCTCGGCCTTGCTGGCAAGCGGCAGCTCCTTGGTCGAGAAATCCTTGCAGCCAAGCTCGACACCCTGGGTAACGGACTTGCCGTAGGACGCGTTGGCACCGGTCAGCGGGCCGATGGTGCCGATCTTAAACGAAGCGTCGCCCGAAGCGGAACCGCTATCGCCGCCGTTGGAGGAGCAGCCGGCTAGAATGGACATCGCCCCCAGACCTGCTGCGCTCGCGATAACGCTCCTGCGATTCATAACAGGGTTCAATGACTTACCGGTGAGGCTCGACATGCGGCTCTCCTCTCAAATCTCGTCGGGTTTCGGTTACCCGACAGGCCATCCTTCGCCGTGTTCGGCGTTCGCAAAATAGTAGACGCTTTAGTTGAGAAAAGTGGTGATTATTTCAACTTTTCTTTTGTTTTGCCCATTTATCCATAATTCTGCGTATTTCTAATACTTTATGCAGTATTGCCACTTTATTATGTAAAAGCAATGTTTCCGTTCTGTTACAGACATCCCCGCCCTGCATAAAACAGCCTCACCGGTCGCGCTTTATGCGCGCTTAGGCGGCGATGTACTTGCCATCCTGGATCACATAAGCCGTAGCGGGCTTTTCGACCTGGCCCTCGTCATTCCACGCCGACGAGCGCCTGCATGCCCCAGTCGCACAGGGCAAACCTTATGGCGCAAACGTTGACAGTTTGTTACGGAAGTTCGTTTGTGGCGAGCGTGTTTCCAATGTTTCCGCAGCGTTTCGGTAGTGCCGTTTTATGCGACTCCCGCTACCTGCCAAGCGCACGCCCGAACTTCACGCTAGAATGCACTCAACCTGTAATCGGTTAATCCATCTATAAGATGCACGAAGGAGCTATCTATGAGCGAATCCCTGCGCACCGTGAACGTCGGCCTGATCGGTCTGGGAACCGTCGGCGGCGGCGTGGCCCGTCTGATCAAGAGCCACCACGATGAGTACCTGGCCGCCTACGGCATCGACCTTAAGCTGACCCGCGCCTGTGCGCTTGCCTGGGAGCAGGCCGAAGCCGCCGGTATTGAGCGCGAGGCCTTTACGAGCGACTGGCATGACGTCGTCACCGACCCCGCCGTCGACATCGTCGTCGAGCTGATCGGCGGCGAGCATCCCGCAACCGAGATCTTCACCACCGCCTTCGAGAACGGCAAGCACGTCGTCTCTGCCAACAAGGCCCTGCTGGGCCGTCATGTCGAGACGCTCGCCGAGAAGGCGCGCGCATGCGGCGTGCAGATTAAGTGCGAGGCCAGCTGCGGCGGCGGCATCCCCATCGTGAGCACGCTCGAGCACGACCTGGTGGGCAACAAGATCCTGACCATCGCCGGCATTCTCAACGGCACCACCAACTACATCCTGTCGCGCATGGACGCCGAGGGCGCCGATTACGCCGACGTGCTTGCCGACGCGCAGGCCAAGGGCTATGCCGAGGCCGACCCGTCCGCCGACGTCGACGGCTTCGACGCCGCCAGCAAGACGGCAATTCTCGCCTCCATCGGCTTTGGCACCCGCGTGACCACCGACGATGTGTACCAGCAGGGCATCCGTACCATCGGCGCCGAGGACATCGCCCAGGCCCGCGAGCTCGGCTACACCATTAAGCTGCTCGGCATCGCCCGCAACACCGACGCCGGCGTCGACGTCCGCGTGCATCCCACGCTGATCCCCGCCGACCACATGCTTGCCAAGGTCAACGGTGCCATGAACGCCGTCTACGTGGTGGGTGACGCCGTAGGCGAGACCATGTTCTACGGTGCCGGCGCAGGCTCCTTCCCCACCGCGAGCGCCGTCGTGGGCGACATCCTGTCGCTCTCCGAGCAGATCAGCCGCGGCGTGGCTCCGCTGCCCGAGATTGAGCCCTATGGTCACAACCTCGCCTTTAAGCCCATGGACGAGCTCCAGACCAAGTACTATGTGCGCCTGAAGGTCGCCGACCGCGTGGGCGCCCTGTCCGAAACGGTCGACATCTTTGCCAAGCACAACATCTCGATCTCGCTCATCAACCAGGTCGAGGACGGCAAGTCGGGCGTCAGCGATGCCTGCTCGGTCATCTTCCTGACGCACCGCGCGCTCGAGAAGGACGTCCAGGCTGCCGCCGCCGAGCTTGCCAGCGTCGACTGCGTGGCCGAGGTCGCCAACGTCCTGCGTATCGAAGACGTAGAGGCCTGGACCGAAGGCGTCATGGCCAACTAATCCATCAATCGCCTAGCAATACGCGCTTTGAGGGCTCCCGTCCGATGTGGGACGGGAGCCCTTTTGTCTCCTGCCCCAAGCACAACGGCAGAGCAAATTTGCGCGAGCCGCTCATCGGTAACGCGGGCTACCGTTCACCGATATGCAAACGCGGTCGATTCCGGCTACCGCTACGCTGTGCTGCGTACGTCCACCCCCGAAGAATGGAGGCACCATGTTGCTCGAGGGCAAGAAAGCAATCGTCACCGGAGGCACGCGCGGTATCGGCTATGCCATTGCCTGCCGTTTTATCGAGGAGGGTGCCGCCGTCACCGTCTTTGGCTCGCGTCAGGAGACTGCCGATGCAGCCGTTGAGAAGCTGGCAGCCGTCTATCCCGACGCCAAGGTCTGGGGTCGTTCCTGCGATCTCACCTCGCTCGAGGCCGTGACTGAGGCCTTTACCCAGGCTGCAGCCGACATGGGTGGCCTGGACACGGTCGTTAACAACGCCGGCATCTCCCAGCGCTCGCCCCTTTTGGACTACACGGCCGAGGAGTTCGCCAAAGTCATGGACCTCAACGTCGTCGCCGTCTTTAACGGCCACCAGGCTGCCGCCAAGATCATGACCGAGGCCGGCCACGGCGGCACCATCACCACCACGAGCTCGATGGTCGCCAAGTACGGTCAGCCCTCTGGCGTCGGCTACCCCACGTCCAAGTTTGCCGTCAACGGCATGGTCCAGTCGCTCTCGCGCGAGCTCGCCCCCATGGGCATCCGCGTCAACGCCGTTGCCCCTGGCGTGACTAAGACCGACATGGTCGCCAACCTACCCGAAGAGGTCATCAAGCCCATCGTCGCCACTATTCCACTCGGCCGCATGGGCGAGCCCGAGGATGTCGCCAACGCCTTCGTTTTCCTAGCGAGCGACATGTCATCCTATGTCACGGGCGCCGTGCTCCCCGTCGACGGAGCCGCCCGCTCCTAAAGGTCGCAAGCCACGACTTCGAACCTCAACGAGGCCCAACGCAAAAGGCGCGCTGCCTGCATCAACCGCAGGCAGCGCGCCTTCTATTATTTGGACGGAACCCGTATCCCGGCATTCTTACTACTTACCGTCGTCGTCCTGGGCTTCATCGTGCGCGTAGAGCTCCAGCATGCGGCGGCGGTATTCGTGCACGGCGAGCTTGGCGCGCTCCAGGCGGCGACGCTCACGCGGAGTCAGCTTGGACGGGTCGACCTCGTCTCCATAGGTCTTATCGGCAAGCAGGTGCGCCGCGTCCACGATGCGGGCATCGATGTGGCCGCTCGCTGCCTCGGCGGAAAGACGCTCGGCAATCGTATCGAGCGTAGGCAGGCCCTCGAATACGCGACCATGGCCATGCGAGGTCAGCAGCTCGTGCTCGCGTGCGAGCAGGCTCGCCAAATCGTGATGGGCGCGCAAAATGTCAAGCGCATCGGATGGATGCTCGGCAACCTCTGCCACGGCGGCGACCGGCGCGGCGTCGACCACGCGGTAGAAGAGCTGCGCGAGCAGCGGCATCAAGAACACCGTGATGGCGCCGGCGGCAACCATGACCGACGCAATATCTTGCGACAGCGCGCCCGCGTTGACGGCAACGCTTGTCACGGCAACGATGATCGGCAGCGCCGTGGTGCAGTACAGGGCCACGGTAATGCGGCCATACGCCGACACATCGCGCGTCGCAGGACAAATGCCCATAGAGACGAGGATGGGCACGGCACGAATAATCAGCAACGCCACGATAAAGCCCGCGAGCAAGCCCGGGCGCGACGCCACGGCCGTCAGGTCGATCTTTGCGCCCGATACGGTAAAGAACACCGGAATCAAAAAGCCGTAGGCCAGGCCGTCGAGCTTGGTCTCGAGCGTATGGTTGCCCTCGGGGATGATATAGCGCAGGACAAAGCCGGCGGCAAAAGAACCCAACACGATGTCGAGGTCAAAGATGGCCGAGAACGCCACGAGCGTGACCAGGATGAGCACCGTCAGACGCACGAAGGTCTGCGACGTGGTATCGGCGCGTTCCTCGACAAACGAAAAGAAGCGGCTGCCGACGCGCCTGGAACGACTTGGGACCACGGCCAGCAGCACGCAGACCACAGCAAACAGGCCAAGAATCACGAGCGTCTGGATGCCGGTGCGGGCAGACAGCAGCACCGACATGGCGAGCACGGGACCGAGCTCGCCCCAAGTGCCATACGCGAGAATCGAGTCGCCAACGCGCGTGCCGGTGAGCGAGCGCTCGCGCATGATGGGCACAAGCGTGCCGAGCGCCGTGGAAGTAAGGGCGAGCGTCACGGCGATACCGTCGAAATGGCTGACCGAGAACCACGGCGTAAAGCGCACGGCAAGCCAGGCGATGCCAAACGTGACGGCCCACGTCGCCAAGCCGTAGCGCCCCTCCACACCCGTAATGTTCTTAGGGTCGATCTCAAAACCGGCGAGCAGGAACAAAAAGGCCAGACCCAGCTCGGACACCAGCGAGACCTCGGCATCCACATGGATAAGACCGAGCATATGCGGGCCCAGCACCGCGCCGAACACGAGCAAAAAGACCGTCTCGGGAACGGGCTTTCCGGGAATCGCCGAGGCGATGAAGGGGCTTGCAAAGGCCACGAGCGCGATGATGGCGAGTGAAACGAATGCCATGTGATGCCTTTCTCTTGTTTGCGCTTCACTGTAGCACCCTCGCCGTCCTCAACGCGCCACGAGCTGTCGTATCATAGTGAGGTTTACAAACATGTGGCTCAAGGCGACCGCGAGGCTTGCCCCGTAAACCGACCGCTGCCGCATACCGTACCGTACGCCCAACCGATCAGGAAGGCAGGAACCAATGGTCTCTCGTATCTACGTGGAGAAGAAACCCGGGTTCGACGTCGAGGCTCAGCAGCTCAAGGGCGAGCTGACCGAAATTCTCGGCATCAAGGGCATCGAGGCCCTGAGGATCATCAATCGCTACGACGTCGAGGGCATCGACGAGGAGCTTTTCCGCTCCTGCGTGCCGACCGTCTTTAGCGAGCCCCAGGTCGATGTGACCTACGACGAGCTCCCCGCAAGCGATGGCGCCGTCTTTGCCGTCGAATTCCTGCCTGGCCAGTTTGACCAGCGCGCCGACTCCGCCAGCGAGTGTGTGCAGCTCATCAGCCAGGGCGAGCGCCCCGCCGTGCGCTCCGCCAAGGTCTATATGATCTCGGGCGCTCTGGACGAAGCCGCCATCGAGGCCATCAAGCACTACGTGGTGAACCCCGTCGAGGCGCGCATCGCCTCGCTCGACCTGCCCGAGACGCTGTACATGGAGACCCCCGAGCCCCAGCCCGTCGAAGTGCTCGACGGCTTCCGCGAACTCGATGAGGCCGGCCTTGCCGCCTTTATTTCCGAGCGCGGTCTTGCCATGGACGAGGCGGACATCGCCTTTTGCCAGCAGTACTTCCGCGATGAGGATCGCGACCCCACCATCACCGAAATCCGCGTGATCGACACCTATTGGTCCGATCACTGCCGCCATACCACCTTCGGCACCGTCCTGGACGACGTGACGATCGACGACGCCGTGGTGCAGCAGGCCTTCGACCGCTACATGGAGATGCGCCACGAGCTCGGCCGCGACGCCAAGCCCGTCTGCCTCATGGACATGGGCACCATCGGCGCCAAGTACCTTAAGAAGACCGGCGTCATGACCGATGTCGACGAGTCCGAGGAGATCAACGCCTGCACCGTCAAGGTGAAGGTCGATGTCGACGGCGAGGACCAGGACTGGCTGTTCCTGTTTAAGAACGAGACCCACAACCACCCGACCGAGATCGAGCCCTTCGGCGGTGCCGCCACCTGCGTGGGCGGCGCCATCCGCGACCCGCTCTCGGGCCGCAGCTACGTGTACCAGGCCATGCGTGTCACCGGCGCCGGCGACCCCACCGTCCCCGTGTCCGAGACGCTCGAGGGCAAGCTGCCGCAGCGCAAGCTCGTAACCACCGCTGCCGCCGGCTACTCCAGCTACGGCAACCAGATCGGCCTTGCCACCGGCCAGGTTAACGAGCTCTATCACCCCGGCTACGTGGCCAAGCGCATGGAGGTCGGCGCCGTCGTGGGCGCTACCCCGGCAAACCACGTGCGCCGCGAGTGCCCCGCCCCCACCGACAAGATCATCCTGCTGGGTGGCCGCACCGGCCGTGACGGCATCGGCGGTGCCACCGGCTCCTCCAAGACCCAGAACACCGAGTCCATCGAGACCTCGGGTGCCGAGGTCCAGAAGGGCAACGCCCCGGTCGAGCGCAAGCTGCAGCGCCTCTTCCGCCGCGGCGACGCCTGCCGCCTGATCAAGCGTTGCAACGACTTTGGCGCCGGCGGCGTCTCGGTCGCCGTGGGCGAGCTTGCCGACGGCCTGTATGTCGACCTGGACACCGTGACCAAGAAGTACGACGGCCTGGACGGCACCGAGCTCGCTATCTCCGAGTCCCAGGAGCGTATGGCCTGCGCCGTCGCCGACGGTGACGTCGAGGAGTTCATGGGCTACGCCGCCGAGGAGAACCTGGAGGCGACCGTTATCGCCGAGGTTACCGCCGAGCCGCGCATGCGCATGGCCTGGAACGGTGTCGCCATCGTCGACCTATCCCGCGAGTTCCTCAACTCTAACGGTGCGCCCAAGCACCAGGTCGCCCACGTGTGCGCCCGCAGCGTATGGCAGCCCAGCTGGGCCGGCACCACGCTTGCCGAGCGCATGACCTCGCTTGTCACCGACCTCAACGTTGCCTCCAACAAGGGCCTTTCCGAGCGCTTCGACTCCACTATCGGTGCCGCAACCGTGCTCATGCCCTTTGGCGGCAAGACGCAGCTCACCCCGAGCTCGGCCATGGTCGCCAAGTTCCCCGTGGACGGCGAGACCACCACGGCAAGCGCCATGGCATGGGGCTTCAACCCCTATCTGATGGAAGCCGACCAGTTTGCTGGCGCCTACCTGTCCGTGGTCGAGTCCATCGCCAAGCTCGTGGCTGCCGGCTTTGAGCACAAGCGCGCCTACCTCTCCTTCCAGGAGTACTTCGAGCGTCTGCGCACCGAGGCCGAGCGCTGGGGCAAGCCCATGGCTGCCGTCCTGGGTGCCCTCATGGCCCAGGTCGACCTGGGTGCCGGCGCCATCGGTGGCAAGGATTCCATGAGCGGCTCGTTTGAGGACGAGGCCGGCGAGCTCAACGTTCCGCCGACTCTGATCAGCTTCGCTGTGGCCGTGGGCCGCGCGGCGCGCGCCGTCTCCCCTGAGTTCAAGGGCCTGACGCACCGCGTCGTCCGCATCGCCCCCGCCACCTACGGCGAGGACTACCGCCCCGACGCCCAGCAGCTGCTCGCCGCGTTTGACGCCGTCGAGGCGCTCACTGCTACCGGCGACGCCCTGGCCGTCTCCACGCCCGGCTACGGCTGCGGCGCCGAGAGCCTCTTTAAGATGTGCGTCGGCAACCAGATCGGTATCGAGCTTGCCGAGGACGTGGACGTGGAGAGCCTCTTCACCCCGCTCTATGGCAGCTTTATCGTCGAGCTCGCCGAGAACGCCGAGCTGCCCGAGGTCGCCGACGGCGTTGTCGTCGAGCCCCTGGGCACCACCGTCGAGGGCTATGTCATCGACACCGGCTCCGAGGTCATCGAGCTCGCCGAGCTCCAGGAAGCCTGGGAGAGCGGCATCGAGGGCGTCTTCGCCTACCGCAGCGCCGGCGAGACCCCCGAGGTCGAGACCATCGACTTCCGCGCCAAGGACATCCACGTATACGGCGGCGCCAAGATCGCCCGCCCGCGCGTGATCATCCCCGTGTTCCCCGGCAACAACTGCGAGTACGACAGCGCCCGCGCCTTCCGTGCCGCCGGTGCCGAGGCCGACACCTTCGTGATCAACAACCTCACGCCCGAGGCCGTCGCCGAGAGCACCCACGAGCTTGCCCGCCGCATCCGTGCAAGCCAGATCGTCATGATCCCCGGCGGCTTTTCGGGCGGCGACGAGCCCGACGGCTCCGCCAAGTTCATCACGGCGTTCTTCCGCGCTCCCGAGGTCACCGAGGCAGTCCGCGACCTGCTCCAGGCCCGCGACGGCCTGATGCTGGGCATCTGCAACGGCTTCCAGGCCCTGGTCAAGCTCGGCCTGGTGCCCTACGGCGACATCGTCGACGCCACGCCCGATGCGCCCACGCTGACGTTCAACACCATCGGTCGCCATCAGAGCCGCCTGGTGCGCACCCGCATCTCGTCCAACCTGTCCCCGTGGCTGTCGCAGTGCAGCCTGGACGACCCCTACACCGTCGCCATCAGCCACGGCGAGGGCCGCTTTGTCGCCAACGACGAGATACTCGCCCAGCTAATCGCCAACGGCCAGGTCGCCACGCAGTACGTGGGCGAGGACGGCAAGCCCAGCATGGATCTTTCCGTCAACCCCAACGGCTCCGCACTCGCCATCGAGGGCATCACGAGCCCCGACGGCCGCGTCTTGGGCAAGATGGGCCATGCCGAGCGTCGCGGCGACAACCTGTACCGCAACGTGCCCGAGCATGTCCCCGGCGACAAGTTCATGCCGATCTTTGAGAGCGGCGTAGCCTACTTCGCCTAAACCTTTCCCATCGGGTACAATCCCTTCGGGTAACATCACCTGCCACCGACGCATCCGGTGGCGGGTTCTTTTTTGCTTCGCGCATGTAGGAAGGACATCATGGAAAGCCGCAAGCCGTATCTCGCCACCCTGCCCGGACTCATCCTGGGCTGTCTCGTTTGCTGCGCGCTCTGGGGCTCCGCCTTCCCCTGCATCAAGATCGGCTACGGCCTCTTTGGCATTCCCGCGCACGACAGCGCCTCGCAGCTGCTCTTCGCGGGTCTGCGCTTCACCCTTGCCGGCATGCTGGTCATTGTTGGCATGAGCGTGGCCCAGCGCCGTCCGCTCGTTCCGCAAACGCGTGATATCAAGCCCATATGTATCCTGTCGCTCTTCCAGACTATCGGGCAGTACTTCTTTTTCTACCTGGGACTCTCGCGCGCCAGTGCCATGTCGAGTTCCATCATCGAGGCCAGCGCCAACTTCTTGGCTATCCTCTTTGCCGCCCTGGCGTTTCGCACCGAAAAGCTCGATGCGGCCAAGGTGCTCGGCTGCGTACTGGGCTTTGCCGGCGTCGCGCTCGTCAACCTTTCGGGCGCGGACGGCACCTTTGGCTTTACGCTCGACGGCGAGGGCTTTATCCTGGCCTCCACCGTCGCGGGTGCCCTTTCGACCTGCCTGATCGGCATCTTCTCGCGCGAGCATGACGGCGTCTTGCTTGCCGGGTGGCAGTTCTTGGTCGGCGGCCTGGTCCTCACCGCCATCGGCTTTTTGATGGGCGGCTCGCTCTCCCCCACGGCGATTGCCCCCGCCATCGCACTCATCATCTACATGGCGCTTATCTCCGCGGTCGCCTACTCGCTGTGGTCGCGCCTGCTTGCCGTCAACCCCGTCAGCCGCGTCTCGGTCTTTGGGTTTATGAACCCCGTCTTTGGTGTACTGCTGAGCGCGCTGCTGCTCGGCGAGGGCGCTGGCACGAGCCCTGTTACCGTCATCGTTGCCCTGCTGTTGGTCTGCGGCGGCATCATCATCGTCAACAAACCCAAAAAAGCCTAGCGAACTCACTTTTTTAGAGAGGACGTTCGCACACTTTAGCTCTATGGAGCACACTGGTTCTCGTTGATTTCGTACCGAGTCGCGGCGGCAGACGCCCGTCTTGCCGCACCGCGCCTGGGCATTATGGCCGGTGGCCCCCGCAAACGCAAAAAGGGCGCACGACCATCGCAACGGTCGTGCGCCCCTTTTTCTAGCGTATCTGGACGCCGGCTTTCTTTTTCTCGGCCTTGACGCGGTAGAGCTCCGCATCGGCAGCGCGAAGCAAGTCTTGCCAGGTATCGACGCCATCACCAACCCGTGCGTAGCCGATGGACATCCGCAACAGATACGGCACCTCGGCATGAGCGAGCTCGTCGTTGATTGTCGCGCACAGATGCATGATATCCTGCTCCGCCGCTGCCTTCTGGAGCACCACAAACTCATCGCCGCCATAACGCGCGATAAAACCGCCAGACGCCGAGCAGACCTCTTTGAGCGTAGCGGATATGACCTGCAGGGCATGGTCGCCCTCCACATGTCCATACCGGTCGTTAATCTGCTTAAAGCCGTCGGCGTCCATCATAAGCAGATACACATCTTCGGCCTGATCCACATTTGAGAAGAGCGACAGCATATAGGTCTCAAAACGGTTGCGATTGTTGAGGCCAGTCAATGGGTCGGTCGAGATCAGTTGCTCCTGACAAACAATGTAGAGCTGCAACATACTTAACATGATGCCGACACTAAGGCAGGGACCCGAATAAAAGACCTGAAAGACACCGGCCACCAAGGCCGGAATGGCGAAAAATGCCAAGGTTTGATAGATGGCCTTCTTTTGTAGGCTCTCGACCTTGCAAGATTGTATAAACGCATGCAGGGACGTATATATAACGTAGCAGTAGCTGACGATGGTCTGGATCATATAGACAAAACCGCGACGATACGCGCCCTGCGCATCGATATAGAACAGGGCATGCGTCCAGTAGCTAGTAAACGCCAGTACGACTACCAGCACCGCAGGCAGCGTTACAAACGCCATCCTATAGCGCGCGGTCAAAAGGCGAGAACCCTGCACCGTCTCGGAATAGATAAACCAAATGAGGCACGCGGCGGCAAAGAGCGAAAACGAAACCGCGTTGGAAATCCAGTTGGCAGCAATGCCCAGCGTGCCGCCCACACCGTCCGAAAGCGTCCAGATTATATCGAATAACATGTACGCGGCAGAGGTGTAGCCGAGCGTACTAAACAATAACTGCTGGGTACTCGAGAACAAGGAGTGGCGACTTCGCGCGGCAAGCCCGATAAGAACAATCATGCATAGCAGGAATATCTCGATCTTGAGTGCCTTAACCACTAGACGCCATCCCCTCAATATCCAAGTGCTCAGAATCGCCCGATTCGTGTCTGGGCAATAAACGCCCCTTACTCCGCAGGGGTAAGGGGAATAATAGCAGAGCGCCCGAACGTCACTGCAAGACAGCTTTCGTTCGGGCGCTCAAACGGCGCGAATTGCACGCCGGCTTGATTGACTCGCGTCGACGATTACTCGCCATCGATGTCGGTCGCGACGGCCTCCTCGATGGCCTCGACACCGGCAGGCGACAGATCCTCTTTGCCGTGGCAGAACTTCTTATCGACCCAGCCGGTCAGAATCGGAGCCATGATTGCCGTGATGATGACGGCAGTGGCGATCTGCGCATACGCAGTGGGCGCAAGCTCGGCATAGCGCGGGGCGACCTCGGCGAGGGCGACCGGCGTGGTCATAGCCGTGCCGGCGATAGTGGAGCAGGCAACGGCCGCCTTGCCGTTACCACCGCACAGGCGCTCGAACGCAAAGGTAATGGGACCGACGATAAAGAGCGTGATGAGGCCCAGCAGGATGCCCGAAATACCGCCGGTGATAAAGCTCGAAAGGCTCATGGACGCACCGAGCTGAAAGCCGATAACGGCGATCGCGGGATTGGCGCCGGGGACCAGCAGATTCTTGATAAACGGGAACAAGTTGCCCAGGACCATGCCGATAACAAGCGGCAGGATGGATCCGATGATGGTGCCGACGGGGATGTTGGCGAGACCCGAGACACCGAGGATGATCATCGTGACGGCGGGGCCGGCCGTAAAGAACAGGATACCGACAGCGCCCTGCTCGGACTCATCGCCGAACTCGCCCATGATGCCCGTATAGAGCGCCATGTTGCAAAACGTTATGCCGCCGATGATAGACACGGAGCTCAGGCCCAGGAAGTTATCGTTAAAGAAGTACGCGACGCCCAGACCCAGCGCGGCTGCCACTACAAGCTTAGGAATCAGCACGACGATGCCGGTCTTGATGGCGCCCGGCGTGGACTTAAAGCTGATGCCGGCGCCCACGAACAGCAAGATCGCGGCAACGATGGTGTTGGAGCCGCCGCGGCAGGCAGCCGTAAAGAAGCCGCCGACCTCAAAGACCTGCGGGCAGAAGGTATTGAGCAAAAGGCCGACGATCATCGGATAGATCATGATGTCGCCCGGGATGCGCGGTACCTTGAATTTCTTTTGCTCGCTGGCGGTCGCTTCCTGTGCCATGAAACCCCCATTTCCGCTGACGCAGAACAAAAGCCCACGTCACGCTTTGCTACAGTAAAGTTTGACCATGGTACCAGAAGAAGCAGACCGCCTCGGTGAGAAATTCGATTCGTTAGGCCGGGACGATAACGCGTCCTGCTCCTATACGAGGCTCAAAACGATATAGAACACGATGCCCGAAACGCAGCACCACAACATCGACTTTGTCTTGATTGCCACCGCCACGACGCCGGTGGCCGCAATCCAGGGAACCAAGGCAGGCCAGAGTCCCGCGTCGAACGCGCCGGGGCTCACCAAGTCGTTGGCGACCAGCGCGGCAAAGGCAGCGGGCGGGATATAGCCCAGGGCCTCGGTAATGCGGGGCGACAGGGTCCGCCCGCGCAAGGCGAACGCCGGCGCGATGCGAAAGAACGCGATAGCAGCCCACGACGACAGCCACAGAACCAAGAACTCGTTAACGGGCATCGCGGGCACCTCTTCCGTCAAATACAGCATCGCACGCCAACGCAATGGCAATGCCGGCCACGACGCTTGCCGGCACGGCAATATTCGTGAGGCCCAAGAACTTGCATACGGCGACGGACACCGCGCCCGAAACCGCCGCGACAACGTTGCCGCGCGACAGCCGCTGCGAAAAGAGCAGGCAGATAAAGAGCGAGGTGCAGACAAAGGCTGCAATGGCGGTGGGAACATCGACAACGGCGCCGACGATGGCGCCCATCGTACACGAAACGCCCCATGTTGCGATGAGGATCACGTTGAGCACAAAGGACTCGCGCGGGCCCCAATCCTCCCCTTCAACCAACTTGGCAAGCGAGATGCCATATGCCTCCTCGGTAAGTGTCGCGGCAACAGCCAGCGTCTGACGCTTCGAGGCACCCGTCAGATGCGGCGCGATCGATGCCGAGTAAAGCGCAAAACGCGAGGAGATGGCGGCAACGCTCGCGATAATCGAAGGTGCCGGTACGCCCGCCAGCCAAAGATTGCAGATCATAAACTGGCCGCTGCCCGTCACAAACGTGCTGCTCAGGGCAAAGACCATCCAGGGCTCCATTCCCGTCTGCCCCATGATCATTCCGCACGGCGCGCCTATTGCAACATAGGTAAGCATCACCGGCCAGACGGTTCTAACGATTTTGAGCACCATACGCTTCTCATCCTGACAAGGTCTCCGAGCCGCATGTAGCGATACGGCAGAATCATCATCCGACAGCAACCGAGTTCACCTACAATTGCCACCGGATCGAAAGACACAACTTTTTAGGAAGTCATTATGACAGCTATCGATCGAGACCGGGCGCGCGCGGCCTTCAAAAGCTACACCGATGCCTACGACGCCACCAACCCACGCATCGCGCTCAAAATCGAGCATACGTACCACGTGGCCGAGGCATGCGATGCCGTAGCGCGCGAGCAGGGCTGGTCGTCAGAAGATATTGACCTGGCATGGCTTTGCGGCCTGCTACACGATATGGGCCGCTTTGAGCAGCTGCGACGCTGGGACACCTTTAAGGACGCCGAGAGCATGAGCCATGCGGCGCTGGGCATCGAGGTCCTCTTTGGCGAGAATCCCGCCGATGCACCCGCCACGACAAACATCCGTGACTTTATCGAAACCGGTGCGCATGACGAGCTCATCCGAGCGAGCATCGCCTATCACAGCGACTTTCGCCTGCCGGCACAACTCGACGAGCGTACACGGTGCTTCTGCGATATCGTGCGCGATGGTGACAAGATCGACATTATGCGCACCATCGCCGACAGCACCGTCGACACCATCCTTAAAGTGGATGAGGACGCGTTTCTAGCAAGTCGCTTTTCGGTACCGACGCTTGCCGCCTTTGACGAGCATCGGTGCGTCGCGCGCGACGAGCGCAACGAGCCGGCGGACTACCTGGTGGGGCTCATCTGCTTTATGTTTGAGCTCGTCTATCCAGCAAGCCGCGCGCTGGCGCGCGAACAGGGCGATATCTACCGCCTGCTCGACGCACCCTTTGGCATTACACGCCCCTTTACCAATCCCACCACGCAAGCGACCTGGGAGTGCCTAAAGGACGAGATGCGCGACTGGCTGGCGCGCGCCTAGCGCTCAAGCTGGGCCAGCAGCTCCTCGACGACCTCGACGGCGTCCCCAACAACCTTGTACTGGGCAGCACCAAAAATGGGGGCATCCGGGTCCTCGTTGATGGCGATAATGCACTCCGCCCCACCGATGCCGGCAAGATGCTGGATGGCGCCCGAAACACCGATACTCACGAGAAGCTTGGGCGAAACCGATACGCCGGTCTGGCCAATCTGATGGCGATACTCCAACCAGCCGGCCTCCACGACAGGTCGCGTGCAGCCAAGCTCGGCTCCCAGAGCCTCGGCGAGCCTTCGCATCAGGGGCAGATTCTTCTTGGAGCCAATGCCGCGGCCCACCACAACCAAGCGCTCGGCATCGGCGATCGAGGCCTGCTGCCCCCACTCCTCGGCGGGAATCGAGATCTCGACACGAGCCTTAGCATCATCCGCAAGCGATATCTGGGTGATCGTGCCGGAGCGGCCGTAGTCAAAGTCGGGCGCCTTAAAGATGCCGGGACGAACCGTTGCCATCTGGGGACGATGATTGGGGCAGACGATGGTGGCCATCAGGTTGCCGCCAAACGCCGGACGCGTCTGCTGCAGCAGTCCCGTCTCCGCATCCATCGAAAGCACGGTGCAGTCAGCCGTAAGGCCCGTCTGCAAACGCACGGCAACGCCGGGTGCAAGTTCTCGACCAAAAGCGGTCGCGCCGTATAGAATGGCCTCGGGTTTGCGTTCGGCTACCAAATCGCAGATCAAGCGGGCGTAGACCTCCGCATCGTTTTGGCGCAGGCGCTCGTCGCGACAGGCCAGGACTTCGTCGGCGCCCGCGCAAACCAGATGCTCCAGGTCACCGAGAGAACCCTCGGGGCCCATACCGACCAGTGCCACCAGACGGCAGCCGCGAGCATCGGCAAGCTCGCGGCCCTTGCCCATAAGCTCATAGGCAACGAGAGCCACCGTATCGCGCTCGTCGGTCTGCGCGAATACCCAAATGTCTCGATATGCATCGAGGTCCACCGCACCAGCAGCCTCGTCACGCTCGATCGAGATAGCGTTGACAGGGCAGGCGTCGACGCACCCACCGCATAGGATGCAGCCGTCGGTTACGCGGGCGCATCGGCTGGGTCGCTCGCCTTCCACTACGATGCCGCCCGAGGCACAGGCGCGAACGCAGCGACCGCAGCCGATACAGGCTTCGCTATCGATAATCAGTCCGCTCATCTATGCCATCCCCTCGATAATCTTGGCAAGCTTTGCCGCCTGCTCGGACGCCGTCCCCTCAACGGTCTCGCACGTTTGGTCACGGTCGGGCACAAACGAGCGCACGACCTGTGTCGGCGACCCGGCAAGGCCGCAACGCGCGGGGTCGGCGTTCACGTCGGCGGCACTGACCACGCGCACGTCCGCCTCCTCTGCCGCGCGAATACCGGCAATACTCGGCATACGCAACTGGCCAATCTCCTTGGCAGTCGTCATCGCACACGGCATCTCCAGGTACACTGTCTCCTCGCCGGCATCGCATCCGTGGACGAGCGCCAGCGAGCCACATGTCGTAAAGCCCGCGCTCTGCACGCAGCTCACGTCGGTCACGCAGGGAATCTCAAAGGCACCGGCAAGCTCGGGACCAATCTGGGCCGTATCGCCGTCCACCGCCATCTTGCCGCAGATGAGCAGGTCGAAGTCCTCGTCGAGCGCCTCGATACCGCATTTGAGGGCATAGGTGGTGGCTAGGGTATCGGCGCCCGCAAAGGCTCGGTCGGTCAGCAGCAGCGCGTCGTCGGCACCGCGGGCGATACAGTCGCGCAGCAGCGATTCGGTCGCGGGGATGCCCATCGACACCACCGTCACGCGCACATCCATGCCAAAGCCGATAAAGTCGTCCTTCAGCGCCAGCGCGCATTCCAAAGCGCTAGCATCAAAGGGATTAATGACCGTCTGCTTGCCATCGCGCACGATGGTATTGGTCTTGGGGTCCATCTTGACCTCGGTGCTGCCCGGCACGGCCTTGACGCACACCACCATATGGAAATCGTTCATCTTCACGCGCCCCCTTTCTGGACGAGCTCATCCAAGAGCTTCTCCGAAAACAGGTTACCGCGACCCAGCTGCCCGGCAGGATCGAGCTGGAGCTTGAGCCGCGCCGACTCGACCATGGCCTCGTGACCGTACATCGTCTCCAAGAAGCCCGCCTTGATCTTGCCGACGCCGTGCTCGGCAGAAACGGCACCGCCCATGGCCGTGACCTCAGAAGCCCACTGGGCAAAGAGTTCTCCGCCGCGGCGATAATCCTGCGCATCGCGCGGCAGAATGTTCACATGCAGATGGTTGTTACCGATGTGCCCCCAGGCGGCAGATTCAAGCCCACTTTCGGCCAACGTGCGGCGATAAAGGCCGATGACATCGCCCAAGCGTGCGTTGGGCACCGACATGTCCGAGCCCAGCTTGGTGATGGTGGGATCCATGCGGCGGCGCTCGTCGATAAGCATGTTGACGCTCTCGGGCACCGCGTGGCGGAAGAACCGCTGGCACTCGCGATCGACCTCGGTGCGCGCGACCCATGTCGCATCGTCGCTGCCGCCCGCAAGTTCTAGTACCCACCCCAAGTGATACAGCTCCTCAGTCGCCTGAACTTCGTCGTCGCAGTCGAGCTCCACGTAGACACAGACCTTGGCGTCTTTGTCGAGCGCAGGCAGCGAGGCAAACGCCGTCGACTGCTCGCGCTGGGGACGTAGAATATCCAGGGCGCCAGCATCGAAGTACTCGATGGCAGCCGCATGGGACAGGACGGGACGCACAGAATCGGTGAAGGACACGGCCTTGTCTTCGCTGTCGAAGAAGCAGCTCACGCCCCAAACGACCGCGGGTGCCACCTGCAGGGCAATCTCGAGTTCGGTGATGACGCCGATTGTGCCACACGCACCGATAAACAGATCGATGGCATCCATATCGTCAGCAACGAAATAGCCCGAAGCATTTTTTGTCTTGGGCATGGTATAGCCGGGAAGATCGAGCTCGAGCGTACGGCCCGCTGCCGTCACGAGCGACAGGTGGCGGCCCTGGGCAAAAGCCTCGCCGCGCTGAAGCTCAAGCAAATCGCCATCAGCCAGTGCGACGTGGAGTCCCGTGATATGTGGGCGCATGGGACCGTAGGCGTAGCTGCGGGCACCAGAGGCGTTACATGCCGCCATGCCGCCCAGACAGGCAGACGTCTCGGTGGGATCGGTGGGAAAGAACTGCTCGGGGGCCTCTTGGAACTCCTCGTAGGCCTTAAGCGATGCCTGGTCCCAACCAGCAGTCGGCAGCACCTTCTTGCTCAGCTGCTTGCGCAGCTCCGAGAGCACAACGCCCGGCTCCACGCGCAGCAGAAATTGGCCTTGTTCATCGCGGCGAAGGCCCAAGTAGCGATTCATACGGGAAGTATTG
This sequence comes from uncultured Collinsella sp., assembly GCA_902491765.1. GTDB lineage: Bacteria > Actinomycetota > Coriobacteriia > Coriobacteriales > Coriobacteriaceae > Collinsella. The sequence continues at coordinate 17,095 of CABUIY010000014.1, read as the reverse complement.
AGGATATGCCCGCCGTGGGGCACGGCACCGGCGGCAAGGCCGGTTCGGGCGCCCTGAACCGTTACCGGGGCACGCTCGGCATGGAGCTTTTCCAAAATGGCACGGACCTCGTCTTCCGTTGTCGGAAACGAGATGCTCGAGGCCTCGCCCGATGCGCGAGACTCATCGCGACCATACTCTTCGAACTCGTCGGTGAAGGGTTTGATGGTTGCAGACACGCGAACTCCCCCTTTAGCTAACTACAGTGTTTGCAGGGAGATGTTACCGCATCGTTTCGTCGACGTGTTCGAGACCGTCTCCATAATTGGCGATTTTTACGTTCGTGCAATTCGGCGAGCGGCTTGATTTCCTCGGCAAACGATGCTTTTGACACATATGGCCCCGCCGTCGCCGACCGCGCGATTGTCGCTCGAAAAAAGTTGGAGTATTTTTTGCCGCCTTTTACCTGCGGAGACACCAATCCGTCAAGCATTTGGTCAGCAATTGGTCAAGTAGTGGCTGATACCGTCGGCATCGACAGCCAAAACCGACAGAAGTTTTGGCCCCAGAAGCAGGGAGGTTCCCATGGCATATTACTGGCCCCAGTACGGCATCGCCATCGAAGTCGACGACGATCCCCATCTCCTGCCTTTCGACGAAGAGGCATTCCCCGATACGACGGTCTACCACGTTACCACCGATGTGATCTGCGACCCCGAGTCGTTCTCGGCGCTCGCCCACCGCATCGCGCATATCCACGACATCGAGCTCCCTCCCGACTTCGACGAGCTTGTCTACTCACGCCGCCTGATGCTTCACATGCTCTTTGGAGCGAACCCGTCCACCTTTGCGCGCATCTATACCGCCAAGGATGCCGCATGAGCGCGAAGAAGCCACCCCACTTTGCAGGCCTGGGTCGTCGCAAGAAGCTCATCGTTGCCTGCTTGGCCATCGTCTGTGCCCTTGTCGCCGTAGGACTATACGCTTGGCAGTCGCAGCCCGTACCCGAGGCGGGCGCTTCGGTTACGACGGCCGAGGGCAAAACGCGTCAGGAAATCCAAGATGAGCTCGACGCCATCGTCCGCGACAACATGATGACGATTTCGGTCGCACCGGTCGCTCAGCTGCAGGAGGACGGCAAGCTGCGCGTCAACGTGCAAAACGTCCAAGACAATAAATTTCCCCAGCGATTCCGCGTCATCCAAAACGACGAGACCATGTACGAATCCGGTGTGGTCGAGACCGGCAAGACAATCGAAACGTGCCCCGCCGGCGACATCAAAGAAGGCGAGGCGTACATCGAGATCCAGGCACTCGATGCCAAGACCCTCGACAGCCACGGCAATCCGACACGTGTCAAGGTGCGGGTTGAGCAAGCCGAGAACTAGCTTTTCCGGCCGACGCGGCACCGCACGCAATTCACCAGCATTCGTCCAATCATCGCGGGGACGGCCCGCGGCGAATAGAAAGGAACGACCATGGACATCACCAGGAACATGAACGGAGCCAGAGCGCTCGTCGTGGGCGCAGGTCTCGCGCTCGCGCTCGCAATGGGCGCCGCCCCGACGCCAGCTATGGCGGCCGGGCGCGTTGGAACCACGAAAGTAATGGTCAGGACCGAGATCGACAACGTTGAGTTCAAAGTTCCGACGGTTATTCCCTTCGTCGCCAAGGCCGACGGCACGCTTCAGGGCCCCTCAGAAGACGCGACCACCATCGACAATCATTCGGCCTACGGCATCCATGTCACCAACATGAAGATCGACGCCATGAACACCTGGACCATTGCTGCCGACGCCAAGGCCGGAACCGCGCAGAACTCCATCGACTTTAAGGTCGGCCCCGACGGCGCACTCCAGAACGCCAGCGCCGCAATGCAGGGGACGGGCCTCGATCTTTCCAAGAACGCAGCCTTCGACATGGGCTACCAGGGCATTGCCGGCGGCACGGACAAAATTAAGCTCAAGACAAGCGGAAACGTCGCCCGCGTCACGCGCGACATCTTCCGCGTAACCGGCGAAGGCGATCAGGTTGCAACGATCACCTGGACGGTCGAGCCCGGTGCGCACACGGCATAAGGCCGTCGCCCTGGCCGCCGCCGTCAGCATCCTAGCGTTTGGGCCAGCCATGGCCTTTGCCCAGCAAGAACAGGCGCAGGCCGCCACGCAAGTGACGGTCGACCTCTCGGAGCTCGACCGCGGCGACCGCGAGGAACCGTTGGCGCAGACAGGCGACAGACGATGGCTCTTGGCAGCAGGCGCCACAGCAGCAGGCGCGGGGACCGCCGGCCTCGGGCTGCACATCAAACGCAGCCAGAAACAAAACACGGACAGGCCGCACTAAATTAGCTAAGGAGACCCCATGGCATCGAAGAACCTTTTGCCCGTCGTCGCACTCTGCGGCGCGCTCGCAACCGGAACGCCTGTCGCCGCTTGGGCGACTCCCGTCATGGCAGACTCCTTACCAGCAGCCCTAAGCTCCGCACCAAATCCGTCGAGCGCCATTGCGTGCAAGCGTTTTTCGATCGCACAGGCCGCAATCTCGACCTCGGGATGCCTTCGTCGTAATACGGACGGCTCGATAGCCGTGGATATCAATCGTTCGAACAAGGCAAACGGCTCCCAGGCGGGGTGCGCCGTCTGCACGTGGCGCTCGGTTGTGCTCGATGCAGATGGCGATCCATGCAATTTAGAGCTGCGCATCGACATCGCTTCGATCGATGACTCGGCGAACGGAGCGAAGGTCGCCTTCGACGGTACGTTTTTCGAGAAAGGAGGCGGTATATGTCTGGGCTGCGCCGCCGCGAATGCAGACGACACGCAGCCCACCCTCTCATTCACGGCATCGTTGCGGCTGACCAAAGCCGGCACCGATGCCATCGCGGCGGGAGAAGCGTCCCTGCTGTTCTACGCCGTCAGCGCCAAAGACACAGACGCTCATTTCGAGAAGCCAGCCGGATCACTCAGCCTTACACGAGGGATAGAGGCAGGCCCTATTGAAATCGATGCCCACGCGCAAAGCAGGCAACGCATTCTTGCCGACCCGGCGCTTCTCGAAATGGAGTGGAACGGATCCGGAGCCATCGGAATTCTCCCCTCCGCGCTTGACGCCAAGACGCTCCCCTCAAACGACGAACCCATCAACGCAACCATACAAGAAGAGAGCACGGATAAAGAAGCAGGTGCGGGCGACACGCCGTCGCCGACAAACAGCGTCCCAGCTTCTTTCGAAGCACCGAATGAGCCCGCTACCGATCCAAACGATCCCGAGTTCGCGGACAGTCTGGGGCTTGCTGATCCTCAAGAGATCGATGAAGGTAACTGCTGCGTGCTTGCCGCGCTCGACCACATAGAGGTCATCGACGCTGCGAACATTGAAGTTGCCGCCGCCAATCAGCCCGTCCGCAAGTCGGCTATCATCGCATTTCCCGAATCCATCGAAGTCGTCTTTTTGCCATCGGGCGAGGTCGTGGCCCCAACACTGCTCACCTTGTTGGGAGCCAAGAATACTCGAAACGAAATTAAAAAGGTCACGGTTGTCGACCCTGCAACCACCGCCAAGCTGCGTCTATACGCCGTTGCCGCAAACGGAAGCAAGACCCTGGAATTCGATGGCGACACACTCCTAGCCTGGCGACGTCTGGACATTATGCAAGACGTCTCGTATCAGATCGAACTCGAAGGGTTTGATCGTGCCCGCGATGCCAATATCATCGCCGCGGCTATTGAATCCCCACAGCGGCTTATGACACTGCGCTTTGAATACTATCCCTATGTCCCGACAACCACCTGAGGCTTAAATGCTGCGCATCATTCCTAACACCACTTATATAACGTATTAGATGAGTCGCGATGTGCCTCGCATTTCGTTCTGCTACGATTGCCACGTTGGCATCAATACAGGAGGGCTCATGCCGGGCTTGGGAACAATCATCAACGTTGTGCTTTTAGTTGCGGGCGGTCTTTTGGGATTAGCGGGCGGCCGCTTCATTACACCGCGTATCCAAGACACGCTCATGAAAGCATCGGGGCTGTGCGTCCTGTTTATCGGCCTGGGCGGCACCATGCAAAAGATGCTCATCATCGATGGAAAGGCGCTAGCGACCACCGGTACCACCATGCTCATCGTCTCATTTGCGCTCGGTTCGCTCATCGGCGAGGCCATCAACTTGGAGGCCGCCATCGAGAACCTTGGCGAATGGCTCAAGCGCAAAACCGGCAGCGAGGGCGATAACGAGTTCACCAACGCTTTTGTCTCGACATCGCTGACCGTCTGCATCGGTGCCATGGCTATCGTGGGATCGATCCAGGACGGTCTGCTCGGTGACTGGTCAACGCTTGCCTTGAAAGGCGCATTGGACTGCATCATCGTCTGCACCATGACGGCGTCGCTCGGACGCGGCTGCATCTTCTCGGCCCTGCCCGTCGCCGTGTTCCAGGGGACGATTACGTTGTTTGCCGGCGCGCTCTCCCCCATCATGACCACGGCAGCCCTCGACAGCCTTTCGCTCGTAGGCTCCATGCTCATCTTCTGCGTCGGCGTCAACCTCATCCGTCCTCAGACCTTCCGCACGGCCAATATGCTCCCCTCCGTCGTCATCGCCGTCATCTACGCCCTCCTGTTCTAAATCTATCAACGCAGCGGTATCTCGAACATCTGTTTGATGCTGTGCTATGATATGAGGTCACCGTAGCTGCGTTAGGAGAGGAGAAGCGGTGGCCGACCAGGACATCAAGATGCTCATCGAGCGCATTATGGCCGAGGCCCGGACCCATCAGTCCACCCGCTTCTCAAACGAAATCTACGCAGACGAGCCGATTCTCAAAACCGGCCGACAGATGCAGAATTTCCTCCCCGACCAGTACCGTAAAATGCGCGAGATATCGCGCTGGCAGGATGACCCCAAGGGCGGTGCGGGCCGCTGGCTTTCGGAAGCCGAGCTTTTCTACCGCCAGGGCCTGCTGATGGCCGATTTTGAGGACGACTGTCCCTACAACGGCACCTTTAAATCGTACTTTCCCACCTACAACGCCATGAGCGACCGGCAGTTGCGCGGCTACTTTACCTGGCGTGCCCAAGTGCGCCGCGGAACCGTCGAGGAAACGTCTACGTCCTTTGCCTTTCTGTATCTCTATGAGCTGATTTGCGGCATTGGCGTAGATGACCCGCTCGATGGTTTTAACAAGATCAAGGCTTTTTGGGATGTCTATCGCGCCTTCGAGCCCGGCATCGACCGATTTGCACGCGTGTGGCTGCAGGATTACGCCGTGTTCCACGGGCTCGACCCCAAGCTGCTTCGCGACTCTAAAACCGTCATGTTCGATAACGCCCTTATCGAGCTGCGGCGCGCGGCACGAGACCTTGTACCAGCACCGGCACCGTCCGGCCAGACCCCTAAGCGTCGCAAAACCTCCGAGCCCACGCTCCCCCTTCCGCCCGATGAGGTGCGCGAGGAGCGACTCATGGCCGCCATCAACGCCCTCTCCACGTACAACCTCAATAACTCGCGGCTCGACCGCAGCCACCACCGCGATCTGCGCCACGTGGCATGCGCCGTGTATGTCCGCATGGCGCGCCACTATGACACGCACCGAAAGACCGGCATCGTGGCGAGCTTATTTGGGGAGGAGACGGCCATGCCCTACACCATGTTTGCCTCGGCCGTATTCTTTGCGCCCGAGCGCCACGAGGACTTCGAATACCGCCTGGATCCTATCCATATCTACCGTTGCCAAAACGGCTTTTGGGAATGCATGCGTATCCATGGCAGTAGGCAAAAGAGCAGCAAGCTCGGTGAAATGATGCGCGCCTGCGACCAACGCCTGCGCCTGGCGCTGGACCCCGCCCATCCCCTTAAGGAAGAAAAGGTCCCCAAATATCTGGCCAAGATTATCGATGACGAGATCGTGGCATGGCTTTCATGGGATGCCGCACATCAGCCCGTCAAGATCGATATCGACTTGAGCCAGCTGGGGCGCATTCGGAGCGCCGCCGCACAAACGCGCGAGGCGCTTTTGATCGACGAGGAGCGCGAGGACGGTACGTTTGCGGATGCCGAGGTGGCAGTTGCCGAACGACGGGAAGCCGAGCCCGTAGCCGACACGATCGCCGAACCAGTCGCGACGACCATGCAGCAGGACGAGACCAGCGAGCCGACCATCTCCACCGAGCAGTTTGGCGTCGTAGCCCCGCTCCTCACACCAGCGCCCACGCCCGCCGACACCGCGTCCGCACTCGATCCCGCCGCAGACGCCTATCTTCGAGCACTGCTCGAGCAAAACGCAGCGCAAGCGACATCGGCAGTAGCGCACTCGGGCCAGAGCGAGGACATGCTCGTCGATAGCATCAATGAGGCGCTCTTTGACCTGGTGGGTGACACCGTAATTGAATTTGGCGCGGCAGGACCGCAAATTATCGAGGACTACGAAGCAGACGTGAGAGGATACTTAGACCATGAGTGATACCGCATCCGCAGCACCCCGCGTGCCCAAGCGCGTCGCCGCCGTCATTCTCAACTCGCTCAAGGGCGGCGTTGTCCCGCGCATTGGCCTTCCCTATATCACCGTGGGGCGAGAGGTCGAGATCCGCGCCCTGCTCACCGACCTGAGCCTCATCGCCGACGGTGGCGCGAGCTTCCGCTTTCTGGTCGGTCGTTACGGCGCCGGCAAGAGCTTTTTGCTCCAGACCATCCGCACGCACGCCATGGGCGAGGGATTCGTCGTCGCTGATGCCGACCTTTCCCCTGAGCGCCGTCTACAGGGCGGCCAGGGCCAGGGCCTCGCCACCTATCGCGAGCTCATCCGCAACATATCGACCAAGACGCGCCTCGAGGGCGGTGCGCTCAACCTTATCCTGGATCGCTGGGTCGCCTCGTGTGCCGATGCCGACGAGTCTGCCGTCAATGCCCAACTGGCCCCGCTCGAAGAGATGGTCCACGGCTTTGACTTTGTCCGCATGCTCCACCGTTATCGCACGGCCGTCTCGGAGGGCGACGATGATGCCATGAGCCGCGTGACCAAATGGATTCGCGGCGAGTACCGCACCAAGAGCGAAGCGCGCGCCGAGCTAGGCTCCTCGACCATCATCAGCGACGACGATTGGTACGACTACGTCAAGCTCATCGCACGTTTTTTGGTCTGCAGCGGCTACAAGGGCATGCTGGTGCTCATTGACGAGCTCGTGAATCTGTACAAGATTCCCAACGCGATCACGCGCCAATATAACTACGAGAAGATCCTGACCATGTACAACGACACGCTCCAAGGCAAGGCGCAGTACCTGGGCATGATCATGGGCGGCACGCCGACCTCTATCGAAGACCGCCGCCGCGGCGTGTTCTCCTACGAGGCCCTTCGGAGCCGTCTCGCTCAGGGCCGTTTTGCGCGCGATGATCTCAAAGACATGCTCGCGCCCATCATCCGCCTGCAGCCGCTCACCTACGAGGAGCTGCTGGTGCTCATCGAAAAGCTCATGCAGATCCATGCCGGCTACTTTGGCTGGACGCCCACGCTTACCGAGAACGACTTGGTGGACTTCCTCAAAATTGAGTTTGGCCGCGTGGGGGCCGACACGCATCTGACGCCCCGCGAAGTCATCCGCGACTTTATCGAGCTGCTCGATATCCTGTGTCAAAACCCCGATGCTAACGTGGCCGAGTTGCTGCAAAGCGTCGGTGGCGACGCGCTGGCGCCGACAGCCGCAACAGACGACACCGGCACCGCAGGCGACGACCGCAACTTCGCCGAGTTCACCATCTAACCTGCCAAAAAGGGACAGGTTTATTTTGGTAGGTTTTATCTGGACGAACGTTGAGGCAGTCATGCAGCAAGCCACCGCCCACCGCGTTGAGAGATTCGCTTTTGAAGGGAGGCCCCGTGAACGCCTTTTACCGCTACGCCCCGTTTATCCAAGACTTCATTTACTCCCACGATTGGGAGAGCCTGCGCTCCATCCAGGTTGCAGCAGCTGATGCCATCTTTAACACGCAAGATAATGTGCTCCTGACGGCATCCACGGCTTCCGGCAAAACCGAAGCGGCCTTCTTTCCCATCCTGACCGAGTTTTGGGAGAACCCGCCCGCAAGCGTTGGTGCCCTCTACATTGGCCCCCTCAAAGCGCTCATCAATGATCAGTTCGTCCGTCTCAACGACCTCTGCGAAAAGGCCGATATCCCTATCTGGCACTGGCATGGCGATGTCTCCCAGTCGCACAAGGCTAAGCTCATCAAAAAACCGAGCGGCATCTTGCAGATTACGCCCGAGTCACTCGAGGCGCTCTTAATCCATAAGCACATGGCGATTCCGCGCATGTTTTGCGACCTGCGCTATGTGGTCATCGACGAGGTCCACTCGCTCATGCGCGGTGACCGCGGCGGGCAGACGCTCTGCCTTATCGAGCGTCTTTCGCGCATGGCGGGCGTGCGACCCCGGCGCATCGGCCTTTCGGCCACCATCGGGGACCCGGAACGCACGGGTGCCTTCCTGTCGCAGGGGACGGGACGCGACTGCGTCATCCCCCGCTTTGAGGAGCCGCGCCGCGTGTGGCGTATCTCCATGGAGCACTTCTACAACTCGGGTCCCCAGGCTCAGCAGCGAGGATTCGCGAGCACAGGTCCGCAGGAAGCTGAGGTGCTCGGATGCGAGCGCATTGAGGCGGCACCACCCGCGGCGCTGCCGCCCGGTGTCCAAGACATGCGCCACAGCGGACAGCTTACACAGGAAGAACGCCGCCAACGTCGCGAGCAGGCACGGGGCAAGGCCGCACCCAAGGACCGCCGAACTTCCTCGGCCCCCGAGGGCGAAGTCGACATCCCACGAGCGACCGAGCAGGCGCTTCTCAACCCCACCGACACGGCGCCCGACAACGCCGACCCCGGTATGGGCTATATCTTTGAGCATACGCGCGGCCGCAAGTGCCTGGTCTTTGCCAACTCGCGCGAGGAGGCAGAGGCTGTATGCTCCATGTTGCGCAGCTACTGTGAAAGCCGGCACGAGCCCGACCGCTTTCTCATCCACCATGGCAATCTTTCGGCATCGCTACGCGAAACCGCCGAGGAGCTCATGCGTGACGAGGAGCAGGCACAGACAACCGTCACCACCTCCACGCTGGAGCTCGGCATTGATATCGGCCGCCTGGAGCGCGCGTTCCAGATCGATGCGCCGTTTACCGTCAGCTCCTTTTTGCAGCGAATGGGCCGCACGGGACGCCGCGATCTTCCGCCCGAGATGTGGTTTGTCATGCGCGAGGAAGAGCCCGAGCCGCGCACGATGATGCCCGAGACCATTCCGTGGAAGCTCCTGCAGGGCATAGCACTCGTACAACTCTATCGCGAGGAAAAGTGGGTCGAGCCACCCGAGCTCGATCGACTCCCCTACAGTTTGCTCTATCACCAGACCATGTCGACGCTCGCCAGCGCCGGCGAGCTCACACCGGCCGAACTTGCCCAGCGCGTACTCACACTCAGCTATTTCCATCGCATCTCGGCCGATGACTATCGCGTGTTGCTGCGCCACCTCATCAAGATCGACCATATCCAGGTCACCGAGGGCGGTGGGCTCATTGTGGGTCTCGCGGGCGAGCGCATCATTAACAACTTTAAGTTCTACGCCGTATTCCAGGAAAACGAGGAGTTCACCGTTCGCAGCGAGTCGGCCGAGTTGGGCACGATCGTCAATCCGCCACCGCCCGGTGAGCGCATCGCCATCGCCGGACTCTGCTGGATTGTCGAGGAAGTGGACTGGAAGCGCCATACCGTCTTTGCCACGCAAGTCAAAGGTCGTGTGCCGGCATACTTTGGCGACTGCCCCGGCGACATTAACACGCATGTACTCGAGCGCATGCGCCAAGCGCTCACTGAGCACGCAGCATATCCGTACCTTATGGGTAACGCACGGGCCCGTTTGGCGCAGGCTCGTCATACGGCCGAGATTTCGGGCGCGGGAACCAAGCCGCTCATCAACCTGGGTGGCGACACCTGGGTGCTCTTCCCTTGGTTAGGCAGCTACGCCTTTTTGGCGCTCGAACGTATGCTCAAGATTAAATGCGCCGCGGAGCTGGGCCTTCGCGGGCTCGATCCGTCGCGTCCATACTTTATGCAGTTTAAGATGAAGGCCGACGAGGAGACATTCTTTGAGGTGCTCGCCGCCGAGGCCGAGAAGGACTTCAACCCCATCGAGCTCGTCTATCCCGGCGAGGTGCCTTATTTTGATCGCTACGACGAGTACGTTCCCGAGGAGCTCGTGCGCAAAGGCTTCGCCGAAGGCGTGCTCGACATCGAGGGCATGAAGCAGCGCGTCCTCAGCTGGCGCGACCACGCCTAAGACCAGTCTTTTGGGAGACGTACTAATCGTGAAGGACGGTGCCGAGGAAGTCAGCGTCGAAGGGCACGGCTTCGGCAAAGGCGTAGTCGCCGTCGCTGGCGATGAGCAGGTAGTTCTCCTCGCCGCCGAACTCCGCATCGCCACATGGGACCACCCAGGCGTGGGCGAACACCTCGAGTGCCGTGGCAGCGCAGTCGCGCAGGAACGTCACGTCGCTCCCCTCGTTTGCGCCCACGATATTGGCAACGTAGATACCCCCGGGGTTCAGGCTGCCTCGCACCAAACGCAACGCCTCAACCGTCGCCAGCTCGCGCACGGGCTCGGCACCGCCAAAGCAATCGCTCACGACCACGTCGTAGCGACGATGGCCCACGCTCGTCACACCCAGGTACGAACGCGCCTCAGCGGTAATCACCCGCAAGCGGTCGCCCACCGCGCGCTCCAGCTCGTCCAGGTAGAACCAGCGGCGCGCCAGGCGCGTAATCTCTCCGTCATACTCGATAACGTCCATGCGCAAGCCCTCGTGCGACATCAGCGCGAACTTGGGATAGGCAAACCCACCCCCGCCCAGCATGAGCATACGGTCGATACCGTGACCATAAGCGTCACGCATTGCGCCCTCAGTCTCAAACACATCGTCAAATGCACGATAGTACGCAAAGACCGGCTCTGCCCAACGCTCGCCAACGTAACTCGCACTTTGGTAGACCCCACCTTGCACCAAGACGCGAATCTCATCGTCGCTCTCATTGTGCACGCGTTTTACACGCGCCAACCCATTGCGGGTTCGCGCAACCTGCAGACAGGCAGCACGAACAGCGACAGCAGCCGCACCAAGCGCCGCGGCTCCCAGAGCAACGCCGGCAACGACGCCGGCAGAAACACTCGGCTTGTTCATCTAGAGCTCCTTTTGCAGATAAAGGCCATGGTCATAAAATCCAAGATGGCGATAGTACTCGCGTGTGCCAATCGCGCTAATCACGTTGATACGCGCATAACCCGCATCCCGGGCAATCTCGCACGCACGCTCCACGAGCAGACGCCCCAGACCGTGATGCTGAGCCGCCTGACCTTGATCCCCCACGCGTGCCGCCATGCCATACACGTGCACCTCGCGAATCATCGCCTCGTCCGGCATCGTCGGCAACTCGTCCACATGCGCGGCAACAAACGAATGGTCGGGCAGCGACAGGCGCAAAAAGCCGGCAATCTTGCCTTCGGGCGTCACCCACTGCAAAAAGCGCTCGTGCGTCACCGGCGTCTCGTACGCTACTTCCTCGTCAAGGGTCAACTCATCCAGGTCGGCACCCGCGGTACTGATCTCGCGATAGCGAATCTCGCGCACCGCCGCGCCTTCTCCATGAGCCGCCAAGCGGTTCTCGACGAGCTGACGCAGGTTGGGCTTCTTGTTGCCCACCATAATGTCGTCGGAGCTAAAGTCGCGAATCATGCGGCTGATACGACAGAACGCCGGCGTCACCACGATGTCGTCGGCCAACACATCGAGCAGCTCTTCCTCGGTATAGGGGCGCCACTCGCCGCGCTCATAGCAGCCCACCAGACGCGAGCCCTCGATGAGCGCACACGGGTAGACCTTGACCTCGTCGGGCATAAAGGCCCCTTCGGTCATAAAGCGCTCGTAGTCGCGTTTGTCCCCCTCGGGCGTAGCGCCCAGCAAGTTGAGCATAAAATGCGCGTGGATCTTAAAGCCAAACAGGCGCGCAAGCGAGAACGCCCGCTCGATCTTCGCCACCGAAATGCGACGCTCGTTGATATCGAGCAGGTGCTGGTCAAGGCTTTGGATGCCCATCTGAATCTTGGTGCAGCCCAGGCGACGAATGAGCGTGAGCGCCTGTGGCGTCACGGCATCGGGCCGGGTCTCGATAACGAGCCCCACTACGCGATGCTTCGCCGTCTCGTTGATGCGCTGCTGACGCTCGAGCTCCTCCATCGTGGCCGTCTGCCACTCGGCGACCTCGTCCCACGGCGTGCCGGGGCCGTACAGACGACGCACCGCACGGTTATAGCCGCCCACGGCAGCATCTACGCGCTCCTGTTCGCCGGCAACACCACTCGCAAGCTCGGCCTCGTCGGTCGCAATACCGGCAGCCCGATAGCGCTCGCGACGCTCCGCCACCACCGGCGGCAGCGCATCGGCGGGCGCGTCATCGAGCAGGCGCCCTGCCTCGGCACGGCTGATGCCCGGACGCGCCAACATGGGGTTGGCAGCCACGCCGGCGACGGCATCGTCATTGAGCGCACGGAAAAGCTCCGACATAAACCATGTCTGATAGCCTTCCGGATAGTCGCTCCAGGTACCGCCAAGCACAATGAGCTCGATCTTATCGGTCGCATGCCCCATCTGCGAAAGCGCCGTCAAACGGGCGCTCACCTGCAGATATGGATCGAAGCAATTTTGCTCCGCACGGGCGCACGCGGGCTCGGCATGCAGATAGCTTTTGGGCATACGCAGGTCGTTGGGGCAAAACAGGCAATCGCCCGAGCACGGCCACGGCTTGGTGATGACGGTAATGGTCGCCACGCCCGAAGCCGTTCGGCGCGGCTTCATACGCAGCACCTGCAGCAGTTGACGCTCTAGCTCGGCATCGGCATTCCACCCAGCCCAACGAGCCGGCTCCTCACGCTTTACCCGCTGGTAAAACGGCAGCAGACGACGCTTGGCCAGGTCGCGCTTATCGGCACCCTCACGGCGCGCCTCGGCATGTATCAGTTTGACGAGCTCCTTGTCGTCCACGGTCTCGCCGCGACGCAGAGCCTCGAGTATGTTCAAGATAATCTGTTCCATGCCCCCATTGTAAAGGCAAAGGCGCCGGAGCCGATCTCGGCTTCGGCGCCTTCATCAAACAGCGCGTCTATATCTTCGCCTAGGCTTTCGTCTGCCTCACTACTCCGAATCAAACGACATGTCGCCCGAACCGACCTCAAAACGATACGTGGCAGACTTGTCACCGTTATCGAATTCAAGATTCAAAATGGTCTCGCCGTCGTAGCCAAGCGGAAGGAAATCGCTCTCGAAGTCGCCGCTGCCCAAGGTGAGGCTCGCCTTAAAGCCCGTCGAGTTCGGAACCGTCATCTCCACATCGCCCGAGCCCACACTCACGTCCATCGACTTCGCGGGGGCCTGGTAAAGCTCGAACGTCACATCGCCCGAACCGACCTCAGCATTCAGGGTATCGGTCACGGTGCCTGTAAACTCAACGTCTCCCGAGTCCAGAGTCAGGTTGAGGTCATGACACGCAATGCCCGCGACCGTCAGATCACCCGATCCTACATTCGCTGTAATGCCCACCATGTTATCGGCAACTTTGCGCGGCAGTTCGACGGTAACCGTGCGGTCAATGGCGCGCTCGTCATCGCAATCGAACTGGCGAATCTTGAGCGTAGAGCCCTTGATTTCGGCCAGGTTCTGGGTTGCCGCATCGAAGGCAACGGTCCCCGTTGCCACGCGACCGCTTTCAATCACGCGCACTGGCCCGCCGGAGACGTGTTTGACCTCGACCGTGCCCGACGTCACGTCCAAGTCAAGCGATGTGAACGCGTCGGCATCAAACGTTTCGCTCGAAAGCTGTTGAGGCCGAGCGGAATAGTTACCGCTATTCAAGGAATCGTCCTCGTCAAACGCATCGTCCATACCAGACAAGCCGGATACAACATCGTTGAGATCCCACGGTCCATCAAAATGAATCAAAGTCCGCGAAGTGCCAAAGACAAGCCCGATGATGAGCACAAACGCTCCGATGCCAATGCCCAAGCGCCTCTTAGACTCATGCGAGAGCTTCATCATTCATCACCTTCTTTGGCACTCGACTCAGCGGTGGTCGCGGCAGCCATGTCAGCGTCAACCGCTGTGAAAACGTCCTCCCCCTTAGTCCTAGCGACCGCCGGCGCCGGACCAACCTGGATATCCCCGCGCGCCCAATCGCCATCGAGCGCACGCGCCACCCAGTGATAGATGGGGATCGTGAAGAAGATCAGCGCGGCAAAGGGGCCGGCACCAAACACGAACATCAGCAAAAAGAACAGCAGCCAGCACACGGCCCAATACGGGAACGACTGGAACGGGCCCTTCACCGGAGTCGAGCCAACCGCGGTGCCACTCGTCGCTTGCGCCGTAGCGGCATTGGCAGCCTGCGCACTCCAACTTGCCGCTTGCGCCGCCTTGGCGGCGGCGTCACTCGCCTGTGTTGCCGCCTCGGTAGCGCGTGCCGCCGCCTCATGGGTTCGGGCACGTTCCGCCGCCTCGGCCTCGCGCTGGCGGGCGCGGTCCTCGTTCTCAAACTCGATATCGTCCTCGATCTCGTCACTCGGATTGAGCAGCTCGTCCAGGCTCACGCCATAGAGTTTGGCGAGCGAGATCAGGTTCTCGGTATCGGGCGAGCTCTCCGCGCGTTCCCATTTACTGACCGCCTGGCGCGACAGCCCTAACTTTCGCGCCAGCCCTTCTTGGCTAAAGCCTTTGCTGCGACGAAGGTCGGCGAGCCGCTGCGCAGTTTCTACATTCATGGTTCCTCCTATGTGATGCCAGCCGTGCCGCCGGACCGTTTTTGTTCTTAAGGCGCCTTGCACAGTTAAAAATCTATCCGCCACCGCCAAAAGCATGCCACCTATTCTAGTGAGATTTTTGACAACCGGCGGTTGCGGACACACATGAGCTGCGGAAATGTGTCCAAACAAAGCAATGGCACCTAGCCCGGTTGTCCCCGTTGCGGCGTTAACGGTAGTATGGTCGTACTGTTTATTCCGCACCGCCAACGGAGGGAGTTCCGCGCCGTGAACCGCGATTTCGCCTCATCGCTCATCCAGCTCAACAATACGTTCTATCGCGAGCACTCCGCTTCCTTTTCCGATACGCGCCAGGCCCCGTGGCCCGGCTGGGTGCGCACCATGGACATCGCGCTCGGGCAGCTCAACGCCGCCACGATCGAGCATCCCGTCCGCGTCTTCGATCTTGCCTGCGGCAATATGCGATTCGAGAACTTTGCCGCCGGCGGCGCACTTGCCGCCAAGGGCGTCGACGGCGCAAATCCCTCGGCAGATGCCAGTTGCCCGTTTGAGTTCTATGGTGTCGACTCGTGTCAAGATTTGGCTATCGATGCACATGGCCACGCCCTGCGCATTCCCAACCTGCACTTCCAGGAGCTCGACGTGCTCGACGCCCTCATGAAGCTCAACCCCGCCGAGACGCCCGACGTGCTTTTCGACGCCCCGCTCGCCGACATCTCGGTCTGCTTTGGCTTTATGCACCACGTGCCGTCGTGCGAGTACCGCGTACGCGTACTCGACGCCTTGGTGCGGCAGACGCGCCCGGGCGGCATCATCGCCATCAGCTTTTGGGAGTTTATGAACGACGAGCGCATGGCGCGCAAGGCCGTTCGAGCCGAGGCCCGCGCCGAGCTCACCCCGCCGTTTGAGGGTTACGATTCCGCGCAGTTTGAAGCCGGCGACCACCTCATTGGCTGGCAAAACGACCGCCACGCCTACCGCTATTGCCATCACTTTGACGATCAGCAAATCACCGACCTGGTGCGCGGCGTCCGTACGTTCTACAAGAGCGGCGAGGTCCCCGTGCGCGAGCTTGAGCGCTTCCATGCCGACGGTCGTAGCGGCGAGCTCAACCGCTATGTGATTCTCAAGCGCCTGTAGGCACCGACGACTCGCCGTCGAGCCGCACCGCATCTTTCAGGCAAACTATGCCCACCTTTTTTCAACCCATTGACGGAACGCGCAGTTATGCGTTCCATACTTATGACCAAGGAGCCTCATGGGAGCCGTCCACGTTCGCACGCCTAAGAACTTTGTGCTCGAGGAGCGCTTGGAGCGCTACGCCGATGCGATTGAGACGAACCCCGAGGCATATGCCGGGGATTGGCGCGAGGCCTGCGCGCCAGTTGGCAGCAAGCCCTTCGAACACCTTCACCTGGATCTTGGCTGTGGCAAGGGAACGTACCTGGTAGAGCGCGCCACCCGCGAGCCGAACACGCTCTTTGTCGGTATGGACCAGGAGCCCATCTGCATCGCCTATGCCGCACAGAAAATCTGCGAGCAGGAACTGACCAACGCACTCGTCCTGCCCCGAGGCGCCGCATCGCTGCCGCAGCTGTTTGCCGCAGGCGAGCTCGATGCCATCACCATCAACTTTCCCACGCCGCAGCCCAAGGCCAAGTACGCCAAAAAACGACTCGTCCATGTCGACCACCTAATGCTGTACCGTCCGCTCTTTGCAGCCGGCGCTACCGTCACGCTGCGCACTGACAGCAAGCCGTTGCGCGACTACGCCCTGGGGCAGTTTGCCGCGGCGGGCTACGACACACTTTGGGTAAGCGATGACGTGCGCCGCGACCATCCCGAGCATCCCGAGACCGAGTACGAGTGCCGCACGCGCGAGATGGGTGCTGTCGCCTACGGCATTTGTGCCACACCCGGCGAGAAGCCTACCGAAGAGCAACTCGCAGCAGGCCGAGCGCAGGAGCAAAGCCTTGCCTGCTACCTGCCCGATAACCTCGATGAGCTTACCTATGTGCCCCTCGGCATGGAAGAGGCCGTCGAGAACTTTAAAAACCGCGCCCGCAAGGGCAAGAAGCGTCTGCCGCAAGAGTCCTAGGGGCTTCTGATGGTCGCGACGTCGGCAAACAAGCGCGAATAGGCGCCGGCGAACGACCCTCAAGCCTAAGTGAGTAGACTTTTTTGCAATAGCCAAGCACAACCCGCGTAGCGAAAAATAAAACCGACGCTCCTATAAGTTGTCAAGAGGCAGTTTGCGGGAGCGCTCTCTCCAA
>CABUIY010000013.1 GCA_902491765.1 uncultured Collinsella sp. | reverse complement strand
GGCCGCATGGCCGAGGGAGAGGACCTTCCCCATGTTCAGTAACCTGCGCATTGGCCATGGCTACGACGTTCACCGTCTGGTGGAGGGGCGTCGATGTATCATCGGCGGTGTCGACATTCCCTACGAGCGCGGCCTGCTGGGCCACTCGGATGCCGATGTGCTCGCGCACGCCTTGGCCGACGCCATTCTGGGCGCCTGCCGTGGGGGAGACATTGGCAAGCTATTCCCCGATACCGACCCCGCCTATGAGGGTGCCGATTCGATGGTGCTGCTCGCTCGCGTGATGGACTACGCGCGCGAGCTGGGCTTCGAGTTTGTCGATGCCGATTGCACCATTGCCTGCCAGCAGCCTAAGATCACCCCGCACCGCGATGCCATGCGTGCCAACCTTGCCCATGCCCTGGGCGTTGACGTCGAAAACGTGGGCGTCGCCGCCACTACGACCGAAAAACTCGGTTGGGAAGGCCAGGGCGAGGGAATCGGCGCCTGGGCCGTCTGCCTGCTACAGAAAACCGTTAAGGAGTAACGAATGCGTATCTACAACAGCGCTACCCATAAAAAGGAAGAGTTCCAGCCCATCGAGTCCGGCAAGGTCCGCATGTACGTGTGCGGCCCCACGGTCTACGACAACATCCACATCGGCAACGCCCGTACGTTCATCAGCTTTGACGTAATTCGTCGCTGGCTCATCGCGAGCGGCTACGAGGTCACATTCGCCCAGAACCTCACCGATGTCGATGACAAGATCATCAAGCGCGCCAACGAGCAGGGCCGTACCGCCGCCGAGGTTGCGACGGAGTTCTCTGACAAGTTTATCGGCGTCATGCGCGCCGCCAACGTGCTCGATCCCGATGTGCGCCCCCGCGCCACCAAGGAGATCGGCCCCATGATCGCCATGATTAAGACGCTCATCGAGCAGGGCCACGCTTACGCCGCCGATAACGGCGACGTGTACTTTGCCGTGCGCAGCGATCCCAACTATGGCCAGGTCTCGGGCCGCAACATCGACGACCTTATGGTTGGCGCACGCATTGAGGAGAACGAGGACAAGAACGACCCGCTCGACTTTGCCCTGTGGAAGGCCGCCAAGCCCGGCGAGCCCAGCTGGCCGAGCCCTTGGGGCGAGGGTCGTCCCGGTTGGCACACCGAGTGCGCCGCCATGGTGCATCGCTACCTGGGTACTCCGATCGACATCCACGGCGGCGGCTCCGACCTTGCCTTCCCGCATCACGAGAACGAGTGCGCCCAGGCCACCTGCGCCTGGCACCAGGGCTTCTCCAACACCTGGATGCACACGGGCATGCTGCTGGTTGACGGCGAGAAGATGTCCAAGTCGCTCGGAAACTTCTTTACGCTGGCCGAGGTTCTCGAGCAGCACTCTGCCGCGGCCCTGCGCCTGTTGATGCTGCAGACGAGCTATCGCTCGCCGCTCGACTTTTCTTGGGAGCGCCTGGAGGGTGCCGAGAACTCGCTCACGCGTATTGCCGGTACGGTCGAGAACCTTCGTTGGGCTGCGAACCATGCGACGGCCGATGCCGATGCGGCTGCCGCCGAGGCGTTTGCCGCCAAGGCCGCCGAGACCCGCGCCGCCTTTAAGGAGTGCATGGACGACGACTTTAACACCGCCGGTGCCATGGGTGCTGTCTTTGGCTTTGTCACCGAGTGCAATCAGTATCTGGAGCAGGCGGGCGATGCTGCCGACAAGGCCGCAGTCCTGGCTGCCGCCGATACGCTGGCCGAGCTGCTCGATACGTTTGGCGTTGAGCTTCCCGAGCCCAAGGTCGAGTTGCCGCTGGGCCTGCTGGGCGTTGCCGCCGGTTTGGTTGCCTACACGGGCGACGACGTGGACGAGGCCGCTGCCAAGATTCTCGAGGCTCGTGCCGAGGCTCGTGCCGCCAAGAACTGGGATCTGGCAGATGCCATCCGCGATCAGCTCAAGGACCTGGGCCTGACGATTGAAGATACCGCCGCCGGCACTCGTATCAAATCTCTCTAATCCCCGCGGGTTTCCCAAGCACCCGACCTTGCCGTTCAAACCGTCGCTCGCGTACTCAAGTACGCGTCGCTCCTCTTTCACGGCAATCTCGGGCACTTGGAAAACCCGTACCGACCGCCCGAATTAATATTCATGGGCGGTCGTTTATTTTGTTTCGTTTGATAGTTGTATTTAGGAGGTCGCTTTATGGCCGACAATCGCAAGCGTGCGCCTCGTGGCGGCAAGCAGGCTGCTTCTGGCTCGCGTTCGATTCGCCGCAATGACCGCGCTGCCGCTCCCAAGGGCCAGCGCGATCGCACCCAGGCCGCACGTCCGCAGCGCGATCGCAACCGCGACGCTGTCCAGACTCCCAAGGGCGAGTTTATCGAAGGTCGTCGTGCTGCCGCCGAGGCGCTACGCACTGGTTTTCCCATCAAGTGCGCGCTCATTGTCGAGGGCGGGGAGCGCGATGCCGCCTTGTCGCGCCTGGTCGACGACCTCAACGCCGCGGGCGTCCGCATTAAGTATGTGCCGCGCGCGCAGCTCGACGCACTGTCGAGCCATGGCGCTCATCAGGGCATCGCACTCGAGGTTGGCAACTTCCCCTATGCTGATGTCGCCGATATTCTCGACCGCGCCGGCGACGGTCCGGCGCTTGTCGTCGTGCTCGACCATGTGACCGACGACGGCAACTTTGGCGCCATTGTGCGCTCCGCCGAGGTCGTGGGCGCGGCCGGCGTCGTCATCGCCAACAAGCGTGCCGCCGGCGTGACCGTGGGCAGCTACAAGACCTCGGCCGGTGCTGTCATGCATCTGCCTATCGCGCAGGTTCCCAATATTGCCCGTGCACTCGATGACCTCAAGGCCGCTGGTTTTTGGGTGGGCGGTGCTTCCGAGCACGCCGAGGGCAGTTGCTGGGATGCTTCCTTCGAAGGTCGCGTGGCGCTCGTCATGGGCTCCGAGGGCGACGGCATCTCACGCCTGGTGCTCGAGAAATGCGACTTTTTGACCAAGCTTCCCCAGCGCGGCATGACCGAGAGTCTCAATGTGGCCCAGGCGACCACCGCGCTGTGCTTTGAGTGGCTGCGCCGCAATGCCGGCGAGCTTATGGGGGAGGAGTAGCGCATGTCCAAGAAGAACCGCGCCAAGTCCAAGGCCAAGCGCTTTGGCGAGGGCTCGGCCAAGCCGATTGTCTCGGCCGCGACCTACGGCGTGGGCGGCAATGCGTTTGCGCAGGCTATCGCCGACCCAGTCTCGACGGTGCACTCCAACAAGCCCGAGCTGCTGGTGGTCGACGGTTACAACGTGATCCACTGCACGCCGCGCTACGAAAAGCTCGTCTACGACCATTCCGACGATCCATATTCCAGCGACGTCCACGATATGGCGCGCACCGCCCTCATCAACGATGTTGCGGCGTTTGCCCAGGGCCGTTACGAGGCCGTGATCGTGTTCGACGGCGCGGGCAACATCTCCAGCGAGCGTCCCAACCTGCCGGCGCGTGGCGTGCGCATCGAGTTCTCGCCGACCGGTGTTTCGGCAGATACCGTGGTGCAGAAGCTCTGCATCGAGGCACGCGAGGAAGGCCGCGCGTGCTCCGTGGTATCGAGCGACGGTACGATCCAGGCCGTTGTCATGGGTAAGGGCGTTACGCGCATCTCGAGCCGCATGCTGGTGGACGAGATCAAACAGATCGATAACGACGTTCACGAGGCAGAGGAAGCTCCGCAGATCAAGATGACCCTGGGCAGCCGTCTAAGCCCCGAGGCCCTGGCCAAGCTCAAGGCCCTGCGCGGGAGGTAGGGAAGTTGGCGGGGCAATGCTGCCTCGCTAACTCCATTCAGCGATGTCGATCATTCTTTCGAGGCGCCACGTTAGCGCCTCTTTTAGATATGGCAGCCTTGCCGTGAGCGCGTCGTTTCTGGAAAGAATCTCGATTGCCTCGTCAACGAAGCCTTCGAGTTTGTCGCCGTCAAACCAGCCCATGTCCTCGACGAGCAACATTTGTTTGGCGGGGCTTGAATGAAATTGTGCGCTGGTAAAACTGTGCTCTCCCGCCCTAAGCTCCTCTAGCGATATGTTGCACCAGAGTGATGAGCCCGAATCGAAGATGGGGGCAGGTCTGCAAGCTTGCGTGTTTACGTTTCGCACGAGGCCGAAGTTGCGCCAATGACGATCGTAGTTGGCAATGATGTCGTCACATACGATCATGCGGTCAAGGGCATCCTTGACGCCTGTCACCCCGAGCTCCTCGCAGTTTGCTACATATCGCTCGTAGTCGGTTAGCCGTTCATCTGCGTTTGCGTGCTGGTTTACATAGAACGCAGGGACATACTCTTCTTCATCAGTTAAGAAGACATCGCATGTGCTCAGGGCGGAAGTGCCCGTGCCCTCGAGCGAGTAAGGCACATAATCGCTGGCGTTTAGGATGCGACGGTGGAGCGCGGTCGCCACCAGCTCGTTATAAGGTTCCTGGTCTAGGTGCGCTCCTGCCTTATGCAGAATTCGACGTTCGCCCTCGCACGTCCAGTACTTTTGAAGATTGCCGTCCGAGGTGTTATCGGGCTTTGCGGCAGCCGCTTTTCCCTCTGGGGCAAAGGGTGCAATGGACAGCGAGACGTCATCAAAGGCGTTATTGAAGAAGTTGATATCTTCCCACGCGAGGCCGGAGTCTTGGGGCCTAATCCAATACTGGTCGGATAAGGAGAGGCCGAGATTTCGCTGGACGAGTTCATCGGGAACATCGACTGCGGCTTCTGCAAGCAGGGAGGCTAGCCCAATGCGTGCGAGCGGGATACCGCGGCCGCGCCACCAGATGCGGAAGGAGTCTAGCGATATGGGGCTATTAGGGCCAAATACTCCAATAGGGGCGTGGGCGTAATCGATGTCGGCACCGATGTGGGTAAAGTCTTTTCGCGATGTACTGTAGACCAGCTGAGCGACTTCGTACGTGCGGTTCATGAGGGTGAACGCGATCTCGCTCTTACCGTGGCCGCGGCGGGGACGTCCCCCCGTTTTGGTCACAGAGCGGAGTCGCGTGTCGACGCTGTCTTTGTCGATGAGCCATACACCAGAAGCCTTGCGGGCCTCAAGTGCTCCGTTTTTTATGAGCTCCTGCACCCTGCGCGGAGTGATGCCGAGCAGCTCGGCGGCTTCTTTGGTAGTAAGCATCGCGAAACCCTTCGCCAGAACGAATAGTTTTATATATAGCAATTGTAATTAAAACTATTCGTTCTGGCGAATGGTTTTAAGATTGAGGGCGCACTGACAGAAATGAACGGGCCTGGTACCTGTTGTTGCTGGATTTTGCATATTTGTATAACGCCGTGCGGCCTGTTGCGCCCCGTCCGCAATTCCTTTATTCTTAACAGGCTTCGCGCGAAAGCGCCAAGTGTGCCAGTGTGGCGCAACGGTAGCGCAACTGATTTGTAATCAGTGGGTTGCAGGTTCGATTCCTGTCACTGGCTCCATGAGAGTTTCGGGCTCTGTTTCCTTGTGGGACAGGGCCCGTTTCTATTTGGGTGGTGCGCCATCGGGTTAGCGCCCATCCCGTTTTTGGTTTGTCTCGTCCTCCAGTTTGTCTAAATCTGTAACACCAAGACCGATATTTGGCATCTAACTGTTACAGATTGAGATGAAACTTAGGGTGTTTTAGGAATATCTTGATCTGTAACATGTAGAAGCGGAATAGGCCTCTTGCTGTTACAGATCGAGACAAGGGCGGGTGCGGACCTGGATGTACTGCTCGAGCGTGGATTTCTGGACACGCGAGAGAAGAAAATCTTCCGACCGGAGAACGAGCGTGGATAATTAACTTGGATAGGGAGCTAAGGTAAACACCGATTGTCTATCGAAGGCTTTAGAAACAACGACCCCGATTTCATTGTGGAATCGGGGTCGTTTGTGCCTGAGGAATCCGAATGGATTAATCGAGCTCCTAAGGGACTTCTTGGGTTCTTGCTAATGGTCTGCCGAGGATGTCCCCAATGCAAGCAGCGGGCATCTACTCAATATAGTTGGGATTCTTCTTGATGATCACGCGTGCAGCGATGAACGAGACGACGATGGCGATGACGGCGACAACGCACGCCAGTACGAAGTTGCCCATGGATCCATCGGGAGCGATAAAGATCAGCGCAGAAAGAAGACCGGGGCATGCTCCCGCAACATACTCCTTCAGGACGAAGATACCTGCAGGGAGTCCCGCGCAGAGGGCGCCGATTGCCGTGCCGACAAGCAGGCGGGGACGCTCGATGAGGCAGCCGTAAAACGCGGGCTCGGTTACGCCACAGAGTGCGGTGACGGCAACCGTGGTGACCATACCTCTCTTCTCCTTGTTGCCTTCCATTGCAGTTGCCAAGGCGAGACTCGTGCCGCCAATGCAGAGGTTTGAGATGAAGCCAAAGATGATGGGCGCCCAGCCGAGCTGCGCCAAGCTCGTAACTTCGATCGCGATGTAGGCCTTATCAAGACCGAGCATGACAAAATAGGGGTTAAGGGCTGCAAGGATTGGAGTAGCGATAAATGCCACGTTATCCATGAGCCACGTGGCGGCATCACTCAGCGCGTAGCCCATCATGCTGCCGGCGGGGCCGAGGATAATCAGCTCAACAGGCACGACGATGAACATGGTGAGCAGCGGCTTCAAGAACAGTTTGGTAATGTCGGGGATGATTTTCTGAAGACCGCGATCAACAAAGTACATGAACACAACGCCCAGTACGATTGGCACCACCGTGCTCGAGTAGTCATTCGTCGGGATGGGGATGCCAAGAAAGTCGAGGCCCTCAGCACCGCTAATAGACGAGCTAATCATGATTGCGCCCAGCAGTGCGCCCATGATAGGCTGCATCTTCATGACGGTGGCGAGCTGATAGCCGAGGTAAACGGGCAGGAAGCTAAATGAGGCGCTGAAGATCGCCAGCAGAACCTGGGCGGTTCCGCTATCGGTGCTCAATCCACAATAATTGACCAGGAGATTCTTGATCGAAAGAATGAGTCCGCCAACGATGAGCGCCGGGACGATGGGCATGAATACCTGTGCAGAGACGTTCCCGAATTTCTCAATCAAGCCCATGGCGGTGTTACCGCTTTTAATGCCTTCTGCAAGGTCTTTGGCGGTTTGGGCATCGTCGGCAACCGTGCCACCGCCGACTTCGATTCCAGCGAAGTCGAGGAAGTCGTTGTAAGCCTCGGTGACGTTGGGGCCGATGATCACCTGAAGCTGGCCACCGCTGACTACTGCCCCGAGCGCCTGGTCGGCCGATTTGGCGAGCTGGAGATCGATGATCGAGGTGTCTCGTGCGTCGATGCGAAGGCGCGTCGCACAATGAGTTACCGATGTAATGTTCTCTTTGCCGCCAACAGCCTTTAGGACTGTTTCGGACATTGCCTGATATTTCATCTCTTTCTCCTAACCTTCCTGCTCCTGATACTTCGAGATAAGGTCTCGGTACCAATACCAGCTCTTTTTGGGGGTGCGCTCCAGATTGTTCTCGAAGTCGATATGGACAAGTCCGTATCGTTTTTCGTAGCCGTTGATCCAGCTATACAGATCCATCGTCGACCAGAGGTAGTAGCCCTCAACGCGCGCGCCGTCGCGCTTAGCCCTCATCATGTGCTCGATGAACTGGCCCAGAAGCTCGATGCGGTCATCATCGTGGATCATTCCGTCTGCGTCTGGTTGCTCATAGGCGCCATGTCCGTTTTCCGTAATAAAGATGCGGGGCGCGTCATAGCGCTCGTGGACATCCATGATGGTTGAATACATGCAACTTGGGAGTATTTCGCGGCCCCATTTATTGCGGGGAACATTGCTGTCGCGGGCGCTTTCAAACAAGGGCGCAATGCATTTTCCTTCGACCTTTTTGCTCGAACCGCCCTTATTGTTCGCCGAAACGGCAAGCTCTCCACCGTGCCAGTCGGTTACATACTCTCGGCAATACACGTTGAGTCCAATAAAATCGACTTTACCGTCTCTGAATTCTTCTACGTCATTTGGGGATCGATAGAGCGTGACGCCAAGTTTTTCAAGGATTTCGTCCATTTCTGGCGGCAGTTGACCCTGAAGTGCTGGTGCCAGAATCATGCGATTGGCGAAAAAGTCTGCGTATCGAAATACGTCATCGGGGTGCTCGGTTGCCGGGTCGAGTTCGACAACGCCGCCATCGTGGACGGCACCGATGATGCCGTCGTAGCCCATTTGACGATATGCTCGGACTGCGAGTGCGCTTGCGCGCATCAGGTTGTACTGAAACTGCATGTACGACTGAACGTCGAGCGATCGATTGGGGGGATAGTTGCCCAACATGTTTACGCAGTAGCTGTAGAAATGCGGCTCGTTAACGGTAGCCCAGATTTTGACGCGGTCTCCAAAGCGCTCAAAGCAAATCTTGGCGTATTTGCAGAACCACTCTGCCATGTCGTTGTTCAGCCATCCGCCTTTGCAAGCAAGCGTGAATGGCAGATCGTAATGGAACAGCGTAACGTTGGGCTCTATGCCATTTTCGAGGCAGCAATCAATGACCCGATTATAAAAATCGATACCCTTTTCATTCACTTCGCCGATACCCGTGGGGATGATTCGACTCCATGAAAGAGAGAAACGATAGGTGTTTTGTCCGCCTTCTTTCATCATGCGGATATCTTCTTCATAGCGATGGTAGAAGTCGCAAGATACATCACCGTCAACATGGTTGATGTTCTTATTGCTTGTGTGGTTAAAGAAATCCCACTCGCCAAGGCCTTTGCCGTCTTCGTTCCAGGCACCCTCGCACTGATAAGACGCCGTGGCGGAACCCCAGAGAAACGGGATGTTGTTCACGTTGCCCATGAATCCCCTTTCCATCATTCAACACGGTGGATACGTGTGGCGGAATTACGATTAAGATGACGTCAACTGATTTGAATCATAAGAGAACGACCAAAGCTGTTTGATTCAATAAATGAACTATGATTTCGAGGAGAGCGGAAAGAGAGATCACGTGAATATCAATGACTTCGATGTGCTCAATCGCATTAGCTCCATCATCAACAGCGAGTTTGGGTCAAACGATGCCGCCATCGCTCGATATCTCATCGCTCACATTAGGCGTTCGAGCGAAATCAATGTTGCCGCAATAACCCGCGATGCATTCGTGACCCGTTCCGCTGTTCGTCGTTTCTGCAATCGATTGGGCTACCAGTCTCTTAGCGATTTGAAAGAATCATTTACTCAGTCAGTCTTTCCAAGCGACTTAAGCCATCGAGAGGAGGAATTTGGCTACGAGGAGTACAGGGCAGAGCTCGACGTTCGCATGATCGAGATGTTCGCTGAGGTTGAAAGCGGCGTGTCCGATATCGCTATTAAGCATCTTGTCGACGAAATTGATGGCCATAAAAACGTTGAAATCTGGTGCACCAATAATGTGAGCGCCAATCTCGTACGATTTCAGCAGGAAATGTTTTATGCGGGCAAGATAGTTCGCATAGTTGCTGGGGCTAACGTCGCGGAATTGAAAAACATGGGAGACGCTTCGCAGTCATTGATAATTCTCGTATCGGTCTCCGGGCTATTTGCGTCACAGGCGCGTGAGTATCTTGATTGCCGTTCGGGCAGGAAGATTCTAATTACTGCGTTTAGCAACGATGACAAATCGAGGTCTTTTGACCGTATATATCGTCTTGGTAATGCGGGAAACGGAATTGACCGACTCGGCGTTTATTCGAAATACGCCATGACTTATTTTTTCGACTTGCTATCGTCGTGTTACTTGAGTCGCTACCCCTGCACCAAGGGGGAGCCGCTCTATGGGTCTACTTTGGCCTGGCCCGAGTAGTTGCGGCTTTACAGTTCTCTCGCCTGGAGAATGAACGTGGATAATCTGCCACTTTGGACTTGATGGCACGGCAAAGTGAGAGAATATCCACGCTCGATTTTGCTGGGAAGAGCAATCTTCTGTCTGGGAAGCCCCGATCTAGACCTATATATAGGTGCAAATAAGCCGTTATCGAAGTTCGATCCTGAAGGTGTACTCCACTACACCAAAGTGTTACCTTGGGAAACGTCACCTCAGTATCCAAAACCACTGTCCTTCATATCCAAACTCAATAAAACCGCAGGTCACGGCTATATAGATACGCCCGGGGCCGTGTATCTAGAGGTTTTCGTTGACAGCCCCCAAGGTGGCATCGTATTATCTTCTTCGTTCGCGGGGGCGGCGGTCCAAAAGACCAAAGGACCTGCGGATACTTGAACGATTGGGAGTTTGCCCGAGTGGTTAATGGGGACGGGCTGTAAACCCGTTGGCTCTGCCTACATAGGTTCGAATCCTATAGCTCCCACCCGTCAAGTGCCTGTATAGCTCAGTCGGTAGAGCACTTCGTTGGTAACGAAGAGGTCACCAGTTCAAGTCTGGTTGCAGGCTCCATCCGGCGGTGTAGCTCAGTTGGTTAGAGCACACGGTTCATACCCGTGGCGTCACTGGTTCGAATCCAGTCACCGCTACCATAGGTAACACGGTGGCTTCTCAATAGTATGTTGAGAGGCCACTATGGTATAAAGGCAAAGTCCCGTCCGGGGACGACCTGTTAAGAGGAGGGCTTTATGGCCAAAGAGAAGTTTGAGCGCACTAAGCCGCATGTTAACATCGGCACCATTGGTCACGTCGACCACGGCAAGACCACGCTGACCGCTGCCATCACCAAGGTTCTCTCCGAGACCGAGGGCTGCAAGGCTGACTTCACTGCGTTCGAGAACATCGACAAGGCTCCCGAGGAGCGCGAGCGCGGCATTACGATCTCCGTCTCCCACGTCGAGTACGAGACTGCTGCCCGTCACTACGCTCACGTTGACTGCCCGGGCCACGCTGACTACGTCAAGAACATGATCTCCGGTGCTGCTCAGATGGACGGCGCTATCCTGGTCATCGCCGCTACCGACGGCCCCATGGCTCAGACCCGCGAGCACATCCTGCTCGCCCGTCAGGTCGGCGTTCCCTACATCGTCGTCTTCCTGAACAAGTGCGACATGGTCGACGATGACGAGCTCATCGACCTCGTCGAGATGGAGACCCGTGAGCTCCTCTCCGAGTACGATTTCCCCGGCGACGACATTCCCGTCATCCGTGGTTCCGCTCTGGGCGCTCTCGAGGGCGACGCCAAGTGGATGGACGCTATCCGCGAGCTCATGAAGGCCGTCGACGAGTACATCCCGACGCCTGCTCGTAACAACGACCTCCCCTTCCTGATGGCCGTTGAGGACGTTATGACCATCTCCGGCCGTGGTACCGTTGCTACCGGCCGTGTCGAGCGCGGTGAGCTCAAGCTCAACGAGCCCGTCGAGATCGTCGGCATCAAGGATACCCAGAACACCGTCGTTACCGGTATCGAGATGTTCCGTAAGTCCATGGACTTCTGCGAGGCTGGCGACAACGTCGGTCTGCTGCTCCGCGGCATCAAGCGCGAGGACATCGAGCGCGGCCAGGTTCTCTGCAAGCCCGGTTCGGTTACCCCGCACACCAAGTTCACCGGTGAGATCTACGTTCTGACCAAGGAGGAGGGCGGCCGTCACACCCCGTTCTTCGATGGTTATCGTCCTCAGTTCTACTTCCGTACCACCGACGTTACCGGTACGGTCAAGCTCCCCGAGGGCACCGAGATGGCTATGCCTGGTGACCACATCACCATCGAGGGCGACCTCATCCACCCGATCGCCATGGAGGAGGGCCTGCGCTTCGCTATCCGCGAGGGTGGCCACACCGTCGGTTCGGGCATCGTCTCCACGATCATTGAGTAAATTAGCTCTTTGATATAGTTGACTTAGAGAACCCGGCACTTATGTGGGTGCCGGGTTCTTTTCTGCAATGGATATTGAGCCGTTGCTGGTGTCGAGAGGATCGATAATGGTCCTGGATGCACCGTCGATTAGCTCTCGATGGCTTCATTGATGTGTTCCAAATATGAATGGATCCACCGAGAACCAATTGACTCGAGGTTTTCATTGACAGCACTTACGTGGAGCTGATAAAGTAACAACTCGTGCCCGTACGGGGCGGAAATGAAAGGTTCAGGATACATGCGTACTCTAGTTACTCTTGCGTGCACTGAGTGCAAGCGCCGCAACTATACGACCACCAAGAACAAGTCGACCATGCCTGATCGTATGGAGATCAAGAAGTATTGCCCCTGGTGCCGTCACCACACGCTGCACAAAGAGACTCGCTAGTCTCTAGTCACATACGCCAGTAGTTCAATTGGTAGAGCATCGGTCTCCAAAACCGAGTGTTGAGGGTTCGAGTCCTTCCTGGCGTGCCAGTCATTATTCCGTAAGCTCCCACTTGGGGGCTTACGGTTTACTCATGTATAAGCGCATTGCGCGGAGGTAACCCAAATGGCCAACAAGAAGAACAAGAAGAAGGCTCAGCAGCCGGCACCTGCCAACAAAGCTGCCGCCAACTCCAAGGTTGAGGCCAAGAAGGCCGTTGCCAAGAAGAACGAGAAGGCTGCGAAGTCCAAGAAGAACGAGAAGCCTGGTTTCTTCGCCCGCACCAAGAAGTATTTCGTTTCGGTCAAGTCCGAGATGAAGCGTGTCACGTGGCCCGATAAGAAGGAGCTCGTGAACTACTCGGTTGTTGTTTGCGCTTCTCTGATCGTCGTCGGCGTCGTCATCGCTCTGCTCGATGCTGGCTTTGGCGAGGCTCTTGCTCTGTTCTCTGGATTGAGGGGCTAAACCATGTCTAAGCGTTGGTACGTCGTTCACACTTACTCTGGATACGAGAACCGCGTTAAGTCCGATCTCGAGCATCGCATCGAGACTATGGGCATGCAGGACCGTATCTTTGATATCGAGATTCCTATGGAGCGCGTCACCGAGATTAAAGAGGGTGGCAAGCGTGAGACCAAGGATTCCAAGATCTTCCCGGGTTATGTCCTGGTCCGCATGGAGATGGATGACGATGCTTGGACGTGTGTTCGTAACACGCCTGGCGTCACCGGTTTCCTAGGCGGCAACGGCAAGCCCGCTCCGCTTTCCCGCGACGAGTACAACAAGATGACTCGTCGTCCCGGTAAGGGCGATTCGCCCAAGCGCACCTCGGTTGATATTGAGGTCGGTACGTCCGTCCGCGTCACCGATGGCCCGCTTACCGACTTTGATGGCAAGGTCTCCGAGGTTAACACCGAGGCTGGCAAGCTCAAGGTCACGCTGATGATCTTTGGCCGCGAGACGCCGGTCGAGCTCGACTTTAATCAGGTCGCTGTCATCGCTTAAGTTTTCGTCCGTTCGCGCGAGCGTGCTTCTTCTGTGACTGCTCATCTCAGGAGTGCTTCTAACACGTGCGTGCTTACGATATAGCAAGTACTTCACACTCGTGATTCGAAAGGAATGACCATGGCTGAGAAGAAGGTTGCCAACGTCATTAAGCTCCAGATTCCTGCTGGTGCAGCAAACCCCGCTCCTCCCGTCGGCCCCGCCCTGGGCGCTGCTGGCGTGAACATCATGCAGTTCTGCCAGGCCTTTAACGCCGAGACGCAGGACAAGAAGGGTGACATCATCCCCGTTGAGATCTCTGTCTACGAGGACAAGTCCTTCTCCTTCATCACCAAGACCCCGCCGGCGGCTCACCTTATCAAGAAGGAGCTGAACCTCAAGTCTGGTTCCGCTAAGCCCCAGGCTGACAAGGTTGGTCAGCTCTCCCAGGAGCAGCTCACCAAGATCGCCGAGATCAAGATGCCGGACCTCAATGCCAACGACATTGACGCCGCCAAGAAGATCATCGCCGGTACCGCCCGTTCCATGGGCGTCACCATCGCTGAGTAGCGATTTCTTATGGTAACGGCGGGTGCTCCGACCGGGGCGCCCGTTAAATGTGTGCAATAGGGCACACGATACGATGTGGGAGGGCTCACGCCCGTTTAACCACAGGAGGTAATGCACATGGCTAAGCATGGTAAGAGCTATAACGCCGCTGCCGAGAAGATCGACCGCGCCACGCTCTACACCCCCCTTCAGGCTGCCAAGCTCATCAAGGAGCTCGACACCGCCAAGTTCGACGAGACCGTCGAGGCTCACTTCCGTCTGGGCATCGATACTCGTAAGGCTGACCAGAACATCCGTGGTTCCATCTCCCTGCCCCACGGCACCGGCAAGACCGTTCGTGTTGCCGTCTTCGCCGAGGGCGAGAAGGCCCGTGAGGCTGAGGCTGCCGGCGCCGACATCATCGGTTCCGACGAGCTCGTCGCCCAGATTCAGAAGGGCGAGATCAACTTCGACGCCGCTATCGCTACGCCGAACATGATGGCCAAGGTTGGCCGCATCGGTAAGATCCTTGGTCCCCGTGGCCTCATGCCGAACCCCAAGCTCGGCACCGTGACCATGGACGTCGCCAAGATGGTCTCCGAGCTCAAGGCTGGCCGCGTTGAGTACCGCGCCGACCGCTACGGCATCTGCCACGTGCCCCTGGGCAAGAAGTCCTTCTCTGAGCAGCAGCTCGTCGAGAACTACGCTGCCCTGTACACCGAGATTCTGCGCGTCAAGCCCTCTTCTGCTAAGGGCAAGTACGTCAAGTCCATCTCCGTGTCTTCCACCATGGGCCCTGGCGTCAAGGTCGATCCCGCTGTCCAGCGTGACTTCCTGGCTGAGTAACTGCTAGTTACTGCCTGAGTACAGCAAGCATTGCTAAAGAAACCCGGTTCTGCCTTGTGCAGGACCGGGTTTCTTGCTATCTCGGGTCAAAACCACCACAAAGGGGACAGGCACCTTTGTGGTGGTTTTGGCACTTTGGCGTCAATGTTATGGCATCGCAGCGAGCCGGTTCCAAGTGCCCCAGGTCGCCCCGAAAGAGGAGCGACGCGTACTTTGGTACGCGAGCGACGGTTTGAGGGGCGAGATGGGGTGCTTGGGGCCGGCGCAGCGTCAAGCCTTAAAGGTGGTTACCAGGGCGTTCTGGCTGTTGAAGACTCGATGGCTTCGTGGCGTTTGAGCTCGCGGCGCATGGTTTGTGAGTTGAGCCAAGCTGCTTGCCAGCCGCGGATGGGGTAGTGCGTCTGGTCGAGCTCAAACTGCGTATAGCCGCAGGCGTTGATGATCGTCGTTCCACACACATGCTGACGCTCGCGCTGAAAATCGCAACCGTAGCTTTGGTGCACATGCCCGTGCACCATGTAGTCGGGATTCCAGGATTCGAGTGCTGTGTTAAAACACTCGAATCCTCGATGCGGCAGATCGTCCAGATCACCCATACCGGCGGCGGGTGCATGGGTAAGCAGAATGTCGCACCCGCCGACCATCCTAACCTTACGCGACAGCTTACGCATGCGCTTGGACATCTCGCGTTCGGTGTACATGTTGGCGCCGTCGCGATAACGCATGGACCCGCCAAGGCCCGCAATGCGAATCCCTCGGTACGTGTACACGCTGTCCTCTACGCAGATACATCCACCCGGTGCATGACGTGCGTAGCGGTCATCGTGATTGCCGCGCACGTAGATGAGCGGTTTGTTGATGACCGTAACCAAAAACTCAAGATAGTCCGGGTCCAGATCGCCGGCGGACAAAATCAGGTCGACTCCCTCAAAGCGTTCCTTGCGAAAGCACTCCCAAAGGCATCGTTCTTCGGTATCGGCTATGGCAAGGATTTTCATAGGGCAGGGACTTTCGGCTCATCGTCGAGCTGCGGAATGGTGCCTACCACGTTGTCCGCCAGCCAATTCATCTCGACAATCTGCGTGCTCGGCAGCGGAGGGAAGCCTTCGATTTGTACCACGCCGTTCTGGCTGTGGAGCTCGCCGCCAAAGGGGTTGATGGATCCCTCAACAATGCCGTTGCGGAGCAACTGCACGAGTTTGCGCGTTTGGTAGGGTAGGCCCGGAGCGTAACGGATGTCGATAACGCCGGAGCTCATGCCATACCAGTAGTTGACGGCGCGCACTTGGTTGTCGTCGCTGGTCTCGTCCCATGTGCCGTGCAGAAGGCTTTTCACGATAAGCTCGTAGTAGCGCCCCCAGTTCCAGACGGGCATGGCGATGCCGGTAACCTTGCCATCGACCAAGCGGTGAAGCCCGTAGGCGGTGGGATCTTCCAGCGACTTTGACATATCGGCGCCGGTCATGACGCTCACGCCTTCGCGGCACATGGCCTCGGCGAGACCTCCAGCGGGCACATCACCCCAGGTCAGGATAATTTGCGCGCGCGGGTCGAGCAGCGAGGCGCCAATCGCAAAGGCGTTGATTTCGCTGAGTGCGCCCGAGGCGAAGACCGACGCGTGGTAACCGATGCGGTGGTTGTCCGCCATGCTGGCCGCAAGGGCGCCCAGCAGAAACTTGGCCTCGTACATCTTGCCAAAGTACGAACGGACGCTTTGATGGGGAAGGCCGATAGAACAGTTGAGGAACCGAACCCGGGGATACTCAACGGCAGCCCTGAGCGTGTATTCCATCAGGCGGTGCGAGGTCGAGAAGATGACGTTTGCTCCATGTTTGACAGCCGTTTCCACGGCGGCGTAGAACACATCCGGATCGTGACAGTCCTCGAACGCCTCGGTGCGCACGATACCGCCAAAGTGCTCATCGAGATACTGACGCCCTTGGTCGTGCAGGCTGTCCCAGCTCGACGTCGCACAGGGGAACTCATGGATAAAGGCGATGCGCAGGGGGTTGGCCGTCGAGTAGACGGTCTTGCCCATAAAGAAGTTGAGCACGCCAGCGGTGGACTTGGCGGGCGTTTCTTCCTCGTCGACGCTCGGTGCTTCGACAAGATCGACCTTGTCCTCGTCATTTTTGCCGGCAATGACCAGCTCGCGCCAAATCTTGCACAGGCGGTTTACGACGATATCCGTCGGCGTATCCAGCAGACGGTCCTGGTTGTACACATTGAGGTACACGAGCATGGCGTCGGCAGGCGTAATGTCCAGGTGGTCGCCGCCTGCGCGAAGGTAGGCGCGCTTAAAGAGCAGGAAGGTGTGGCGCAGGTAGTCGACCTTTTTCTGCGGCCATTTTTCGATAAGGTTCTGACCGAGCATCTTGGCGAGCGTTTCGTAGCTTCCCTCACGCGAGAACTCGATCTCGTATAGGGGGCAGACGCGCCAAAACGCGCAGAACTCGCCGTACAGGCGGCTTTCGACGGAATCCCATTTGCCGGGGTAGAGACGGGTGACCTTGGCCGAAACCGTCGGGGCGTCTAGGAATTTGAGGACACTGACGCGTTTGTTGCCTTCTTGGACATAGAACCGATGCATGAACTCGGTGACGATGACGGGGTCGCGATAGCCCTCGGTCACCTGGATGTCGTAGAGGTTGGACCACTTGCGGGCGAACTCGGTGCTAAACGGAAGCAGGGGCATAAAGTTACACGAAAAGGCGGACTGACGGCCCTTGGTGACCGTGCCGACGACCATTTCGAGCGGAATATCCCGCAGGCCGACATTCTCTCGCTGACCTAAGGGGAGCTGGGCAACCAAGCTATCGAGGTCCGTAAGGTATGGATGCTCGCTTTGGCTAATGGCGCGTCGACGTCCTTGCTCGCCGCGCTTGCGTGCTTGACGATAGGCCTCTTCCATGATGTTGCTCCCTTAGTCGTTTAAACAACTATATAAACCATGGTACCACGAATGAAAACCACCACAAAGGTGCCTGTCCCTATTTGACAGGTCAGGCAATGATGGGGGCGATGGCGCGGATGCAGGCGTCGGCTGCCGTGAAAGTAGTGCTGTCGTCGCTGACGATAAAGATGATCTTTCCTTTGATGCCAAAGTCGCCGATTTCGCTAAAGAGTACGTAGGGCTCCTTGTCAAAGCCCGAGATGGGCGAGACGGCCGTTTTGGTTGCGCTCGTGAGCTCGTCTGCCAGCACGTCAAGGGAAGCCCACTTAGACGTGTCCTTTACGGCAACGGGCACGGCCACGCGCCCAAAGGGCATCAAATGCACGAGCGTGTTCTTGGAGATGTTGGAGTTGGGCACAATGATGGTCTGTCCACAGGCATCCTCAATCGTTGTATGGCGCCAAGTGATGTCTTGGACCACGCCGGATACGCCGCCGACCTCGATATTGTCGCCGGGTTTGATGATGCCCATAAAGGTCACTTGCATGCCGCCGATAAGGTTTGACAGCGTGTCCTGAAAGCCGAGCGAGATGGCGATACCGCCGACGCCAAGAGCGGCGACGAGCGCGTTTGCGTTAATGCCAAAGCAGTTGTCGAGGATAAAGCTGCCGCCGATCATCCAGATGACGGCGCGCGCGATGTTGATGAAGATACTCGATGCCGGAAGCGGGTTATCGTCGCGGTTAAGCAGGTGGTGCAGGGTCTTGGACGCGACTTTGGCGGCAACGGCGGTGCCGATGGCCAAGACACCGGCCCAGATGATGTTGTGGACCCACCGTTGCTCAAAGAAATGAAGAATCGGCTCAAACAATTCCATGTAGGGAAAACCTCCTAATGATCGTCCAACCATGATACCCACCAAGAAGCCCGTCCGATCACATCGGACGGGCCGATAACTTGAGATGGGGCGGTCGCGGTGGCGTAAGCTGGGGCGCCGGCGAGCACGCCGGTAAGGAGTGCGGCGGTCAAGCAAGACGGGGAAGAGGTCTTTTCATGGCAGTTTCCTTAGTCCTTAGCCAGAATGTCTGGTTGAATATCGGATTATCGACATAATATGCGAAAACCGCCGCAAGGGCGCTTGTCCCTTAGCGGCGGTTTTGACGTTTGCGCAGATAAAACCTGCCAAAATAAACCTGTCCCTTTTTGGTAGGTTTAGCTTAGCAGCATGCGGTCGTTGGCGAGCTCGCCGCCCGAGACCTCCTCGAATTTCTGCAGCAGGTCGGCCACGGTGAGCGACTTCTTCTCATCGCCCGCCACGTCGTAGATCACATGGCCCTCGTGCATCATGATCAGACGGTTGCCCAGACGGATGGCGTCGTTCATGTTGTGCGTGACCATGAGCGTGGTCAGGTGGTTCTCGTCGACGATCTCCTCGGTCAGGTTGAGCACCTTAGAGGCCGTCTTGGGGTCGAGGGCCGCAGTGTGCTCGTCGAGCAGCAGCAGGCGCGGCCTGGTGAGCGTGGCCATCAGCAGGGTGAGTGCCTGGCGCTGGCCGCCCGAGAGCAGGCCGACCTTGGCGTTGAGACGCGTGTCCAGACCAAGGTCCAGGCGCTTGAGCAGCTCAACGTACTCATCTTTCTCGGCCTTGGTGACGCCCCACGAAAGGCCGCGACGCTGGCCGCGACGCTTGGCGAGGGCCAGGTTCTCGGCGATTTGCATGTCGGCAGCGGTACCGCGCATGGGGTCCTGAAACACGCGGCCCAGGTACTTGGCGCGCTGCGACTCGCTCAGGCGCGAGATGTCGGTGCCGTCGAGCTCAATAACGCCCGAATCGAGCGGGTACACGCCGGCGATCATGTTGAGCAGCGTGGACTTGCCGGCGCCGTTGCCGCCGATCACGGTTACAAAGTCGCCGTCATTTAGGGTGAGGTCGACGCCGGTGAGCGCGCGCTTCTCGGTGACGGTGCCCTTGTTAAAGGTCTTCTTGACGTGCGAGAGCTTAAGCATCTGCCTCATCCCCCTTCGTGTAGGAGCTGCGGAGCTTATAGCGCTCCCAAACCACGGGCACGCACAGGGCCACGGCGACGATCACGGCGGAGAGCAGCTTCATGTCGTTGGCGTCCATGCCCAACTGCAGCACGATGGCGCGGATAAGGAAGTACACCACGGAGCCAAAGACGGCGGAGGCAAGACGGACGCTAAACTGCGTGAGGCCGCCGGGCAGCAGACGGCCGAGCACCTCGCCGATAACAATGGCGGCAAGACCGATAACGATGGCGCCGGTACCCATGCCAATGTCGGCATACTTTTGGCTCTGGCAGATAAGCGCGCCAGAGAGGCCGATGAGGGCGTTGGAGAGCACGAGGGCGATCATCTTGGTGGAGTTGGTGTTGACGCCCAGAGCGCGGATCATGTACTCGTTGTTGCCGGTGGCGCGCAGCGCCGAGCCGATTTCGGTGCCAAAGAACCAATACAGGATGGCAACGATAGCCACGGCGAGCAGGATGCCCAAGATGATGGCAACGGTGGACTGCGGCAGACCGGTCATATTGCTGACGGCCGAGAACACGGTGCCCTTGGCAAGAATGGGCGTATTGGACTTGCCCATGATGCGCAGGTTGATTGACCACAGACTGATCTGGGTGAGGATTCCGGCGAGGATCGCGGGAATCTCAAAGACGGTGGTCAAAATGCCCGTGACGGCACCCGCGATGGCGCCGGCGCACATACCGGCCAGCACGGCGAGCAGCGGGTCGACGTTGTTATTGACGATGAGTACGGCGCAGACGCAGCCGCCGAGGGCAAAGCTGCCGTCGCAGGTCATATCGGGGATGTCGAGCAGGCGGAACGTGATAAACACGCCAAGCACCATAATGCCCCAGAGGACGCCCTGCGAAACGGCGCCCTGCAATGCAATGAGCATGCTTCATACCTCCTAGGATAGGGTGGACACGTGATTTTCCATAATAGCGGTAACAATGCATAGAAGAGCTGCGGACAGACGTTTTGTTTTACCTGAAACAAGCAGGGCGGACGCCGGTCTACAGCGCCCGCCCCTGTGGCTCAGATATTGAATAACGCGGCTAAAGCGCGAGCACGGGCTCTAGACGCATGCCGCGTATGGCATTACGCGTCCAGGGCGGAAAGGTCGATGCCCAGGGCCTCGGCCATTTCGTCGTTCTTGACGACGACCAGGTCCTTGCTCGAGAGGTGCTTGATCGGCATATCCTCGGGCTTGGCCTCGCCCTTCAGGATCTTAACGGCCATCTCGCCCGCGGCGTAGCCCAGGTCCTCATAGTTGATGGAGAGGGTGAACAGGCCGCCGGCCATGCACATACCCTCCTCGCCAGTCACGAAGGGAAGCTTGTTTTCCTTGCAGATCTGGCCGACCTGCGAGGCACCCGCGGCGATGGTGTTGTCGGTGGGGGAGTACAGCGCGTCGACCTTGCCCACGGCAGACTCGACGACGGACTGAATCTCGTTGGAGCTCGAGACGGTGAAGTCAGTGTACTCGAGGCCCAGCTTGTCGAGCTCCTTCTTGGCGGCCTTGATCTGGACGTCGGAGTTGGACTCGGCGGTGCAGTAGAGCAGGCCGACCTTTTTAACGTCGGGCAGGACCTCCTGCATCATCTCGAGCTGCTCGGCGACCGGGGTGAGGTCGGAAGCGCCCGTGACGTTGGTGCCGGGCTTGTCGTTGTCCTGGACCAGGCCGGAGGCGGCGTAGTCGGTGATGGCGCAGCCCACGATGGGGATATCGGCCGTGGCGCCGGCGGCAGCCTGCGCGGCGGGCGTGGCGATGGCATAAATCAGGTTGACGTTGTCGCCCACAAACTTGTCGGCAATGGACTTACACGTGGACTGGTCGTTCTGGGCGTTCTTCTGGTCGATCTTGACCTTAAGGCCGCTCTCCTTGATGGCCTTGACAAAGCCGTCGTTGGCGGCATCGAGTGCGGAGTGCTCGGTGAGCTGCAGAACGCCGATGGTGTAGTCGGAACCGGCGGCAGCAGAGCCGGAACCAGAGTTGCCGCCGCATCCGGCGAGCGGGGCGAGCGCGAGCAGGCCGGCGGAGACCAGAAGGCTCCTGCGGCTGATGGTGATGTCCTTCATATCATTACCCCCAGTATAAAAATGGCTGGAAACACTGCACTGGGACAAAGTGCAAGTGGAACTATAGTAGCGCTGATGTCCATTTTTACAACAGCCTGGCGGGTTTTTTAATACAGAATCGGATGGGCGGTACGGGTAGTCGAATGGGCGGCGGAGGGTCCTATGCGGCGGAGGAGGCGTCGTCCTCGTCTAGGGCGGCGAAGAGCTTCTTGCCGTCGAGGAGACGTGTGGTGACGTTTCTCATTCGGCCAATCTCTACGGTACGCAACGTGTCATCGGCGCCTCGGGCGTCATAGACCGTTCCCAGCAAATAAGAGATGCCGTCTCGTTGCTTGATGGCAAAGGGACGGAGTGTCATCCGTGCTGCTTCGGTTTCGCCGCGTGTCGTGACGCTCGAAATATCAAAACTCACCGTGGTTCCGTGGTCGATGGCCTGCTCGACGAGCTCGCACGTGTCGATGCGCTTGATGGGCGTGCGTGTTGCCTTGGTAGCCTTGCTGCCTGCGCTTGGAGCGGGTTCGGGTGTATCGAGGTAGCCGCGAACGTCGGCGCTCGCCATGGCAACTAAGTGCTGCGCCATGCTCTTGCGGATAGCGATAGGTGTGGAGCGGTTGCGCATGACCATACCGTGGAGCCGGATGATCTCTTCATCGGTGAGCGGGCGGGTAAGAAGTTTGTAGCCCACGCCGCGTTTGTACTCAATTTCGTATCCGGCATGGCGAAGCGCGGAGATGGCGGTGTAGATGCTGCGCCGCGCCGCCGAGATGGGCATGCGGGCGGGGTCGTCGGGATGGGCGAGGCGCCGGATCAACTCATCGGAAAGCATGGCCTTGTCCTCGCCGGTGTTTTCGCTTAATAGTTGCAGGATGCGAACGGCGCGATAGGCCGCCATCGAGGCGGCGCCTCTAGTCGTGGTGTCGTAGGTTTCAACAGCGGCTTCGGTCATCGTGCCCACGTCCTTTCCGTTTTGGGTGGCGACGGTATGGAGCCTAGGACGTGGGGCTTTCCCAGGGGCGCAGGGCGCTCTGGGCGGTCGGTAGTCGTCGGCAAACGGCGGGTCGAGTTTTCAACAGCCCTGCTCAACTGACCAAAAACTTGCCAAAAGCTTGACGGATGCTGTTGAAAAAAGCGCCTCTCGACCGATGTCGAGAGGCGCTTGTGCGATGAGCGTTGGCGTGTGGCGACGCGAGCTAGCGTCCGACGATTAGAAGTCGGCGTTGCCCACGGTGCGCGGGTGCGGCAGGACGTCGCGGATGTTGCCCACGCCGGTCAGATACATGACCAAGCGCTCGAAGCCCAGACCATAGCCGGCGTGCTTGCAGGAACCGTAGCGGCGCAGGTCAAGGTAGTACTTGTACTGCTCGGGATTCATACCCAGGTCCTTGATGCGGGCCTCGAGCAGATCCAGGCGCTCCTCGCGCTGGGAGCCACCGATGATCTCGCCGATGCCCGGCACCAGGCAGTCGGCGGCGGCGACGGTCTTGCCGTCGTCGTTCATGCGCATGTAGAAGGCCTTG
Organism: uncultured Collinsella sp.; assembly: GCA_902491765.1. Taxonomy (GTDB): domain Bacteria; phylum Actinomycetota; class Coriobacteriia; order Coriobacteriales; family Coriobacteriaceae; genus Collinsella. The sequence continues at coordinate 32,574 of CABUIY010000013.1, read as the reverse complement.
ATCTCGGCCGGGTAGTCGGTCACGAAGGTCGGGCGCTTAAAGTGCTCCTCCGTCAGGAAACGCTCGTGCTCGGTCTGCAGGTCGATGCCCCAGCTGACGGGGTAATCAAACTGGTGGCCAGCAGCGACTGCCTGCTCCAGGATCTCGACGGCCTCGGTGTAGGTAACGCGGGCAAAGTCGGAGTTGGCGACATGGTCCAGGCGCTCGAGCAGACCCTTGTCCACAAACTTGTTGAGCATATTGAGCTCGTCGGGGCAGGTGGCCATAACGTCCTTAAGGACGTACTTGAGCATGGCCTCGGCGTTATCCATGTAGTCGTTAAGGTCGGCAAAGGCCATCTCGGGCTCGATCATCCAAAACTCGGCGGCGTGGCGCGTGGTGTTGGAGTTCTCGGCACGGAAGGTGGGACCAAAGGTGTATACGTCGCCAAAGGCCATGGCAAAGTTCTCGGCATTGAGCTGGCCGGACACGGTGAGGCTCGCATGCTTGCCAAAGAAGTCCTGGCTCCAGTCGACCTCGCCGGACTCGGTGAGGGGCGGATTTTTGGGGTCGAGCGTGGTCACGCGGAACATCTCGCCGGCGCCCTCGCAGTCACTCGTGGTGATGATGGGGGTGTTGACGTAGACAAAGCCCTGCTCCTGGAAGAAGCGGTGGATGGCGGCAGCCGCGACAGAGCGGATGCGGAACACGGCGCGGAACAGGTTGGTGCGCGGGCGCAGGTGCTGCTGGGTGCGCAGGAACTCGACGGTTGCGCGCTTCTTTTGCAGCGGGTAATCCGGGGCGCTCGTGCCCTCGACCTCGATGGAGGTGGCAGAAAGCTCGAAAGGCTGGGGCGCATCGGGGGTCAGCTTGACGGTGCCGGTGCAAATGAGTGCGGCCGAGACGTTTTGATGGGCGATCTCGTCGTAGTTGTCGAGTGCCTCGCGGTTCATGACGACCTGCAGGTCGCGGAAGCAGCTGCCGTCGTTGAGCGTAACAAAGCCAAAGTTCTTCATGTCGCGGACGGACTTAACCCAGCCGGCGACGGTGACAGTCTGGCCGCCGAGCGACTCGGCATCGGCATAGAGCTGCGCGATTTTGGTGCGGTTCACGTATCCTCCCATAACGGTTGAATGATAGTTATCCATACAGTTCGATATTCTAGCAGCTCGGCTCATTTGGGCTATACAGATAAGGCATTGGCGGGATGGTTTTTCAAACGAAAAGTGCCCGCGGCCAAATGGTCGCGGGCACTTGACGAGGTGCCTTTTGGCTGTGTGGCGCGGGGCCTGGCTACTTGGTCTTGGCTACCAGCAGCGGGTCGCCAAGCTTGACGAGCGGGTTGCCGCCGATAAGCGTTCCAGACTCGCCGACATGGTCGATGCTCTTAAGACGATCGAGCTCGGAGACGATGACGGTCACGATGTCCTCGTGACCAGCGGCCTTAATGGCCTCGCGATCGAAGCTGATGAGCGGCTGGCCTGCCTTGACCACATCGCCCATCTCGACAAAGCGGGCAAAACCCTTGCCGTTCATTTCCACGGTGCCCAGGCCGACATGGATAAACACGCGAAGACCGTCCTCGGTGATCATGCCAATGGAGTGGTTGGTGACAGTGGTGGCGCCGATGCGGCCGTTGGCGGGCGCATAGATGGTGCCGGTAATGGGCTCGATGCCATAGCCCTGGCCAAGCATGCCCGAGGCGATCGTCTCGTCGGGAACCTCGTCCAGGTTGACGAGCACGCCGTTGACGGGGGCGTAGATGACGCCTTCGCGGGTAGCGAAGCTTGCTGCGGGCGGAACGGACGCCTCGCCGGTCGAGGTGAAGGTGGACTTAAGCGAATCGAGCAGACCCATAGTTGCCTCCAACTTAAATAGGCGCATATCGCGCGTTTGGTTTGCCGGAAACGTTTCACATGTGTTTCGCGGCTTGGTCAACGCCCCTATTCTACGCTGCTCAACGATACCTCTGAACTGGGATTATGTGATATATCAGTTGAAGGGAAACTTATTGCCGGAGTGTTTCTGCGCCACGGGTTCAAGTGGGGTACGCTTGAAGGCGAAAAACAAGGGCGCATAATTTGCGCGAAGGGAGCACATATGATTGTCGAGAACCATGCGCTGTGGGGCGAGGAGCCGACCGAGGATTATCCGGCGACGTTTACGTATTTGGGTGCCGAGCCGCTGCCCGATAAACCGAATGGCCGCCGCCCCGCGGTGATCATCTGCGGCGGAGGCGGGTTTACGCATATCGCTCCGCACGAGCAGGACCCGGTGGCGTTTGCATTTTTGGACCGCGGCTACCAGGCCTTTGTGCTCAACTATGTCACGAGTTCTACGGGTGACGTGAGCTTTCCGCACCCCCAGGCAGATCTTGCCAAGATGGTCGCCACGGTGCGCGCCAACGCCGACGAGTGGCATGTCGATCCTAAGCGCGTGTGCGTCGTGGGCTTTTCTGCTGGCGGCATGATTTGCGCCTCGCTGGCAACACAGTGGAAGACCGGCCCCTTCGCGGCACTTGCCGGGGCGCGTCCGGACGACATTCGTCCCGATGCCGTGGTGCTGGGCTATCCATTGCTCGACTTTGCCTATGTGCGTGACATGCAGGCGCGCGATCCGCGCATTGACTTGCGTGTGCCCAAGACGGGCGGCAAGACGGGGCGCGATTTGCTCAACGACTACCTGTCGATGGTGACGGGCGGCGAGGCAACTGACGAGCATCTGGCCGACATCTGCCCCACCACGCATGTTTCGCGTCAGATGCCACCGACCTTTGTGTGGGGCGTGTCCGACGACAAGACGGCGCCGATCGCGCAGGTCTACCCGTTTGCGCAGCGCATGGCCGAGGAGGGCGTTGCATGCGAGATGCACGTCTTTGACCAGGGTGGTCACGGCCTTTCGCTCGGCAACGCCAACACCGCGGTCGACAACGAGGACAAGCAGGTGGCAGTCCGTCCCTGGATCCGCCTAGCCTTCCGCTTCCTGGGGCGCCATCTGTAAGAGTCCCGGCATCCAAGCCCTTCAATAACTTGCGGTGAAATAGTTCCTATCTGGGGCATCAACCAGCCCATCCAGGAACTATTCCACCGCAACTTCGTTTTTGATGCCCCGCCCGGAAACTGCGCCCCAGTTTTGCCTTTCAAGGTGGGACGCAGTTTCCCATAGGGCCTCGACTGGGAAAGCGCGTCCCGTTTCGAGCGGGGATTCCGGGATGCATTTTCCGTAAGAGGCCTGTTTGGGAAACCATATCCCGTTTCGAGCCGGAATTCTGGGATGTAGTTTCCCCGAGAGGCCTCATCGGGAAACTATGGCCCTGAACTCTCCTGCCTGTCCCCATTGCGCCAATTTGCTGATTGAACGTCGTTGCGTGTTCGCGCTATCATGCATGGTTACAATTGGTTAGCCGTGGCAAACGGTTAGCCAAGGTAAACTAAATGCAACGCCCTGTGGGCGTCGGGGGAGGAACACGGACGTGAAGCTCGATACGCTCGAGATCGGAAAAGACGCCGTTGTCGCATCGGTGGCATCGGACGATCAGGCACTCCGACAGCATATTTTGGACATGGGCCTAACGCCGGGCACCGAAGTCACCATGATGAAGTACGCCCCCATGGGCGATCCGCTCGAGATCCGCCTGCGTGGCTACGAGTTGACACTGCGCAAGGACGATGCCGCTCGCATCGAGCTCGTGGGTATTCACGACACCGATACGGGTCCGCGCGCTAACGCCGCAATCGGCACGACGGAGCATCCGGCCCTGGGTGAGGGGACGTATTCGCCCCGTGCGGCAAAGACGGCCGTGCCCGAGGGCGCGCCGCTGCACTTTGCCCTCGCCGGCAACCAAAACTGCGGCAAGACCACGTTATTCAACCAGCTGACGGGCTCCAACCAGCACGTCGGTAACTTTCCCGGCGTGACGGTCGACCGCAAAGATGGCACCATCCGTAACCATCCCGAGGCGAGCGTTACCGACCTGCCTGGCATTTACTCCCTGTCGCCGTACACAGGCGAAGAGGTCGTGAGCCGTCAGTTCATCCTCGACGAGCGTCCGGACGCCATCATCGACATCATTGACGCTACCAACATCGAGCGCAACCTGTACCTGACACTGCAGCTCATGGAGCTTGACCGTCCTATGGTCATCGCGCTCAACATGATGGACGAGGTGACCGCCAACGGCGGCGCCGTAGACGTCAACTTGCTCGAGAGCCTGTTGGGCGTGCCCGTTGTCCCCATTAGCGCTGCCCGCAACGAGGGCATCGGCGAGCTGGTGGATCATGCCCTGCACGTGGCGCGCTTTCGCGAGCGCCCTGGTCGCCTGGACTTTTGTGCGCCCGACGGTCCGGACGGCGGTGCGCTGCATCGCTGCATCCACGGCATTGCCAACCTTATCGAGGACCATGCCGCGACGGCGCACATCCCCGTGCGTTTTGCGGCGACCAAGCTGGTTGAGGGTGACGAGCTGGTAACCGAGGCGCTTCACCTGGACCGCAACGAGCTCGACGCCATCGAGCACATCATTACCCAGATGGAGGGCGAGGCTGGCACCGACCGCCTGTCCGCGCTGGCCGATATGCGCTTTAGCTTTATCGGCGACGTGTGCGGGCGTTGCGTCGTCAAGCCGCACGAGAGCCGCGAGCACGTGCGCTCCGTCAAGATTGACCGCATCCTGACAGGTCGTTACACAGCCATTCCGGCGTTTCTGGTGATCATGGGCCTCGTCTTTTGGCTGACGTTTGGCGTGATTGGCGCGGCGTTGCAGGGACTCATGGAGGACGGTATCGCTGCCATCATCGCCTCGGCCGATGCGGGCCTCAAGGCATTCGGAACCAACGACGTGGTGCGCTCACTGGCTGTCGACGGCGTACTTACGGGTGTGGGCAGCGTGCTGACCTTCCTACCGATTATCGTCGTGCTCTTTTTGTTCCTCTCCATTCTGGAAGACTCCGGATACATGGCGCGCGTGGCCTTTGTCATGGATAAGGTGTTGCGTCGCTTTGGCCTGTCGGGCCGCAGTTTCGTGCCCATGCTCGTCGGTTTTGGCTGCACCGTGCCGGCTATCATGTCGACCCGTACGCTCCCATCCGAGCACGACCGCAAGATGACGGTCATGCTCACGCCGTTTATGAGCTGCTCAGCCAAGCTGCCGGTTTACGGCTTGCTGTGCGGGGCGTTTTTCCCGCAGGCGACGGTTCCCGCCATGGTCTCGCTCTATCTGATCGGTATCGTGGTCGGCTGCGTCGCGGCTTTGGTGCTCAACCGCACGGCATTTAAGGGCGACCCGGTGCCGTTTATCATGGAGCTCCCCAATTACCGCCTGCCGAGCGTCAAGACGACGGTGATGCTGGCATGGGATAAGGCCAAGGACTTCATCACCAAGGCCTTTACCATTATCTTTGCCGCGACCGTGGTCATCTGGTTCCTTCAGACGTTCGACATCCGCTTTAACGTGGTCGCCGACCAGTCGCAAAGCCTGCTTGCCGGTCTGGGTAGCATCATCGCGCCGGTGTTGGCCCCGCTCGGCTTTGGCGACTGGCGCGCCTCGACGGCGCTCGTCACGGGGCTCATTGCCAAGGAGAGCGTCATCTCGACGCTCACGGTGCTTTTGGGCGCAACGTCGCCCGCGGCGCTGTCGACCATGTTTTCGCCGTTTACCGCCTACGTGTTCTTGGTCTTTACGTTGCTGTACCCGCCTTGTGTGGCGGCAATCGGCGCCGTCAAGAGCGAGTTGGGCGCGCGCTATGCCGTGGCCGTATTCGCGTTTCAGGTGACGGTCGCCTGGGTCGTGGCGTTTGTCGTGCATTCGGCGGGCATGTTGCTGGGGTTGGCTTAGTTATGAATTGACGGCGCAACCTCTGTGTATCGAATTGTTTTCGGCCCCGCATCTGTACTGACGGATGCGGGGCCGTTGCTATATAATCGCCCACCGCCCAAGACAATCGGAGAGGTTTCCTACATGACTCAGGCAAGACAAGATGGCATCTCACTCAAGCAGTGGCTCCCGCTTATTGGGCTCGCCTGTTGCGCGTTCGTATTCAACACGTCGGAGTTCATGCCCATCGGTCTTCTGACTGATATTGCCGCATCGTTCTCGCTCACCGAGGCCCAGACAGGCATCATGATCTCGGTCTACGCCTGGGGTGTCATGCTGCTGTCGCTGCCGCTTATGGTGTTCGCCTCGCGCTTTGAGTTCAAGCGGATGCTGCTCGGCGTGCTCGCCGTGTTCTCGCTGGGCCAGTTCCTGTCCGCCGTGGCGCCCACCTATCCTATTTTGGTTTGCGCACGTCTGGTGGTTGCCTGCGCGCATGCCGTGTTCTGGTCGGTCGCCTCGATCATGGCCTCGCGCCTGGTCGACAGTCGCCACGGGGCGCTCGCCATCAGCATGATCGCTACGGGCTCGTCCATCGCGCAGATCTTTGGCCTGCCGATCGGCCGCGCCATCGGGCTGGCCGTGGGCTGGCGCATGACGTTTGCCGTGGTCGGGGCCCTCTCAGCCATCGCGGTCGTCTACCAGGCCGCGGTGTTCCCGGCCATGCCGGCGGGCGAGCGCTTTACCGTCAAACAGCTGCCCGAGCTGCTCAAGAATCCGTTCCTGGTCGCGCTCTACGCGGTCACGGTTTTTATGGCGACCGGCTATTACGCAAGCTACAGCTACATTGAGCCTTTCCTGGCGCAGGTCGCACACGTCGACGCGGGCGCCATCACCATGACGCTGACGGCGTTTGGCTTCTCCGGTCTGGTGGGCAGCTGGCTGTTTGGCCGCCTGTTCGACGGGCACCGCTTCCCGTTCTTGGCTATCACACTCTCTGGCGTGCCGGTGGCCCTGCTGCTCATGGGTCCGGTCGCATCGTCGCTCGTCGCCGTTCTCGCTGTTTGCGCGCTATGGGGCTGCTGCGCCACGGCCTTTAACGTGGCGTTCCAGGCCGAGCTCATCAAGTACACGCCGGCGGATTCGTCGGCCGTCGCCATGTCGATCTTCTCGGGCCTGTTTAATCTGGGTATCGGCACGGGCACCGCAATCGGCGGTGCCGTGGTTTCGGGTCCCGGTATCGCTTGGATCGGCTTCGTGGGCGGGGCGATTACCGTCGTGGGCGTCATCCTCGCCATCACCGTACTGTTCCCAGCCATACGCCGCGCCAAGCCCGTCGCCTAATCACGTCCCCTCATCAGTTGCGGTGGAATAGTTCCTGTTTAAGGCCTCTGAAGGCCCAAGCAGGAACTATTCCACCGCAACTTATTTTGGGGGAGTGGATACAAGCCGGGCATACAATGGATGTCGTTGTGTTGAGCTTACCGGGAGGTTGCTATGTGGGCATACGAGACGACGTTCTATCAGATCTATCCGCTGGGCTTTTGCGGAGCTCCGCGCGAAAACGCCGCACCCGTTGCTGAGGATGAGCTCGCCCAGGCTGCCAACGCTGCGCCCAACCCCGATGCGCCCATCATGAAGATCGCCCAATGGGCCGACTACCTGCAGGAACTCGGCGTTGGCGCGGTGCTCATCAACCCGCCGCTCGAGTCCGATAGCCATGGCTACGACACGCGCAGCCTGCGTCATATCGACCGTCGCCTGGGTGGGGATGCCGACTTTGCCGCCGTGTGCGAGACGCTGCATGCCCACGGCATCCGCGTGGTGCTCGATGCCGTCTTTAACCATGTGGGCCGCGGTTTTTGGGCCTTCCGCGATGTGCAGGAGCGTAAGTGGGACTCGCCCTACAAGGACTGGTTCCACATTAGCTTTGACGGCGACTCCTGCTATGGCGACGGCTTTTGGTACGAGGGCTGGGAGGGCCATTTTGAGCTTGTGAAGCTCAACCTGCAAAATCCCGCTGTGGTCGATTACCTGCTCGAGTCCGTGCGCCGTTGGGCCGACGTCTTTGGCGTCGACGGCCTGCGCCTGGACGTCGCCTATATACTCGACCGCGACTTTATGCGCCGCCTACATGCCTTTGCCCGTGAGCTCAAGCCCGACTTTGTGCTGATCGGCGAGACGCTCCACGGCGACTACAACCAGATCGTCAACGACGAGATGCTCGACTCCTGCACCAACTACGAGTGCTACAAAGGCCTGTACTCCAGCTTTAACTCGGTCAATATGTTCGAGATCGCGCACTCGCTGCACCGTCAGTTTGGCGGCGATCCCTGGTGCATCTACCGCGGCAAACATCTGCTTTCGTTTGTCGACAACCACGACGTGCCGCGACTGGCAAGCATCCTCACCGACAAGTCGTGCCTGCGTCCCGCCTATGGCATGCTCTTTGGCATGCCGGGCATCCCGTGCGTCTACTATGGCAGCGAGTGGGGAATCGCTGGCGAAAAGGGCGGCCCCGATGGCGACTGGGCACTTCGCCCTGCGCTCGTCGAGCCCGCGCCCAACGAGCTGACGGCCTTCATCACGCAGCTCGCGCACCTGCGCTCGGCCGACGACGCGGCGGCACGCGCTCTCAACTACGGCGCGTACCGCAACGTGGTGATCCAGAACAAGCAGCTGCTGTTCGAGCGCGCCTGCGACGACGCGACGGTGCTCGTGGCGGTGAACGCCGTGGGCGAGCCTTACACCTTTGGCGCCGGCGAGCTCAACGGCTCCTTTGTCGACCTGCTTGTCGACGATGCACCCACGGTCGAGCTGACGGGCGCGCTTGAGCTTGCGCCCTACGAGGTGCGTTATCTGCTGAGGGCCTAGGCCATGGCAACGTTTGACGAGGGCTATCAACATATTGAGCATGGGTTTGAGCCCGTGTTCGACCGGCACTCGCGCGTTTTGGTGCTGGGGTCGTTTCCCTCGGTGCTCTCGCGTGCCAATGCCTTCTACTACGGCAACCCTCAGAATCGTTTTTGGCGCGTGATGGCCGCGTGCCTTGGCGTGCCCGTGCCGCCCAACGAGGGTGACCCTTTGGCAGGCGGTGAGCCCGCGACGCTCGACGCCTCGATTGTCGCCAAGCGATCCATGCTGCTGAACGGCGGCGTGGCCCTGTGGGATGTGATCGAGAGCTGCGACATTAAGGGCTCGAGTGACGCGAGCATTCGCAACGTTGTGCCGGCACATATCGAGCGCATTACCGGCGCAGCTCCCATTGAGCAGGTGATATGCAACGGTGGTACAGCTGGCCGGCTCTACAAGCGCTATCTACAAGAACGCACCGGGCTGCCTGCCATCGTCCTGCCCTCGACAAGTCCCGCCAATGCCGCCTGGCGCCTGGAGCGTCTTGTTGAGCGTTGGAACGGCGCCGCCGATTGGCGGGCTTCTTCGATTTAGCAGTTTGAGTGTTTGGCAAGACGTCTCATAACGGAGTGCCAGATCGGTGTGGGCAGTGCAGGCTCGGCGCGTACCATGCCGTCGGTGTCGGCGCCGCCCGTTGCTGCGCCACCGAGCTTCTGCGCGTGTTCGACGGAACACCCCATGCGAATGGCGCCCACGAGCTTGTCCATGGCCTCCGAAAACGGTCGTCGCAAGAGTCCCATGCGCGGGGAGCGACGAAGCGCCGCAATGCCGCTGCCGGCGCAGATGACAACGCCGCCACACCACAATTGGGCCTGGCGTTCGCATGCCTTGTGCAGACGAACGGCGGCCCCACGCGCCTGTTCAGCGCCCTCTTGTGCGGCTCGAATCACGGCATAGACACGCGTTCCCGTACCGCCAAAGCGATCGAGTATCTGCTCGACAGCGATCATGGCCTCATCATCAAGTGCATCATCAACAGCGAGCACTATGCCATCGACTGCACCGGCATCATCCACCCCCAAATCGACCGGGCGGGGGAGCGCGGTGCCAGAAAGCTGAGCATAGGCGGCGATGGCATCCTGCAGGTCCCAAAGCAAAAACTCAAGATCGGCGCTATCGGGAATGCTGATATACGCAATGGTTTGCAACGTTTTTGGTACATCGCCGCGCGCGGTCGTCTCCATGCCGCCTCCTTTCCGGTTGGTTTCCGTTTAGGTTACACCGTCTGGCGGCGCCCCGCCGCGCTATCCTAGTGCAACCCTTACGAAAGGAACGCCATGCGTCTGCCCATGAATACCTCGCTTGCCACGCTCAAGCCCTCCGGCATCCGCCGGATTAACGCGCTCGCCGCCCAGCACCCGGGGTGCATCGCGCTTGCGCTTGGCGAGCCCGATTTTCCCACGCCCGATGTGATTAGCGCCGAGGTGACCGCCGCACTGGACCGCGGTGACACGCACTATCCGCCCAACAACGGTCGCCCCGCCCTGCGTGAGGCGTTATCTGCCTACATGGGGGATGCGGGCCTTACGTTTTCGGCGGACGAGGTCATTCTGACCGACGGTGCGACCGAGGCCCTGTCGGCAGCATTCATGGCTATGCTCAACCCCGGCGACGAGGTCATCATCCCCACGCCGGCCTTTGGCCTGTACGAGAGCATCGTCGTGGCCAATCACGCCAAAGCGGTCTTTTTGGATACGGAGCCTGCGCAATTCCAGATTGACGAGGATGCGCTTCGTGCTTGCGTGACGCCGGCGACCAAGGCCATCGTCATCTGCACGCCCAACAATCCTACGGGCTGCATCCTCGACGCGGCATCGCTCGACGCCGTGGCGCGCGTAGCAGACCAGGCGGGCATCTACGTAATCTGCGACGACGTATATAACCGCCTGGTCTACGTGGACGGCTACGAGCGCTTTGCCCAGCGCCACCCGGAGCTACGCGAGCAGACGGTGGTCATCGAGAGCTTCTCCAAGCCATGGGCTATGACCGGCTGGCGTTTGGGCTGGCTCGCGGCAGCAGCCCCCGTCATCGCCGAGATCGCAAAGGCCCACCAATACCTAGTATCGAGCGCCGTCTCCTTCGAAATGGACGCCGCAGCCCGAGCCCTCACCGTCGACCCCACCCCCATGCTCGAAGTCTACCGAGCCCGCCGCGAACGCGTACTCGCAGCCTTAGACGCCATGGGCCTCGACGTAGTAGAGCCCGCAGGAGCCTTCTACGCCTTCCCCAGCATCAAACAATTCGGCCTGACAAGCGAAGACTTCTGCATCAAAGCCATCAAAGAAGCAAACGTAGCCCTAGTCCCGGGAGACTGTTTCGGCACCGAAGGCCACATCCGCCTAAGCTACTGCGTCTCCGACAAAGACCTAGACGAAGGCCTCCACCGCCTGTCCACCTTCATTTCGACCTTATAGTCCTCAGGGACGCAACACATCAGCCCACCGACCCAAGCATTATGAGTGGGGCGCGCCGGCCAACGGCAACCCTGGCTGTCCCAAAGTCAACACAGGTCGCGCCGCCAAAGGCCAGGCGCAAGCTTTTCGTAGATTCCGCACGAGCCGAAGAGCACTAAATGTGCTCTTCGTGCGAGCCCAGGACCTGACCGAGCGAAAAGCTTGCGCCTGGCCTTTGGCGGCGCGACCGAGATGGTGGAATTGTGTGCAGCCAGGGTTGCCGTTGACCGACGCCGGGGTCCCCGCCATAATACTTTCGGTTCACGCACGAATCCGCTGCCAGAGACAGCCGGCGCAAACGGGTCTTACCCGCGAGCTTAATGGGACTTCCCGCCAGCCGAGGTGGTCGAGTAGATATGTCTTCTCGCCCCCGTCGCTCATGCAGCGCGGGGGCTTTCTTTTTGGACATGCCCCCGTCACGTCCTTGTGGCGGACCGTGCCCGGAAAGAATTCGAGGAGGTGTAATTCATGCCCCAGCAGTACAAAATCGACAAGGTTGCAGAGATCGAGTCCCGTATCGCCGAGAACGCCGGTCTGTTCGTCGTCAACTACAACGGTCTGACGGTTAAGCAGGCTCAGGAGCTGCGTCATCAGCTTCGCGAGTGCGGCGCCGAGATGAAGGTCTACAAGAACAACCTGGTCAAGATCGCTCTCAAGAACCAGGAGCAGCCCGAGCTCGACGAGATCCTCGCCGGCCCCGTCGCTTATGTGTTCTACGAGTCCGAGCCGGTCGAGGCCGCTAAGGCCCTTAAGGACTTCTCCGCTAAGTCCAAGGGCGTCCTTGAGATCAAGGGCGGTATCTCCGACGGCAAGGCCGTTTCCGCTGATGATGTTAAGGCTATCGCCGAGCTGCCCACCAAGGATCAGCTTCTCGGCCAGATCGCCGGTCTCATCTCCGGTTTCGCTCGCGACATCGCTGTCTGCGTCAACGGCGTTTCCTCTGGTCTCGCTCGTTCGATCCAGCAGGTCTCCGAGCAGAAGGCAGCCTAGTCGCTGTTTTCACTCGCGGCGGCAACGCCGCACCCCTGGCGCATTCGCGCCGTGTTTTAACTGATCTCCGTGCATCCGCACGGAAACCGAAAGGACTTAGAAATGGCTAAGCTTACCACCGATGAGATCATCGATGCTCTTAAGGAAATGACCCTTCTCGAGGCTTCCGAGCTCGTTAAGGCTATCGAGGACACCTTTGGCGTTTCCGCCGCTGCTCCTGCTGCCGTTGTCGCCGCTCCCGCTGCTGGCGCTGCTGAGGCCGAGGAGAAGACCGAGTTTGACGTCGTGCTCGAGGGCTTCGGCGACAACAAGATCCAGGTCATCAAGGCCGTCCGTGAGCTCACCAACCTTGGCCTGAAGGAGGCCAAGGAGGTCGTCGAGGGCGCTCCCAAGGCTGTTCTCGAGGGTGCCAAGAAGGAGGACGCCGAGGCTGCCAAGGAGAAGCTCGAGGCTGCTGGCGCTGCTGTCACCCTCAAGTAATCAGGCTTTCTCGCCAGATTTCTTTACAGACGGGGCTCGCTATGCGAGCCCCGTCTTTTTTTGGCTCCTCATTCCCATTGCTCCGCACGCAGAGCATCGTTGTCTTCGCCGTGCCATTCCCGTTACCGCTGGGGCGTAAAATTGCACCATTCGAGCAATAATTTGCGTTGACCTGCTGAAGAATTGCGTTTGCCTTACGGCGACGTATGTCTCCGGCGGTAAGATACTTCGGTATCGCAATTTGGTCTGCGGCCGCCGTGCCGCACGCACAGGGCGCATTCTGCGCCTGCGAAAGGATCTTTGAATAACATGAAGGCAATCATCCCCGCCGCCGGTCTTGGCACGCGTTTTCTGCCTGGCACCAAGTGCACGCCCAAAGAGATGCTGCCGGTGCTCGACAAGCCGGTCATTCAGTATGTCGTCGAGGAGGCGCTCGACCCCGAGGAGGTCGATGACGCCATCATCGTTACCTCTCCCGGTAAGCCCGAGCTGCTGAGCTACTTCCAGCCCGATCGCTCGCTCGAGAATCTGCTGCGCGAGCGCGGTAAGGACGCCTACGCCGACGCCGTCGCCCATGCGGGCGGTATGCCGGTCGACTTCCGTTATCAGTACGAGCCCAAGGGCCTCGGCCATGCTATCCGCTCTGCTGCCGACGCCGTGGCGGGGGAGAACTTCCTGGTTCTTCTGGGCGACTACGTTGTGCCCAACCGTGACATCTGCGACAAGATGCTCGCCGTCTCCAAGGAGCACGGTGGCGCTTCGGTTATCGCCGTTGCCGCGTGCGCTCCCGAGGAAGTCAGCCGCTATGGCGTCATCGCCGGCGATCGCGTGGGCTCTCTCGAGGGCTTCGAGAATGCTGCCGACGACGAGCCCGGTGCCGTTTGGCGCATCGGCGGTCTGGTCGAGAAGCCCGCTCCCGAGGCGGCTCCGTCCAACCTGTACATCGTCGGTCGCTACCTGCTGAGCCCGCTGGTCATGGACCTGCTCGCCGATCAGCAGGCCGGCAAGGGCGGCGAGATCCAGCTCACCGACGCCATGGCCCGCTCGCTCGATCGCGAGGCCATGTACGCTGTCGTCATCGACCCGCTCTCGGGCTACGATACCGGCACCCCGTCTGGCTGGATGGCCACCAACGCCCTCATGGCTGCAAGCGATCCTCGCTTTGCCGGCGCCTTCTGGGACGCCATCGACGAGCGCGGCGGCTTGATGCGCAAGTAAGCCTTCGGGCATCGACATTTACGGGCGCGGACCTCGGTTCGCGCCCTTTTTTATAAGAGCTGCGATTGCCGGCTCTCTGTTCACAGAAAATATATGAACAGATGTTCGATACACATACATCTACCTGCGTGTTTTCTGTCGAAAAACTTTGCTACTCCAAAAACTCAATCGCGTCAAGGCTTTTCTTGCCCAACGGTCGGTACCTGATAAACTATTAGGTTGCGATAACTGGCGAAGCTATGCCTCGCCAACCCACCGAGCATTTCCGTGAAGGAGGAAAAACCTGGTGACCTACGCATACACTGCCACTGAGCGCAAGCGCGTCAGCTTCGGGAAAATCCCGGAGGCCATGGAGCTCCCCAACCTTATCTCTGTTCAAAGGGAATCCTTTGAGCGTTTTAAGGACGAGGGCCTTCGTGAGGCGTTCAAGGAATCCAGCCCCATCCAGAGCCAGAACCATGTTCTCGAGGTTACCTTCGGCGAGCATCAGTTCGGCGACCCCGCGCACACCGTCGAGGAGTGCCGCGAGAAGGACATGACCTATCAGGCCCCGCTTCTGACCGACGTCCGTCTCACCAACAAGGAGACCGGCGAGATCAAGGAGCAGCTCGTCTTTATGGGCGACTTCCCCATGATGACCGATCAGGGCACCTTCATCATCAACGGTACCGAGCGTATCGTCGTCTCGCAGCTCGTCCGTTCCCCGGGTGTGTACTACAGCTCCGAGATGGATTCGGGCAAGCAGATCTACAAGGCCCAGATCATCCCGTCCCGCGGTGCCTGGCTTGAGTTTGAGGTCGACAAGCGCGACCAGCTCATGGTCTCCATCGACCGTAAGCGCAAGCAGAGCGCCACGATGTTCCTGCGCGCCCTTGGCATTGCCGTCACCAACGACGACATCATCGAGCTGCTCGGCAACTCCGATGTAATTAAGCGCACCCTGGAGCGCGACACCGCCCTCACCCGCGAGGATGCCCTTATCGAGATCTACCGTCGCCTGCGCCCGGGCGAGCCTCCCACCGTGGACGCTTCCCGCAGCCTGCTCGAGGGCCTTCTCTTTAACCCGCAGCGCTACGATCTGGCCCGCGTCGGTCGTTACAAGGTTAACAAGAAGCTCAACCTCACCACCGAGGAAGAGGTCACGGTGCTCACCGACGAGGATATCGTCGCGACGCTGCGCTACCTGCTGTCCCTCGCTGCCGGCGAGCAGGGCTTCAAGGTCGACGACATCGACCACTTTGGCAACCGCCGCATCCGTACCGTCGGCGAGCTCGTCGCCAACCAGTTCCGTATCGGCATGAGCCGTATGGAGCGCGTCGTCCGTGAGCGCATGAGCTCCCAGGACATCGACGAGATCACCCCGCAGTCGCTCATCAACATCCGCCCGATCGTGGCCTCCATCAAGGAGTTCTTCGGTTCCTCGCAGCTCTCGCAGTTCATGGACCAGGCGAACCCCCTGACCGGTCTGACCCACAAGCGCCGTCTGTCCGCACTCGGCCCTGGCGGTCTTGCCGGCCACAAGTCCGGCTCCAGCCGCCGCACCAACGTGCCGACGGCCGTCCGCGACGTCCACAACTCGCACTACAGCCGCATGTGCCCGATCGAGACCCCCGAAGGCCCCAACATCGGCCTGATCGGCTCGCTCGCCCTCTACGCCCGCGTCAACGAGTATGGCTTCATTGAGGCCCCGTTCCGTCGCGTCGAGAACGGCGTTGCCACCGACCAGATCGACTGGATGACCGCTGACGAGGAAGAGAAGCACGTCATCGCGCCGGCCAACACGCCGCTCGATCCCAAGACCAACGAGTTCATCACGACCGATGCCGAGGGCAAGCTTGTCCGCCCGCACACCGTAATCGCCCGTACCCGCGACTTCGACGGCTCCTTCGGCGCTCCCGCCGACGTGCCTGTCGAGGACGTCGACTACATGGACGTCTCGCCGCGTCAGATGCTTTCCGTCGCAGCCACGCTGATTCCGTTCCTGGAGCACGACGACGCCAAGCGTACGCTGATGGGCGCTAACATGCAGCGTCAGGCCGTGCCGCTGGTTCACCCTGCCGCTCCCTATGTCGGTACCGGCATGGAGCGTCGCGCCGCCCTGGACTCCGGCGAGGTCACCCTGGCCAAGAACGCCGGCGAGGTCATCTTTGCCGACGCCGCCAAGATTATCGTCAAGCATGCCGGCGGCATGGACGAGTATCACCTGGCCAAGTACCAGCGCTCCAACCAGTCCACCTGCATCAACCACCGTCCGCTCGTGCGCGTCGGTGACACCGTTGAGCAGGGCGAGCCCCTGGCTGACGGTCCTTCGACCGATCACGGCGAGCTCGCATTGGGTCAGAACCTCACCGTGGCATACATGCCGTGGGAAGGCTTCAACTACGAGGACGGTATCGTCGTGTCCGAGCGCCTGGTGGCCGAGGACCTGCTGACGACCATCAACATCACCCGTCACGAGATCGATGCCCGCGACACCAAGCTTGGTCCCGAGGAGATCACCCGCGAGATCCCGAACCTCTCTGAGGATATGCTTGCCAACCTCGACGAGGACGGCATTATCCGCATCGGCGCTGAGGTCGGCCCTGGCGACATCCTGGTCGGCAAGGTCACGCCTAAGGGCGAGAGCGCTCTGACCGCCGAGGAGCGCCTGCTGCGCGCCATCTTCGGTGCCAAGGCCCACGACGTTCGCGACACCTCCCTTAAGATGCCTCACGGCGCTTACGGCCGCGTCATCGACGTCGTCCGCTTTAGCCGCGAGAACGGCGACGATCTGGCTCCCGGCGTCAACGAGCAGGTGCGCGTCTACGTCGCCCAGCGTCGTAAGATCCAGCAGGGCGATAAGATCGCCGGTCGCCACGGCAACAAGGGTGTTATCTGCAACGTCCTGCCGGTCGAGGACATGCCCTACATGGCTGACGGTACCCCGATCGACGTTATCCTCAACCCGCTGGGCGTTCCTTCGCGTATGAACGTCGGCCAGCTGCTCGAGTGCCACCTTGGCTGGGCTGCTGCCTGCGGTTGGGATACCGAGCAGGCCGACTCCGACAAGTACGTCCCCGGTCCGTTCTTCACCGCGACGCCCGTCTTCGACGGCGCCAAGGAGGACGAGATCGCCGAGGTCATCCGTCGTGCCAACAAGAACATGCTCAACAAGGCCACCGCTGCCTTTGGCGATCACATGCGCCCCGAGTTCGTCACCCAGCTTGACGAGCGCGGCAAGACCCGCCTGTTCGACGGCCGCACCGGCGAGGAGTTCCGCGAGCCCATTACCGTGGGTACGTCCTACATCCTCAAGCTCGGCCACATGGTTGACGACAAGATCCACGCCCGTTCGACCGGCCCTTACAGCCTGGTTACCCAGCAGCCGCTGGGCGGCAAGGCTCAGTTCGGCGGCCAGCGCTTCGGCGAGATGGAAGTTTGGGCACTGTACGCTTACGGTGCTTCCAACGTCCTGCAGGAGATCCTGACCGTCAAGTCCGACGATACCGTGGGCCGCGTCAAGACCTACGAGTCCATCGTCAAGGGCGAGAACGTTCCTGTCCCGGGTATCCCCGAGTCCTTCAAGGTTCTCGTCAAGGAGATTCGTTCGCTCGCACTGGACATCGAGCCCATGCACGATGCCGACGAGGACGCCTCCGCCCCTGTGACCGCCGAGGAGACCTCTGCTCTCGACGACCTGGCTGCGCTCGCCGGCGTTGACGCCGACGTCGAGGCCGAGGATGCCGAGACCGACGAGGCGCCCGAGGCTGTCGCCGCCACGACCACTGATAAGGAGTAGTTGACTGTGGCAGATTTCGAAGCTACTGATTTTGACTCGGTAAAGATCTCCCTTGCCTCCGCCGACCAGATCCGTTCCTGGTCGCACGGTGAGGTTAAGAAGCCGGAGACCATCAATTACCGTACCCTCAAGCCCGAGAAGGACGGCCTGTTCTGCGAGAAGATCTTCGGTCCCGCCAAGGACTGGGAGTGCTCCTGCGGCAAGTACAAGGGCATCCGCTTTAAGGGCATCGTCTGCGAGCGCTGCGGCGTCGAGGTCACCTCGGCCAAGGTGCGTCGCGACCGCATGGGCCACATCGAGCTCGCCGCTCCCGTGTCCCACATCTGGTACTTCAAGAGCCCCACGAGCTTCCCGATGAGCCGTATGCTCGACATCAAGTCCAAGGACCTCGAGAAGGTTCTGTACTTTGCCAGCTACATCATCACCGAGGTCGACTACGAGGCTCGCGAGGCCGACGCTGACGACCTGCGCGAGGAGCTCGCCGCCGATCTGGAAGAGATCGATGCCGAGTGCGCCCGCCAGATCGAGTCCCTCAAGGAGCAGGGCAACCCCGAGAACTTTGACGAGTTCTCCGACGAGGAGCCGCTGACCCCCGAGGAGATCGCCTCTGGCATCGTCGACATCGAGGAAGAGTGCAAGGACGAGAAGCAGCTCCGCACGGACGCCTTCAACGCCTTCATGAAGCTCAGCGAGCGCGACCTCATTTCCGATGAGCCGCTGTTCCGCGAGATGACCCGCTACTACTCCATGTACTTCAAGGGTGGCATGGGTGCTGAGGCCGTCCGCGACCTGCTCGCTGCCATCGACCTTCCTTCCGAGGCCGAGAAGCTCAAGGCCATCATCGCCGACGAGGACTCCCAGAAGCAGAAGCGCGAGAAGGCCGTCAAGCGCCTCGAGGTCGTTGACGCCTTTCTGAAGGGCGGCAACAGCCCCGCGAACATGATCCTGGATGTCATCCCGGTCATTCCGCCTGATCTGCGCCCGATGGTCCAGCTCGACGGCGGCCGCTTCGCCGCATCCGACCTCAACGACCTGTACCGTCGCGTGATCAACCGTAACAACCGACTCAAGCGCCTGCTCGACCTGGACGCCCCTGCGATCATCGTGAACAACGAGAAGCGCATGCTCCAGGAGTCCGTGGACGCCCTGTTCGACAACGGCCGTCGTGGTCGCCCGGTCTCTGGCCGTGGCGGTCGCCCGCTCAAGTCGCTCGCCGAGGCCCTCAAGGGCAAGCAGGGTCGCTTCCGTCAGAACCTGCTGGGCAAGCGTGTCGACTACTCCGGCCGTTCGGTTATCGTTACCGACCCCAAGCTGCTGCTGCACCAGTGCGGTCTGCCCAAGACCATGGCGCTGGAGCTCTTCAAGCCCTTCGTCATGAAGCGCCTGGTCGAGCTTGGCAAGGTCGAGAACATCAAGGGCGCCAAGCGCGCTATCGACCGTGGTGCCACCTTTGTGTGGGACATCCTCGAAGAGGTCATCGACGGTCGCGTCGTGCTGCTCAACCGTGCACCGACCCTGCACCGTCTGTCCATCCAGGCCTTTGAGCCGGTGCTGGTCGAGGGCAAGGCTATCCACCTGCACCCGCTGGTCTGCTCGCCCTTCAACGCCGACTTCGACGGCGACCAGATGTCTGTCCACGTGCCGCTGTCCAGCCAGGCTCAGGCCGAGGCCCGCGTGCTCATGCTCTCTGCGAACAACCTGCGCTCGCCGGCATCCGGCAAGCCGGTCAACATCCCCTCGCAGGACATGATCATTGGTGTGTACTACCTCACCCAGGTTCGCGAGGGTCTGCCGGGCGAGAACCACGTGTTCTCGAGCTTCGACGACGCGCTGCACGCCTATGACTGCCGCTCCGAGGTCGACATGCAGGCCAAGATCCAGGTCCGCGTGTCCGCTGCCGATGCCAACGTCATCAACGAGGACGGCACCCGTATCTTCCGCGTCAAGAACGGCAAGAACGAGTTCGTCGACTACGACGTCACCGGCAACAAGACCGCGCGCTTCGAGACCTCTATCGGCCGCATCATCTTCAACCGCCAGTGCCTGCCCGAAGACTATGAGTTCATGAACTACAAGATGGTCAAGGGCGACGTGGCCAAGCTGGTTGCGGACTGCTGCGATCGCTATCCCGAGGCCAAGGTCGGTCCGATCCTCGACGCCATCAAGTACTCCGGCTTCCACTACGCTACCCGCGCCGGCCTCACCATCTCGGTGTGGGACGCTCTCATCCCTGCCGAGAAGCAGGAGCTGCTCGATCGCGCCCAGGCCAACGTCGACCAGATCAACGAGTACTTCGAGGAGGGCTTCATCAACGAGACGGAGCGCCACATCGAAGTCGTTAACGAGTGGACCGCTTGTACCGACAAGGTCGCAGCACTCATGCTCGACATGTTCGACGAGGAGAACCCGCTGTACATGATGGCCGACTCCGGCGCCCGTGGTTCTAAGACCCAGCTGCGTCAGCTCGGCGGCATGCGTGGCCTGATGGCAGACATGTCCGGTGAGACGATCGACCTTCCCATTAAGGCGAACTTCCGCGAGGGCCTGCTGCCGCTCGAGTACTTCATTTCGACCTACGGCGCCCGTAAGGGCCTGGTCGATACCGCATCCCACACCTCGGACTCTGGTTACCTGACCCGTCGTCTGGTCGACGTGGCCCAGGACGTCATCGTCCGCGAGGAGGACTGCGGTACGCACGAGGGCGTCACCTACAACCTCATCATCCCCGGCACCACCGACCTCAACACCGACCTCGTCGGCCGTTGCTTCATTGAGGACGTCGTGGCTCCCGATGGCACCGTGCTCTTTGAGCAGGACGGCTACATCGAGAAGGTCGCCGACATCCAGAAGATGGTCGATGCGGGCCTCAAGAAGGTCAAGCTTCGCGCGCTGCTCACCTGCCGCTCCAAGTACGGCGTGTGCCAGAAGTGCTACGGCTGGGATCTTTCCACCCGTCGTCCGGTCGCCATCGGTACTGCCGTCGGCATTATTGCCGCCCAGTCCATCGGCGAGCCCGGTACGCAGCTTACGATGCGTACCATTCACTCCGGCGGCGTCGCTGGCGTCGACGATATTACGCAGGGTCTGCCTACGGTCAGCCGTATGTTCGATATCGTCGGCAACGTCAACGAGAAGATCCTGGGTCGCGAGGCCGAGCTGGCTCCGTACTCTGGCCACCTCTCGATTAAGCCCGAGAAGTCCGAGTACGTGCTGACGCTCACCGACTCCGAGGATCACACCCGTGTCCTCGACGAGCGTCGCGTCCCCGCTTCGGTGCGCTTTATGCCCGAGATCGAGGACGGCTGCGAGGTTCGCGCCGGCGACCAGATCACCAAGGGCTTCGTCAACTTCCGCAACCTGCGCAAGCTGACCGACATCGAGTCGACGATGCACACCTTTGTCGAGAGCGTCAAGGACGTCTACACCAGCCAGGGCGTCGACCTGAACGACAAGCACATCGAGGTGCTCGCACGTCAGATGCTGCGTCGCGTTCAGATCACCAACCCCGGTGACTCCAAGTACCTGCTTGGTCAGTACGTCGACCGCTACGAGTTCGCCGACGAGGTCGAGCGCGTTGCCCGTCTGGGCGGTCAGGCTCCTGTGGCCGAGCCCGTCATCCTGGGTACGCTCAAGGTCGCGTCCAACATCGACTCCTGGCTGTCGAGCGCTTCGTTCATCCGTACCGCCGGCGTCCTTACCGAGGCTGCTATTGAGGGTAAGGTCGACCACCTGCTCGACCTTAAGTCCAACGTCATCGTCGGTAAGAAGATCCCGGCCGGTACCGGCCTCAAGCCGTACGCCAACGCCAAGCTGACGTATCGTACGGCCGACGGCTATGTCGACATCGACGGCCCGGCTTCGCCCAACGCCAAGTCGCTGCCCGAGTGGGCTCCGGTTGAGCTCAAGGACCTGGACGAGCAGCTCCCGCAGCAGCTCGACTGGGCTGGCTACGACGAGTTCGGTGGTGCTGACGGTTCGTTCACCCGCAACGGCCACACCATCTCCGCCGAGAAGGCTCGCCTGTACCTGTTCGACGACCTGGGCGTGTCGCAGCGCTGGACCAACAAGTTCAGCGAGGTTGGCATCGAGACGGTCGGCGACTTGGTCGGCAAGTCCGAGGAGGATCTGCTGCGCATCGATGGTATCGGTGCCAAGGCGATCGAGGAGCTCCGTGACGGCCTCGAGGCCCACGATCTGCTCTACATCCTCGAGAACAACGACGACGTTGCCGACGAGGAAGACCTCTCGCAGCTGCTGCAGATGGTCTTTAGCCCCGACGGTCCGGACGATATCTTGCTGGGCACCTCCGCTCCGACGCATCACGCCGACGCCGACGAGGAGCTCCTGGGCGCCCCGATCGACGACAAGAAGGCTCCCGCCAACGGCGCGATCAACGAGGACATGGCTTCCCTCGACGAGCTGCTCAACCAGCTCGTGGACACCGACGACGCCGAAGAGGCCAAGGACAACGACGAGGAGTAATTTCCTGGTACGTTAACCGCCCTTCCAAAGACCCGCTTCCCAACAGGGGAGCGGGTCTTTTTTGGTGAGGAACGTTGCCCCGACGAGCACGTCGGATTCCCGGAACGGGCCGCCCGCTGTTTAAGTTTGTCGCGAGTTCCGCACGCAAAGGAAAGCACTTAATGTGCTTTCCGTCTTGCGCAGGACTGTAGAGCAGCAAACTTAAACAGCGGGCGGCCCGTTCCGGGAAACTGCCCCCGCGCACAGAAGGGGATTCCTTTTGCCAATAAGGGACAGGTTTAATTTGGTAGGTTTTTCCTGCTTGAATTTGAAACATTTCGTCCGGCAAGAGCGTATCTATGGTGAGGGCCTCATCAAGAATCATTAACGTCACCGGGAGGTGATTATGGAAGAACAAGCTTTTAGACAGGCGGTCGAAGATCACCGGGATGTCGTGTTTCGAATCGCATTGACGTACCTGCGCGATCGCGCCGATGCCGACGATGTTGCACAAGACGTCTTTCTTAAGTTGCTCAAAAGCGATACGCATTTTGAAAGCTGGGAGCATCTTCGTCGATGGCTTATCCGGGTCACGATCAATGAATGCAAATCTCTCTTTCGAAAGCCGTGGAGACGCGTGGAGGATATTGAAAGTCTGACCGATTCGCTTTCGGCGGCGCAGGATGAGACCAAGGCGGTCTTGTCAGACGTTATGCGACTTCCGGAGCGATTCCGTGTTCCCATCGTGCTCTATTACTATCTGGGCTTTTCGACCTCAGAGATTGCCGAGTTACTGCATGTGCCAGCCGCGACCGTTCGAACGCGTTTAGCTCGTGGTCGATCGAAGCTCAAATTCATCCTAGAGGAGGGCGACCGTGAAATCCAATCAAATCAAGCAGGCCTTCGAGTCCATCCAAGCCGATAGCGATCTTGCCGACCGTGTTATTGATGCTGCGGCTGGAAAGCCGCTTCATCGAAAGGGCCACGCGAAGCCTCTTTATGTTGCCGTTGTTGGATGTCTTGTCGGAGTGCTGGCGACCGGAGGGGTCGCCTACGCCGTTGTCAATTCCAGATATTTTGCCTCAGCCTGGGGAAACCACGGCAACGGGGATTCCATCACCTGGACCAACGGTGGCTCATCGGGGACTAAATACACCTACACCAGAGAGTTTGGTGATGGCATCGCGCCCCAAAGCCTGGAGGGTGCAGAACAGGAGGTTAATCTGTCCGTAGAGGGCAACGGCTATACGCTCGATATCCATGAGATGGCTATTGACCAAAACGGCTGCGGAGCCGTGACGTTTACGTTGTCCAATCCAAATGGCGTTAACTACTACAAGCCGGCAGCAGAGACAGGCGAACTTGTTCTCTATGGTGAAGAAGAACAAGGCATCGGCACGCCCAGCATGAACTTCGGCGAGGAATGGGCTGACACACGCTGCACCATTGATAAGGACACATCAAGCGATACTGTCATTAATGGCACGATGTACTTTGCTTCTATGGATCGCGAGCGAGGTTTTCAACATGCGGTCACCTGGAATATCTCGTGGACCGAGGGCGAAGGCGAGGATGCGAAGCCGTTCGAGGCATCGACGCCCGAGTTTAGCGTTGGAGCGTACGTCGATACAAAGGAACTCCGCTCCGATGACTCGCCTCTCGAGATCAGCCCGTTTTCCATCCAGACGCACATCGATGATTTGGGCTATGAAGCAGTTGATAATAAACTGACCGTCAGCTACAAGGATGGATCTGAGCAGATTATCGAAGATGACGACGCAGGGGTGTTCAACTTATATTTTTCTTATGCGCGCAATAGCGGAGAGAACATCTGGGTGCCAACGAAGTTGATTGATGTCGACCAAGTGGTCTCAGTAACGCTTGAGGGCACGAGGTGCACGTCAACAGGAGAGACCGAAACGGAAGAGTCCTTTACTATCGTCTATTCGTAAGGTCTGAGGCCGCTTCCTACTAGAGGAAGCGGCCTCTTTTGCGTTAAATGGAAACGCCGCCGATTTCCCTATGACAGATGAGAGCGGATTACCGCTGGAGCGCGACGTTTCCCCAGATAAAACCGACCAAAATAAACCTGTCCCTTTTTGGCAGGTAACGTTGCCCCGACGAGCACGTCGGATTCCCGGTCCGGGCGGCCCGCTGTTTAAGTTTGTCGCGAGTTCCGCACGCAAAGGAAAGCACTTAATGTGCTTTCCGTCTTGCGCAGGACTGTAGAGCAGCAAACTTAAACAGCGGGCCGCCCGGACCGGGAATCCGCCCCCGCGCACAGAAGAGGATTCCTTTTGTGTAGGCTTTGCGGAAATATGCTCATTTTGGGATACGCCCGGCGGCGTGGTCTGTTGACGGCACAGCTAACGCCACGTATCCTATCGAACTGCGTGTTTCGTAGGGGGATGCTGACCCCTCGATTCAAGCCGTTGCACTTTACAGAAAGCTGGAATCATTCGAGAAGGAGTACGCTTTGCCTACTATTAACCAGCTGGTTCGCCAGGGCCGTCGTTCCGTGCCCAAGAAGTCCAAGAACGCTGCTCTGCAGCACAACTCCCAGAAGCGCGGCGTGTGCACCCGCGTCTTCACCACGAGCCCCAAGAAGCCGAACTCGGCTCTTCGTAAGGTTGCCCGTGTTCGCCTTGTCAACGGCATCGAAGTTACTGCTTACATCCCGGGTGAGGGCCACAACCTGCAGGAGCACTCCATCGTGCTCGTCCGCGGCGGTCGTGTCCGTGACCTCCCTGGTGTCCGTTATCACGTCATCCGTGGCGCCTACGACGCTGCTCCGGTCCAGAACCGTATGCAGGCCCGTTCCAAGTACGGTGCTAAGCGCCCCAAGGCCAAATAAGCCAGATAACGTTTTGATACTTTCGCCGTGTGCCGCCTAAGCGCCGCACGGTAGACACTTAAGGAGATTTCACATGCCGCGTCGTGCAGCAGCTAATCGTCGTGAGGTTCAGCCTGACGCCGTTTACAACAACCGCCTGGTGACTCAGCTCATCAACAAGGTCCTTCTTGACGGCAAGAAGGCCACCGCTGAGCGCATCGTTTACACCGCTTTCGAGATCGTTGCCGAGAAGTCTGAGGGTGGCGACGCTCTCGCTACCTTCAAGAAGGCTATGGACAACGTCAAGCCCACGCTCGAGGTTAAGCCCAAGCGTGTCGGTGGCGCTACCTATCAGGTCCCGATGGAGGTCAACTCCCGTCGTTCCACCGCTCTGGGTATCCGCTGGATCGTCAACTTCTCCCGCGCTCGCAAGGAGAAGACCATGGCCGAGCGTCTCGCCAACGAGATTCTCGACGCCTCCAACGGCCTGGGCGCTTCCGTCAAGAAGCGTGAGGACGTCTTCAAGATGGCCGAGGCCAACCGCGCGTTCTCTCACTATCGTTGGTAAGTTAAGGTAAGGAACTAACATGGCTAAGCCTAAGTACAAGCTTTCCGATACCCGTAACATCGGCATCATGGCCCACATCGATGCCGGTAAGACCACCACGACCGAGCGTATTCTTTACTACACCGGTAAGACCCACAAGATCGGTGAGGTCCATGAGGGCGCTGCCACTATGGACTGGATGGTTCAGGAGCAGGAGCGCGGCGTAACCATTACCTCCGCTGCTACCACGTGCTTCTGGAACAAGGACGGTAAGGACTACCGCATCCAGATCATCGACACCCCGGGCCACGTTGACTTCACCGCCGAGGTCGAGCGCTGCCTGCGCGTCCTCGATGGCGCTGTCGCCGTCTTCGACGCCGTTGCCGGCGTTCAGCCCCAGTCTGAGACCGTTTGGCGTCAGGCTTCTACCTTCAACGTCCCCCGCATCGCCTTCATCAACAAGTATGACCGCGTGGGCGCTGACTTCTTCAACGCTATCGAGACCATGAAGGATCGTCTCGACGCTAACGCCGTGGCCGCTCAGGTCCCGATGGGCGCCGAGGACAACTTCTGGGGCGTCATCGACCTGGTCACCATGACTGCATGGGACTTCAAGGCCGACGAGAAGGGCATGACCTACCCCGAGCCGATGGACGAGATCCCGGCTGAGTTTGCCGACATCGCTGCCACCAAGCGCGAGGAGCTCCTTGACGCTGCTGCCAGCTTTGACGACGAGCTCATGGAGAAGATCCTCATGGAGGAGGACTTCACCGTCGAGGAGCTCAAGGCCGCTCTGCGCAAGGGCGTTCTGGCCAACGAGCTCAACCTCGTCTTCGTGGGCTCCGCCTACAAGAACAAGGGCGTTCAGGAGCTGCTCGACGCTGTCGTCGACTACCTGCCCAGCCCGCTCGACGTCGAGGCCGTCACCGGTACCGATCCGGACACCGGCGAGGAGATCCAGCGTCATCCTTCCTTCGACGAGCCCTTCTCCGGCCTGGTCTTCAAGATCATGACCGACCCGTTCGTCGGTAAGCTCACCTATGTCCGCGTTTACTCCGGCCGCGCCGAGTCCGGCTCCTACGTGGTCAACGCTTCCAACGGTCAGCGCGAGCGCCTCGGCCGCATCCTCGAGATGAACGCCGCAGAGCGTATCGACCGTGACGACGCTGCCGCCGGCGACATCGTCGCTTGCGTCGGCTTCAAGAACTCCACCACCGGTGACACCCTGTGCGCCGAGGGCAAGGAGATCGTCCTCGAGAAGATCGAGTTCGCTAAGCCCGTTATCGACGTTGCCATCGAGCCCAAGACCAAGGCCGAGCAGGACAAGATGTCCCTTGCTCTGACCAAGCTCGCCGAGGAGGACCCGACCTTCCAGGTGTCCACCAACCACGAGACCGGTCAGACCATCATCGCCGGCATGGGCGAGCTGCACCTCGAGATCATCGTCGACCGCCTGCTCCGCGAGTTCAAGGTTGACGCTAACGTCGGTAAGCCCCAGGTTGCCTACCGCGAGACCGCTGGTCACGACGTCGAGAAGGCTGAGGGCAAGTTCGTCCGTCAGTCCGGCGGTCGCGGTCAGTACGGCCACGCCGTCATCAAGCTCGAGAAGATGGAGGAGGGCTTCGGCTACGAGTTCGTCAACGCTATCGTCGGCGGCGTCGTGCCCAAGGAGTACATCCCGTCCATCGACAAGGGCATCCAGGAGGCCCTGAACACCGGTGTTATCGCCGGCTTCCCGGTCCTCGACGTCAAGGTCACCCTGTTCGACGGTTCTTACCACGAGGTCGACTCCTCCGAGGCCGCCTTCAAGATCGCCGGTTCCATGGCTATCAAGGACGCCCTCAAGAAGTCCGACCCGCAGCTGCTCGAGCCGATCATGGCTGTCGAGGTCGAGACTCCCGAGCAGTACATGGGCGACGTTATGGGCAACCTCTCCGGTCGCCGCGGCAAGATCGAGGGCATGGAGGATCGCAAGAACAGCAAGCTCATCCGTGCCAAGGTGCCGCTGGGCGAGATGTTCGGTTACGCTACCGACCTTCGCTCCCAGACCCAGGGCCGTGCATCCTACACGATGCAGTTCGACTCTTATGAGCCCGCGCCCAAGTCCATCGTGGACGAGGTCATGAGCAAGAACGCCTAAGTTCGAGCTCCCTGTTACGTAATCCGCGAGAACGTCTCTCGCACTCTTTGGAGGTTTAAGTTGGCTACCCAGAAGATCCGCATTCGCCTCAAGGGCTATGATCACGAGGTCGTCGATCAGTCCGCGAAGCTCATCGTCGAGACCGCTCAGAAGACCGGCGCTCGCGTTTCCGGTCCTGTCCCCCTGCCCACCGAGCGCAACCTGTACACGGTTATCCGCTCGCCGCACGTGAACAAGGACTCCCGTGAGCAGTTCGAGATGCGCACCCACAAGCGCCTCATCGACATCCTCGACCCCACCTCGGGCACCGTTGATTCGCTCATGCGTCTCGACCTCCCCGCTGGCGTCGACATCGACATCAAGCTCTAAGCGATACCGCTCATAGCTTACAGAGCCCCGCTGCCATTACGGTAGCGGGGCTCTTTTGTTTTGAGTTTAGATTTTGGGATAGCGAATTCGTCTGCCGAGCCGACGGCTGCGGCGCCCTATTCGCTCAGGGGGCGCAAGGATGCTTCTTCGAAGTGGAAGACGCACAAGCCGCTCTCGGTCTCAATGCTTGCGCGGCCGCAATCGTCGACCGTTCTAAATATGCCTCGTGCCAGCTCGTCTCCAGCGGGGGAGCGGGCGATAACGTGCTTCCCGATCCAATTGAGGTGAGCGATATATTCGTCGTGGACGGGCGCGAGCGGACCGGCGTCTTCTTCCTTGGCGTTGAGGCGCTCTGCCCAGGTATCTACAGCGTCTATAACTGCGTGATAGACCTCATCGAGGAGCATGTCGACGGCGGGAACGCTCTCGTTGAGGTCCGAGAGGCCAATTGCCGCCAGCCCGCCATCGGGCACCTCTTGGGGCGTGTAGTTTACGTTGACACCAATGCCGCAGACGGCGAAAGGTTTGCCTTCGTTATCGCGTGCGGCCTCGACCAGAATGCCGCCGAGCTTGCGTCCTCGCGCGACCAGGTCGTTGGGCCACTTGAGGGCTATTTCGCTTGCAAGGCCTTGCTTTTCGAGTGCTTCGAGCACCGCTAGGCCGCTGACGGCGGCAAGACCAGAGTACTTTGCGGGATTAACGCATGGACGCAGGACAATCGAAAGCAATAGGTTGCCGGCGGTTGAATCCCACTTGTGGCCGCGCCGGCCGCGTCCTGCCGTTTGCGCGCGGGCGGCAAGTCCTGTGCCGTGCGGCGCACCCTGTTTTCCTGCCTCGAGCAGGTCATCGTTGGTCGATCCGGTTACGTCGACAATCGTTAATTGGGCATCCATAGCGGCTGCTACCTCCTTATTGAATAAGTGAATGACGCAATGGTGTCGAGAGATAGACACAATGTGAAGCCTTTGTCGCATTTGGACAATTTAATGTTAACACGTCAACAAAGACTGAAATGCGTTATCCTCTCTTGGTCGATGTAAACACGTCAACAACTCAAAGGAGGTTAGTGATGGGTTTCACGATTCTTGGAACAGGCTCGGCGCTTCCTGAACGCAGTGTTTCCAATGACGAGCTGTCTGAGTTCCTCGATACCTCGGATGAGTGGATTTTTACCCGCACGGGTATCAAGAGCCGCCACGTCTGCACCACCGAGTCACTTGACGACCTTGCCGTAGCGGCGAGTGAGCGGGCACTCCAGGTGTCCGGAATCGACGCGAGCCAGCTGGATCTGATCGTCTGCTCGACGACGACGGGTGACCACCTTGTTCCCGCTGAGGCGTGTGCCGTTGCTGAGCGACTAGGCGCGACGTGCCCTGCCTTCGATGTCTCGGCGGCTTGTGCCGGCTTCGTATTTGCGCTCGATGTCGCCGAGGGCTATATCGCCCGCGGTCGCGCCGAGCGCGTGCTTGTCGTTGCTGCCGAGCAGATGACGCGCGCGCTCGACTGGACCGACCGTGCCACCTGCGTGCTCTTTGGCGATGGGGCAGGCGCCGCAGTGATTGAGGCTGGGGGAGACAGTCCCCTTGCCATTGAGCTTTCGACGGCGCCCGACGTCGAGACGTTGCGCGTTCCCGGTCTGGTCGGTACCTCGCCGTTTAAGGCTTCCGCAGATAGCGCGAGCGTGCTGTCCATGAACGGCCGCCGCGTGTTCAAGTTCGGCGTCAACGCCATCTGCGACACGGTCCATAAGCTTGCGATCGATGCGGGCATTTTGGTCGAAGACATCGATCATTTTGTATTCCATCAGGCTAACGAACGAATCCTGAGCCAGGCGGTCAAGCGCCTGGGCGTGCCGGACGAGCGCGTGGTTCGCACGTTGCGCGAGACCGGCAACATTTCGAGCGCATGCATTCCGCTTGCCCTCGACCGGCTGGCAAACGCCGGTGCACTTCACACAGGCGACACCATCGCCTTGGTTGGATTTGGCGCCGGTCTGGATATAGGTGGCTATCTGCTTCGTTGGAAGTAGTCGCACATAGGAAATAAAAACGCCCCTAGGGCACAACCAAAGGAGAACTACCATGGCAGATCAGAAGACCTTCGAGCGCGTTTGCGACGTTATCCGCGAGACCGCCGGTCTTGACGATGTCGAGATGAAGCCCGAGTCCACGCTCGAGGAGATTGGTCTCGACAGCCTGGGCACCGTCGAGATCCTCGTTGCCGTCGAGGACGAGTTTGGCATCCAGCTCGATACCGAGGAGAACCCCAAGACGGTCGGCGAGTTCGCCGATACGGTCGAGGCGGCATTGGAGAAGTAGAGATGCTCAAGACTCCTCTCTGCGATCTGCTCGGCATCGAAAAGCCCGTGTTCCAGGGCGGTATGGCCTGGATTGCCGATGCCTCGCTGGCGTCCGCAGTGTCCGAGGCGGGTGGCTTAGGCATCATCGCGGCCATGAACGCCGACGCCAACTGGCTTCGCGACCAGATTCATGAGCTGCGCGCCAAGACGGATAAGCCCTTTGGCGTCAACGTCATGCTCATGAGCCCGTTTGCCGACGAGGTCGCGCAGGTCGTGATTGACGAGCGAGTGCCGGTCGTCGTGACGGGCGCCGGCAATCCCGCCAAGTACATGAAGGCGTGGAACGAGGCGGGCATCAAGGTCATCCCGGTCGTTGCCTCGGTGGCGCTGGCGCGCCTCGTGGCACGTCGTGGAGCCACGGCGGTTGTTGCCGAGGGTACCGAATCGGGCGGCCATATTGGCGAGACCTCGACGATGGCACTGGTGCCGCAGGTCGTCGATGCGGTCGACATTCCCGTTGTGGCCGCCGGCGGTATCGCGGATGGCCGCGGGGTGGCGGCCGCCTTTATGCTTGGCGCCGCTGGCGTCCAAGTGGGCACGCGTTTTCTCGTTGCCGATGAGTGTACCGTCTCGGAGCAGTACAAGGAGATGGTCCTGAAGGCCAACGACACTTCGACGCGTGCGACCGGTCGCTCGACGGGACATCCGGTGCGCGCCCTCAAGAGCCCCTTCACCAACGCCTATGCCAAGAGCGAGGGTTCCGGTGCGAGTGCCGAGGAGCTCGGTGCTATGGGAACCGGTGCGCTGCGTAAGGCCGCCAAGGACGGCAACTACGAAGAGGGTTCGTTTTTGTGTGGACAGATTGCCGGCATGGTCAACGAGCGCCAGAGCGCACGCGAAATCGTTGACGACCTGGTCGATGGCGCCGAGCACGTCCTGAAGGGTGCGTGCGCATGGGTGGCGTAGCGTTTTTGTTTGCCGGCCAGGGTGCCCAGCACCCCGCGATGGGCGTCGACTTGATCGAGACATCGCCGGCGGCTGCCGAGGTGTTCGTCATTGCCGATGAGGTGCGCCCGGGGACGAGCGAGCAGTGCCGGAGCGCCTCCAAGGAGGAGCTCTCGCAGACCGAGAACACGCAGCCTTGCGTGTTCGTGCACGACTTGGCTGTCGCCGTCGCCCTGCGCGAGCGCGGCGTGGTGCCTGCCGCCTGTGCGGGATTCTCGCTGGGCGAGGTCGCTGCACTCACCTTTGCGGGGGCATTCGATACGCGAGCGGGTTTTGAGCTCGTGTGTGAGCGCGCGGCGCTGATGGCCGCGGCTGCCGAGCGCCATCCGGGCGGCATGCGCGCCGTCATCAAGCTCGATGCGGCGCAAGTCGAGGGCCTGGCTAAACAGGCCGGCGAGGACTGCTGGCCAGTCAACTACAACAGCCCACAGCAGACGGTTGTGGCCGGAGCGCCCGAGGCGCTGCAGGAGCTCGACGTCCTAGTAAAAGAGGCTGGCGGCCGCGCCATGAAGGTCGCGGTGTCGGGTGCATTTCATAGCCCCTATATGGCCGAGGCGACCTGTGGCCTTGCCGCATATATTGAGGCCGGTCACGCGCCGTCCCCGTTGCTCATTCCTGTTTTGGCAAATATGACAGCGGCGCCCTATCCGGCGGATCCCCAGACGGCATCGGATGTCTTGGCCAATCAGGTGAGCCATGCCGTACGCTGGGTCGATACGCTGCATGCTCTGCAGGATCAAGGCATCGACACATTTATTGAGGTCGGCCCCGGCAAAACGCTGTCCGGCCTGGTCAAGCGTACGCTGAGCGACGTTCGTGTGTATTCGTGCGAGACGGCCGAGCAGGTCGCAGCTATTGCCGACGAGCTCGCATAGTCCACAGGGCTGTAACCCGAAAGGAATGACATGGGCAACTTGAACAATGGCGCGCTCGAGCGCAACGACTCACGTCGCGTGGCACTGGTCACGGGCGGCTCGCGGGGTATCGGCCGCGCCTGCGCTATCGGTCTGGCGGAGGATGGCTGCGATATCGCCGTCGTCTATGCCGGCAGCGTCGATGCGGCGCGCGAGACGTGCGACGCCTGCGAGGCGGCTGGCGCCACGGCGCGCTCATATCAATGCGACGTGGCCGACCCCGCTGCCGTCAACGCGTGCGTGGAAGCGGTCCTCAACGACTTTGGCTCCATTTGGGCGCTCGTCAACAACGCTGGCATCACCCGCGATGGCCTGCTCATGCGCATGGGCGATGACGCCTTCGATCGCGTGCTCGATGTCAATCTTAAAGGAACGTTTAACACGAC